>NZ_PVNK01000023.1 GCF_002994615.1 Enhygromyxa salina | reverse complement strand
GAGTTTGAGTTTGCCGAGGTGTTTGGGGAGCGGGGGGGGTTTGATGTGATCTTGGGGAATCCGCCCTGGATTAAGTTGCAATGGAGTGAGTCTGGGATCCTGGGGGATCTGCGGCCGACGCTGGAACTGCGCAAGCTGAGCGCGAAGCAGGTGGCTGATCAGCGTGACGAGGCATTGTCGTCTCCTTCGGCCCGCGCAGACTACCTCGCAGAATTCAGTGGAATGATGGGAACATTGGGATTCCTGAACGCGAGCAGCAACTACCCGCTCCTGACAGGCGTCCAGACAAATTTGTACAAGTGCTTCTTGACCCGAGCGGAACGGCTTCGGCGTAAAAGCGGAGCATGCGGCTTCCTGTGTCAGCCCGGCATTGCTGACGATCCCCGGGGAGGACACTTTCGGGAGTGGGGGTGGGCGAGCACGCGCCTGTTCGCGCGCTTCAAGAACAGCCTATTTCTTTTCGCCGACGTGCACGACAACGCGCAGTTTTGCATTCTAGTTTTTGGCCAAGCGGGAAGGGGCACCTTCTTCAATGTCTCCAACCTACTGCACCCGTCAACACTCGATGGCTCATTTGAGCACGACGGTCACGGCCCCGTGCCCGGGATCAAGGACGAGGAAGGACAATGGGACCTGCGCCCTCATGCCTCCCGGATCGTGGAGGTCGACGAGGATGCGCTGACGCTGTTCGCCAAGCTCTACGACGCACCCGGAACTCCGGCCTCGCAGGCGCGCATTCCAGTCGTTCATAGCCAAGAGATGCTCTCGGTACTGCGTCGCTTCGCGGACGCGCCGCGGAAACTGGCCGACGAAGAGGGCAACTACTACTGCACAGTTTGCTTCGACGAGACCGGTCGACAGCGAGACGGGACGATTCGACGCGAGACACGGTTCCCCAACAATCCCGGCGAGTGGGTCGTATCTGGGCCGCACTTCTTCGTGGGCACTCCGTTCAACAAGAGCCCCAACGAGGGCTGTCGGCACCGCCAAGATTACAGCGTCATCGACCTGACACAGATCAACGAAGACTACCTGCCCCGCACCAACTACGTCCCAGCGTGCTCGGCAGCCGAGTATCGCGAGCGAGCGCCAAGTTGGAAGGGCCGGCCCGTGACGGATTTCTTCCGCCACGTGCACCGGGAGATGGTCGCGCCCACCAACGAACGGACTCTGGTTCCGTGCATCCTCATCCCCGGTGCTGCGCACGTGAACACCCTGCTCGCCGTCGCGTTCAGCAGCGAGTCTCTACTCCTCGATTACTCGAGTCTCGCGCACTCGCTCGTAATCGATTTCTTCATCAAGTCGACGGGCATGGGACACGTCAACAAGACCTTATCGACTCAGCTCCCCATATCCACATCAGACTACGCACTAGCTGCGCACGACCGCACTCTCCGTCTCAACTGCCTGACCACCCACTACGCCCCCCTCTGGAACCGCAACCTCCCCGAGACCATCCTCCCCTC
>NZ_PVNK01000022.1 GCF_002994615.1 Enhygromyxa salina | reverse complement strand
CTAGCAGCCCGGGGTGCAATGCATCGTGTCGCCTCGCGCCGGATTTTTCGCCGAGGGCGCGAAGCCAAAACGCCGCTGTACCGGGCGTACTGCAAGTTTTGGCGACAAAGCCCTCGGCGAAAAGGCCAAGCGAGGCGGCGCGAGGCATTGCACCCCGGGCTGCTAGCGCTCGAACAGCGCGATCGACTCGACGTGCGCGGTGTGGGGGAACATGTCCATGACCCCGGCCGCCGCGAGCCGATAGCCGTGGCGTGAGCACAGCGTGGCGGCGTCGCGAGCCAGGGTCTCGGGCGAGCACGCGACGTAGACCACACGCGGCGCCGCGATCGCCTCGAAGTGCTCGACGATGCCCGCCGCCCCCGAGCGGGGCGGATCGAGGAGCACGCGGTCGAAGGGCCCGCCGGGCCACTCGAAGGCCCCGGGCTCCTTGTAGAGATCGCGCTGCTCGAAGCTGAGGTTGGTCATCGCGTTGGCCGCCGCGTTGGCCTGCGCGCGCTCGACCAGCGCCGCGTCGCCCTCGACGCCCACGACCTGCGCCGCCCGCCGAGCCAGCGCGAGGCTGAAGTTGCCGAGCCCACAAAAGAGGTCGAGGACCCGGTGATCGGCCTCGAGCTCGAGCAGCTCGACGACGCGCGCGATCATGGCGCGATTGAGCGGCGCGTTGATCTGGACGAAGTCCGTCGGGCGAAAGCCGAGCTCGACCTCGAAGTCGGGCAGCCCGTAGTGGAGCAGCTCGCGTCCGGTCTCGAGCGGCGCGACGGTGTCGAGGCCTTTGGGCTGGAGGAAGATCCGCAGCTCGTACTGCGCAGCGAAGGCCCGGAGGCGGTCGAGATCCTCGGCGCTCGGGGGATCGAGCACACGCAGGACCAGCGCCAGCTCCCGATCTCCGGCGGAGACCTCGATCTGCGGCGTCCTCGCCGCGATGCTCAGCGATCCGATCAGCTCGGACAGCGCGCTGATCAGCCGGCCCGGGTCGTCCGCCAGCGGCCCCTGAGCGGGGCCAGCCAAGATCTCACAGGTCGAGAGATCCGCGATGAAGCGACGATCTTTTTCGCGGAAGCCGACCACCACCTTGCCCTTGCCCGGCACGAGCTTGGCGCCGAGCCTCGCGCGCCGACGGTAGCGCCACGTCGGCCCGCGCAGGGCCGGCAGCACGCGCTCGGGCTCGACGCCGTGGCTCGCGAAGTCCGCGAGCAAGGTCGCCTGCTTGAACGCGACCTGGGCGTCGGGATCCATGTGCATCAGCGAGCAGCCGCCGCAGACCCCGTAGTGAGGACAGCGGGCGGCGACGCGATCGGGCGCAGGCTCGAGCACCTCGAGCGTCCGCGCCGCGTCGACCGGCCCCTCGCGGTCGCAGCGGAGATACTCGATGGACTCGCCCGGCAGGGCGCCGTCGACATGGGCCTCGCGCGGACGGCCATCCTCACCCGCGGCCACGACCGCGCGACCGCGGCGGTCGAGTTCACCCACGATCGCGCGCTCGGGTACCCACTTTGGCTTGCGTCGACGCCTGCGGCCCATCGCGCGCGGTCTACAACGCGCCGGGCCAACAGCCAAGCCCAGCAGCCCAGGTCGGGGCTACAGATCCCCGAAGTCGCTGCCGAGCGCGGGCTTGGTGGGCTTGGGCTTGGCCTTGCGTGACTGCTGGCGAGTCTTGGACTTGGTCTTGGTCTTGGCCTTCTTGGCCTGGGCCTCGAGCTCGGCCTTCAGTCGCGCGGCCTCGACACGTGCGTACTCGGCGTCAATCTCGGCCCGCTCGGCGAGCATCGCGGCCGCCTGGGCCTTCTCGGCCGCCAGCCGATTCGCGGCAGCGGCCGCCTCCAGGCGCTCTTGATCTTGTGCAGACGCAGCTTCGGTGACAACCGGGGCGTCGTCGGTGGGCTCGGCCTGGTCACCACCACCGCCAAAGGTCACCAGCGCCGCGACCGCGACCACGGTCAGCGACGCTGCGATGATCCCGACGACCTTGACCGTGGCGTTGGATTGGGCCGGCGCGGGCGGCAGCACACCGGCCGCGGCGGCCGCCTCGGCGGCCATCTCGCTGGTCGAGCCCACGTGCGCCGCAGGTGGCGGATCGGGCTCGGAGACCAACGCGACAGCCGACTGGCTCGGCGGGGTCATCGCCAACTCGTCGACGAGTTGGCCGAGGAGGTTGTCAAACTCGGACTCAGCTTGTTTTGGGGCAGATGAGTGCATAACGGAGGTTGCAACGGTAAGGGTGCTCATTAGATCTACGATCAATTCAAATCATGGCAACTCGCTCTGTGATTTTAAGTGGGTCGCAACTCGATCAGCCAGCGGCCACGGTTGTTGCTCCGGCGCGCGCGCCGAGATGGTTTGCGATAGGCGACAGACGCGGAACTTGACCTCGCCGCCATCGAACACACTGTTGCGACGCCCGCCATGAACGCCACCGCCCCAGGTCATCCCAAGCGCCCGATGAAACTCGGCTTCCTCGCGCTGCTCCTGATCCCCTTGCTGCTCGTGCTCCATGCCCCCGTGCTCGCGGCGGTCGTCCCAGGTGCGCTGCTGACGGTCGCCTCGCTCGGGGCGATGGATCGAGCGGCCGACCAGACGCGGCTGCCTCCGGCGCCGCAGGTGATCGGCGCCGACGACCTTCAGGAGCACCGCCGCGTCGCCGCCGCCACGCCGATCCACGCGACGAGTCGACGCGTCGGCTGAGCTCCGGTCGGCCACCCGTGTGAACGCATTTCACGGCGAGTGAAGGTGTGCAGGTGAATGCGTCGGGTGTGTTCAGCAGTGCACAGCAAGGCCACTTAGAGGCCGCTCCGGACGGTTTGAGCCTCGTTCGCTGACGCCGCGATACAGGAGGTTCAGTGCCGGCTCGCAAAGTGGTTTGATGCGTCGCCAAGGACCTGCATGTTCAGCCCGACGCAAGACCGTGCGACCACGCCTGTCGGCGTGACCCTGCCCCTGAACCTGGGGCTCAACGACGGCACCTACGCACCGCAGCGCTGCCTCGAGGTGCTTCGGCGCTACAGCGAGCGGACCGATTTTCGCAACTACTCCTCGCCCGACAACACGCCGCTACGCGAAGCGATCGCGCGCGCCGACGGGGTCGAGCCCGAGAACGTATTTCTGCACAACGGTACCGGCCCGATCCTCAAGCTAGCGATCCCCTACCTGCTCAAGCAGCGCGTGCTCGACTCGCCCCGCCGGGTCCTGCGTCACGTCGTCAAGCGCGACGGGTTCCCGATCATCACGCCGCGCTTCACCTACTCGAAGGTGCCCAAGAAGGCCGCCGAAGGCGGGATGCACGTCGACATGCTGCCGCTCGATCCGGGCGACGACTTCAGCTTCGACGTCGACCGGCTCGAGCGCCACCTCGAGCGCCGCCTCGGCCTGGTCTACATCGTCAACCCCAACAACCCCACGGGCAACGTGCTCGTGACCCGGGAGCAGATGATCCCCCTGATCGAGCGCTTCCCCGAGGCCCGGTTTTGGATCGACGAGGCCTACGTTCACTACCTCGATCCCGACGCCCACGAGTACTTCGCCGATCTCGTCGGGCGCTACCCCAACTTGATGGTCAGCCGGACCTTCTCGTTCGCCTACGGCCTCGCCGCCGTGCGCATCGGCTACCTCCTGGCCAAGCCCAGCTTCGTGACCGCGCTCGAAAAGCAGCTGACGAACTATCGGCTCGGGACCCTGCAAGAGCAGATCGGGGTCGCTGCGCTCGAGGACCCGGAGCACCTGCCCTTCATCCGGGAGCAGGCGCGCCTCGGGCGTGCGCAGCTCTACGCCGGGCTCGCCAAATTTGCCGGGCTCCAGGCGTTCCCCTCGCAGGCCAACTTCGTGCTGTGTCGGTTCACCGACGGCCGCCGGGGCGCCGAGCTCAAATCCAAGCTCGAGCAGCGCGGCATCAGCATCAAGGTGTTCGAGCCAGCCAACGGTCAGACCTACGACGCCTACTTCCGGCTCACCTTGGGGCTCGCGGCCGAGAACGAGTTCCTGTTGGCCGAGATGGCCGACGTGCTCGGGCCCTGACACACTCCCGAGGTCAATGAGGGCGAGGGCAATGAGCATCGCGACTATCTCCACCCACGAGCGCGGGTCGACGCTCTCGGCGCTCGCGCGCGAGAGCTTCGATCTGATCGTGATCGGCGGCGGCATCACCGGCGCAGGCATCGCCCGCGACGCCGCCCGACGCGGCCTGAGCGTGGCCCTGCTCGAGGCCGCCGACTTCGCCTCGGGCACATCGAGCCGCTCCTCGAAGCTGATCCACGGCGGCCTGCGCTACCTCGAGCGCGGCGAGATCAACCTGGTCCGCAAGACCGCGCTCGAGCGCAAAGAGATCTACAAGGCCGCCCCGCACCTGTGCGAGCCCCGCTGGATGGTCATGCCGATGTCCGGGCGGACCAAGCTCTACAGCCTGCGCATCGCGGTCACGACCTACGAGCGCCTGGGCGCCGTCGATCGCAAGGACGGGCACCGAGCATGGAGCGGCTCGACGCTGGCCGAGAAGGAGCCCGTCCTCGATCGGCGGAAGTTCCCCCACGCCCTCGCCTACCGCGAGTACCTGACCGACGACGCGCGCCTGGTCCTGGCCAACTTGCGCTCGGCGGCCGCGGCCGGGGCCACGCTCATCAACCATGCCCCCGTCGTCGGGCTGCTGCGCAGCGGCGACCGGGCGATCGGCGTCGAGGCCCGCTGCGAACTCAGCGGCGAGCTGCTCAGCGTCCAGGGCCGGATGATCGTCAACGCCGCCGGCCCCTGGGTCGAGGCCATCCAGCGGCTCGAGAACCCCGCAGCCTCGCCGCTGCTGCACCTGAGCAAGGGCATCCACATCTCGATCCCGGCGTCGAAGCTGCCGGTTCGCAACCTCCTGGTCCTCGACACCAGCGACAAGCGCCGGATCTTCGCGATCCGTCGCGGCGACGTGGTCTACATCGGCACGACCGACACGACCTACGAGCCCGGCGCGGAGGTCTGGCCAACGATCGAGCGCGAGGACGTCGACTATCTGCTCGCGCCGGTCTCCGACTACTTCAGCTGCGGGCCGCTCGGGCCCGGCGACATCGTCGGGGCGTGGGCCGGCTTGCGCCCGCTGATCGCCGACCCAACCAAGAAGAACCCGGCCGAGCTGTCCCGCCGCGACGAGTTGCTGCTCGGGCCCCTCGGGATCCTCTCGGTCGCCGGCGGCAAGCTCACCGGCTACCGCGGCATGGCCCGAAGGGTGCTCGACTCGGTCGCCGAGGGCCTCGGCCGAGCGCTGCCCGAGCCAGGCGACGAGCCGCCGCTGCCCGGCGGCGACTTCGACGGCGATCTCAAAGCGCTGGCCAGCCACCTCGGTCAGACCCACGACCTCGACGAGCCGACCGCCGGCCGCCTCGCGCGTCTGTTCGGGACCGAGGCCGAGCAGGTCCTCGCGCTCGGGGCCCAGCCGCTCTACCCGGGCGCCACCTGTGTCGAGGGCGAGGTCCCGTGGGCGGTCGCGCGCGAGGGTGCGGCCAAGCTCGAGGATCTGCTCTACCGACGCACACGGCTGCCGCTCTACGGCCTCGACCCGCGAGCGGCGATCGCGCCGCTCGCCGCTCGCATGGCCTCGGAGCTCGCCTGGGACGACGAGCGCCAACGCGCGGAGATCGCTCATGCCCAGGCTCGCCTCGACGCCGATCTGGGCTTTACCTAAGAGCTCGAGACGAAGTCGCTACGCGCGATTCCGAGCCTTCGCATCTTGCTTTGAAGGGTGCTGGGCTTGAGACCCAGCAACTTCGCGGCGCCCGCCTTCCCGTAGATCTGGCCTCCAGTTGCTTGTAGTGCGCTGGAGATGCAGTCAATGATCGCTGCATCGAGCGTTCTCACCGGAATATCGGTGCCAGGCTCGCTGCGGTCTTTCACCGAAGTCTCGGTGTCTTCTGTGTCTTGTGTGACTTGTGTGACTTCACGATGGGCATGTCGACAGCGGCGTGCCGTGGCGTCGAGCTGACCCAGCCGAGCGCAGTGACCTTGAAGACTGCTCACCCATATTTCGGTGTTGGATGTGGCTCCACCTTCCACCGAAATATCCGTCTCAAACCCGATCGAGAGCAGCCCTGCGTGCCCAACCATGATCTTCAGGCGTGCCGCGACGGGCGTCATCGCGACCCTCGCGGGCTCGACCTCGTCACACCAGACCGCGCCCCGGATGGCCTGGCGATGGAGAAAACGAGCAGAACGCTGTCCGATCCAGCAGCGGCCTGACTCTGGCGCGTGTGCCGCTATCTGCACAGACTGGCCTTCACGGTCGAGATGGAGAGCCTCGACCTCGACGACCGGAAGGTGCCGCGCCATCGCCGGGGCTAGCCGGGGCAGCAGCGTCCGCAGGTTGCTGCTGAGTGCGAATGCCACCGATATTTCGTTGAGAAGCTCCACGAGATCCGGCACGCCGAACACTCTACCCCGACGTGCGAGTTGCAGCGATATTTCGGTGCCATCACTGCAATGTCGGTGGAAGGTCGCGCCCGGTGCCGAAGCAGGCGTCCCGGTCAGCCCCGCGATAGCATCGCGTCATGTCTGCCAGGTGCCCGGTCCTGCTCCTCGCCAGCGCTGCGCTGGCCGCATGCACGCCACGACCCACGGCAGACCTGAACCCAGGCTCCACGGTCACCCCCGAGCTGCGTGCGCCAGAGACCGACGAGGACCCCGCCGAGGCCCAGTCCAAATCCCGTTGGGTCGACATCTCGATCGAGCCCGAGTTCGGTTGCGCGGTCGAGCGCACGGGCTCGGTGTTTTGTTGGGGGCGCGGGCCGGCGGCGGAGATGGAGCTGCGCGAGCTCCCGGACCAGCCGCCGAGCGACCCCGCGGTCTACGGCACCCGCAAGTGGGGCCCGGCCTCGCGCATCGAGCTGGTTCACGACGCGCGGCGCATCTCGACGGCGAGCTCGCGCGCGTGCGCGGTGGTCGAAGACGGCCGGGTCCGGTGCTGGGGCGCGGTTCGATGGGGATCGCAGCACGTCTACGACGTCGCGGGCATCACCGACGCCGTCGAGCTCGAGATCGGCGACGGCGAGTCGTGCGCGATGCTCGCGGGCGGTGAGCTGTGGTGCTGGGGCGCCGAGGAGTTCGGCGTCCCGCGGCCGCGCCTCAGCGGCGCCGTGGCCATGACCGTGGGCGACGGCCTCGCGTGCGGGCTGACGGGCCAGGGCGACGTCGTGTGCTGGGGCCAGGAGATCAAAAGCTGGCATCGCTACGACACTCAGTTCAAGCAAGGTCAGTTCAAGCAAGGTCAGGCAAGCGGCGGCCAGCCGCCGACCGAGCTCGACGAGCAGGACTTCCCCGACGTGCTCGAGGTCGGTCGCTTTCGCGGCGCCCTCGACCTCGCGCTCTTGGGCTGGAACACCCTGTGCGTGCTGCGTGGCGACGGCAAGACCGTGTGCAGCACCCAGGACCTGTTGTCGCTGATACGCGAGCAGGACATCGGCATGCGCGAGATCTCCGACGCCCGGGGCCTCGCGGAGCTGGCGACCACGCGGACCCACGCGTGCGCGCGGACGGTCGACGGGCGCGCGCAGTGCTGGGGTCGCAACGTCTATGGCCAGCTCGGGGACGGCGGCTCGACGACGCGCGAGTCCGCGGCCCCGGTCGCCGGTCTCGACGGCGTCGTCGAGCTGGCGGTCGCGGAGGATCTGTCGTGCGCACTGACCCGTGACGATCGCATCGCCTGCTGGGGCTTCGACCGCGGCGAGGCCCTCGGCCGCGACGATAGCCACGCCCACGTGGTCCCCGATCTGAAGGCCAGCTCGATCGCGGCGTTCGGACGCACGACCTGTGCCGTCGACGACACCAGCGCGCTGCGCTGCTGGGGCAGTGACACGCTCGACCAGATCGGCATCGCCGAGGTCTCGAAGCCCAGCGTGCTCGCGCTGCCGACCAGCGGAGACATCGTCTCCTTCAGCACCGGCTGGGAGGCGTGCTTCCTGCGCTCGGGCGGCGCGCTGCAGTGTGGCAACTGGAACGCCCAGAGCACGGGCGCCCCGACCTTCACCCCGAGCACCGCGATCCCCGAGGTCCACACCTTCGCGGCCGGGCCCACGCCCCTGTGCACGATCGCGGGCACGGGCCGCAAGGCCGCGCTGAGCTGCGGGCAGTCGTTCGGCCTGCTCGAGGTCGATCGCCAGATCAAGGCGCCGATCGACGTGTCCACGTCGAACATGCGCGGCTGCGTCGCCCACGGCAGCGGCCAGGTCAGCTGCTTCGGGGAGCTCTACTCCTGGAACGACCAGCCGCCCCCCCGAGAGTTCACGAAGATCGCGGGCATCCGCGACGCCGTGGCGGTCTCGAGCTCGAGCTATAGCGACTGCGCGCTGCGAAAGTCGGGCAAGGTCAGCTGCTGGGTCGGGCAGACCGAGACCGAGTGGAGCACGGACGGGCGCACGCCCAAGGCCAACCACTACAAATCGTCGGACACCAAGGATCTGGACCTCGACAAGATCACGCAGCTCGTGGCTGGGGGCCAGCACCACTGCGCGCTGAGCTCGGGCGGGGCCGTGCGCTGCTGGGGCGACAACCCCTACAGCGAGACGACCGAGTGGAAACCGGTCCCGGACCTCCCCGATGACGTCGTCGAGCTCGCGGCCGGAAACGAGCACACCTGCGCACGGATGAAGAGCGGCGAGGTCAGGTGTTGGGGGGACGACGTCTGGGGCCAGCTCGCCCGCGTGCCCACGCGGGTGTACCTGACCCCGACGGTGATGGACGTCCCCTAGCAGCCCGGGGTGCAATGCATCGCGCCGCCTCGCTTGGCCTCTTCGCCGAGGGCTTTGTCGCCAAAACTTGCAGTACGCCCGGTATCTGAAGTTCCTGGCGGAACCGTAGCCCCCGGGGACCCGCTTCCACCTCTTCGAGGCTGCCCACGGCTTGGCTGTCCGGCGCGCCCGCTCGCGCGGTCCGGGGCTGTTCGGTAGCCTCGCGCAGATGTCTCGTCCCTGCGCCCTGGCCCTGGTCGTGCTGTGCGTGATCGCGACCCTCGGTGCCTGCGTCGAGCGCCCCACGATCCACGCCGCCCCCGAGCCGCAGACCGGATCGGGCGAGGTCCTGGCCGGCGCGGCCAAGGTCGACATCACGCCGATCGCCGGGGTCCCGCTCGGCGGGCACTCGTTCGAAGGCGGGACCGGGTACGGGGTCTGGACCCGGCTGTGGGCCCGGGCGATCTACGTCGAGGACGAGCACGGCGAGCCCCTGGTCCTGGCCGTCGCCGATCTGTGGTCGATCCCGGCGGGCCTGGCCGACGCCGTCGTCGAGCGCGTGCGCGAGCATCACGGGCTCACGCACATCGGCCGCGCGCAGCTGCTCTTGTCGGCCACGCACACGCACCACAGCCCGGCGAACTTCTCGACCACCAGGCTCTACAACCGGGTCGCGTCGAGGCGCATGGGCTTCGATCCCGAGCTGTTCGAGTTCCTCGTCGATCGGATCGCGGCGGCGGTCGCCGAGGCCGCGGCCGGACGCGCGCCCGCGCAGCTGCGCCTCGACAGCCGCACGGTCCCGCTCGTCGTCCGCAACCGCAGCGTCGCGCCCTTCATGCACAACCCCGAGGCCGAGCTGCTCATCGCGGGCAACGCCGAGCTCCCGCGCTGCCCCGACGCCCCCCGCGATCGAGAGCCCGAGGCCGCGGGGGTCGATCCCTGCCAGGCCGTCGACCCGACCCTGACGACCCTGCGGATCGAAGACCGCGACGGCGAGGCCCTGGCGATCGCGGCCTTCTTCGCGGTCCACGCGACCTCGATGATCAACGCGACCGACGCCTACAACGGCGACCTGTTCGCGGTCGCCACGGCCCACGCCGAGGCTGCCCTCCACCGCGCACGCCCGGAGCTCGGCGATCCTGTCGTGGCCCTGTTCAACGGGCCCGAGGGCGACGTCTCGCCCAACTGGCGGACGCAGGGCCGGGCCGACGCGCTCGCGCTCGGGACCACGCTGGGCGCCGCGATCGTCGAGTCCGCGCTCGCCGACGAGCCCGGCTGCGGGCGCTCGATCAGCGGGGCGATCGAGAGCGGCTTCGAGCGGGTCGCGCTCGCCAGCCAAGCGATCGACGGCCCCCCGCAGACGGTGTCCGCCCGGCGAGCGCTCGGCGGCAAGGCGGTCCTCGTCGGCGCCGAGGACGGGCGCACGCGCCACCACGAGCGATTTTCGGAGGGGCAGACCGTCACCCGCGAGCGCAGGCCCGGCCACGGAGCGAAGAAGCCCGTGATGCCGCCGGCCCTGTTCACGACGCTGTTCCCGCCCTCGATGATCCCGCAGGTCGTCCCGATCTCGGTCCACCGCGTCGGGCCCCTGAGCATCGTCGGCCTCCCGGGCGAGTTCACCACGATCATGGGCATGCGGATCCGGCAGGCGGTGGCCACGACCGGCCCGGCCGCGGCGCCGCGGCCCGTGGCGATCGGGCTCGCGGGTGAGTACATGAGCTACTTCGTCACGCCCGAGGAGTACGCGCTGCAGCACTACGAGGGCGGCTCGACGCTCTGGGGTCAGTACGCGGGCGCGCTGATGACCGAGCGGATCGCCGCGCTGGCCCAGAGGGTCGGCGTCGACGAGGCCGCGGTCGCCTCGACCAGCGCGGGGCCCTCGGCCCGGGTCGCCCCCGGCCTGCGCCGCGCGTTCGCCCTCGGCCCCGACGCTCGGACCCGGCGCGCGCTCGACCGGCTCGACCAACGCCTGCGTGAGCAGCTCGGCGTCGAGGCCGAGCTCGACGCGCTGCCGCGCCTCCACTTCGACAGCGCGGCCCCGAGCTGGGACGGCGCGACCTGGCCCACGGTCCGCGTCGAGGTCCGCGACGCCGACGGACGCTGGGCCCCGCTCTCACGCGAGGGCGTCAGCGTGGACGAGCGCGGGACCGAGTTCGTGATGTTCCCCCGCGCCGTCGAGCGCGGGAGCTGGAGCTGGGCGATCTGGTGGATCGGCGAGCTGCCCGAGGACCAGACCCTGCGCCTCCACAGCTTCGGACCCGACGCCAGCGAGCACTGCTCGGCGGCGTTCGAGGCCGGGGACCTCGCCGCGCCCGAGGCCGTCGACTGCACCCGCCGCTACGCGCCCGTCCTCGATCCTCGCGATGGGCTCGGCGTGGTCCCGGGCGCGGCTCGGTGAGATCCCGCGGAGCTCGTGGCCGGCGCTCGTCCAAGTCGCGGCCAGGATGGCGCGCGAAACGCTTGATTGAGGGCTAGCAGCGACACGATGCATTGCACCCCGGGCTGCTAGTCCTTGCGGCGCCGTCGCTGCCACAGCCAGTAGACCGGCACCCCCGAGAGCACGATCGCGACGTCGAGCACGAACTTCCCGGTCTCGCGCACGGCGTAGTTGCCCAGCAGGTACAGCGCCGCGACCAAGAACAAGATCGGCACGACCGGGTAGCCCCAGGTCCGGTAGGGCCGCTCGAGCTCCGGTCGACGCTTGCGCAGGATCAAGACCGCCGCAACGGCCAGCGCGTAGAAGGGCCAGATCCCGATCACGAATTGATCGGCGAGCTCGGCGAAGCCCTGAAACGAGACGAAGCCGACGCCGAGCACCATCGACAGCACGATCGCCCCGCCCGGGGTCCCGTGCTCGGGGTGGACCTTGGCCAGACCGCGGAAGAACAGGTCGTCTTCGGCCATCGCGAAGAACACCCGCGGCCCGGTCATCATCGAGCCGTTGAGCGTGCCGAAGGTGCTGATCGCGACCGCCCCGGCCACGAACACGGCCCCGACCGGGCCGATCAGCGCCTCGGCCACGTCGGCGGCGATCAGCGGGCGCCCGGGCATCTGATCGAGGGGCACGACCTTGAGGTAGGTCATCGTGATCAGGAGGTAGAGCCCGACGACGATCGCGGTCCCGCCAATGAAGGCGCGCGGGATGTTGCGAGCCGGATCATGGATCTCGCCGCCGACAAAGCCGACGTCGGACCAGCCGTCGTAGGCCCACAGCACCCCGACCATGGCCAGGCCAAAGGCCGCGAGGGTCCCGGGCGCGGGCGCGTCTGCGGGCCGGGTGGGCAGCTCGCCGGTCGAGCCCAGCGCGTCGGGGACCAGGGCGAGGCCGAGCCCGACGAGGACCAGGATCGCGGCGACCTTGAGCGCCGTCGACACGTTCTGGATGATCGCGCCGAGCCGGATCCCGCGATAATTGACGACCCCAACCACGATGATGAACACCGCCGCGAGACCCTGGGCGAGGCTGATGACGAGGCCGCTGTCGGGCTCGGACCCGGGCTGCACGACGATCCACAGGGCCCGCCCGGGGTCGTGACCGAGCAGCCGCCAGGTGTACTCGGCCGAGGTCACGGCGATCGCACCGTAGGCCGCAGGCCGCAGGATCACGAGCTCGGCCCAGCCGAACAAGAACGCGGGCAGCTTGCCGAAGGCCTCGCGCACGTAGACGTAGATGCCCCCGGTCCGCGGGAACATGCCGCCGAGCTCGGCGAAGGTCAGGGCCCCCGCGAGCGCGACGAGACCCCCGACCACCCAGGCGAGCACGAAGGGCAGCAGCGCGTCGATGTCTTGGGCGACGACCGCGGGCGAGCGGAAGATCCCGCTGCCGATCGTCGAGCCGACGAGCACCGCGACGGCGCTGAAGGTCCCCAGCCGACGCGGGAGGCGCTCGCCCCAGCGATCGGGTGCGCCCGCGGGCTCGGAGGACTCTGGCGCGGCGGAGCTTCCGGAGCTGCCCCGTGTCATTGGCACTTCGAGAAGTCCGGCGCGCGCTTTTGAAAGAAAGCCTCGAAGGCCTCGGCGGCCTCGGGCGAGGCCAGGCCCGCGGCGAAGGCCTCGAACTCGGCGGCCATGGCCAGGTCGAGGTCGCCTCGGTAGCGATCGCGCATCAGCTTCTTGGTCACGCGCAGGGCCGCCGGGGGCTTCTTGGTCAGGGCCTCGGCGATCGAGCGCGCACGATCGACGACCGCGGTGTCGGCCAGGACCTGATTGACGAAGCCGTAGTCGTGGGCCAGCTGGGCCGAGAAGGGCTCACCGAGCAGGAGCAGCTCGGCCGCGCGCTGGTAGCCCATCAGCCGCGGCAGCAGGTAGCTCGAGCCCGCCTCGGGGCACAGCGCGAGGTTGACGAAGGGCATGTGGAAGCGCGCGCTCTCGCCGGCGTAGACGAGGTCGCAGTGCAGGAGCATCGTCACGCCGATCCCGATCGCCACGCCCTCGACGGCGGCGACGATCGGCTTCTCGCAGGCGACGAGGAGCTCGAGGAAGCGCTCGGTCGGGCTGTCGGGGCCGCGCGGCGGGTTCTTCATGAAGTCCTGAAGATCGTTGCCGGCCGTGAACACGCCCTCGCTGCCGCGCAGCAGGATCACGCGAACCTCGCTGCGCCCGCGGGCCTCCTCGAGGGCGGTGACGAGCGCCGCATACATCGCGAGGCTGAACGCGTTCTTCTTCCTCGCCCGGTTGAAGGTGATCGTGCAGATACCCGCGTCAAAGTCGACGAGGATGTGCTCGCGGGTCTCGCTGGTTGTGGACATGAGGGCTCGACGCCAGTGTGCCACCCGCGGCCGCGAACGAGTAGGGCACGGGCGCCGGATCTCGGGCACACTCGAGCCTGTGCGCGGCGCGATCTTGGCAGGACTGACGCTGGCGGCGATTCCCTGCCGCGTCGCGAGTGCGGCGCCGCCGAACGATCTGCGGCCCGCGCCAGCGAAGATCGTCGGCGGGTCTGCGAGCGAGACCTGTGCGTGGCCCGGTGTCGTCGCGCTCCAAAGCGGTGGCCTGTGCACGGGCACCCTCGTGCACCCGCGCGTGGTCGTCTATGCGGCGCACTGCGGGACCTTCCACACCGAGGTCCTGCTCGGCGAGGACATCGCCGCGCCCGCGCGCGCGGTCGAGACCCTCACCTGCGAGCGCAACAGCGATCTGTTCGCGGTCAGCTCGATGGACTACGCCTACTGCCTGCTCGCCGAGCCCGTCGAGGACCTTGCGATCACGCCGCCTTTGTTCGGCTGCGACGAGGATCTGATCGAGGTCGGGACCCCGGTGACGATCGTCGGTTTCGGCGACACGACCAGCGAGGGGCCCGAGCAAGTCGGGCTCAAGCACGAGGCCCAGACCGAGATCGTCGGCTATCTGACGACGATCGGGATCGGCGGCATGGGCACCGGGGCGGACGCCGGAGACTCCGGCGGCCCGGCCTTCGTCGAGCTCGACGACGGGAGCTGGCGGATGCTGGGCCTCGTCTCGGGCGGCGGCGGCGACGGGGCCACGGTCCAGTACGTGCCGGCCCCCGTGACGATCGCGTGGATCGAAGATCGGACGGGGATCGACCTCACGCCCTGTCACGCGGGCGACGGCAGCTGGGCGCCGACCCCCGCGTGCGAGGGCTTCTACGTCGCGACCGAGCCCGGCGCCACGTGGGCCGAGGGCTGCCCGAGCGCGCGCTCGGGCCCGTCCGAGCGCTGCGGACCGCCGTGGACCGAGCTCGAGGATCTCACGCCGCCGAGCGTGGCCTTCGTCGAGCCGCTCGACGGCGACGCGCTCCCGAGCGCACCGATCGAGCTCGACGTGCTCGCCGCGGCCGACGACGACGGGGTCGGCGTCGCCGAAGTTCGGCTCGCGATCGACGGCGCGCCGTGGCTCGACGCCTTCGGCCTGGCCAGCGTCGACCAGGTCCCCCCCTATCGCTTCGAGGGCGTCAGCCTCGCCGAGGACGGCGAGCACCTGCTCGAGCTCGAGGCCGTCGACTGGCTGGGCAACCGCGCCGTCGTCGGCGCCACGATCATCGTCGGCGATCCCGGCGACGAGACCGGCGAGGGCACGACCGACGAGACCGAGACCGGCGCGACCACGAGCAGCGAGGCGATGGATGACGGCGACGGCGCGTGCAACTGCACGAGCCAACCCGGCGCCCCTGCCCTGCCCGGCCTCGCCGCGCTCGTGTCGCTGTGTCTCGCAGGACGTCTCCGACGCCCGGGCGTGGCGTGAGCGCCGACCGAGCGCAGCGAGGGCGCGACCGGGCGCTTGCGGCCGTGCGTGCCAGAGTCGCGGGCGGCCGCGGGGCCCGAGCCTACTCGCTCGGCGACGGCGCGGGCTCTGCTGTCGAGGCCCCTTCAGCTGGGTCGCCGTCTGCGGACGAAGCGGCGGGCGCGAGCTCGGCGAGCAGCTTGGTCCACCCGCTGCCCCACACGTCGATCGTCGCGGCCGGGCCGACGAGCTTGAAGTACCAGGGGTCGCCCGCGCCCTCGATCGCGGCGGCGAGCATCCGCGCGTCGTCGACCGGCGGCTGCGGCGGCGCGCCGGGCATGGACTGACCGGCATAGCGTCCGCGCATGTCGACGCTGGTCACCTTCAAGCCGTTGACCTCCCGCTCGCTCGTCTGCGCCTCGGCGCCCTCGGCGAGCGTGATCTGCCCCTTCCAGCGCTCGATGTTCTTGGCGGTCAAGCCCGCTCCGCCCGCGAAGCGAGAGACCACGAGGCGGACGTCGCCGCCGGGGCCCGGGATGATGAACTCCGCCTTGCGCATCGGGTTGCTGCCCGGCGCGTGGGTCCACTCGCTCGGCACGACCATGGCGAGGCCGTCGACCGTCACCGTCATGGTCTCGCCGCTTGGGGTCACATCGCGCGGCGGCCCCGGCGGTGTGGCCGACGGTGGAGTTCGAGCGTGGGGATCCAGGGCGTGGGGATTGGACGCGGGCTGGCTCGGCGGCTCGGGGCTCGGCTTGGCCGCCGGCTTGGACTCACCGGACGCGCTTGGGCTCGGGGACGAGTTGGCGCCGCACCCGAGGGGCACGCACAGGAGTATGAGGACAGCGGCGATCGGCACGGTACGCGGCATCCCCGAGAGTATGGCCGCCGATTCGGGCGGTGGGCCAGAGAGGTGTCGCGCAAACAACGCGAAGCGTCCCATTTTGAAACTCACACTCTCCGCGCGGCGCGATTTAGCCCGCTCTGGATAAAAATATGACTGGGAACTGCAACTTTTCTCAATGGGTACGGCCGGGTTCGACACATCCACAACGACCGATGTCGAGCCCTCGCCACGACCGCAGCCCCATCAAGCTGACCTCCAAGCAACGACTCGCGTTGCTGCGCCTGGCGTCGAGCGAGACCCCCGACGAGACCGTGCGCCTGCGAGCAAAGATCATCCTGCGCTGGGCCGCGGGCGACACCGGAGCCCAGAGCGCTGCGCAGCTCGGGACCTCGCGCCGCACGGTCTCGAAGTGGCGGGCACGCTTTCGCGAGGGAGGCGTCGTCGCGCTGTGGGATCGACCGCGCCCCGGCGCGCCCCGCACGATCAGCCAGCGCAAGATCGCCGAGCTCCTGCGCCTGCGTCAGTCGCCGCCGCCCCACGGCAAGCCGCGCTGGACCACACGGATGCTGGCCCAGCGCACCGGGCTCAGCCAGTCCACCGTCGTCCGCGTCGCGCGAAACCTCGATTGAGCCCAGGACCAGGCCGCAGGAGCCTCAGCGGGTCTCTCAGGCGGTCTCCCAGCTGATCGTGCCGCGGGCGTCCTCGGGGATCTCGGCGAAGCCCCGCTCGAGCGCGCCGCGGTCGAACCCACGCGGGGCCCGATAGATGATCGCCAAGCTGCCCTTGTTGACCCGCTTCTGCTCGCCAATGACCGCGCAGCCACACCCTCGCAGGACGCCGACGTAGGCGTCGGAGGCCCGCTGGATCGAGTCCTTGTCGAGGCCCTGAACGACCACGCGCTCGATCGACTGGCGCTCGAGCACGAAGATCAACGCCCACGCGATCACGGTGGTCAGCACGGCGACGATGTAGAGCTCGAGCCCACACGACAGCCCGATCACCGTCACCAAGATCACCCGTCCGGTGTCCTTGGCCTGGCCGACGTTGGTCCGAAAGCGCATCAGGCCGCCGATCCCAAACACAACGAGGGCCATGCTCGGCTGGACCTTGACGATGATCGCAATGATCGCGCCGACCAGCGAATACATGATGAAGGTCTTGGGCTGCTCGATCTCCTCGATCGTCGAGGCCTTGGCCCGGGTCGTCGGGTGGTACGCGATAACCCCCGCCAGCGCGACCGCGGCCGCGAGGATCAGCAACACCGAGGTGATGAAGCCGAGATCGAGGAAGGCCTGCCAGCCGATGCCCAGACCGAGATCCGAAGCTGGCACGACATCGGCCTGAGTGAGCGTGTCTGCGGGTGCCAGCATGGTCTCGCGGTCTCAGCCTACCACCGAAGCGTGTTGCCAGCGGCGGCAGCCAGTGTAGCCACAGGCGCCTGCACTCGCGGCCGCCAACATCCGATCTGGACCGCGCAGCGGCACTGGACGACAGGCATATGCCTTGCAGCCCGAACGCACATGTGTGGCGTGGTGGGACCTCTCGCCATCACGCAGAAGGAACCTCCGATGAACACTCTGCTCGACGCAAGCTCTTCGCTGCATCTTTACGCCCCACTGCTGCTCGGTTCAGCCGTGGCTCTGTTTATCGTGCTCCTCGGCCGTCTGGTCGCCTCTCGAAAGCTGACCCGGGCGCTCGAGTCCAACGCCAACGAGGGCCTGGTCGAGCCGCTGCTCCCCAGCCTCGGGGCGCCCCGAGCGGTCCACCGTGAGAGCCCCCTTTGCGCCCCGGAACCGAGCGGCGGCGAGCCGAAGAGCGTGCGGGTCCGGGAGGAGCGCGGCACCGGGCTCCCGGTCCCGATCGAGGCCCAGCCCACGCGTCGCTTCGTCCGCATAACCGAGCCCCCGGCGCAGGACAACGCGGAGATGACCATCCGCTGCGAGCGGGTCTACCTCGACGCCGACGATCTGCTCGAGTACTGACAGAGGGTGTCAAGAACGCCGTGGGGCACCGTAGCTACGATCCCACTTGGGACACGGTAGGCTCACCGGTTTGCGGCCCTAAGGGGTGCCCGTCGGGCATCTTGAACCGCGGTTGCGTGGTTGGCCCAGCCAAGATGCCCGACGGGCACCCCTTAGGGCCAGGCAAACCACGAACAGCCTACCTTGTGGAGAATGTCGGAAGAAGGTGCCCGGGCGGCGCAACGCCGACCTGTGCTGAGCACGGCTAACCACTCGACTGCCCCACGGCGTTGTTGACGGCTAGAAAAAAGTGAAGTCCGATGATCCGTGGATCGCCCCTTTGGGTCGCCACGATCCCACTTGGGACACGGTAGGCTCACCGGTTTGCGGCCCTAAGGGGTGCCCGGCGGACATCTTGAACCGCGGTTGCGTGGTTGGCCCAGCCAAGATGTCCGCCGGGCACCCCTTAGGGCCAGGCAAACCACGAACAGCCTACCTTGTGGAGAATGTCGGAAGAATGTGCCCGGGCGGCGCAGCGCCGACCTGTGCGAAGCACGGCTAACGATCCCGTTGTCGGGTTCTCCACGGATCATCTGGACTTCAGAGCTTGGCCTGACCTCCGGCTGCGGGAAGTGCGTTGATGCGCGCGAGGAAGGCGGCCCCCTTGGCGGGGTCGCACATGTGAATGTAGGCGGCCATGCCCCGGAGCTGCTCGAGGCTCTCGCCCTTGCCGGGCTTGCCCTGCTCGCGGTTGTGGATCGCGGCGCGGAGCTCTCGGATGACCTTTCGCGGGACGCGGGCGACCGGCTGACCGTCGGGCGCGGTGTTGACGACGAGGCCGGTGACCTTCTGGCGTCCGCCGCTGCGCATGACTCGGGTCTTGTGGGGGTGCACGACGAAGCCCTCGTCGCCGACGATGTCGCCGACGGCCTTTTGCAGCCGCCCGACGGGGATCTTGCCCTGACCGTGGAAGCTGAAGGTCAGGTCGTCGGCGTAGCGCGTGTAGCGAAAGCCGAGCTTGCGGGCGAGCCCGGTCAGGCGGGCGTCGAGGTGGACGCACAAGGCGTTGGTGATCGAGGGGCTGGTCGGTGCGCCCTGCGGGAGCGAGCGCGGGCCGGTTGCGACGTAGTGCACGCGGCCGCCGAGCTCGATCTCGTCGCGCGGGCACTCGGTCGTGAGCAGCGCGAGCACGGTCGCAACCTGCTCGCCGTAGCCGGCCTTGCGAAACAGCCCCTTGACCCGCCGAAGCGTGATCGTTGGATAGAAGTCGCGGATGTCGAACTTGACGATCGCGCGGGCGCCTGCGTGAACCCGGGCGTTGCTGAGGGTGCTGCGCCCGGCGAGGAAGCCGTGGGCCGCGCCGTGGACCGGGAGGTGCTCGCTGACGTTGCGGGCGATCCAGGCCTGGACGCGCTTGAGGTCGGGCTTGGGCGCGCTGATCAGCCGCTTGCCCTTGCCGCTGCGCTTGGGCACCGTCCAGCGGTGGTAGTGGGTGCCCGTGTCGACCTCGCGGTGGTAGACGAGCCAGCGCAGGCGCGGGATCGACAGCTCGATCGCCTTGGCCAGGGCGTGGACGTCTTTGAGCTCGGGTAGCTCGTTGAGCGCCCGGCGACCGTCGAGATCGGGGGCGTCCCAGCGATCGATGTCGGCGGTGTCGTGGTACCAGACGCCGACGCCGACGTGGACGAGGTGGTTTTGGCGGTAGACGAACCAGGCCTTGGCCATGAGCTCGCGCCGAACCTTGCGCTCTTCCTCGCGCTTGGCCTTGTAGGCCTTGCGCTTCTTGTCGCTGAGCTTCGAGGTGTCGACGCCCGGATCACGAAGACCGCGGCGCTCGAGCTCGGCGTCGACCCAGTTACGGATGTTGCCGGCTTCCTCGATGTCCGACCACTCGGGCAGGTCGCCCGGGGTGCTCGCGCTCGTGGAGGTGGAAGTGTCGTTGGCCATGACGTCCGGCGGAGGCGTCGGCGAAGACCCGTTGGCCTGGCTCGGTGACCGTGCTCGGAACCTGCGTGGGGGGGTTGTGCGAGGCTTGGTCGGTGAGCGAGCTACTGGGGAGAGGGACGAAGTTGAACAGGCGGGGGTGGAGGAGCCGCGGTCGCTACGATCCTACTTGGGACACGGTAGGCTCACCGGTTTGCGGCCCGTAGGGTGCTCCGACGGGGCCTTTGAACCGCGGTTGCGTGGTTGTCCCAGCCAAAGGCCCCGTCGGAGCACCCTACGGGCCAGGCAAACCACGAACAGCCTACCTTGTGGAGAATGTCGGAAGAGTGTGCCCGGACGGCGCAACGCCGCCCTGTGCTGAGCACGGCTAACGATCCTGGCTCCTCCACCCCTGGCTGTGTCGTTCGTCCAATTTCGAAAATGACGCTAGTCGCCTTGCTCCTCTCTGTCAATTGGGAAGCTTCGCCTCGCTAGACCATTTCGGCCGCGGAGGCGTCGATGAAGCCCTTCTCGCCGAGGGACTCGAGCCGCCCGAAGTACTCCTCGCGGGCGTCGTCCGGGGTCGAGAATCGGAGCCTGTGCATGCGCATGCGCAAGGGGTGGGTACCCCAGCGGACGACGACCTCGCGGTCGTCGAGGGACAGGCGGTAGGTGATCGAGCCGGTGTTGGCCGCCGCTGGTCCGCCGCTGCTCGGGGCGTCGGAGGTCGCGCGCCGCGGGGCCTGACGGCGGACGAGGACCCGGGTCTCGGCCCGGATCAGCTTGCGCCCGGCCTCGGTCCCGCGGGCCCGCTCGAGCTCGGCCTGGTGGCGGGCGAACATCAGGCGCAGGGCGATCATCGGCACCGTCGGGCCCTCACGCAGGCCGCTGCGGCGGTACTGCGGACTCGTGCAGCTGGCGTCGACGGTCCGGCCCTCGCGGTCGATCGTGAACGAGGTCTTGTAGGTGCGGTGGGCCTCGGGGTCCTCGACCTCGCCCTCGATCCGGGTGCCCTCGCCGCCGAGGTCGTGGACCTTGGTCAGGCGGACCGCGTCTTTGGTCGCGAGCAGGCGGTGGGCTTGCTGCTCGCGCTCGTCGCGGTAGCGCAGGGTCTCGGCGTCGGGCGGGGTCGCGAGGAGCGAGCGGGCGATGTAGCGATCGCTGGCCAGGTCGTGGACGACGGTCCCGCGCTGCATGTGGTGGAGGATGACCTGGCGGATCTCGTTGACGCTGCGCTCGCTCGACGTGGCCAGCTCGTCGAGGGTCGCCCCGCCCGGCTGCGCGACGAGGCCGTCGTGGACCTTGCGGGCGAGGAGCTCGTCGACCTCGCCAGCAACCAGCAGATCAAAAGTAGCGATCCCGGCCCAGCCGCTGTCGGTCCAGCCCGAGAGCGCGAGGGTCAGCTCGACGTCGCCGAGATCGAGGATGTAGTAGGCGGGCAGGCCCGCGCCGACGAGGCGCACGCGCACGCGCTTGGTGTGGGGCAGCAGGCGCGCGAGGGTGCTCAGGCGGCGGCGGCCCCAGGTCCGGACCACGACCGGGGTCGCGCCGCGGTAGGCCGGACCGGTGCCCTCGATGACCTGGTCCCAGGGCTCGAGCACGAGGCGCGGGGTCTCACCGGGCACGAGCTCGTAGCGCAGCGCCCGGGGCGAGGTCTTGGCCCGGCGCATGCGCAGGGTCAAGAGCACGTTGTAGAGGTCGATCGGCGCGAGCTCGAACTCGCGCGCGGGCAGGGTCGACGCGGCTTGAACCTGACCGAAGGCCCGCAGCCAGCGCAGCGGGACCCGGATGTCGCGCTCGCTGACGCCGTCCGAGCCGCCCTCGCCCGCGGGCCCGGGGCCAAACTCGAGGGTCGAGGCCCGGTACGAGCGCATCCGACCGATCCCGCGCAGGAGCGTGTCGTCGATCGCCAGGTGCGTGGTCCCGTCGGTCCGCTGCTGGGCCTCGTAGGCGTCGCCGCTGCGCAGGAACAAGCGGGCGTAGGCCGACTCGTCGGTCGAGAACACCTCGATGCTGGTCCCGTGCTCGCCGACGGTGACGATCGGATCGAGGGGGCTCTCCTCCTTGGCCTCGGCGCCGCCGAATTTCTCCTCGAGGTAGGCCTTCTGGGCGTCCCAGACCTCGTTGCTCACCCGCTTGCCCTGGGCGATCAGGTAGGCCAGGTAGTCGGCGCGGTCGCGGGCCTTGAAGCGCAGATCCGAGGCCAGGACATCGGCCACGGTCATCAGCGCGTCGCGGATGACACCGGGCCGCGACAGCTTGGCGACGAGCGCCCCGTCGCGGACCGCGTCGGTCGGCAGGTGGAGACGAAAGGTCTCGTCGTCGGTGATCGGATCCGAGGCGGCGGCGTAGCGCAGCTTGACCTCAGCGACGTCCGTAGGGCTCATTGTTGGGCTGCTCCCCGATTGGCGGTGGTGGTCTTGCCGCGCTGGGCCCGGCGCAGGGCCTTGAACGCGACCTTGCGAACGGCTTCGTCTTCGCCGTCGCGCTCGAGCAGGCCCTGGAGCACGACCGTGGCCTGGTCCGTGCCGAGCCGCCCGAGCCCCGCGATCGCGGTCAGGCGCGCGGGGTCTTTGCCCGCGGCCTCGGCCACGGCGGTCAGGATCTCGAAGCGGGTGTCGCCGAGGACCAGGGGCAAGCTGAGGCGCCGACGTTCGGCGGTCTCGAGCAGCTCCTGGCCCGCGCCCGAGCGCAGGACCGACGCGACCAGGGGCGCGACGGCGACCTGGTCGGCGACCGCGAGGCGATCGATGACCTCGCTGGCCGAGTCGCCCGCGAGCTTGGCCACGGCCGCCCCGGCGGCGGCGCGGACCGAGGCGTCGCGGTGGCTCAGCGCCGGCTCGATCTTGGCGAGGTGGTCCCGGGTCCCGTGCTCGGCCAGGTAGCGCAGCGCCTCGCCGAGGACCGCGATCGGGACCTCGGCCCCGCCTCCGGCCTCGCCGTCGACGACCGATGCGGCCGCGCTCGCGAGATCGACGCCGATCCGGCGGCCGGCCCAGAGGCTCGCGCGCCAGGCCCGAGCGGCGTCGGCCTGCGACGCCTGGCCCGCGAGCTCGCGCCACTGCTTGGCCGAGCTCGACGCGGCCTCGACCAGCGCGGGCCCGAGCTTGGACTTGGCGTCGGCCCCAGCCGCACCCGCGATCCACGCGGCGTCGGCCCGCTGGGCGGCGGCCTGACCCCGGAGGAGCTCCGCGAGCGAAGACGGGCACTCGCCGCGACGGATCAGACCCCGACGCAGGCGCTGGCGGACCGAGTCATCCTTGATGTCGGTCATCCGCCCGACGAGGACCTCGGAGTCGCCGTGGGTCGCGAGGAAGCTCGCGGCCGGTCCGCTGATCTCGGCGTGGCGGCTGCGCAGCGCGAGCAGGGCCGTGCGCGTGCGCTCGCTCGGGAACACCCGCTGGAGGGCCTTGTGCGCGGTGGTCCGGACCGTGGCGCTGGCGTCCGAGAGGAGCTCGGCGAGGACATCCTCGGAGCCGGCGTCGCCGAGCGTGCCGAGCTGCTGGGCCGCGCGGACGCGGATCGCCTCGGGCTCGAGCCGCTCGCGGGCGATCTTCTCGATCAGCGCGCGGCTGCGGTCGTCGCCCGCGTGGCTGAGCCCCGAGATGGCCCCCAAGCGGAGGTTGTGGGCGCCCTGTTGCGCGGCCCGCTCGACGGTCTCGCGCACGCGATCGCGCTCGTCGGGATCTTCGAGCTTGGCGAGCATGGCCCCGAGCGCCTCGACGGCGACCGGCGCGAGCGCCCGATCTTCGTCGGTGATCTCGGCCTCGGGATCGAGCAGCGGCTCGAGGTCTTCGAGCGCCCGGCGATCGCCGAGGGTCCCGAGCGCGTGGATCGCCCGCCGACGCTCGGCGTCGGCCCCGGCCTTGAACACCAGGAGCAGCGCCTTGAAGGCCTCGGCGCGCCCGCGGGCGGCGAGGCCCTCGGCGGCCGGCAGGACCAGCTCGCGGCGCCCGACCTTTAGCGTGGCCTCGAGCGCGTCGAGGGTCGCCCCCTCGACCCACTCGGCGCGGAAGGCCAGGACCTCGCAGGCGGCGACGCGGACCGACTCTTCGCGGTCTTCGAGGAGCCGGGCGAGCAGGGTCTCGGCCGCGCTGTCGTCGACGTCACGCAGGATCCGGGCGGTCTTCTCGCGCAGCGAGGCGTCGTTGCCCTCGATGACCGCGCCGAGCCACGGCAGCAGCACGGCCTCGCGGTAGCGGGCCCGGACCACGCCCTTGTCGAGGCGCTGCGGCGCCTGCTCGGGGTCGCGCGCGATCGCTACCAGGGCGTCGAAGCTGCGCGTGCGCAGGCCGGCGTCGTCGTCGGTCAAGAAGCCGAGCAAGACCGGCGTGCCCTTGACGTCGCCGATCCGCATCAAGGCGCTGATCAGCGCGTTGCGGTCGGCCGTGCGATCGGGGTCGTCCTCGAGCCGGGCGGCGACGCACTCGGCCGCGGCGGCGGCGGCCCCGGGGACCGGCTCGGTCTGACCGGGCTCACCGCCCTCGACCGGACGCCGGACCCGCGCGAGCGAGACCAGAGCCTCGACCGCGCGCGTGGCCACGCGCTTGTCCTCGGCGCGCAGGAAGCCCGAGAGCACGTCGACGGTGCGCAGATCCCCGCGCCGGGCGAGGGCGCTGGCGGCCTTGAGGCGCAGATCCTCGTGGTCGCTCTCCATCGCCCGCATCAGGGCCTCGCCGACGCGATCGTCGCGGGCGTCGACGAGGCGATCGACGACCGAGAGGCGCAGGTCGGCGTGGGTGCTGCCGAGGGCCACGAACCAGGGCTCGAGGCTCTCGGCGTCGAACAGCTTTTGGATCTGCAAGAGCGCGTGAGCCCGGACCTCGGCGTTGGGCGCGTCGACGCCCTCGAGGGCCATGGCCCGGGCCGCGGCGTGCTCGCCCTCGCCCGACAGCGCGAGCTGGACGAGCTCGTCGACCGCCGCGCGCCCGACATCGGACGCCGAAGACTGCAGGGCCAGACCGAGGGGCGCGACGGCGCCGTCTTGGTAGAGCCCACGCAAGGAGGTGACCGCGGCCCGACGCACGAGGTGGTTGGGGTCGCTCAGCGCCCGGCGCAGGACCGGGAGCACGGAGTCGCGCCCGACCTCCTCGGCCTCGCCGAGCTTGCCGAGACGATCGATGCTGTCGCGGCGGACGCGGTGGGTCTCGTCGACGGCTCCGGGCGCGGGCGCCTGGCGGACGAGGCCCGCGTAGGTGCCAAACACCAGCCGGCGGATCTCGCCGAGCTCGGGCGCGGGCGGCTCGCCGCCGACCCTCGGGCGCAGCTCGGTGACCACGCCATCGCCGGCCCCGGGCGCCGGGCGCATGTCCGGCTTGGCGGTCTTGGCCAGATCGACGGCGCCGCCGATCAGCCGGCGGATCCAGCCGCTGCGCCGGCTCGCGCGGCTCTCGCCGTCTTCCCAGTTGGTCTGGGGCGCGCTGGCGTCGGCCTGGGGGCCCTTGAGCCGACCGGACTCGCGCCAGAAGGCCAGCGCCTGGGTCCGGAGCGAGAGCACCCGCGCGGCCGCGTAGCGCAGCGAGGGGTCGTCGCTCGCGAGCGAGTCGACGACGACCCGGAGGCGAGCGTCACGCTCGCTCTGCTCGGGCCACTTCTTCATGTCCGCCGCGCGGCTGGGCTTGGGCGGCCCGACCAGCTCGGTCGCGAAGGTCATGAGCGAGTCGCCGCTTTGGCGCTCCTCGAGGGCCCGGGCGGCGACGTAGCGGATCTCCGGCTGCGACGACGCGAGCGCGGCCAACATCAAGGATGGCGCCTGGCCCGAGCGGACCCGGGCGACGTCGCGGGCGACGACGATCGCGAACACGAGGTCCTGAACCTCGCGGTCGCTGTCTTCGAGCCCGCGCAGGAGCCCGCGCGAGCCATCGGGCCCGAGCGCGGCGAGGCTGAGGATCGCGCCGAGCCGGATCGGGCGGTGATCGTGGGACAGCGTGCCGACCAGGACCGGGACCGCGCGGACGTCTCCGAGCCGGGCGAGGCCCTCGGCGATCCAGCTGCGGACCGGGAGATCGTTGTGGGACAAGGCGGCGAGCAGCACCTGGGTGTCGCGGCGCTCGCAGGCGGTCGCGAGCCCGCGGCTGGCCATCTCGCGGACGACCGGATCGCTGTCTTCGAGCAGCTCGACGAAGAACGAGATGCTGCCGCGGTCGCCGACGTCGGCCATCGCCCGGGCGCCGCGCTGGCGCAGGTCCGGGCTCGGGCGGTTGGGATCGCTGTCGGGGATGGTCAGCAGCGCGCGCATCGGCGCGATCGCCCGATCGTCACGGCGCTTGCCGCACAGCTCCGCGGCCCGGACCCGCAGACCCCAGAACTTGCTCGAGTAGGCCTGGTTCCAGGCGTGCTGATCTTTGGCCAGGAGGCGGTCGATGGTCTCGATCGCCTTGGTGTGGACCTCGACGTGCTCGTCCTCGAGCAGCTCGATCAGGCGCTTGCGGACCAGATCGCGCTCGGCACGGCGCGCGCCGTGAGCCCCGAGCGCGCGGACCTGGGGCCGCGGCGAGCCCATCGCGGCGAGGTAGACCTCGGCCCGCGGCTTGTAACGAGCGACGCGCTCCTTGTTGGACCTCGACTTGGTCAGGGCCTCGAACGCGGCGGTCCCGACCGCGACGCTCTGATCGGCGATCAGGCCGAGCAGCAGCTCGTCGGCCCAGCTGTCTTGCTGGCGATCGAGCTCCTTGACCACGTCCTCGCGGATGTCGGCGTGGCGCGAGTGGGCGCCCCGGGTCAGCGGCGTCTGGGGGTTCTTGCTGTGCCAGGCCCACAGGGTTCGGAACGCCTCCTTGCGGACCTTGTTGGCCTCGTCGTCGAGCGCGTCGCCGAGCAGCGTGTCGGCGCGCTTGGCCAATGCCTCGTCGCTCGCGCGCTTGCCCTTGCCGCCGAACTCGACCAGGATCTGCAGCGCGCGCACGCGCATGTCCTGGCTGGCGGCGCCGAGGGCGAGCTCGGCGAGATCGAGGGCGCCCGCGTCCCCGCGGTCCGAGGCCAACAGCTGGAGGTTGTCGAACACCGCGGCGCGCACGGTGCTGTCTTGGTCGTCGAGCAGCCACTGGAGGCGCCCGGCGAGGCGATCGTCGCTGGGCATCGCGAGGATCCCGACGAACAGGGCGTCGACGACCAGGCGCCGGACCTTGGCGTCGGGCTCGCGCGAGAGCTGCAGCAGCGCCCCGGTCGAGCGCGCGTCGCCGAGGACCGCGAGGCTCTTGGCCCCGCGCAGGGCGGTGTCGGCCTCGCGGCAGGCCATGGCCGCGAACAAGGGCTCGAGCTCGGCCTCGCTGACCTCGCCGGCCGAGAGCGAGAGCGTGGTCCCGAGCTTGGCGAGCTTGTCGATCTCGGTCTTGAAGGTGGCGTGGAGCTTGGCCAGGAGCCGGGGCCGGATCCCGACCGAGAGCAAGAACGCGGTCTCGCGGACCTCGGCGTCCTTGTCGTCGAGGGCGTCCTCGAACAGGTCGCGGCCGGTCGGATCGGGCTCGCCCGTGAC
This sequence comes from Enhygromyxa salina, assembly GCF_002994615.1. GTDB lineage: Bacteria > Myxococcota_A > Polyangia > Nannocystales > Nannocystaceae > Plesiocystis > Plesiocystis salina_A. The sequence goes on along the minus strand of NZ_PVNK01000022.1, from coordinate 5,622 downwards.
CTCGCCCTTGCGCAGGACGTAGAGCTTGCGCAGGGCGGCGATGCGGATGTCCGGGGGCCCCTGCTCGTAGGCGGTCCGCAGGGGCACGCGCGAGCCGGCGGCTTCGAGCTTGCACAGGGCCTCGAGCGCCGCAGCGCGGACGGTGCTGTCTTTGTCGCGCAGGCGCTCGGCGACGAGGCCCGGGACCAGCGGCGACACGCTGCGCAGATCGGGCAGCTGCTCGACCGCGAGCTTGCGCAGATCGGCGTGCTTGGATCCGAGCGCCGCGCGGACCGGGGCCAGGGCGCGCCCGCCCTCGATCGCGCGCAGGGCCGCGAACGCAGCCAGGCGCACGCTCTTGTCGCCGTCGTTGAGGGCCGCGCGCAGGGCCCCGCGGCTGCGCCGACGCTGGCCCTTGGCCACGGCTTCACACGCGAGCTTGCGGACGGCGGGCTTGCGATCCTTGGCGATCACCCGATCGAGGAGCGAGCGCGCCGAGTCTTCGGGCAGCGCCGCGAGCTCGTTGACGGCCTGCTCGCGCAGCTCGTCCTTGCGAGCCTTGAGGTCGTTCGAGAGCTTGGCGAAGTGCGAGGCGATCCGATCGATGTCCTCGCTCGGCGACGACTGGGCGTCGAGGGCGATCAGGTGGAGGCGCCGCTTGGCGTCGACGATCAGCAGGGTCCCGCCCTTGGCGTCGTCCTTGGCCCGGTAGGGCCGCAGCCAGGCCATCGCGTGGAGCTTGAGGTTGGTCCCGAGCTCGACGGTCTTGGGCTGGCGGCGGGTGTCGTGGATCCAGGCCTTGAGCTTGCCGTCGTGACCAATCGAGAGCAGCCGCCGGGTGAGCTCGCGGCCGGCCTCGTCCTGGAGCTGCAGACCGAGGACCAAGCCGCTGACCGGCCCGACGTGGGCCTGATCGCCCGAGCGATCTTCTTCGTCTGCGGCGCCCTCGAGGTAGCTGACCCGGATCGAGCCGTCGCCGCAGCCCGCGATCACGCGCCCGTCCCCGGTGAAGGTCAGCGCGGTGATGCCCTTCTCGCCCGTCGGGATCTCGCGGACCTCGCCCTCGACGCCCTCCTTGCCGACCGCCAGCACCCGGACGATGCCGTCGTCGCCGCCGACGGCGAGCTTGCCGGAGCTCGGGTCGAACGCAGCGGTCCGCAGCGAGCGCGGGCTGAGCCGGGCACGGTAGAGCTCGGTGAGCTTGGCCGCGCTGCCCTCGGCAGCGTCGAGGGCGTAGACGGCCGCGTGACCCGAGTCGTCGACGACCGCGATCGTCTGGCCCTTGTCGTCGCTGGTGATCGCCGTGATCCCGACCTCGAGCCCGTGGCCGTGGGTCAGGACCTCGCTCGGCGAGTCGCCGCCGATGTCGAAGCCGTGGAGCTCGCCGCGCGAGCCCCCAGCGAGGAGCAGATCGCCGCCGGCGAAGTCGAGCGCCGCGATCGCGCCCTCGACCTCGAACGCGACGACCGGCTCGAGCTTGCTCTTGGTGTAGACGTGAACCTTCGAGCTGTCGACGGCCTCGCTGTCGCGCTCACCGGCGACGGCGATCATCCGCCCGGAGCGAGAGCCGGCCACGGCCCACAGGTGCTCGAGGTGCGTTCCGTACTTGAGGGTACCCATCGTCGATCTCCTGCGTCTGCCCTAGGCCGACTGCCGCTGCTCCTGCCTGGCCGGTGGCAGATCCGTGGTGATGTCCGGGTGAGCCTGGCGAATGCGCGCGAGCGCGGCCACGCAGCCTTGCCACTCGCCGCGGGCGTGGGAATTCATGAACTCGTCGAGCACGCTGACGGCGACCGTTGCGAACTCGGCGTCTTCGATCGCCAGATCGCGGACGACCTCGATCAGGCGGCGCTTGCCCTCGCTGGCCGAGAGCCGCCGCGAGGGCAGCCCCGCGATCGGCTCGCGTCGCTCGACGCGCCCGGGCGGGAGCCCAAACATGACCGTGCGCAAGAACTGGCGCAGGGCCTCGCCGGTCTCGAAGCGCTCGTCCGCCGCGGGCGGCTGGGCGCTGGCGTCGCTGGCCGCCCCCGCGCTCGGCCGCGCGCCCGGCCCCTTGTTTGGCTTCCAGCTGGTCGGGATCGTCAGCGGGCGGTGCTGCTCCCACAGCAGCCGGACCGCGAACAGCCGGACCTCGCGGTCGGGGCTCTCCATCAGCCAGGCCAGCTTCGCGGCCCCACCGAGGCGGTGATAGTGGCGCCGGATCAGGGCCGAGGCGACCTCGCGGCTGGCCTTGAGCGCGCTCTCGGCCAGGGCGAACACCCGCGCCGCGACCAGCCACTCGATCGGCGCCTGGGGCTTGCCCTCGTGGAGCTCACCGATCTCGAGCAGGACCTCGCTGCCGATCTTGCGCGGCTCCGTGTACTCGCTGGCCGCGAGCCGATAGACGAGATCGCGCTTGCCCCAGCGGACCAGCTCGCGGCTCCCGATCTCGGCGGCGAAGCGACGCACGTCGGGGCGCGGATCGAACAGGCTCTCGCGCACGCGCTCGATTGTGTAGTGCGCGGGCGTGAGCTTGGGTTTGAGCACGTCGTAGAGCGGATCTTCGCGCTCGGGGCCGATGTCGGGGTGGTGAAACTGAAGGTAGGTCTGGGCGACCTTGCGGACCGACTCGGGCTCGTCCTTGCCGACCGCCATCGACCACAGGCGATCGAGACCGGCGGCCTCGTCGCTGCCCGCGCCGGGCGCGAAGTCGCCGGGTCCGAAGTGCTCGAGCAGGTGGTTGCGGGCGAAGCCGTAGAGCTCGGGGTCGAGCTGGCGAGCCATGGCCAGCAGCCACGGCAGGCCGATGCGCTTGGGCGCGACGAGCTTGGTGTTGCCGAGCACCCGCAGCGACACCGCGCGCAGGCGCGGGTTCATTGCCAGGCCCTTGAGCCACTCGACGTCGAGCTCGTCGCCCTTCAACATCCCGCGGCTGAGCCAGCCGCCGACCTCGTCGGAGAACTCGGGCTCGAGCAGCTTTTGCTTGATCCAGTCGATGCCGATGTCTTTGGCCTTGCGCGAGCCGAGCTGCTCGAAGGCCGAGCGCTTGTCCCAGTAGCCGAGCTTGGCGCTCTCGACCGCGAACTTGAGCAGCGCCGCCGAGGGCTTCTTCTTGTGCTTGGTGAAAAACTCTTCGACCCAGCGCCGCTGCTGCCAGCCGCCCGTCAACAGATCGACGTAGAGCTCGGGGGTCAGATCGTCGGGGCCAAAGCCCTCTTCGATCTTCTTGGTTGCGAAATTCTTGGCCGAGGTGCTGAGCAGCGCGATCAGACCCGGGAGCCCGATGTCCTTGGCCGAGAGCTTGTCGAGCCGGGCCTGGGCGAACTTGCGCACGGGGTTGGTCCCGGTCTGAAGCAGCTCGATGAGGCGCGGGGCCCGGATCGTCCCGGCGTGGGCGTTGGCGTACTCGATCGCGTATTTGGCCGCCTTCTCGCTCGGCGAGCCGAGCAGGTCGAGGACCATGTCGTGGAGCCCGAGGTCGGCGAGCTTGCTCTGGTGAAACTCGGGGCTGCGCTCGAGCAGCGAGACCACGAACTCGTGGACCGAGCCGGCCGGCTTCTTGCCGAGGCGAGCGAGCCAGGCCGGGTCGACCTCGCGCAGGGTCTCGGGGAAGTCTTGCTCGAGCGACCGGGTTGCGAAGCGCAGGACGCCGTCGTTCTCGGAGTCTTCGATCAGGCGCAAGAGCGGCTCGGCCGTCAGCTTCCAGGCCTCGTCGTAGGCCCGGTTGGCCAGCTTGTCGGGCGGCGTCGAGCGCCAGCCGGGGCTGCGCTTGCCGACCAGCTCCTTGTGGTTCCAGATCTGATGGATGATCCAGCAGCCGCCGGGGCGGAAGCCGGCCTCGTAGTGGCGCAGGACCTGGACGGCGAACTGCGGATAGAGCTCGGGCACGGCGACGCCGAGGTGGCGGAGGTATCGCCAGGCCCGGCGGCGCATGTACATCGTGGTGGCCGGCGAGATCTCGCCGAAGTTGTTGGGCTTGTGGCTGTAGACGTCGAGGCGCCAGGCCAGGACCCCGAACATCTCGGCGTCGTGGCGCTGCTCCGAGAGCTTGTAGATCCGCTTGGCGGCCTTCCACACGCCCCAGCCCATCTTCGCGTTGCGGAACACCTCGACCAGCGCGGACCGATCCGACTCTTCGCCGCGCTCGTAGATCGACAGCAACAGATCGCCGAGACGCAGGCGCGGCGGCGGGTGGGGGGCGGCCATCAGCTGCTCCCACGCGTCGACGCGCACGTTCTTGATCTCGTCGGCGCTCTTGCCCCACAGCGAGTAGGGGGCCAGGGTGCTGCGCAGCTTCTGCAGCGTCCAGGCGTCCTGGGAGAGCGGGCGGGCCTCGCTCTGCTCGGCGTCCTCGGGCCGATCCTCAGGCGGGTCTGGGAGCAGGAGGTAGCGGACGATGAGATCGGCGAGCTGCGGATCCCGGTTGTCTACCGCCCGGGTGATGTCCTCGTAGGTGACTTCCCGATTCATGAGCCGGATGGGGACTATTGATCAGCCGGCGCAACGAGCGCAAGCAAGAAATTCGCAATTTCGGAACTTGGCTCGGGGAGCCGGCTCGCGCGGATGGCCGCGGACCACAGACTATGTGCAAGTAAGATCACAGTGACCTCAGTCCAGGTGCGCTCCCAGGCGGAGCTACTCCGAGTCGGGGGCCTCGTACTCGGGGCACGGCCCGGCACCGCGCACGCCCCCGAGCTCAGCGGTCAGCGAGGTCAGCGTGTCGAGCAGGCCCGCGGCCTCGAGCTCGTCGACGGTCACCATGTTGTCGTCGTTCGCGTCGGCGTCCGCGATCGGTTGGAAGGCGAGGCCCGCGTCCGGGTCGCCGAGCGCGGTCCGAAACAGCGCGTCCCCGAGGATCTCGAGGGTCGAGGTCTCGACGCCGTCGGCCATGAGCTCGACGGCGTCGTCCCCGTCGAGCTTGCACCGATAGAAGGTGTTGGTGTCGAAGGTCCAGTCGAAGTGGACGGTGGTCATCGCGGCGTCGGCCGAGCCGACCACGTGGATCGACCAGCCCTCCTCGACCGCGGCGTCGACGATCTCGCCTGGGGCGTTGCCAGCGACGGCCTCGTACTCGCTGATGTCGGCGGGCGCGATGCGAAAGTCCGCGCCGTCGTAGCGCGTGGCCCGGATCTGCCGGCTGAACTCGTCGCCCTCTGGGAGGCCGCTGACGACGTCCCAGACCGTGACCCCGTTTTGGCGGACCCAGGTCGGCTCGTTGTCGCTTCGCTCGATCAGGCCCGGATCGTGGACCACGACGACGAAGCTCTGGAAGTTGACCGTCCACCCGTCGGCCGTGGCGAAGCCCTCGGTCACCGCCGTGTTGCCGTCGATCTGGATCTTGTGGGTCCCGAGATCGCTGCATCCGATCGCGGACGCGGCGACAGCGAGGAGCATGGGCAAGGTCAGGGCGAGGGAGCGTGGGGCGAGCTTTGGCATCGGAATTCCGCGGGCGTGCGCTCGACTCTCATATCACGCGCGCCGACCGACCGGGGGTCAAAGCGCGCTGTCGCCCGGAGATCTCGGCTGCTGCTAGCAGGCCGTGGTGCAATGCATCGTGTCGCCTCGCGCCGGAATTTTCGCCGAGGGCGCGAAGCCAAAACGCCGCTGTACCGGGCGTACTGCAAGTTTTGGCGACAAAGCCCTCGGCGAAAAGGCCAAGCGAGG
>NZ_PVNK01000021.1 GCF_002994615.1 Enhygromyxa salina | reverse complement strand
TCCCCATCCCCATCCCCATCCCCGTCTCCCGGGTCGCCTTCGCCATCATCCGTATCGCCGTCGCCATCTCCCGTGTCGCCGTCGCCGTCCCCGCTTCCGGTCTCGGTCTCGGTCTCGGTCTCGGTTCCGGTGTCACCCGTGACGTCATCGCCACAGCCGGTCAGCGCGAGCGCGAGGGGCAAGCTGAGGGTCAGAGCAGATTTCGCAGCCTTGGACAGGGACATGGGTATGGTGTCCTCGATGAGGGTTGCGAGCGCGCCACGTCTACGTGGCGCAGACGTGAACTCGGCGTCAGTCGCCGACCGAGTCCCCCTCGTCGCCGCGTACGAGCAGGCCGCGCAAAACGATCGCCGCCGCGACGGTCACGGCGGCCGCGAGCCCGGATGGATCGTCGCCCTCGACCGAGCAGCTGCAACCGGCTGCGTCCTCGATCCCCGCGTCGCTGTCACCGCCAGTGCCGGTCCCCGTGTCCCCCCCGTCGCCGAGCTCGTCGCCAGCCTCACCAGGGTCGCCGTCTCCAGGGTCGCCGTCTCCAGGGTCGCCGTCTCCGGTCTCCGAGTCTCCGGTGTCGCCGTCTCCGTCTCCGTGTCCGCCGCCCATCATCGGAAACGGCCCGGTCACAACCAGCGTCAGCCCGTCATTTTGGATGTTGACGAACATCGCCTGCCCGTCGGGCGAGAAGCACACGCCAGCGAGCTCGCTGTCGCTGATGGCGTTGCGGGCGAAGTCGCAGATCTCGCCGAGCTCGTTGACCCAGCGGATGTACTGATCGCCGTCGCCGTCCTCGGCGATGAACACCTCGCCCCAGGGCGCGACGGTGATGTTGTCGGGGTTGTCGAGCACGCCCTGATCCGTCGCGTGGACGAGGAGCTCGAGGGTCGGGCTGTCGCCGTCGATCAACCGGAAGATCTGGCCCTTGCCGATCGGCCCGCCGCTGGTCGAGCAGATGTAGACCTGGCCCTCGAAGAACCAGATGCCCTCGCCACGGACGATCCTCGCGGCGCCCTTGGCCTGGGCCTCGTCGCGGACGCTGTCGTCGTCCGGGTCCGGGTTGTCGATGTCGACCCACTCGACGTCGAGCACCTCGTCCTCGGCCATGCCGAAGGTGTCGTACTCGTCGACGCCGACGACCTTGAGCGCCTGCAGGGTGCCGACGAAGGGCTCGTTGACCTCGTCGGGCACGAAGCGATAGAGGCACGAGTCGCCGCGGTCTTCGGTCAGATAGGCGTAGTTGTTCGAGGGATCGACACAGACGGCCTCGTGGTTGTAGCGGCCGTAGCCGTCGATCCGCTGCGGCGTCTGGACCGTCGCGGCGTCGGTCGGGCACAAGAAGGTGTAGCCGTGGCGGACGCCGTCGTTGATGTTGGTGTTCTCCTCGCACGACAGCCAGCCCCACGGGCTAGCAGCCCGGGGTGCAATGCCTCGCGCCGCCTCGCTTGGCCTTTTCGCCGAGGGCTTTGTCGCCAAAACTTGCAGTACGCCCGGTACAGCGGCGTTTTGGCTTCGCGCCCTCGGCGAAAATTCCGGCGCGAGGCGACACGATGCATTGCACCACGGGCTGCTAGGCCCACCCGCGCAATTGCGAACCGTGCCGACGAGCACGAGGTTGCTGGAGATCCGCGCGTAGGTGTTCGCGTCGATGACCACACGGGTCACGCCGCCGGTCGCGTTGTCCTCGTAGGCCTCGACCGGCGGCCGCTGGCCGGTCTTGTAGGGCCCGTTGGCGAGGTCGCCTGCGCTGTTCTCATGGTTGCGCATGAGGATCAGCGTGTCGTCGGGGCCCGCGAAACAGGCCATGCCGTCGGGGCGACCGGGGACACGGTAGCCGTCGTCCATGTCGTCGCCGACGGCCTCGAGGACCTCGTAGCTGAAGCCGGCCGGGAGATCGAGGACCCCCTCGGGGTCGGCGATGAGCTCACCCCAGCGACCGCGGGCGCTTGCCCGGCGGCTACGACCGAGGGTCGCGAGGGAGAGCGCGATGGTGGTCGCGCCACCGGTGATCATGAAAGTTCGGCGGCCGATCGTTCCCATGGCGCGGACTGTCGTCGGGTGCAGCTCCGACTGCAACGAAACTCGCGGTGACGATCACACCACAAAAATGGGTCATGGACGACATCCTTCGAGCGGTTGTGACCTTCGCGTGTCCCATTCACCCGTCATCAATTGATCGAAGCATTGCGGGCTCTGAGCCGCGCACCAGCTTGTTGGACAGCCGACGGCCGCCGAGCCAAGGGCGTGCTCGCGGCCTCGATGTCCGGCGCAGCGTTGCGCATCAGATCGCCCCGCTTGGCGTTGCTGCGTCGGCCCAGGTCGGGCTCGGCCAGCGCGAGCAGACCGAGGCCGGCGAAGAGCGCGTGAGCGGCGAGGATGCTGGTGAGCTCGGCGCGCTTGGGTCGCCCCGGCGCCGGCCCCCGATGAGCTATGCTCGACGACGACATGAGCGGACTCGAGGCGCTTTCGGACAGCGAGCTGCTCGCGCGCTGGCGCGCGGGCGACCGAGCAGCGGGCGCGACCCTGGTCGAGCGCCACCTCGAGAGCATCGTGCGCTTTTTCATGAGCAAGGTCGGCTCCGACAGCGACGACCTGGTCCAGGCGACCTTCCTCGGCCTCCTCGACGGCGCCCTCGATCGACTCCGAGCCGAGGGTGGCTTTCGCAGCTTCTTGTTCGGCATCGCGCGCAACAAGCTGCTCGAGCACCTTCGCAACACGATCCGCGACCGTGAGCGCTTTGATCCCCAACACGCCACCCTCGCCGGGCTCGATCCCTCCGCGTCGGCGGCGATCGACGCCCACGGCCAAAACAAGCTGCTGCTCGCGGCGCTGCGGCGGCTGCCCCTCGACACCCAGCTGATGCTCGAGCTCCACTACTGGGAGAACATGCGCGTGCGCGAGATCGCCGTCGCGCTCGACATGCCCCCGAGCACGATCAAGACCCGCATGCGCCGAGGCCGAGCGCGCCTCGACGAGGAGATGCGCGCGCTCGCAAGGTCGCGCGAGGCGCTCGAGACGACGCTGCGCGGGCTCGATGGTTGGGCCCAGGAGCTCAGGCGCGAGCTCGACGGCGAGGGCTGAGTCGGCCGTCTTCAGCGGAGCTGGGCGCAGATTGGGGCCGACGAAGTTCCGACCAGGTAGGGCTCGATGCGAGCGCAGGCCAGGCCGAGCGCGGTCGCGGGCATCGGCCACAAGATCACGCCGCCGCCCGACCCCGCGCTGGCAAAGTAGGACCCGTCCGGGGCGAACACGACCGCGTTGACGTCGCCGCCGTGGCCGACGAGCGTCGCGAGCTCGCGGCCCGAGCTCAGATCCCACAGGCGCACGCTGTCGTCGGCGCTGGCGGTCACGAGCTGGGCACCACTGGGCGAAAAACCGAGCGCGAGCACGTCGTCGCGATGGCCCGCGAAGATCTGCGACGTGGCCCCGGTCTCGACCGTCCACAGGCGCAGCTGATCGTCGGCGCTGGCGGTCGCCAGCTGCGAACCATCGGGGCTGAACGCGAGCGCGGTCACGCGATCACGGTGGCCCTCGAGCACGAGCCGCTGGGTGCCCGAGGCCACGTCCCACAGCCGCGCGTCGTGATCCCAGCCGGCCGAGGCGAGGGTCGAGCCATCGGGCGAGAACCCGAGCGCGACCACGTAGCTGCCGTGGCCCTCGAGCACGGCGCGCTGATCTTCGAAGTGGACATCCCACAGGCGCACGCTCGAGTCGTAGCTGGCCGTCGCCAGCTTCGAGCCGTCGGGCGAGAAGGCCAGCGCGACCACGTAGCTCTCGTGGCCCTCGAACACCGCCAGCGACTCGTGGGACTCGACGCCCCACAGCCGCGCGCTCGCGTCGTAGCTGGCGCTGGCCAGGCGTGAGCCGTCGGGCGAGAAGGCCAGCGCGACCACGTAGCTCTCGTGGCCCTCGAACACCGCCAGCGAGGCGCCCGAGCGGGCGTCCCACAGGCGCACGCTCGAGTCGTAGCTGGCCGTCGCCAGCTTCGAGCCGTCGGGCGAGAAGGCCAGCGCGACCACGTAGCTGCCGTGGCCGTCGAGCGCGCGGAGCTGCGAGCCCGTGGCCGGATCCCACAGGCGCACGCTCGCGTCGTAGCCCGCGCTGGCCAGGCGCGAGCCGTCGGGCGAGTAGCGCAGCGCGGCGACCTTGCCCGCGTGGCCGTTCAGGCGACCGCGCGGGGCCTTGGAGCTCAGCTCCCACACCCGCGCCGTCGAGTCCGCGCTGGCCGTCGCGAAGCGCGAGCCATCCACGGCCGAGGCGAGCGCGAGGACACCCCCGCCGTGACCGGTGAGCGCGGCGAGCTCGCGCCCGGAGCGAAGGTCCCACAGCCGCGCGCTCGCGTCGGCGCTGCCAGTGATCAGGCGGGCGCCGTCGGCCCAAAACGCGAGCGCGAGGACGTCGTCGGTGTGGCCCTCGAAGCTCGCGAGCTGCTCACCAGTGTTCGCGTCCCACAGCCGCGCGGTGTCGTCGAAGCTCGCCGTTGCGAGCTGCGAGCCGTCGGGCGAGAACGCGGCCGCGACCACGCTGCTGCGGTGGCCCTCGAAGCTGAGGAGCGGGTCCCCGCTCGCCACGTCCCACAGCCGCGCGACCGGCTCGTAGCCGCAGGTGACCAGGCGGGCGCCGTCAGGTGAGAACGCGAGGTCGAGCATCCGACTGTCGTGGCCCTCGAGCGTGCGCAGCGGGGCCCCGGACCCGGCGTCCCAGATCCGCGCGCTCGCGTCGTGGCTGGCCGTGGCCAGGCGCGAGCCGTCGGGCGAGAACGCGAGCGCGCTGACGTTGGCGGCGTGGCCCTCGAGGATCGCGATCGGCGCCCCGGACTCGGCGTCCCACAGCCGCGCGGTGTCGTCGGAGCTGGCCGTGGCCAGGCGCGCGCCATCGGGCGAGAACGCGAGCGCGACCACGTCGTCGCGGTGGCCGTCGAGCCGAGCGAGGGGCTCGCCCGAGCTGGGGTCCCACAGGCGCACGCTGCGATCCCAGCTCGCGCTCGCAAGCCGCGAGCCATCGGGTGAGAACGCGAGCGCGGTCACGCTGCGGCTGTGACCGTCGAGGACCGCGAGCTGCTCGCCCGTGCCCGGGTCCCACAGGCGCACGCTGCCGTCGAGGCTCCCCGTTGCGAGCCGACGGCCGTCAGGCGAGAACCCGACCGCGACCACGCTGCCCTTGTGGCCGTCGAGGACCGCGACGGGGCCGACGACGGTTCGCATCGCGAGGGCATCGAGCATCCCCTGATAGGCGTCAGGCGGCGGCAGGCGTGTGAACGGCGGCCCGTAGGCGCCGAGGGCCTCGATCGCCAGCGCCAGCGGCTCGAGGTCCATCCGCCCCTCGGCCAGCATCGACGCCCGCAGCCCTTTTTGGGCGTTGACCCCGTCGTCGGCTCGCTCGCGCTCGGACCGCTCAGACGCGAGCAGGGCCTGGTTGTCGCTGGCCTGCCGCTGGTTCTCGAGCGCGAGCAGGAGGGCGAAGCCCGAGAACGCGATCAGCACGAGGATCACGCTCGTGAGCGCGCCACGCACGAGCCAGTCACGCTTGCGGGCCCGCTGGCGGCTGCGGATCAGGAACGAGCGCTCGTCGTCGAGGAGCTCGACGGTGCTGTGCGCGAGGACCCGCTCGGCCTCCTCGACCCGCCCCTTGCCCCACAGGTACTCGGGGTCCAGGTGGGCCGCGTACTTCTCGGCGCTCGCGCCCAGCTCGTGGCGCAGGCGCAGGGCCTCACGGTCGGCGTTGAGCCAGTCGACGAGGGTCGTCCACTCGCGCAGCAGCGCCTCGTGGGCGATCTCGAACACCTCGACGCCCGCGACCTCGGACGCGACGAGCACGCGGGCGTGGTTCACGAAGGCCGTCAGGACCCGCGCGGTCAGCTCGTCGGCGCCGAGCTCGTCACGGGTCGCGCGGCGCCGCGTGTCCCCGAGGGCGACCTCGCCGGGGTGGACCAGCCGCGTCATGACCCGTCGGACCGCGAGCTCGGCCCCCTCGCCCCCCTCTGTCCCTTATACACA
>NZ_PVNK01000020.1 GCF_002994615.1 Enhygromyxa salina | reverse complement strand
TGCTCCAGAAGTGGGTAGCCTAACCTTCGGGAGGGCGCTTACCAAGGAGTGATCGGTGACTGGGGTGAAGTCGTAACAAGGTATCCCTACCGGAAGGTGGGGATGGATCACCTCCTTTCTAGGAGTTTGCCCGAGCCTCGAGCTCGAGCACTTCAGGTCGAACCCGTGGGCGCACCCTGACCTCGGTCAGGTTGTTACCAAGTGCATGTTTCGTGGTCCCCTACTCTTCAGTTTTCAGGAGGCGAATTGCTTCCTGAAAATCAGGTTGTCTTCGGAACCTGGGCGTGTAGCTCAGCTGGTTAGAGCGCCGCCCTGATAAGGCGGAGGTCGGAGGTTCAAATCCTCCCACGCCCACTACGTACCTTCACGGTACTGCGGGGGATTAGCTCAGCTGGGAGAGCGCGGGCTTTGCAAGCCTGAGGTCAGCGGTTCGATCCCGCTATCCTCCAGATCTGACGAAGACTGCTACCTTGACAACTGGATAGACGAACAAGACCACCGGATGGTCGCAGCATTAACCCAACTAGGGTTGAGAAAGCGATCAACCGAGTAGCACAATTTCCGTCGATGAGCGTCGAGAGACGCTCAGCGAGTCTCAAATTGGCCGGCTGGAGAGCTGGTCAGGGTGAGTCTCGAGCAAACGAGTTCTGCTCAGCAGAACTGCAAAAAGTAGGGTTCGTGGTGACGAAAGGAACCTCGGATTCGACTCATCTGACGGTGGTTTACGGGACGCGCTGGCGCCGAAGTTCGGGCAACCGACGCAAGGCGCCAGTGAGGTCAAGCTACAAAGGGCACACGGTGGATGCCTAGGCACCAGGAGACGATGAAGGACGTGGATACCTGCGAAAAGCCACGGGGAGCTGGACTCGAGCGTAGATCCGTGGATATCCGAATGGGGAAACCCGGTGGGCGTCATGGCCCATCATCGTACGCTGAATACATAGGCGTGCGAGGTCAACGCGGGGAACTGAAACATCTCATTACCCGCAGGAAAGGAAATCAACAGAGACTCCGTAAGTAGCGGCGAGCGAACGCGGACTAGCCCAAACCATCCGGGCAACCGGCTGGGGTTGTGGGGCTCCGTCATGGGACCGCAAGGATTAGCAGAACGGCTTGGGAAGGCCGGCCAAAGAGGGTGATAGCCCCGTATGTGAAAGTCTGAGCGGCCCTAGGAGTACCCCGAGTAGGACGAGGCACGTGGAATCTTGTCTGAATCTGGGAGGACCATCTTCCAAGGCTAAGTACTCCCTGGTGACCGATAGTGTACTAGTACCGTGAGGGAAAGGTGAAAAGAACCCCTGCGAGGGGAGTGAAAAGACCCTGAAACCGTGTGTCTACAAGCAGTAGGAGCACTATGG
>NZ_PVNK01000019.1 GCF_002994615.1 Enhygromyxa salina | reverse complement strand
GTGGTTGGGCTCGGGGCGCTGAAGCTGTTGCTGCGGCTGATCGAGAAGCTCGGGATGCTGCCCTTCGTCCCCTACCTCGTCCTGCTTGGCGCCACGGCCCTGATCGTGGGCTAGCAGCCCGGGCTGCTAGGACCGCGTCGAGAGCTCTCGAGATCAGCCGACCCCGCGGGCGCCCGCGAGCTCGGTGCCGCGTAGCTCGCGAAACAGCCGCACCGCCGAACGGTCCGTGAGCGCCACGAGGAAGTCGGTGACCTGAAGCAGACGCTGGTAGGGACTGCGCTCCACCTCGTCCTCGAGGCCCAGGAGTCCGAGCAGCTTGTGCTGGCGCTTGCTGCGAGCCTCGGGGGCGGCGAGCACGGCGGGGACCAGGAAGTCGAGCAGGCCGCCGAGGACCTCGTAGCCGGCCAGCTCGACCCGAAGGACCTGCTCGGCGCGGTAGCAGCGAGCGACGGAGAGCTCGCGGATGGCGTCGAGGGCGGGGGCCGCCGGGATCCCTGCGATCAGGGGGCCGATGGCCTCGCCCGCGAGCAGGGCCTGCTCGTGGGTACAGAAGGCCTCGGCGACCTGCTTGACCACGACGTTGATAGCGATGGCCCGGAGGCTGGAGATCGAGCGGCGCGAGCCGCCGAGCTCGGGCTTGCCGACCAGGGCGGCGAGCTGGGCGCGGGCGGTGCCCTCGTCGATGAGGCCGAGGATCGTGCCGTCCTCGAAGTCCATGACGTGGTAGCAGACGTCGTCAGCGGCCTCGACGAGGTAAGCGAGGGGGTGGCGGGCCCAGGCCTCTGCGCCGAACTCGTCGCGGCCCCGGGGCAGAAGGCCGACGCCCTCGGCGAGCTCGGCGAAGAGCGGGGCGTCGTTGACGAAGAAGTTGAACTTCTTGTGCGCGGTGCTGGTCGAGGAGCAGGGGTACTTGGCCGCGGCGGCGAGCACGGCGTGGGTCAGACGCATGCCGCCGTCCTCGCCGTACATGCTCAAGCGCGCGACGGTGCGAAAGCTCTGGGCGTTGCCTTCGAACTCGATCAGGTCCCGGCGCTCGGCTGGGGACAGGTCGGCGAGGAGCTCGGCGTGGGCGTCCTGGGCGAACCAGCTGGCGATGGCGTCCTCTCCGGCGTGGCCAAAGGGCGGGTTGCCGAGGTCGTGCATGAGGCAGGCCGAGGCCACGACGTCGCCGAGGACCCCGGAGCGATCGGGCTGCATCTCGCGGCCGACGAGGCGGCCCATGGACCGACCCACGGAGGCGACCTCGAGGCTGTGGATCAGCCGGTTGTGGACGTGGTCGTTCTCCGGCATGGGGAAGACCTGGGTCTTGTCCATCAGCCGACGGAAGGGCTCGGAGAACAAGATCCGGTCGTAGTCGCGCTCGAATTCATTGCGCGGCTCGCTGCTGGGCGTCACGGCGCCGTGACGCAAGCGCGCGCTCGACAGCAGCCGGTCCCAGGTCATCCGCTCGGAGGTGTCCGCCATGGGTCGCTACCTTAGCCGATCCGGGCACCGCGACTTCTTCATCCGCGACCTGTTCGGCGCGCCCTGACAGCTCAATGGAGCGGCCGCGAGGTCACGCGGGCGCCGGGGCCGACCCGATCGACCTGCCCACGCCCGGCGACGCCCGCGTGGGTGAAGCTCTCTTCGAGGATCTCGAGCAGCGCCTTCGCCCGATGCTCGGACTCGGCCAACGCGAAGCTCGTTGGCCCTGCCCCGCTGATCGAGCACGCGAGCGCGCCAGCTTCGAGCGCGTTGACCTTGGCGTCCAAAAACCCCGGGATCAGATGCGCCCGCGCAGGCTCGACCAGATCGTCGACGATCGCCTCGCCGAGCAACGCGAGGTCGCCCGTGTGAAGCGCGTGAACCAGGAGCCCGAGCCGCGCCGACTGGCGGACGGCGTCACCGAGCCCGACCGCGCGCGGCAACACGGCGCGGGCGTCCGCGGTCGCGACCTCGCAGCCCGGGGTGTAGATCGCCAGCCACAGGTTGTCGGGCACGGGCAGCGAGACCACGCGCAGCGGCGCGATCGCGGCGATCAGCACGATGCCGCCGAGGATCGCGGGCGCGACGTTGTCGGGGTGCGGGCTGCCGCAGGCGACGGCCTCGGCCACGCGGGCGGCCTCGATCATCGTCTCGTTGCCGACCTGTAGGTCGAGCGCGGCCGCGCTGGCGACGACGGCCGCGCACGCGCTCGCGCCCGAAGATCCGAGCCCGCTACCGAGCGGGAGGCCCTTGTCGAGCTCGAGCTCGACCCCGTGCGAGGCGCCGAGGCCGAGGCGCTCGAGCATCGCCGCGACCGCGACGCAGGCGGTGTTCTGATCGGACGCCAGAGGCAGCCGCCCGCCGTCGCCGCTGACCTTGGTCAAGACCACGCCCGGCTCGGTCCGCCGACGCGCGCGCACGGTGTCGCCCGGGCCGTGGACCGCGAGGCCGAGGCAGTCGAAGCCCGGGCCGAGGTTGGACACGGTCGCGGGCGCGTAGGCCTCGACCCACGGACGTGGCGCGCTCATCGGCGGAGGGCGTCGTCGATCCAGGCTTCGAGGCTGCCGCCCCACAACAGCGGCGTGACGTGACGTCCGTTGACGTAGACCGCCGGGGTGCCCTGGATGTCGAGGTTCTCGCCGAGCGCCCGATCCTTGGCGACCGCCAGCTCCGAGGACTTGGCGGCGAAGTCGGCCTTCCACTTGGTGAGGTCGAGGCCCTGGATCTGCTTGGCGTAGCGCTCGAGGTCCTCGTCTTCGAGCTGCGACTGGTGATCGAAGATCAGATCGTGCATCTCCCAGAACTTGCCCTGCTGGTGGGCGGCCTCGGCCGCGAGCGCGGCGACCTGGGCCCGGGCGTGCATCCGCAGCGGGAAGTGCATGAACACGAGCCGGGCCTGACCGCGGTACTGCTGGACCGCCTTGCGCAAGACCGGCGCCTCCATCTTGCAGTGCGGGCACTCGAAGTCGGCGAACACCACGACGGCGACCGGGGCCCGCTCGTTGCCGTAGGTCGGCCGGCCCTCGGTCGGGATCTCGTAGGGGGTCAGGGCGCGGACGACCGCGTCGATGTCGAGCTTGATGTCTGACGGCGTCGCCCCGCTCGCGAGGCGATCGGCGATCAGCTGGGCGACCAACATCGAGTTGCGGCACTCGGGATCGTCACGCAGCGAGGTCGCGAGGGAGTGCGGCTTGTCGCACGCGCTCTGCTCGGTGTTGATCAGCGTGACGAAGGTGGCCTGCTGGGTCTCGCTGAGCTGGCTCAGATCGACGCCCTTGGCCTCGCGGATCATCTGACTCTCGGCCGGTGGCGGCAGCTCCTGGCGCTCGCGCTTGGGCCTCGCCGCCTCCGAATTGTTCGTGCCCGAGGCCTCGGGTTGGTCTGGACCGGGCGGGGTGCAGGCCGTGCACGCGGTGGTCGCGACCACCGTCAAGAGGATGAGCGTCAGCGCCACGGAGGCGCGGTTGAGCAGTTCGCGGATGCAACGCATCTTGAGCCAGCGTCGTCCGGCGCGACGCGCGGGGAACGCTAGCGCAGCGCTGGAGTGCCCGCAAGCGGCACAGACCGCGTTGCCGCCGCCATGGCTTGACGCTGGACAGCGGAGAAGCGATACACCCGGCCTCAGGAGGAGCCCCCTTGACGAAGATTCTAGTGACCGTCAAGCGGATCCCAGACCCGGACGAGAACCTGAAGTTCACCGCTGGTGGACTCGACCTCTCCTCGGTGAAGTGGGTCCCAAACGCCTTTGACGAATACGCCGTCGAGACCGCACTGCGCCTCGCCGACGACGTCAGTAACAAAAAGAACCGCCTGGCCGAGATCATCGTCCTGTCGATCTGTCCGCAGAAGCAGCGTCAACACATGACGCAGTTTCTGGCCATGGGCGCCGACCGCGGTGTGATCGTCGACGCCGACGACAGCACGCTCGACACCGCGGCGATCGCCAAGATCATCGCCAAGGTCGCCGAGCAAGAGGGCGTCGACATGATCATCACCGGCAAGCTCTCGCAAGACAACGAGGGCAACCAGGTCGGTCAGCGCGTCGCCGGGCTGCTCAACTGGCCGCAGGCCTGCTTCGCGGCCGAGATCGACTGGGACCGCGAGGGCAACGCCCTGGCGGTCAGCCGTGAGGTCGACGAGGGCGTCGAGACCAAGAAGATCCCGCTGCCGGGCGTCGTCAGCGTCGATCTGCGCGTGGTCTTGCCGACCAGCGTGCGCAACGGCGTGAACCCGGCGGACCACGCCTTCACCGATGGCCCGCGCCTGGCCTCGCTGCGCGGCATCACAATGGCCAAGCGCAAGAAGGTTGCGATCAAGACGCCGGCCGACCTCGGCGTCACCAGCAGCGGCGGCGAGGCCACGGTCGCCGTCAACGCCCCGCCGGCTCGCAAGGCTGGCCAGATGGTTGGGTCGATCGAAGAGCTGGTCGAGAAGCTCGCTACGGAGGCAAAGGTCCTATGAGCAAGGTACTCGTCGTTCTCGAAACCGCGGGCGGACAGCTGCGCCCGCACTGCCTCCCGGGCATCACGGCGGCCAAGCAGATCGCCGACGCCCGCGGCCAGGAGCTCCACCTGCTGGTGCTCGGCGCCGACACCGGTGCGGCGGCAGAGATCGCCGCGGCCGGCTACGGCGCGGCCGGGGTCCACACGATCACCGACCCCGCGCTCGAGCCGTTCACGGCCGAAGCCTGGGCCGACGCCGTGATCCACGCGGTCAAGACCCTCGCGCCCTCGGTCGTCGGCGGCACCGCCAGCTCGACCCTGCGCGACTGCCTGCCCCGCGCCGCAGCGGTGCTCGACGCGCCGCTGTGCGCCGAGGTCATCGCCGTCAAGTCGGGCGACACCTTCACCCGCCCGATCTCGGCCGGTCGCGCGCTGCTCGACGAGAAGGTCAGCGGCGACCTGGTGTTCTTCACCGCCCGCGGCAGCGAGTTCGAGCCCGCCGCAGCTGGCGCGGCCGCGCCGGTCTCGGCGATCGAAGGTGCGAGCGTCGCGACGCGCGGCGTCGAGGTCGTCGGCATCCGCAAGACCGAGAGCTCGCGCCCGGCCCTGACCGAGGCCAGCGTGGTCGTCTCCGGTGGCCGCGGCATGCGCGAAGGCAGCAACTTCAAGGTCCTCGAGGACCTCACCGACCTGCTCGGGGGTGCCCTCGGAGCCAGCCGGGCCGCGACCGACGCGGGCATGGTCCCGGCGGACCTCCAGGTCGGCCAGACCGGCAAGATCGTGGCGCCCAACCTCTATATTGCCGTCGCTATCTCTGGTGCGATCCAGCACCTCGCGGGCATGAAGGGCAGCAACACCATCGTGGCCATCAACAAGGACGAGGAGGCGCCGATCTTCCAGGTCGCCGACTACGGCCTCGTGGCCAAGTGGGAAGAGGCGCTCCCGCGCTTCGTCGAGCTCGTCAAAGCTCGGGTCTCCTAGGGGGGTGTGGGCGGGGGGATCCTTTAGACCCCCCCGGCCGTCAGCGACTCTGCCACGCACGGCCGCAAGCGGCCGGTCGCTCGGTCGCTGCGCTCCCTCCCTCGGTGGGCTGGGCTCCTTTAGACCCCCCCGGCCGTCAGCAACTCTGCCACGCACGGCCGCAAGCGGCCGGTCGCTCGGTCGCTGCGCTCCCTCCCTCGGTGGGCTGGTATGAGCTTCGCTGTCGCCTCCGTGGCCCCCTAGAAGGGGGCTTTTTTTAGACCCCACAGGCGTCAGCTACTCTGCCACGGCTCCTTTAGACCCCACAGGCGTCAGCTACTCTGCCACGGCTCCTTTAGACCCCACAGGCGTCAGCTACTCTGCCACGGCTCCTTTAGACCCC
>NZ_PVNK01000018.1 GCF_002994615.1 Enhygromyxa salina | reverse complement strand
GCGGTCGGGACCAGGGCGAGGGGGACGAGGGGCGAGAGCAGCGAGGCGGCGCGGGGCACCGGGATAAGGTGACAGCGGCAGGGGGGCGGGTCCAGTCGCGGCCCGAGAAACGCGCGAACCCTGCGCGCAGCCCGTCCCACGGACGCAGGAACCCAATGTTCGAGCACGCCTCTCGAGCCCCCTTTAGGGGACATCTCGGAGCTCACCGAGGGAGGGAGGGAGCGAAGCGAGCGAGCGGCCGCTTGCGGCCGCGGGTGGCAAAATTGCGGACGGCCGCGGGGGTCATGGACGATCTCGGTTGAGGACCTCGCGCACGGCTTGTTTGAGCCTGGTCATGTTGAAGGGCTTGTCCAGCATCGCGTCGGCCCAGCCCGTCCAGGGGTCGTCATCGTCCTGGCTGTGACCGGACGCGATCATCAGCCGGATCTGCGGCCAGCGCTCGCGGACGCGCCGGGCGAGCTCGCGGCCCCTCATTCGTGGCATGACGACGTCGGTCAGCAGCAGATCCACGCGGCCCTCGCGTTGGTCGAGGAGCTCGAGCGCCGCGAACCCGTCGGCGGCCGCGAGCGGGTGGTAGCCGAGCTTCGACAGCATGCGCGTGGTGACGGAGCGCAAGACCGGGTCGTCGTCGACCACGAGGATGGTCTGGCCGTCGCCGAATCCGGCCGAGGCCCGGCGCGCGACCGAGCGGGCCTGTTCGGTCCCGGCCGGGAGTTCGGCGAGCAGCGGCAAGTAGACTCGTACCTCCGTCCCGCGCCCGACGACGCTGGAGATGCGGACTTCGCCGCCGCTTTGTCGGACGAGGCCGTGGACCGCTGCGAGGCCGAGCCCAGTCCCTTCACGGGTCTTCTTGGTCGTGAAGAAGGGCTCGAATACACGCTCGAGCAGCTCGGGCTGGATCCCGCCGCCGACGTCGCTGACGCGGATCAGCGTCGCGGGCCGCTCGGCGAGGGCCGCGGGCGCGTGCCCGGGTCCGACCACGGTCACGGCCACGGTCACGCGTCCGCCCTCGGGCATGGCCTCGCCAGCGTTGCGGACGAGGTTGGCGAGGAGCTGCTCGAGCTGAGCCCGGTCGCTCATGACGGTCGTCGGGCCCGGCGCCCGCTCGACGACGAGCTCGTGGCGCGGGTCGAGGAGGCCACGGAAGGTCTGCTCGAGCTCGACGACCGCCTCGCCGACGTCGAGCTCGACCGGGTGCCCGATCTCGTGCCGGGCGAAGGCGAGGAGCTGACGGGTGAGCTCGGTCGCGCGCTCGGTCGCCGAGAGGATCGCGTCGAGATCCTCGCCGATGTCCGAGTCCTCGGGCAGCTTGTAGCCCGCGAGCTCGGCGTTGCTGGTGACGATCGAGAGCAGGTTGTTGAAGTCGTGGGCGACGCTGCCCGCGAGCAACGCGAGGCTGTCGAGCTTTTGGGTCTGGCGCAGCTCGTCGTCGAGGGCCTTGCGCCTGGCGGCGTCTTCGAGCGCGGCCTCGAGCTCATGGATGCGTGCGCGCGCGCGCGTGAGCTCGTCGGACTCGCGGCCGGTGGCGGACGCGGGGGAGTCTTCCGAATTGGGCGTTTCGATCATTCGAGTTCGGCGCTCAGGCGTCCTCGGCCTCTACCCAGGCCTCTACCCAGGATAGGCGCGCGGACGCGACGTGGGTAGGAACTTGTGAATCAACTTTGCGCGCGGCGCGGGACCGCGCTCAGTCTTCGCCGAGGCGTCGGGCGAGGGTTTGTACGAACTGCGCGACCCACGGGTTCCAGCGACCGATCTCGCGCTCGAACACGGCGCCAGTGATCGAATAGAGGGTCACGTCGGTCAGCGCGCGGACCGTGGCCGTGCGCGGTGAACCGGCGAGGATCGCGGTCTCACCGAAGACCTCGCCGGCCTCCATGACCCGCAGGACCCGCCGCTCGCCGCTCTCTTCGCGGGTGACCTCGCAGCGGCCCTCGATGATGATGTAGGCCGCGTCGGCGAGTTCACCCTGGCGCACGACGACGTCGCCAGCCGCGACCGAGACCGACTCGAACTCCCAGCCGCCGCCGCGAAGATAGCGGGTCAGGGCCACGGCCAGGGCCTCGACCGTGGCGAAGCGCTCGCGCGGATCCTCGGCCATGGCCTCGAGCACGATCGCCTCGAGCGCGGGCGGGACGTCGTCGCGCAGGGTCGAGGGCCGCTCGAAGTCGCAGGCCTTGGCCCGACGCAGGGCCTCGTCGCGCGAGCGGTTGGTGAACGGGCCGCGCGCCGTGAGGATGAAATAGAGCACCGCGCCGAGGGCGAACACATCGGTCTGCGCGGTGATCGGGGCGTCGCGGGCCTGCTCCGGGGCCATGAACGCCGGGGTGCCGCCCGTGAACAGATCGGCGTCGCGGATCCACTTGGGCTCCTCGCCGCTGACCTCCTGCGCCTCGCTGTAGGAGGTCGAGCGGATCACCGATTTGTGCGAGAGCGGCTGAACCAGGCCCCAGTCCATCAGGTAGGCCGCGCCGTAGCGCCCGAGCATGATGTTGTGGGGCTTGATGTCGCAGTGGGCGTAGCCGAAGTCGTGGGCCGCAGCGACCGCGCCGCAGATCCGGATGACCGCGTCGATCTGATCGAGCAGCTCGGTCTGGCTGCGCTCCTCGAGCGGCTTGGACCGCACGCGCACGGCCAGATCCTCGCCCTCGACCAGCTTCATCGTGTAGTAGATGCGGTGGCCATCGCGGACCCCGACCTCGTAGACGGGCACGAGGTTGGGGTGGTCGATCTGCGCGGTTACACGGGCCTCGCGCAGGAAATTGGCGACCTGGCTCATGTTGGTCGCGTAGCTGTCGTCGAGCTGTTTGAGCGCGACTGGGCGGCGCAATGAGCGATCGATCGCCAGCCAGACTGAGCCCATTCCGCCACGGCCAACTTCGCGACGCAGCTCCAGGCGCGTGCCGCCCGCGGGGATCGACGCCCGCAGCAGCTGCTCGATCGTCATGGCGTCGTAGTCGAAATTCGACGCGGACTTGGGGCCGGGCTCGGCCACGGTCTCGCTCCCAATGGTCCGCTGATTGTGACCCGGCTCAGTCTTCTTGGCGGTCACCCGCGAATGGTACACGAGGGTCTCCAGGACTTGGGCCTGGGTGGGTACGCAGTGCTGCGCACTTGGCTCACTTTGATGACACGCAAAATGCCCGCGGTGCCGGGTCGCTGATCGCTCGCTCGCTGACCGCGCCGTTCATCATGGTCACGGCCTTGGCCTTGCGGCCGTCGGACTCGCTGCTCCAATAGAGCAGCCGGTCGACGTCGGTGCTGCGGAACTTGTCGAGCTCCGAGACCTTGGCCAGGCGCCACTTTGTCAGGCCGTGCCGCTTGTTGCGTTTGAGCCCGCTACAGTAGGTTTTGGCGCTGCTCCAGGTGCCGTTGGGGCCGCGCGACTTGTGAGTGTAGAGGCTGCCCTGGCGAATGAGATTGCCGAAGTCGATGGGGATCGGCTGGTCGTCGCTGCTGTCGCCTCCGCTGCCGCCCCCGCTGCTGCTGCCCCCGCTGCTGCTGCCCCCGCTGTCCTGGGCCCCGGACGTGTCGTCGGTCTTTTCGTCACCGGTGTCGGCCCCAGTCTCGCCTCCGGACTCGTCGCCCGCGGTGCCCCCGGTCTCGGCCGAGCTCGCCCCGGTCTCGCCGCTGGGAAGATCGGGGATCTCGCCGCCAGCCTCGGCCGCGACGACCGTGCCGGTCTCGCCCGTGGTCTCGCTCTCGCTGTCGGCCTCGGGATCGCCAGTCGCGAACCAACCCTGGGACCAGGCCAGCGCGACGCCGCCACCGAGCAAGCCGACGACGCCGAGCCCGATGAGCCAGCCGACCCACCCACCCTTTCGCTCCTTGGTGGGGGTGTAGGGCCGACTCTCTCGCTCGTTGAAGGTCCGTGCCCCCATCGACCAGCTCTGGTCGGGGTCTGGCGGGGGGCCCAGCTCCGACGACCAGGTGTTGGGGTCGCTGCCCGACGCGCCGGGCACGGAGCCTGGCTTCGTTCCTGGTTTGGACACGCTCGTCTGGCCGCGGGGTGGCACCGAGGACACCGGAGCGATCGGGCCGGAGGTTGCGATCGTGTTGGCGGTTGCGAATTTGGGCGTGGACAGCGGTCCCGGCGAGGGAGCGCCGCGCGAGGTCGAGGGCCCGGTCGGGACCTGGTCGAGGGCGATCGCCATGGTCTTGCCCGTGCGCACGGGCGCCTGGGGCCGCTCGCCCTCGGCGACGGCCTGCTGAAAGGGGGCGAGCGCGGCGAAGAGCTCCAAGGCGGTGGCGAAGCGGTGCTGCGGCTCCTTGGCCAGGCAGCGGTCGACGACCGCGATCAGCCGGCTGTCGAGCTGGGGCAAGAAGCTGGAGATCGGCGCGTGGTCCTCCATCGAGAGCGCGAGCAGCAGCGCGGCCATGGTCTTGCCGCTGAAGGGCTCGACGCCCGTGAGCGCGCGGTAGAGCATCACGCCCATCGCCCAGATGTCGGTGCGCGCGTCGACGTTGGCGGCCCCGGCCGCCTGCTCCGGCGACATGTACTCGGGCGTGCCCATGACCACGTTGGCGCCGGTCTTGCCGCCGCCGGGATCCTCGGTGAACTTCGAGATCCCGAAGTCCATGAGCTTGACGAGCATCCGCCCGGGCTCGGGCTCGTGGAGGAACACGTTCTCGGGCTTGAGGTCGCGGTGGATGATCCCGGCCGCGTGGGCCGCGGCCAGGCCCTTGAGCGCCTCGCAGATGATCAGGACCGCGAGCGGTGGATCGATGCGCCCTTGCTCGTCGAGCAGCTCGGCGAAGCTGCTGCCCTGCAGCGCCTCCATCACGATGTAGGGCCCGAGCGGGCTCTCGCCGAGATCGAGGATGTCGCAGATGTGCGGGTTGCCGATCCGCCCGGCCGCGGTCGCCTCGTTCTGGAAGCGATGGAGGGTCCGCGGGTTGCGGGCGAACTCCGGGTGCATGAGCTTGATCGCGACCTGCTTGCGGACGCGGAAATTCTCGGCCAGCCACACCGTGCTCATCCCGCCCTCGCCGAGCTGACGGACGAAGCGGAAGCGATTGTCCAGGACTCGACCCTCGAGGGGCAGCAAGCGATTGGTGTTAGGACAGACGAGGACTTCCTCGGGGTGCGCCGCCCCGCAGTGAGGGCACGGCGGCAGCGGCTGCCCGGGATCGGCCATGGACGGCAGGTTATAGTCCTTTTCTGGGGGCCGCCAGCCCCGCGGCTGCTCCGGAGCCGGCAACCTCGGCCGTTTGGGCCTCGGACCGCGCCGAGGCCGCTTTTTCCGCTCCATGCTCACCCCGATGCCTTGGTTCAGGGTGGTCTCGTGTTCGTCGGTCCTGGTCCTGACCGGCCTGTCGTGGCGACTCGGGCGGCGAGGGCTCGACGACGCAGACGCCGAGCTCGACCGGCGATGGCGATGAGACCGGCGGCATGGACGGCGACGGGGACGGGGACACGGGCGACGGGGCGACGATCCCGGCGACGGGGACGGGGACGGGGACGGGGACGGCGACGATGGCGTGGGGCGCCAACCCGCGAACATGTTCGAGGTCGACCTCGAACATGCTCACGGGTCTCTTGACCGGGTTCGTGATAGCTGCGTTGCGTACTGGATCGCGCCATGACTTCTCGACCCCACGATGCCCTGTTCAAAGCTGCGTTCGAGACACCTGCCCACGCCAGCGCCCTCTTTCGGGGCATCTTCCCGACTGAAGCCACCACCGCGATCGACTGGGGCTCGGTCACCCCTGAGCCCGGCTCCTTCATCGACCCCGAGCTCAACGACAGCCACAGTGACCTGCTGTTTTCGGTTCAATTGGCCGGGCGCAAAGCGCTCCTCTACCTGCTTCTCGAGCACCAAAGCACCGTCGCGCCCGACATGCCCTTGCGCATGAATGACTACCTGACGCGGATCTGGAAGCGCCACCAAAAAAGGCATGATCGCCACGTCGAGCTCCCGCTCATTCTCCCCGCCGTGGTCAGTCACGATCCGCGCGGCTGGAGGTCGCCGCGCTCTCTCCACGAGCTCGTGAAACCCCGCCCTGCGTCAATCCCCGGAGTCGCCGCGCGGGTCCCGAACCTCTCGATGCTCGTCCTCGACCTCGTCGACGCCGACGACGACGCGCTGCGCGACTGGGCGCTCGATGCGTTCCCCAAGCTCGCCTTGGTGTTTCTCCGCGATGGTCGCAACCCCGAGCGCTTGAGGCGAGACTTCGACCGGTGGCGAGACGGGTTCGTCGAGGTCCTCCGCGCCCCCCACGGCGCCGACGCCGTCGCGCAGGTGCTGCGTTACGTCGCCCTGGTCACGGGCGACATGCAGTTCCAAGATTTTCGTGAGACCATTCAATCACAGCTTCCCGAGCTACGAGAGATCGCCATGACCATCGCTGAGGAACTCCGTCAAGAAGGTCGCCAAGAGGGTCGCCAAGAGGGGCGCCAAGAGGGTCGCCAAGAGGGTCGCCAAGAGGGGCGCCAAGCCGAGCGCGCCGAGCTGCTCGTCAAGCAGCTCACTTTGAAATTCGGCGAGCTTCCGCCCGAGCTCGTCGCTCGGATCCAGGCCACCGCGTACGAACAGCTCGAGGGGTTCATCGGCCGGGTCCTGACCGCCGCGTCGATCACGGAGATCTTTGACGACTGAGCTCGAGACCCGTCAGAGCTGAATGCCGAGGCGGTAGCGGGTCAGGATCTTGCTGCGCTCGGGATCTTCGCCAAACGACCCGCGCCGGGGATCGGTGACCGCCATCGGCGAGAGCTCGGCGATGCAGGCGACCAGATCCCCGAGCTCGAGCTCACCGAGGATCGCCAGCTCGTCGGGCGTGACGCCGAACAGGCGCAAGAACAGCACCGAGCCGTGGACGGTCTCGATCTTGCCGAGCCCGGGATCGGGCACGCAGATCAGCCCGCTCAGCTCGCAGCCCTCGGGCCCGTCGCTGTCACCGGGCACGAGCGAGGCCCCGAGGTCGATCGCGTGGCCCGAGTCGAAGCCCTCGCGGGTCGAGAGCACGTGATGTCCGACGCCCTGCAGCAGCCGCAGCGGCCAGGCCGGCGGGCGCGAGTTGCCGTTTTGTCCGGGCACCGGGGGGACGCGCAGGGTCATCTCGAAGCCGAAGCCCGAGAGGTCCGGGTCGTCGGAGCTCTTCTCGAACAGCTCGGTCAGCCCGTAGGTCACGTAGAGCCAGCCGTCGGGCGCGCTCGTGCGCCACACGGTCACGGCCGGCAAGGGGGTCGGCGTGTCGAGCTCGTAGGGCGTGTGGCTGGTGAACTGGTGCGGGGTCTGTCCGCCAAAGTGCTGACCGACCCAGCGATCGATCACGTCCCAGCCCGGGGCCTCGATGTCTTCGTTGTCCTCGTCGTCGGTCATTGCGTGCGCTCGAACTCTCGCATGAACTCGCATAGCGCGGTCACGCCCTCGGGCGGGAAGGCGTTGTAGATCGAGGCCCGACAGCCGCCGACCGAGCGGTGGCCTTTGAGGCCAGCAAAGCCCGCCGCGGCGGCCGCTGTGACGAAGCGCTTGGTCAGCG
The DNA here is from genome assembly GCF_002994615.1 of Enhygromyxa salina. Lineage (GTDB taxonomy): Bacteria > Myxococcota_A > Polyangia > Nannocystales > Nannocystaceae > Plesiocystis > Plesiocystis salina_A. The sequence goes on along the minus strand of NZ_PVNK01000018.1, from coordinate 12,055 downwards.
CCTCGCGCTCGTCGTCGGGGGCGCCGCCGAGGGTCCAGACCACGTTCATGCGCGAGCGTGAGCCGGGCTTGGCCTTGGCGGTGAACAGCGATGACGCGTCGAGCGCCGCGTAGAGCGCGTCGGCCTTGCCCTGGTTGCGTGTGGCCATCGCCGTGACCCCGCCGTTGTCGCGGACCCACTCGAGCACGAGCTGCAAGACCAGCACTCCGAAGGTGTTCGGTGTGTTGTAGAGCCCGCCCTTGGCCGCGTGGGTGGCGTAGCGGAGGATCCCCGGCACGCCGGCCGGGCTCGGCTGCTGCGCGGCCCACTCGCGCTGGTACCAGACCAGCGTGACGCCCGAGGGGCCGAGGTTCTTCTGGGCGCCCGCGTAGCCGAGGGTCGCGCGCTCGAGGCCGAAGGGGCGGCTGCCGATGTTGCTGCTCGCGTCGACGAAGAGCGGCGCGTCGACGTCCGGGAGCTGCTCGAACTCGGTCCCGAAGATCGTGTTGTTCGACGTGACGTGGACGTAGCTGCTTGCTGCGGGCAGGGCCTCGGGCAGCGCGGGGATGTGGTCGTAGCCGCTGGCCTTCGAGCTCGCGATCACGGCGGTCTCGTGCCCGCGGGTCTCGGCGAGGGTGACGCTCTCCTTGATCGCCTTGGCCGACCACGCGCCAGTGTCGACGTAGCAGGCCACCCGCTTGGGCACGGCGAAGTTGAGCGGGATCATCGCGAACTGGAGCGACGCCCCCCCCTGCAGGAGCAGGACCTCGCAGCTTTCGGGGACGCCGAGGACCTCGTGAACCAGCGCGACCGCCTTGGCGTGGATCGCCGCGAAGTCGGCCCCGCGGTGCGAAATCTCCAGCAGCGAGAGGCCGATGCCCTCGCCGTCGTCGGCGTGCGCGTTGGTCCGCAGCTCACGGACCGCCGAAGCGGCGCGCTCGAACACTTCAGGCGGAAGGATCGCCGGGCCCGCCGAAAAATTGTAGATCCGTGACGCTGCCATGGTCGGAAGGTACCTGGCTCGTGTCCCTAGATCGAGACCGGCTGGAGTGGTAGCGTCCGTCGCCGTGGCGCATCGCACCAGCTTCCCCCCGGTTCAGGAACTCGTCCCCGGCGACGGCAGGTTGACTGCCACCTTCCACACCACCTCGGGTGATTTCACCATTGAGCTGCTGGAGGGCGTGGCCCCCAACACGGTCTCGAACTTCGTGGGGCTGGCGACGGGCAAGGGCGACTGGATCGACCCGGTCTCGGGCTCGCCGGGCACCGGCCGCTACTACGACGGGGTCATCTTTCACCGGGTCATCGCCGGGTTCATGCTCCAAGGTGGAGACCGCACGGGAACCGGTCGGGGCGGCCCGGGCTACACCTTCGACGACGAGCCGCACCCCGAGGCCCGCCACGACAGCGCCGGGGTCCTGTCGATGGCCAACGCCGGGCGCCGTGGTGGGCGCGGGACCAACGGCAGCCAGTTCTTCGTGACCCTGGGTCCAACCCCGCACCTCGACGGCAAGCACACCGTGTTCGGGCGGGTCATCGACGGCCTCGATGTCGTCAAGGCGATCGGCAGCACGCGGACGGCGGCGGGCGACCGCCCGATCCAGGACGTGCGCATCGAGACCATCGACGTCGCCCGGGGCTGAGTTTGCGGGCCTGAGTCTGCGGGCCTGAATCCGGCGCTCAGCCCGGCAGGGCCCAGCGCGACGCGAGCTCGGCGAGGGCTGGACGCGGGAGGCTGACGAGGACCGCCCCAGGCTCGAGCCAGGCGGCGAGCTGGTCGAGGTCGTCTCCGGCCATGGCCGTGCAGCCCGTCACAGGGCTCTGCGCGTCCTTCCAGCGGTGCAAGAAGATGCAGCTGCCGGCCTCGGTCACCCGCGCGAGGTTGTGCTCGACGACGATCGCTAGCTCGTAGTAGCGGCGCATCGGCTCGGCGCTGCCCCAGTCTTCGGGCGTCGTCGCGCTGTCGACGATCTGGTTGTAGTGCTGCGAGTTGGCGTCGTCGACACAGCGCAGCGTCGGCGACTCGCTGGTGTAGCGCAGCTGGGTTGGCGGCGCGGTCTCGGCTCGGCCCCAGGCGTCGCCGATCGCGAACACGCCCGCGGGCGAGCGCCCGTCGCCCTCGCGCTTGGTCGGGCCCGCGAGCTCGGCGGGCGGGCCGTCGCCGTGAAGCCCCCGGCCCCACGCGAGCCCCGAGTGACCGAGCACGACCGGGAACGCGGCGCCGACCGGTCGCCACGGGCCGCCAGACGAGTCTCGCTCAAAGCGGCGAGCCTCGCCGTGGAATCCATCCCAGCTCTCGCCGACGACCACGACCAGCTGTCGAACATCCGCGGAGATCGGGCTGGGGCTCAGACAGTCGTTGGTGGTCGGGGGCACGCGGAAGCGGTCGGTGAGCTCGACCGCGCCGAGCAGATCCATGAACGCGGTCTCGTAGCCGTCGGTCCAGTTGTTGGCGACCAGCAGCCGGCCCTCGTCGCCGCGACGATCCCCGATTACGCCGATGTGATCCGGGCCCTTGCGACTGGGGATCGTGTCCATGAACACGACGTCGCCGGGCCGGGCCGCCTCGTCGTCGGCGAGCGAGGTCCAGTGGGCGCGAAACCACGGCAAGAGCGTGCGGACCCGGCGGTGATCGATGTCGTCGTTGGCTCGCTCGACCATCGGGTAGCGCCAGGGCGCGCGGGCGATGTCCTCGTGGAGCTCGGCCTGGAGGTCAATGCCAGCGTTGCGCAGCGCACGAACGATGACGTCGGTGCAGGCCCCGAGCTCACGCGGGACGTCGCCGCCGGGGTAGGGGATCGCGATGTAGCGCTGGTCGTAGGTGGCCGCGTTGAGCGTGGTCTTGATCGCGCCGAGGTTGATGTCGAGGGGATCGGGGATGCCGTCGCCGTCGAGATCTCCGGGGGGCGGACAGGCGCCAGGTGCGAGGTGGCGCAGCTGCTCGGGCGCGCGCAGGAGCGGCGCGAGCTCGGCGTGGTCGCCCGCGCGGAGCTTGACGCTCACGGTCTTCGACACGCTCAGCGCCCGGCCGCCGTCCTCGACCAGCGGGTACACCTTCACGGGCCAGTCGTCGGCGTAGAGCACGAGCAGGCCGTGGGTGTCGTCGATCCGCGCGAACGCCCGGGCTGGGCTGAGGTCCGGGTCGAGCTCGATCTGAACGCGCGGGTCGAGGTCGGCGAAGATCCCGACGTCCGCGACCCCGAGCGTCGCCTCGGGCTGCGCGGGCTCGGGCTCGGGCTCGGGAGTTGAGGCTTCGAGCGCGGCCGCGGGCGAGCTCGCCGGGCGCGGGTCGGCCGACTCGCCCTCGGGCGCCTGGCTGGTCGGCCGACAGCCGAGCCCGAGCCCGAGCCCGATCAGCGCGAGACCTCCACGCAGGACCCTGTTCACGCTCAGCCTCGTCATCGCGGGTGCCCGTCGACGCGCAGTTGAAACAAGAAGTAGGGCGGCAGACACACGCCCGCGTCCGAGCCCGAGCGGGCGCAGATGTAGTCGTCGCGGCAGGGCGCGTCGACGCTGCACGCTCGCATGCCAGCGGGGGTGGCGGTGTCGACGAGACACTGCGCGAAGGGTCGATCGGCGGCGAGGCAGTCGTTGAAGCCGCGCAGGTTGGGGATGACCCCGCAGGCGCCCTCGGGCCCAGCCGACGCGCAGGCGAACGCGCACATTCCGTCCGGGAACCCGACGCGGTTGTCGTTGCACACGCCCCCGGCGGCGCACGGAGAGGTCTCGATCTTGGTCACGCGATCGCGATGGTGGTCTGCCCGGGCCTTGATCGTGCCGAGCTCGCACACGCCGCCGACCCCCGCCGGGCTCGGCTCGAGGCAGGTCCCGAGCTCCGGATCGGTCAGCGCGGTGCAGCTCAGGCCGGGATCGCAGGTCCAGTCCGCGAACCCCGGGTCGCCGAGGCCACAGCGCGTGCCCCAGCGACCGCGACCGCGCTCGTGCTCGGACAGCAGCCGGACCTCGCTCGGCGGCTCGGCGGCGAGGACCGCCGCGTGCCAGGTCGCGCGTCGCTCGAGCTCGCCCTCGAGGTGCGGCGAGGTGAACACCGCGAGGGCGTCGACGGCCTTGTCGGGATCGCGCTCGGCCCCGAGCAGGTGAAAGCCGGCGATGCTGCGGCTCGCGTGACAGCCTTGGCAGCTCAGCCCGTCGAGGCGGCGCAGCAGGGCCCGCGGCGAGCGGACGGTCTGCATGCCCTCGAACTCGTAGTCGGCGAAGTCGTCGGGGGTAAACAGCTGCGACCACGGGCGGTTGGCGAGGCGCGCGAAGCCTCGCGGGGTGACCGAGGTCGCCGCGGTCGCCAAGAAGCGCTCGGGGACCACGATCGTGCCTGCGTCGAGGCTCGCGCGCTGGTCCGGCGCCACCAGCCAGGCCCGCAGCGCCTCACGGGTCTCGGCGTCACGCGCGAGCCGCTTCACGTCCGGCGTGTTCTCGAGCGGCGCCGCGACCCAGCGGTCACCCTCGCGGTGAAAGACCTCGAGCAGGTACTCGGCGTGACCGGCCATGTCCGGGCGGATCGTCGAGGGCCAACGCTCGGTCTGGACGTTGATCTCGACCGCCTCGAGCAGCGACGCCTCGAGCAGCGCGGGCGCGAGGGCGTGGCCCGGGGCCCGGAGCCAGGAGGCCAGCTCGGCCCCCGCGAGCCCGGGCGGCGCGGCCCAACGGCGCTGGAGCTCGGGGCGCTCGCTCGCGGCGTCGTCGGGTCGCTGCCAGAACACGACGTTGACTGTCATCGGGAGGCGCGAGTCGACGGTCGTGCCCTTTTGCGTCCGAGTGTAGGCGAGGCGATAGATCAGCCGGGTCTCGCCGAAGCTGCGCGGGCCGCCGTCGCCAGTCGTCGCGCGAGCGAAGACCTCGCGATCCATGCGATTGACCACACCGATCAGCTCGAAGCGGGTGTCGTCAGCCGCGAGCCAGGCTGGCTCGAATTGCCGATGGACATGGCGCATGCCGACGCCCGTGTGCCGGGGATCTTCGGCCCGGTCGGCGTCGACGCGCTTGCGCAGGGCGCGTTCGATCGCCGCCAGTGGCCCGGCCCCGTAGCCCGAGGTTGCGACCGCGTCGGGGTGCTCGTGGAGCAGGGCCGCGAGGCTCAGGCCGTGGTCGCGCTCGAGCGCGACGAGGGCCTCGGGGTCGCTGACCAGCAACCGCGGCACGACAGGCGCAGGGCCGGGTTCGGGCTCCGGTTGCGCTTTTGACAGGGGCGTGGCGTCCCGCTCGGGGCTCGCGCTCGTGGTCGTCGGTGCTCGCTCGATCGGCTCGGTCCGGATACATCCGAACAACGCGCAGGACCCGAGCAGCAGCGAACGCAGGTTCACCGTGTGAGCGTATCAAGCCCGCGACTCGCGGGTTTGCGACTCACGCGCTCGCGCGCGCAGGCCAGGCTGGGCAGCAATTGATGGAGCCACGCGCGCGGATGTCTCGGGGTGATCAAATCGTGGGTGACCCGAGTGTTCGGAGCAGGCATGATTGCGCCGCTTGTGTGAATCGGCGTACCTCGATCATCGCCGTCAACGGACCTAGACATGACTCGAATTCAACTCGACCGTTCCTTGTTCCCACTCGCGGCCCTCGGCCTCATGCTCGCGCCGCTCGGCTGCACGACCGAGGAGCCCTCGGGGGGCTCGCTCATCACGTTCACGAACGGCGACTTTGGCGACGGCGACGGCGACGAGGCCGAGGCCAGCGACGACGGCGGCGGCGACTCCGGTTCACCGCCTAACTGTGGGGACGGCGTTGTCGACTCTGGCGAGGAGTGCGACCTCGGCGAGATGAACAGCGACGCGGGTCAGTGCACGGCGGCGTGCACGATCGCAACCTGTGGCGACGGCAAGGTCTACGAAGGCTTCGAGGAGTGCGACGACGCCAACGACGACAACACCGACGACTGCACGGTGACCTGCGACGCCGCCGTCTGCGGTGACGGCTACGTGCAAGAGGGCGTCGAGGAGTGCGACGACGGCAACGACGACAACGCCGACGGCTGCACGACCGCGTGCGTGACCGGCATGTGCGGCGACGGGATCCTCCAGGCCGGCGAGCAGTGCGACGACGGCAACCTCAACACCGCGGACGACTGCCCCGCCTGCCAGTTCGCGTTTTGCGGCGACGGCTTCGTCCAGGCCGGGGTCGAGGTCTGCGACGACGGCAACATGGAGAGCAACGACGCGTGCATCTCCCCCGCTTGCGTGCCGGCCGAGTGCGGCGACGGCTACGTGCAAGAGGGCGTCGAGGAGTGCGACGACGGCAACCTCGACGACAGCGACGACTGCCCGACCAGCTGCGTCCCGGCGTTTTGCGGCGACGGCTTCACTCAGGCTGGGGTCGAGGAGTGCGACGACGCCAACCTGGTCGACGACGACTTTTGCATGAACGACTGCACGGGCAACGGCTACTACGACGACTTCGAGACCAACGCGCTCAACACCCTGCCGTGGTCGAGCGACGGCAGCGCGATGTGGGCCACGGCCGACACCCAGCCCCACGAGGGCTCCTACGTGGCGGCGAGCGGGACGATCACCAACAGCCAGCAGAGCAACCTCGAGGTCACCCTCGACGTCTCGCAGGCGGGTGAGGTCAGCTTCTGGTACCGCGTCAGCAGCGAGAGCAGCTTCGACTACCTGCGCTTCTACATCGACGACGTCCAGCAGGGGGACGGCTGGTCCGGGACCGTGGCCTGGTCGCAGGCCACCTACCCGGTTAGCGCAGGCAACCACACCTTCCGCTGGACCTACAGCAAGGATGGTTCGGTCAGCAGCGGCTCCGACAAGGTCTGGATCGACGAGGTCTACATCGGGGTGTCCCCGTGAGCGCCGAGGGCTGAGCGCTCAGGGCTGTGGCGGGCAGCGGAGCTCGTTTAGCCGCCGCCAGCTGTCGTTGGGGAGCCCCGTGCGCGTTCACGGCGCCGGCGGCTGGCTCCGCGGGCATCAAAAATTTCAAATTTTCATGACGGGTTCAGCCGCGAGCGGCACTACCACTACTGGTCGCTGGCGTGCTTCTGTCGACGACCTCGAATGTTGCCACCACGTTCGACACACACCGAAGAGACGGCCCTGGCCGTCTCTTCGCCTATTTAAACAGCCCCCGCAGGCGTGAGCAACCCTGCCGCGCAGGGCCGCAAGCGGCCGGTCGCTACGTCGCTTCGCTCGTCCCGCCGAGGAGGATGTGGCGCTCGACGAGATCGGCGAGGGTCAAGGCGGTGACGGAGAGGATCTGATCGTCGAGGGTCTCGCCGGTTGCCTCGCATGCGCCGAACAGGGCCTCGCGGAGGGTCTTGCCGGCGAGGAGCAGGTCGAGGAGGTGGGCTGAGCGGGGCTTGATGTCGACGAAGCGGGGCTGATCGTCGGCGTGGCGGTAGGCGATCACGGCGTGGCCCGCGGGGATCGGGTCGGGCGCGGTGTCGGGGCCGAGCTGCTTGGGGAGGTGGTGGACGGCGAAGCGGGGACGGAGCACGCGGACCGTGGCGTTGCAGGCGATCGGCCGCTCGATGTCGATCTTGTGCTCGTTGAGAGGGGCGACCTCGCGGGGGTCGTTGCGGAGCGTGCGGATCAAGACCTGGTGGGCCGCGAGCTCGCCGAGCCAGCCTGGCAAGGAGGGATCGGCGTCCCAGCGCGGGCGGGCCCAGGCGAGGAACTCGGCTGGGATGTCGCGCAGGTAGACGGTGGTCGGGCCGGGGTCGGCGATGAAGCGGCGGACCTCGGCGTGAAGCCGGTCTTCGCCGAGGCGCGCGGCGGCGCCACCGATGAAGGTCTTGATCGTCCGGTAGAGCCGGGCGTGGACCATCTCGTGGTAGGCGAGGAGGCGCTCGACGCCAGCGCCGAGCATGCCCGCGCGGCTGTCGGGGTCGAGGCCGAGCGCGCCGAGGCCGGCGTCGGGATCTTCGGCGACGCGATCGCGGATCGCGGCGTCGCGGATCACCTGCCCGAGCGCCGACTGAACAACCCGCGGATCCGGGCCTGAGCGCGGATCACCCGACACGCGCGGCCTCCTCCCTGCGCCCGGCCGCGCGGGCGTCGAGGGCCTGGTCGTAGCTGGCCTGGAGCGCCGCGACCTCGTCGAGGAGCTCGGCGAGCGGCGGGATCTTCTTGTCGCGCTCGAGCACGACGGGGACCGGACCGGTGCGCTCGACGACCCAGCGCATGAGCTCGTGAACGGTCGGCTCGGCGGTCGAGCCGTGGTCGTCGAGGTAGAACTCGAAGCGATCCCAGCGGGTGTGCCCGGCGACGTGGAGCTGGACGACGCGATCGATCGGGTACGCGGCGATCATCTCGTGGACGTCGAAGCCAAAGTTCTTGGAGTTGACGTAGACGTTGTTGACGTCGAGCAAGAGGCCGCAGTCGGCCGCCTCGCAGACGAGGTTGACGAACGCGGCCTCGCTCAGCTGCGGCTGGCCGACGGGCAGGTAGTAGGAGATGTTCTCGATCGCCAGCGGTCGCTCGAGGCGATCTTGGGCCTCGCGGATGCGGCCGGCCACGCGCAGGGCCGTGGCCTCGTCGAGGGGCAGCGGCAAGAGATCGTGGAGCACGGCGCCCTGCTCGGTCGAGAAGCACAGGTGGTCGCTGTGCCAGGCCCCGCCGTGGCGGGCGAGGAAAGCGCGGAGGTCGTCGAAGTAGGGCTCGCGCAGGGGCTCGAGCGAGCCGAGCGACATCATCAGGCCGTGGGTGATCAGCCGCGAGCGCTCGGCGATACCCTCGAACAAGCGAAGGCTACGGCCGCCCCGGCGCATGTAGTTCTCGGGGCTGACCTCGAAAAAGGCGACCCGGTCATCGGCGAGGCCCTCGTGGACGCCGGCCATGAATTCTGCGCGCAAGCCAAGGCCGACACCGGTCGGCGTGTTCGAGTCGTGGAGTCGGTCGCGGATGTGGCTCATTGGCTTAGGGCAGCAGGGACGCTAAATAAGAGAGCGCCCGGGGTCGAACAAGACGACCTCGGGCGCAAGTCATGCGGTCAGGTGACCGCGGTTATGAACGTGGGTGACTCAGGCAGCGCCGCTGCAGGAGGCTTCGCCCTCTGCGTCCGCAGCCTCGCCCTCGGCGTCGCCCTCGGCGTCGCCCTCGGCGGCCGCGTCCTCGCCGCTGCAGGAGGCTTCGCCCTCGGCCTCGCCGCTGCACGAAGCTTCGCCTTCGCCTTCGCCTTCGCCTTCGCCAGCCGCGTCGTCGGCGGTGACCTCGTCAGGGTTGGTGGTCTCGCCGCCTTCCTTCTTGCAGCCAGTGAGGGTAAGAGTGCCCGCGCTAAGGATGGCCAGGGTGGCCACGATGTCCTTGAGGTTTGCCATTACTTTCTCCTGTATCCTTCGTCGATCGTCCCGGGGGTTGTGGAGTTGCACGCGAACTTGGTCCGTTTTGGGGAGTTCGGTGGGGGATCCCGGGTCGCTGAGATTGGACGCATCCATATCATGGTCGCGGGCGCACGTCACTGAACATGCGGCCAGAAAATGTGCAAAAGCTCGCCTACCCGGCCAACGTTTTGCGCAGTTGGGCGCGAGTTTCTGAAATTGGGTCTTAGTTGCGCTGTCGGGCGGTTTGTGCGGGTGCGCGATGTTCGTCAGGGCGACCGAGTGTCGTCGAAGAGGCTCGCGCGGACCCGAACTTCGTCGTTTGGGTTAGCGAGCAGACGGAGGCTGCTTCCCTTAATGTCCACGGCGAGGCCGTCGAGGTCCGCGATATCGGCGGGCAGAGACTTGGCTCGGAGGTGGCGCTCGACGATCTTGGACGGAGAGATCTCGACCCGGAGCTCGCCGGCTTCGCGCCAGCGCTCGACCTCGGCCTCCATTCGCGCGATCAGGTCTTCGGCTTGCCAGTGGCGATGGACTGGGGCGAGCTCGGCGAGGAGGATCATGAGGTCGTCGAGCGAGCGGCGGCCCTCGGTCGCGGCCCGGATGCTGCGGTCGAGGTCGAAGGCGACCGCGGCCCCGCCCCAGTACACGCGGGTGTAGCCGCCGCTTCGCCGCATGTTGTCGCTGGCCTTGGCGAGCGTCCGGGTGCCACCGCGGGCCCGGCGAAAGCCCTCGCGCAGGGCCAAGAGCGCGGCGCGGGCTTGCTCGTCGCGGTTGGCGGACGCCGCGAGGACACCCTGACGCGCGCGCAGGATCTGGGTGTAGTAGGTGACGAAGCCCTCGGACATCCATGGATCGTCGATCAAGGGCATGCCGAGGTGGAGCAGCTCGTGGGACGCGACCCACTCGCCCGGGAGCTCGTCGTCTCGGGCGTCTTCGTTGAGGAGCAGCATCGCGCTGCCGCCTCCGCCACGCCGGGCCATGCCGAACATCACCGCGGAGTCGCGCCAGCCGGACGTCGGGATCACGACGAGGGACACGCGATCCCGGGGAAAGCGGCCATAGAGCTCGACGGAGCTCTCGGCGGCGACGCGTAGCCATCGCTCGATCCCGGCGTCGGTCGCCGCTCGCTCGCCGTCGAGGACCGCGACCTCGAACTCGCACTCGCCGACGGTGAACTCGATCGGCTGGTAGTGGCCGAAGGCGATCCAGGCGTTCCAGCCGAAGCTGGTGTGATCGAGGCGCCGCCAGCCGTCCTCGAGGTGGGGCCAGGGGACCGTGGCCGTGACGCCCTCGGGCAGGTCGAAGCGCGCGCGGGCCTCGACCTCGTCGGGCACGAGGCCGGGGCACCACAGCCAGCGATCGGGGGCGACCATGATCGAGTCGCCGCGCCGGGCCGAGTCGCGGCCGCTGGCCCTGGCGGCGGCGGCGAGATCGATCTCGAGGTCGAGGCAGCCGTGCTCCCCGAGGGTCTCGACGACGAAGCCCGAGCCGTCGCGCTCGAGGGCGTCGCCGCCGCGGACCCGGGCGCTGTCGACGAAGGACATCGCGCCGCGCGGGGCTTGGAGGTAGATCGGGCGGGGACCCTCGATGCACAGGGCCAGCTGCATGTGCTCGAGGGCGTCGTCGACGGCGATCTCGTAGGACCAGCGGGGGCTGGGGCCCGAGGCCTCGCGGGGCTCGGGCGCGTGCTCGGCCGGGGCGCTGGCGGGCGCGGGCTGGAGGGCGCAGGCGAGGGTGAGGGCGGTGGCCAGCAGCGCGGCGGTCGAGGGCGGGCGCTTCACGAGGGTTGAGAGTAGGCGCTTCGGGGGGATCTGCACGGCGGTGGCGAAGATCCCCCGCTGGATGTGTCAGCATGCGGCCGTGGGCGAGGCGAGCACCGAGCAGACGACGCGAGCGCACGCGATCTCGGTGCTCGTGGTTCTGACCGCGATCAACTTTCTCAATTACATCGACCGCTACGTGCTCGCGGCGGTGCTCGAGAGCGTGCGCCTGGACTTTGACATCGGCGACGCGGACGCGGGCCTGCTCGGGCTGATGTTCATGGTCGTGTACATGCTCGCGTCGCCCTTCACGGGCTGGCTCGGGGATCGGACCACGCGCAAGTACCTGGTCGCGGGCGGGATCGGGCTGTGGAGCCTGGCGACGGTCGGGAGCGCCTACGCGGACTCGTACGGCGAGATGATGGTGATGCGGGCGCTGGTCGGGGTCGGGGAGGCCGGCTACGCGACGGTGGCCCCGGCGATGATCGCGGATCTCTTCGTGCCGCAAAAGCGCGGGCGGATGTTGGCCTACTTCTATCTGGCGATCCCGGTCGGGTCGGCGCTGGGCTACGTGCTCGGGGGGACGATCGCCGACAATTGGGAGGCGTTGTTTTCTGTCGAGACGGTCGGGATGTTGGGGCTGGGGGAGGCGGCAGATCCAGGCTGGCGGCTGGCCTTCTTGGTCGCGGGGGCGCCGGGCTTGGTGTTTGCGATCGCTGCGCTGGCGCTGCGGGAGCCCGTGCGCGGCGCCAAGGATGGGGACGAGGGCAAGAGCGAGGCGGGGCTGGACAACCCGCTGGTCGCGGTCAAGCGCCTGTTCGCGAGCCCGGGCTGGCGGGCGACGACGGGCGGGATGGTGTTGATGACCTTCACGCTGGGCGGGCTGGCGTTTTGGATGCCGACCTTCTTTCAGCGGGCGCATGGGATGGATCTGGGCTCAGCCGGGACCTTGTTCGGTGGGATCACGGTGGTCGCGGGCTTGCTCGCGACGCTGCTCGGGGGCTGGCTACGAGATCGGGCGTTCGTGCGGGGGCAGGGC
>NZ_PVNK01000017.1 GCF_002994615.1 Enhygromyxa salina | reverse complement strand
GGCCTTTTCGCCGAGGGCTTTGTCGCCAAAACTTGCAGTACGCCCGGTACAGCGGCGTTTTGGCTTCGCGCCCTCGGCGAAAAATCCGGCGCGAGGCGACACGATGCATTGCACCCCGGGCTGCTAGGGCGGTAGCGAGCGCCTCTTGCATCGAGGTCGGCGCGAGCCCGAGCTCGCGCTGGAGCTCGAGGTCGCGCGCGATCATCGGGTGCTCGAGGCTCTCGATCAGCGGCGCGACGAGGTCCTTGGGCGCGCCCGTGATCAGCGAGACCCACAGCCGCGAGAGCCCCGTGGTCATGAAGGGCACGGGGATCATGCGCCGGGTCTTGCCCAGCGCATGGGCCGTGGCCTCCATCATCTCGCGGTAGGAGACGGCCTCGGGGCAGCCGATGTCGTGGGCCCCGGCGAGCTCCTCGCGCCCGAGGCAGGCGTCGAGGATCCGGATGACGTCGGCGAGGGCGATCGGCTGGGTCTGCGTCGCGGTCCAGACCGGACACAGCATCAAGGGCAGCCGGACCACGAGCCGCTGCATCATCACGAAGGACGAGCCGCCGCGACCGATGACCAGGCCCGCGCGCAGGGCCGTGACCGGGACGCCGTGGTCGGCGAGGGCCCGCTCGGTCTCGAGCCGGCTCGCGAGGTGGCGAGACAGGGCCCCGCGGGCCTCGCTCGGCGGCGTCAGACCGCCGAGGTAGATGATCTGTTTGACGCCGACCTCGCTCGCGGCGCGGCCGAAGTTGTCGGCGCAGATCAGATCGAAATTCTCGAACCGGCCCTGCGTGAGCCGGTCCGAGGGCATCATCGAGTGGACCAGGTAGACCGCGCGATCGCAGCCCTCGAGGCCCCGCTCGGCGTCGGCGAGGGAGAACAGGTCCGTCGCCCGCCACTGCGCGTAGCCGCCGCCGGGCGGCCGCGCTCGGCGAGACAGCCCGACCGTGTCAAAGCGGCGAGCGAGGACCGGACCGAGCGCGGAGCCGACGTAGCCGGACGCCCCGGCCACGGCGACCCTCTCGCGGACCTCACCCACGCGAGCACTTTAGTCCTGAATCGAACGCTGCGCGCTCGAGAGCGCTGCGCCCTCTCGAGGCGAGCGCCGAGGCCAGGGGCGTCATGGTCGCGCGGTGCGGCGCAGGAGGCTGCGGACGACGGCGCGCGCGAGCACGGCGAACAGCGCGCTGGTGGCCGTCGCGGCGCTCAGCAACACGAGCTGCCGCCAGACGTCGTGGACGACCACGCTGGCCAGGTCGCCGCGGACATCCAGGGCCAGGCCGAGGCCGTAGACGAGCGAGAACCCGAGCGCGCCGCAGATCCACGCGGGCGCGCGGACCCACCGACGCAGCGCCCTCGTGTGCCGGGCGAGCTCCTCGCGGACGTGGGCGATGTGTCGCGCGCAGGTCGCCGCGAAGTCCGGATCCGCGAGCGCCTCGGCGTGGATCGACATGCAGATGTCACCGTCGAGCTGGATGAGGGTGCGAAAGGCGACCTGCTCGCCCTCGACCGGGCTCGGGGGTTCGGTGATCACGACCCCACCTTCGATCAGGTCGACGAGCAGCTCGCGGAGCTCGGCGAGGCGGGGTGGCTTGGGCGCTGGCATGGCCGATCAGCGCGCAGAGATCCTGCCGAAGACCTTGTCGACGAGCTCGATCGCGACCTGGACGAGCGCGCGCCAGTGGCTGAGGCCGGTGTCGACGCTGCGGTGGTGACAGCCGAGGACCAGCTCCTGGACGGCGGCGGTGTGCGCTTCGATCAGGTCCTCGGAGATCCGCGTGATCACGTCGCCGTCGAGCTGCACGCAAGTCTGGGCGAGCACGCTCTCGGTCCCGACCTCCCAGATCTTGCGCACCGTGCTCTGATCCTCGGGCGAGAGGTGGTGGACGGGGACGCGTTGTTGACGCTGGTCGCGGCGCAGCAGGTCGTTGCGGGTCTTGTTCAGCAGCTCTGGCCAGCTGGCGAAGCGTCGGTCGCGACCGCGCAGGAGCTGGCCCAGGCGCTCGCCGAGGCTCAGCCTGGGCGCGTGGGCCGGCGCGTAGAATTGCTGCACGCCCTGGACGATGTACTTCAGCCGCGAGCACGCGCCGACGATCCGCGTGATGAGGACCTCGTGGCCCGCGCTCAGCTTGGGATCGGCCGCGAGCGCGGCGATGCGCAGGCGCTCGAAGCTGTCCCACCCGTTGGTGACCCCCGCCATCGAGAAGCTCCAGCCCTCGGTCGTGGGCCAGGAGTTGAGGCTCGGGTCGAGCGCCGGCCACAGGTCGCCGAGGTAGTCGTAGAGGTCGGACTCCTCGCGCGGCTGCCCGCCCCCGTTGGCAGCTGCATAGCTCGCGCGGGCGTCTTCGAGGTGCTGAGGGTCCGCGCGAATCTTGGCCCAGCACTGCTCGCGCGTGGGCGTGAAGTAGGGCTCGAGATCGACGCCGAGCTTCAGCAGCGCGGTCGCGAAGTTTTCGATGATGTCGAGGAGCGCGAAGGGCAGCGAGGGCATCTTCGCCGCCGTCATGTTGGGCTTGACGATCGTGTTGACCTCGACCGTGAGCAGGTCGCTGAAGATCCCGTGGGGGTCCATGGTCGGGCCGTCTAGGACTTGGGATCTTCGAGGGCCTTGAGGTCGCCGATCGCCTTGGCCAGGCCCGCGCCGAGCTCACCGATCAGGCGAAGGTTGCGCTCGACGATCGCGTTGCTCTTGTCGACCTGATCTTGGTGATACTTGCGGACGACGTCCTTGTCTGGGGTCCAGAAGCGATCGGGGACCACGCTGTTGATGTCGCCCTCGACCAGGTTGATCGAGGTCACGATCGCGTCGCCCTTCGCCCCGTCGAGGTTGACCTGGGGCTTGCCGATGTCGCCCTTGACGTTGGCGTCGCCGACGTAGGTCACGACGCGCAGCTCGACGGCAGACTTGATGCCGCTGAGGAGCTTCTCCCACAACTTTGTTGGCGCGCTGGGCTCGGTGGTGGCTGGTGACTCGGGCATGTCGACTCCTCACCTGACTCTACCCCTTCTAGGGGCCGCGAAGCTCATACCAGCCCACCGAGCGAAGGAGCGGAGCGACGCAGCGACCGGCCGCTCGCGGCCGTGCGTGGCAGAGTCGCCAACGCCCGGGGGGGTCTAAAGCACCACCCCCGATCAGCCGATACTGGGGCACACGTCCTGCGGCCCGATGCCGTTGTTGTCCTCGATGCACTCGTTGAGCGCGCCCTCGCCCATGCCGTCGTCGTCGATCACGGCCGAGACCGAGAACGGGTTGACACCCGGCGCGGGGACGGTGAGCTCGACCTTCTCGCAGGCCCCGGCCGGGATCGCGCCGTCGGTCAACACGGTCCCGAGCAGGCCCGCCTGGTCCTCGAAGAACGCGACCTCGACCCCCGGGCCGACGCCGAGGCAGCCCTGATTGCACACGCGCACGCGCACGGTCAGATCGGGCTGACAGGGGCCGACCGCCTCGAGGTCCTGGGCGACGAGATCGGGCGCGCAGTTCTCGACGCCGCCTTGCGAGTTGCGGCGATAGGAGTTCTCGGGCTTCTCGACTGGGAACAGCCAATTGGCCTCTTCGAAGATCGGCACGCCGCCCTTCGCGTCGATGTTGGTCACGTGGTAGGTGTGCTGATTCCAGATCGGCAGGGTCGCAACCCAGTTGTCGAGGCGATCCTCGAACACCTCGATCCCGGCGTCGCCGATGTTGCCCTGGCCGCTCCAATTGTTGGTCGCGACCACGATCTCGGCCTTGAAGTCGCCGTCGACGTCGGCCACGACCGGGTACTCGCTGCGGGTCTGGGACGAGTTGATGTCGATGAACAGGACCTCGGCGTCGGTCATGATCCCGTCGCATTCGGGCCCGGGCACCATCAGGGCGCAGTCGGGCTCGACGCCCGGGTAGATGCGCAGGTACCACTCGTCGAAGTACACGACCTCCGAGCGGCCGTCGCCGTCGAAGTCGAACACCGACGAGCCCGTGCGGCTCGACGAGCCGTCCTTGGTGTCGGCCCGCCACAGCTCGGTCAGGGTGTTGAGCCCGTCGTACTGCACGACGACGTAGAAGTCGCCGCCCGCGAGGCCGATGTCGGGGAGCTCGTCGCCGTCGAAGTCGGCGATGTTGGGCGGGCCCCCGGCCCCGCCGCCGGGGATCTGGATGCTGGCCACGGTCGTGCCGTCGACCGCGTCGAGCACGTCGATCCAGCCCGAGCGCACGACGACGATCTCGGGCACGCCGTCGACGTCGAGGTCGCCGAGCCCGCAGTAGCCGTCGCCGCCGTGGTCGACGTTGGACCACAGCGTCGAGCCGGTGAAGTCGACGCCGACGGTCCCGCTGAAGTCGTAGGCCGTGCCCCCGGCGATCAGCTCGGGGCGAAAGTCGTTGTCGATGTCGGCCACGCACGAGAGCTTGCCGACGCTGCCGTTGTTGCCCTGGGCGCCGTCGCCCTCCCACAGCAGCGCGCCCTCGCTGTCGAACACCGCGCGGCCGTAGGCGATCTCGGCGTCGCCCTGGCCGTCGAAGTTGGCGATGCTGGCCCCGCCGGACTTGCCGCTGCCCGAGTAGTTGTCGGACTTCCACAGCGGGGTCCCGTCGGCCGCGAACGCGAGCAGGTTGCGGCCCTCGCCCGGGGTCACGACCTCGGGCACGCCGTCGTAGTCGAGGTCGCCGATCGCCGGGCTCGCGGCCGAGTCGGTGTGCCACGCGGGGTCGTCGATCGTCCACAGCTTGGCGCCCGTGTCCCCGCGGATCACCCGCAGGCGGCCGTTCTCGAGGTAGTTGGGCGGGGCGAAGGAGTTGAACACGATCTCGGGGATGCAGTCGCCGTCGAGGTCGCCGACGACCGGCGTCGCGACCGACTGGACCGCGGTCGGGACGTCGTCGGGCTCCGGATCGATGTGCGGCCAGGTCACCGCGCAGGTGCCCATGTCGCAGATCTCTTCGGTCTGGCAGTCCGTCGCGTCGTCGCAGGCCCGGACCTTGCGCGCGCCCCAGGTGAAGCGCGGGACCGGATCGAACACGCCGGGCTCGGGGGTGAACACGCAGGTGTTGTCGGCGAGGTCGGGCACGCAGGCGCCGAGGTCGGGATCGCAGACCTCCCCGATCGCGCAGACCGAGCGGGTGTCGGTCGCGCAGGTCGAGGGCTGGCAGTCGTCGCCCGGGGTGATGCAGCCGCCCGCGAAGCAGACCTCCCCGGCGGCGCAGCACTGGCCCGGGTCGTTGCCGCAGACTGGGTCGTCGCCGCAGTCGAGCACGCACATCGTCGTGTTGGGGTCGCAGATCTCGTCGTCGCCGCAGCAGTCGTCGCCGCAGGGGACCGCGCAGGCGTCCCCGTCGCCGTCCCCCGGATCGCCGTCGCCGTCGCCTTCACCGATGGACTCGCCGGACTCGGCGGTGGCGCCGACGGTCTCGTTGCCGACCGTGACGCCCGTGCCCTCGTCGTCGGCGACGGGCGCGTCGTCGCTGCACGCAACGGTCAGGGTCAGGAGCAGGGGGGCCAGGCCAAGCGAGCTGCGGGGGCGCACAGCGAGAGCATACGCCGAGGGCGCCGCGCCCTGCCAGGAGAGCTGCAGAGTCCCCCGAGCTGCTAGCCCTGAATCAAGCGCTGCGCGCTCGACTCAGGCCTTCTAATCTTCAAGGGGCCTTTCGAAAAGGCCCCTCGCTGCGGCGGCAAAGCCCCCTCCGCTCACCCCAAACGCTCGCCTTGCGGCTCGTACTAGCCCTAAATCATTCAGCTTTTGAAATCAGCGCTTGATTTAGGGCTGCTAGATCGCCCCGGCTCGGAGCGCGCCGCAGCTCGACATCATGCGCACGAGCTCTTGGGCGTGCTTCTTGGGCGCTTCGAGGGTCAGCAACACGCGGCCCGCCGTGACCTCCTCCTCGAGCTCGCGGACCTGCGCGCGCTTGCCCGCGGTCCCGGCGATGCCCGACAAGATCGCGCCGAAGGACCCGGCCGCGAGGGTCACGAACACGACGTCGACCGGCTTGCTGCCGAGGATCGTCGCAGGTCCGCCGATGCTGGAGAAGGCCCCGGTCATCAGCAGCCCAAGCATCACGCCGACGCCGGTCCCGACGGCCAGCCCGCCCGCGAGGGCCGAGCGCGTGGCGAAGGTCCCGGACGGGGGCAGGTCGTTGGGACGAACCTCTTCGACGTGGATCGCCGCGCTCGCGGCCTCTTCGATGTGCTCGGCGTCCAGCGCTCGCTCGTGGATCGTCTGTCGCGCGGCCTCGGCGTTTTCACGGCTTGGGAAGACCCCGTAGATTAGCCGTTGCATTGGTGTGCTCCCTGAATGTGGTGACCGTGGAATATCGCTCGGACGGTGGGGGGAATTCGCTCAGATCCCAAACGCGCACTGTACGCCAGCGTCGATCGTGCATCCGATGAAGTCGTCGCAGCTCTCCTTGGCGCACGCGTGAGAACGCTTCTTGGACTTGGGCATGGGCTTCTCCTCGCTCGGAGAGTCCGCAATACCCATGCCAGGTGAGCGCGCTTCGACGCGCCCGCCAATTCTTGCCGTTCGCAGCTTGCTCGCACGAGCCGAGAGGCGAGCGTTTGGGCGAGCGAAGGGGGCTTCGCCGCCGCAATTGAGCGCGCAGCGCCTGATTCAGGCCGAGACAGGCGGCCGGGTCGCAACCAGGCTCGGGCGCGCGGCGTGGTGCTCGGCGACCCGGACGATCGCCGCGTGGCGCTCGATCGGGTAGGTCTGGCGAAAGCGCATCCACTCGACGGCGGTACACAACGCGAGCTCCGCGAGGCCAAAGCCCGCGGCCCGCGTCAGCGACAGGCCGTCGATGCGGGCGTCGACCCAGGCCATCGCGTCGGCCGCTCGGGCGTGCTGCTTCGCAATGTAGGACGCCGCGTCGGCCGCGACGCCGTCCTTGGCCAGGTAGACGGTGTTGACGAGGGCGTCGAGGGCCCCGTCGATCACCGTCACGAGGTTGCGAGCGTCGAGATCATCGGGCTCGTGGGGCGCGAGCGGCCCCGGCCCGTGGCGGGCGATCAGCTCCTCGTTGATCACCCGGGAGTCGAAGATCGCCTGGCCGTCGAGCTCGACGGTCGGCACCTTCCACAGCGGGTTGATGGCTCGCATCGCGGCCTGACCTTCGTCGCTCGCGGCGTCGACGAGCTCGACGCTCAGCCCGAGCTCGAGCGCGACCACGCGGACGCGGCGGACGTAGGGAGATGTCAGGGTCCCGTAGAGGCGGATCACGGCGTGAGCATGCCAGGCTCCGGCTCGCTGTCCCAGCGCTGCGACGCGAACGCGACGAAGACCGCGACCCAGCGCTCGGCCAGCTTGGTCCGGCCCTGCTCGATGATCGGCGGGAACCACAGCATCAGCGCGCCGTCTTGCCAGGCGCCGTCACGTTCGTCGTGGGCGCCGACGCTGCCCTGGTTCATGTGGACCCGGTAGATCCCCGTTGAGGGGCGAAAGCCGAAGTGGGGGTCGGGCGTGTGCTGCGGGCCGAAGCGCTCGCCGAAGGCGTAGATCAGCGCGTCCTCGTCGCGCAGGGCGCGGCCGACCCACAGGTGGAGCAGCTCGTTGAAGTCCTCGTCGGGGCCGGGCACGTCCCAGGGCAGCGCGGACATGCGCGCGCGGGTCAGCATCTGCCCGCGGACATAGTCGAGGGCCGCCGCGGCGTCGGGCCGCGACGGCTGGCCGCAAAAGCCCATCGGCAGCTCGCGGAGGCGCGCGAGCACCGGGTGGGTGAAGCGGTCGTCGATCAGGTAGAGCAGCTGCGAGGGCGCGGGCGCCGAGCGGACGGCGATCGACACCCGATAGTCCTCACCGTGATCGATCGCGTGGATGTGGTAGTGCGGCGCGCGGCCCCGACCCTGGCGGCTGGCGATCGGGCGGGCCTTGAGCACCCCGTAGCGTTCGAGCGGCATGGCGCAGTCTACACTCGGCGGAGCCAGCCGAGCCCCGTGAACATCGTCAGGAGCTCGAGCAGGTCGTCCTCGAACAGCGTCGTCGCTTCGACGAGCTCGTCGACGACCACGCGCTCGCGCTCGTTGAGCCCGTCGAACAGCTCGATCGCGGCTGCGATCGAGGCGCGCTCGGGCCACTCGAAGGTCCGACCGCAGACGCCGATGATGAGCGCGTCTTCCCAGCGGGCGTAGGCGATCGGAAAGCTCGAGCGCCGCCGCAGCGTGGTCCCGCGGGTGACGAAGTCGTGGTCCTCGTCGCCGTTGGGGGGCGGGAGCGCGGCCTGGCCCCCCATGGTCTCGACCTCGAGCGCCGCGACGACCTCGGCGCGGCTGCGCGGGCAGGCCCGATCGATGACCATGCTCAGGGCCATCGACGGGCCCTCGGGCGCGAAGCCGTGGACGTGGGTCCCGGGCCAGAACACGATGTCGCCGGGCTCGAGCTCGAAGCGGTGCTCGGGCTCGGTCCGCGGGCGGACGAGGCCGTTGGCGTCTTCGACCCAGTCGGCGTCGCGGTCTTGGAGGATCAGCCCCTCCCAAAAGGACACCTGCCGCCGGCCCTCGACGACGTACTGGAACACCGCCTCCTGGTGAGGATCGACGTGAAAGCCGAAGGGGGTCCGGCGGTAGTCGCCGACGAAGGCGTTGTAGCGATAGGTCCGCGGCCCGGTCAGCGCGAGGGTCGGCCCGAGCAGGGCCTGGAGGCGATCGAGGGCGTCGAAGCACGCGCACTCGAGGCCCGGGGCCTGCATCCCGAACTCGCCACCGAGGGCCGCGTGAGTCTCGCGGACCCAGTCGGCGAAGCTCGCGTGGTCCGGGCGCGGCAAGAAGGGCGCGGGCTCGAGCAGCATCGCGCCGCCTCGATACATCTCGGCCGGGCGGCCCGGGTCACGCGCTTCGCCGGCGCTCGGCAGCTCGTCGACGTCGAGCCCCCAGCCGCGCTTGAGCGCGTGGATCTTGGCCAGCGAGGTGCTCGCGCGGGCCTGGGGGTGGGCGCGCTTGATCCACTCGAACACCTCGGCGGTCTCGAACAGCGGCCCGGCCCCACGGAGCACGGCGGGGCTGCCGTCCTCGAACAGCGCGCGGAGTTGTTCGGCCGTGCGGGCGAGCCGCGAGGCGAGGTCGTCGGAGTCGGTCACGGCCTCGGTCTCGCAGCTTTGCGCGGCGCCGTAAAGTGAGCCCTCGACGTAGGCCAATTGCGAGGCGGTCTCGAGCCAGTCGCGAGGGCTTCGAAGAGCCCAACCCGCTACCAGCCGCGAGGCTGCTGGTGGGTCCCGACCTTGTTGACGATCACTTCTTCGGTATCGCTATTGAGCGTGAACCACACGCGGTGGCTCTGAGACATGCGGATCGTGCCCTTGGTCCCGGCGCCGTTGTAGAGCTCGTAGTTCGCGTCGCCTACCTCCTCCGCCGCGTCCTTGGGGTGGATGCCGCGGTCGCGGATCGCTCGACGCCACGCGTAGTAGGTCGAAGCGCAAGTCCGCGGCAGGTTGGGGGTTGGGGTAGCGTGAAGGTCGTCGATGGTCCACGGCATGATGGGGCGACGCTACCGCAAATGCGCGCGTGTCGCCATCGCGGAGCTCAGCCGATGTTTGGGCACAGCTCGACGGGCCCGAGCGCGTTGTTGTCTTCGATGCACTCGTTGAAGGCCCCGCTGCTCATGCCGTCGTCGTCGACCGACACCGTCACATTGTAGGGCGCGGCCCCGGGCGCGGGCACGGTCAGCTGGACCTTCACGCACCCGCCCGCGGGGATGGCCTGGGCGGTCGGGACCGTCCCGAGCAGGCCGGCGTCGGCCTCGGTGAAGCTCACGTCGACCCCAGGCCCGACGCCGAGGCAGCCCTGGTTGCAGACCCGCGCGGACACGGTCACGTCGTCGCGGCAGATGCCGATGGTCTCGAGATCCTGGGCGACGAGATCGGGGGCGCAGTTCTCGACCGCGCCCTGGCTGTTGCGGCGGTACGAGTTGTGGGGATCGCCGGCCGGGAAGTCCCAGTTGTCTTCTTCGATGATCGGGATGCCGCCGGCCGCGTCGACGTTGGTCACGTGATAGGTGTGCTGGTTCCAGATCGGAAGGGTCGCAACCCAGTTGTCGAGGCGATCCTCGAACACCTCGATCCCGGCGTCGCCGATGTTGCCCTGATCGAAGTTGTTGTTGGTCGAGACCACGATCTCGGCCTTGAAGTCGCCGTCGACGTCGGCGATGACCGGATACTCGACGCGCGTCCCCGACGAGGTGATGTCGATGAACAGGATCTCGGCGTCGGTCATGTCCTGATCGCAGCCGGGGCCGTCGGGGTCGAGCTGGCAGTCGGGCTCGACCCCGGGGTAGATCCGCAGATACCACTCGTCGGCGTAGATGACCTCGCTGCGGCCGTCGCCGTCGAAGTCGAACACCGACGAGCCCGTGCGGTTGGACGAGACGTCCTTGGTCACGGCGTCCCACAGCTTGGTCAGGGTGTTGACGCCGTCGAACTGCACGACGACGTAGCGCGCGCCCCCGGCGAGGCCGATGTCGGGGAAGCCGTCGCCGTCGAAGTCGGCGATGTTCGGCGGCCCGCCCATGCCGCCGCCGGGGATCGGGAACTGGGCCAGGAGCGCGCCGCTCGGGCCGTCGAGCACGTCGATCGAGCCGCCGCGGACGACGACGACCTCGGGCACG
The DNA here is from genome assembly GCF_002994615.1 of Enhygromyxa salina. GTDB lineage: Bacteria > Myxococcota_A > Polyangia > Nannocystales > Nannocystaceae > Plesiocystis > Plesiocystis salina_A. The sequence continues at coordinate 44,859 of NZ_PVNK01000017.1, read as the reverse complement.
CCGTCGAGCTGGAAGTCGGCCACGCCGCAGTAGCCGTCGGCGCCGGTCTGCCACATGGTGCTGCCCATGAAGTCGACGCCGACCGTGCCCGTGAAGGTGTAGGCCGTGCCGCCGCCGATGAGCTCGGGCCGCAGATCGCCGTCGAGGTCGGCGACGCACGAGAGCGTGGCGTAGTTGGGGTTGGTCCCGATCCCGCCGTCCCCGGCCCACACGAAGCTGCCGTCGCTGGCGTAGATCTCCCGACCGAAGGCGATCTCGGCGTCGCCCTGGATGTCGAAGTTGGCCAGCGAGGGCGCGCCCGAGGTGAAGCTGTAGCCGACGGGATCGGCCGTCGCCCAGACCGGGTTGCCCTGGTGGTCGATCAGCTGGAGCCGGCTGTCGCCGCCGACGTTGATGATCTCGAGGTCGCCGTCGTAGTCGATGTCGCCGATCGCCGGGATCGCGGTGCCGTCGCTGCGCCACGCCGGGTCGCCGAGGGTCCAGACCGGCTCCCCGGTGTCGCCCCGGAGCGCGCGGAGGATCCCGTTGGTCGTCCAGGACGCCGGCTCGTAGCTGTTGAACACGATCTCGGGGATGCAGTCGCCGTCGAGGTCCGCGACCATCGGCGGGGCCATGGCCTGGTGGAAGGCCGGGTAGTCGTCGTCGCCCGGGACGTGGTGGGGCCAGGTGACCTCGCAGTTGCTGTCGACGCAGGCCTCCTCCTTTTGGCAGTCGGAGTCGTCCATGCACGCGCGGGGCTTGCGGACGCCCCAGGACCAGCGCGGGACCGGATCGAACACGCCCGGCTCGGGCGCGTAGGTGCAGGTCTCGTCGGCGAGGTCGGGCACGCACTGGCCGAGCTCGGCGTCGCAGATCTCGCCCTCGCCACAGTCGGACTCGGTCTGGGTCGCGCAGCTCAGGACCGAGCAGGGCCCGCCCGGGACCACGCACTGGCCGACGTAGCAGATCTCGTCGCCGCCGCAGCAGGTCTCGGGGTCGATCCCGCACGGCTCGGCGTCGCCGCAGTCGAGCACGCAGGTCAGGGTGTCCTCGTCGCAGGCCTCGCCCTCGGTGCAGCAGTCGTCGCCGCAGGGGGTCGAGCAGCTGTCGCCGTCGCCGTCGCCGGGGTCGCCGTCACCGTCGCCGACGCTCGTCGACGTCTCGTCGCCCGTGCTGGTGTCGCCGAGGGTCGCGACGCCGCTGTCGGTGCTCGGCGCGTCGTCGCCGTCGGCCCCGCTGTCGCCACAGGCGAAGAGGAGGGTTGCGGTGCTGGTCAGGATCAGGGTGCGGGTTCGCATGGCTTGGGTCCTCGAGGCAGATTCTCACGGCGTGGAGAGGGAGAGGTTGTGGCAGGCGGAGCTGGCCGCGGTCGCGGCCTCGGGCGACTGTCCGACGAGCTGCATGCGCTGCTCGGGGCTGAGGCACAGCGTCGACTCGTGCGCGAGGCGCTCGCGGAGGCTGTCGACGTCGAGATCTGTGCCGAGGTACCACAGCGGCAGGTCGGCCCCGAGGCCGCCGACGGCGACGCGGCGGCCCTCGTCGACGAAGGCCAGCGCGCTCAGCGGGAACCCGGCGTCGAGCTCGATCGCTTCGCCGCCCTCGCGCGGCCAGATGCGGAGGCTGCCGTCGAAGGACACCGCGCCGATCCAGCGACCGTCGGGGCTGAACTCGACGTCGCGGATCTCCCCGGACGCGCCCGTCAGCAGCGTCGGCGTGCGCGGGTCGTCGAGGTCCCACAGATAGGCGTTGGTGTCGCTGCACGCGGTGGCCAGCCAGCGGCCGCTGGGGTCGAAGCTCGACGCGTTGACGAAATAACCGTGGTCGAGGGCCAGGGGCTCGGCGTCGGGCTCGGCGAGGTTCCAGACCCGGGCGGTATCGTCGGTGCCGGCCGACACGAGCAGGCGGCTGTCGGGCGAGAAGCGGAGGCTGTAGACCCGCGAGGTGTGACCCGCGAGGACCGTCGGCGCCGGGGGCTCTTGGCCGGCCTCGGCGGACAGCAGCGCCGCGCGGTCCCAGACATTGACGATCCCGTCGCGACCGCCTGACGCCAGCTTGGTCTGGTCGGGCGAGAATTGGACCGGCGTGAAGGCCGTGGCGCCGCTTTGGTGGTGGCCGAGGCGGAGGGGATCGGGCGAGGCGCGGGCAGGGTCGGAGCCGAGCTGCCAGAGCAGCACGGCGCCGTCGGATGAGCCGGCGGCCAGGAGCTGCCCGGCGCCGTCGAGATCGAGCGCGCTCGGGATCTCGCCGTCGGTCCGCAGGGTCGCCAGGGGGCGCTGCGGATCGAGCACCCAGGTCCCGGAGATCCGCCACAGCCGCACGTGGTTGGGGGTCTCGTCGGCGCTCGCGAGCAGGCGGGGGTGGTCGTCGAGGCTCAGGGCCACGCGGCCGCGATGTCCGTCGAGGACCGCCGGGCCGGCGGTCACGGCCATCGTGGGCCCGGGGTCGAGCACCGGCCAGACCCGCACGGTCCCGTCGTGGGCGCCGCTGACGAGGACCTGACCGCGCTGCTCGATCACGGTGACGTGGTCGCGGTGGCCTCGCAGGAGGCGGCCGGTCGTGTGCCAGTCGGTGCTCCACACCCGGACCGTGCCGTCGTAGGAGCCCGAGTACAGCTGGCGCCCGTCGGACGAAAAGCGGACCCGGAACACGTCCGAGGTGTGGCCGGTGAGCGAGAGCGGCGGTCCGCCGTCGAGGGTCTGGACCTGGACATCGCCGCCGCCGAGACCGAGCGCGAGCAGTCGCCCGTCAGGGCTGAGCTCCGGGCTCCAGACCACGCCCTCGTCCGACGCGAACACCTGCGGCGGGCCCCGGAGCTCGCCGGCCTCGTCGAGGGTCCAGGCCTTGGCCGTGCGATCGCGCGAGGCCGTGACCAGGGTCAGACCGAGGATCGAGGGCCGGATGCGAAAGACGTCGGCGTCGTGGTTCAAGACCGCGTAGGCCTGGACCGGGCCGGGGTCGTCGCGCTCGAAGCGAAACAGGCGCGCGCTGCCGTCGGCCGAGGCCGTTGCGATCACGCCGAGCTGGTCGATGAAGTGGACGTCGCCGACGCTGGCGGTGTGGCCCTCGAGCAGGACCGGCGGGCGCTCGGGCTCGTCGACCGACCACACGGCGACGGTGCCGTCGGACCCCGCGCTGACGACGAAGCGGCCGTCGGCCGAGAACTCGGCCCACCAGATGATGTGCTGGCCCTGCTCCCACACGATCGGCGCCTCGTCGGGCCGGTCGAGGGGCCAGACCCGGACCGTGCCGTCGCGCGAGGCGGTGACGACCCTGGTCCCGTCGAGGGAGAACTGCGCCGACCACAGCATGTCGGTGTGGCCCCGCAAGACCAGGGGCTCGGGCGCCGGGTCCCCGGGCTGCGCGGGCAGGTCCCAGACCGCGGCGGTGCGATCGCGCGAGGCCGTGACCACGCGCGTGGACCCGCTGTCGAAGCTGACCGAGATCACGCTGTCGTCGTGGCGCAGGACCGTCGCGGGCCCGCCCTCGCGCGGCCACAGCCGCGCGGTCCCGTCGAAGCTCGACGAGGCGAACCACGCTCCGCTGCGGGCGGCGTCGAGGTAGGTGATGCGATCGCTGTGGTCCCGGAGCACGCCCTCGGTCAGGGGGTGCTGGAGCGCGTTGACCGTCGCCGAGCGCCAGCCTGGCGTCGCGGCCGGGTGCTCGACGTCTCGGAGCAGGGCCGCGGCCACGTCGGGCTCGCCGTCGAGGCCGCGGGCGGCGAGGACCCGGGCGGTGTCCCGAGCCCGGACCGCGCTGGCCTTGGCCTCGAGCAGGGCCTGATCGCGGGCGGCCTCGGCCCGGGCCTCGCGGGCCTGAGCCTCGGCCTTCGCGCGCTGCGCCTCGACCCGCGCGGCCTCGGCCAGGTCCGCGCTGCGCATCTGGCCCCGGGCGTACCAGCCCGACGCGGCGATCGCCGCGACCACCAGCGAGGTCGAGGCGAGCAGCTGCAGCCGTCGTCGTCGGCGTCGCGCGGGGTCGCGGCCGAGCGCGTCGAGCAGCGCCGCCATCGAGGGCCAGCGCGCGTCGGGGTCGACCTCGAGCCCGCGCATCACGATCTCGCGGACCCAGCCCGGGACCTCGGCGTGGGCGGGCGGCGGGCGGGTGTCGCCGCTGAGGACCGCGCACATCAGCGTCGCGGGCGTGTCGCCCGAAAAGGGCCGCTCGCGGTAGAGCGCCTCGTAGAGGGCGACGCAGAAGCTGAACTGATCGCTGCGCGCGTCGACGGCCCCGCGCTGGAACTGCTCGGGCGACATGTACGCGGGCGTGCCGACGAGGGCGCCGGTCATGGTCAGCGGCGTCGACATGGGATCGTCGAGCCCGCCTCGGTCGCTGGGCCCGTCGGGCCTCGGGTCGTCGGTCGCTTTCGGCTCGACCGGGGCCGGAGCGTCGCGGGCAGCGGCGGCCTCGGCCGGGGCCCGGGCGATGCCGAAGTCGAGCACCCGCACGCGCCCGTCGTCGCCGACGATCGCGTTGGCGGGCTTGAAGTCGCGGTGGACGATGTGCGCGTCGTGGGCCGCCGCGAGCCCGCGGCCGACGTCGACGTACTTGTCGACGATCGCCCGCCAGCGCCCGGGGCCGGGCTCGAGCTCGCGCGCCCACTCGGCCAGGGTCGGGCCGGTGACGAACTCCATGGCCACGAACACCTGGCCCTCGTGCTCGCCGACCTCGTAGACCTGGACGACGTTGGGGTGCGAGAGCCGAGCCATGGCCTGGGCCTCGCGCCGGACCCGGGCTCGGGTGTCAGCCCGGGCTCGGGCGAGGTGGACGAGCTTGATCGCGAGGCGCCGGTCGAGCTCGTTGTCGTAGGCCGCGTAGACCACCCCCATCCCGCCCTGGCCGACGCGACGCAGGACCACGAAGCGAGCGATGTGGACGGGATCCTCGTCGAGCCTGACCTCGGCCGAGCTCGCGCCCGTGCTCAGCAGGGTCTCGAGCCCCGACGCGGGCTGGCCAGCGTCGATCGAGAGACCGCCGCTGTCGTCCGTGCCGTCGAGCGTACCCTCGTCCACCGATCCCTCCGCAGGGCGGTGGTTATACAACGCCGATGACGCCTGGCCCCGCTGTCCTCGGTCGCGTGAGTCCGAAGCGCCCGGGCCGGGGATGAGCGAGGTCGAGGCCCCGCGCGTTCGCGCGCGCGGGGACTGCGGGGGTCACCCGCCGGCGTTGGTGCGGCCGCGCATCAGCATCGCGAGCTGGAGCAGCCCGCCGCGGTCACCGACGCGATCGCACACGTGGTAGGGCGGGACCAGCGGGACGCCGTTCGCGTCCTTGGGCGTCTCGCCGCCGTAGCTCATCAGCGCCTTGACCTGCTTGTCGTTGACGCGGATGTCGACGCGGGCCTTGCCGAGGTAGCACTGGTACTTGGTGAACCCGCTGATGACCCCGTTGGCCCGCTGGATCGTGAGCTCGCGGTAGAGCTCGCTGCGGGCCTCGGCGAAGCCCTCGCGGGTCGCGATCTGGCGCTCGTCGACCGCGGCGATCAGGAAGCCGCCGGGCACGTCGAAGACCTCGTCGATGATTGGGGCCTCGGGCTCGGCGTCCCAGGCCTGGCGGGTCAGGGTCGGCTGGCTGCCGATGCCGGGGATCGCCTGGCCGCGGTTGAACAGCCCGGTCTCCTCGACCTTGTGCTCGGGCCCGGCGAGGGGCGCGGGCGCGTCGTAGTCTTCGATGTTCTCGCCCGGTCCGCTCGGGCCGCCGAGGGCGGGCTTGGTCGGGCTGAACAGCTCGTCGAGATCGGCGCCCTCCTTGACCGCGAGCAGGGCCTCGTCGGCGGCGCGCTTGGCCAGCTCACGGCCGCGGGCGTCGCGGACCGCGTCGGTCGCGAGCTCGCGCTTGGCGATCTCCTCGGGCACGTCGCCCTCGCGGTGGCCGGCGACCAGGACCAGGTACAGGCCGTCCTCGCCGACGAGGACCTCGGACAGCTGGCCGTCCTCGAGGGTCCGCGCGGTCTCGTCGATGATCGGCTCGAGCCCGCTGCCGGACTCGGTGACCTGGGCCCAGCCGTAGCGTCCGCCGGTCCGCGCCGTGCCCGGGTCGCGCGAGAGCTCACGGGCGACGGCCGCGAAGGACTCGCCGCCCTCGGTGATCCGCGCGCGGGCGGCGGTCGCGGCGGCGCGGGCGGCCTCGAGCTTGGCCTCGTACTCGGCGACCATCTGCGCGGGCGCACCCTCAGGTGGCGCGACGGGCTTGGTGAACTGGATCAGGCGCAGATCGACCTGGGCCGGGAGCTTCAAGAAGCGGGCTTGGTTGATCTCCCACGACTCCTGCAGCGCGTCGGCGTTGTTGAGCACGTAGGCGTCGATCTCGTCGTCGCTCGGATCGACGAGGTCCGCGAAGTCCCCGATCCCAAACCGGACGTAGCGCAGCGAGAGCTGGTTGTTGTCCTTCTCGTACTTGGTCCACAGCTCGGCCTCGGGGATCGTGACCGAGGCCGCGATCAGATCGCGGACCTGACGGGCGAGCAGCTCCTGGCGCTGGATCTCGAGGTAGCGCTTCTCGGTCACGTTGAAGGACGCCAACCCGCGCTTGAACATCTCGTAGTCGAAGCGCCCCTTGTCGGCCCACGGCCACGGGCGATCTTGATCGAGGACCAGCAAGAAGCCCTGCTTGGTCAGGAGCTCGGCGTCGCGGGTCTCGACCGCGAGCCCGAGCTCCTCGCCGACGTGGGCGAGGACGAGGCGCTCGATCACAGCCTCGAGCACCTCTTCGCGCACGCCCATCGTCTGGGCCTCCTCGCCCTCGGGCAGCGGGATGACCCAGGAGATCGCGCGCTGCTGGTAGACGAAGTCTTCCTTGGAGACGTTCTCGCCGTGGACCTTGAGCAGGCCCGACTCGCCAAAGGAGAGCTGGTCCGAGGGCAGCCCGAAGGTCAGACCGAAGGCCAGGGCGAGGACGCCGAGGATCAACCAGACGACGAGGTTGCCGCCCTTTCCGCGCTCGATGCCAAGCATGAGTGCCGGGGACCTTAGCCCAGTCTGCCACGTCCGCGAACCCGGTCGGCGCTCGCATTCGCAACCATCCGCCAAGATCGACGAAGATCGGGGCAAAATAGCGCTGGTGGCGCAATTGACTGGCGCCGAGTGCCCGGATCGGGCCCGCGCGGGCCCCTTGCCGGCCGCGACAGACACGTGTATTTCAGGACGGTTGCGAGCTCCGGCGGCGCCGCCCGCTCGCGCACGGCCTCCTTCTGAGGACGGCAGGCGCCCCCCAACTCCCCCGCGCAAGTCGCATGCTCTTCGACTGGGTATACGGGCTCTTCTCCAACGACATGGCCATCGATCTCGGGACGGCCACGACCCTGACCTACGTCAAGGGCAAGGGGATCGTCGCGCATGAGCCCAGCGTCGTCGCTGTCCAGAAGCAGGGCGGGGTGATCAAGCGGGTGCTCGCGGTTGGCAAGGAGGCCAAGGAGATGCTCGGGCGCACGCCCGGCAACATCGTCGCCATCCGGCCGATGAAGGACGGCGTGATCGCCGACTTCGAGGTCACCGAGGCGATGATGCGCCACTTCATCAACCGCGCGCACAACCGCCAGACCCTGGTCAAGCCGCGGATCATCATCTGCGTGCCCTCGGGCATCACCGAGGTCGAGAAGCGAGCGGTGCGCGACTCGGCCCTGGCCGCGGGCGCGCGCGAGGTCTTCTTGATCGAAGAGCCGATGGCCGCCGCGATCGGGGCCGGCCTGCCGATCACCGAGCCCGGCGGCAACATGGTCGTCGACATCGGGGGCGGGACCGCCGAGGTCGCCGTGATCTCCCTCGCTGGCATCGTCGCGTGCAAGAGCGTGCGCGTCGGCGGCGACAAGATGGACGAGGCGATCGTCCAGCACATCAAGCGCAAGTACAACCTCCTGATCGGCGAGCGCACGGCCGAGCGGGTCAAGATCGAGATCGGCACGGCCGCGCCGACCGAGGTCGTGATGACCATGGAGGTCAAGGGCCGCGATCTCGTCGCCGGGATCCCCAAGACCGTGCTGATCGACTCCGACGAGATCCGCGAGGCCCTGTCCGAGCCGGTCTCGCAGGTCCTCGACGCCGTCCGCGTCGTGCTCGAGCGCGCGCCCCCGGAGCTGTGCGCCGACATCGTCGACAAGGGCATCGTCCTGACCGGCGGCGCCGCGCAGCTGCGCAACCTCGACGTCTTGTTGTCGGCAGAGACCGGGCTGCCCGTGTTCTTGTGCGATGAGCCCGAGTTCGCCGTGGTCCTCGGCTCTGGCGCGGCGCTCGACGAGATCGACATCCTGCGCGAGGTCGCCGTCGAGTAGCCGGCGCGTGTGTACTCGTGGCTGTCTCCCTCCGAGACGTTCGTAGCGGGGCGATCATCGCCTTGCTCCTCGGCGTGCCGATCATGCTGCTGCGCTCGACGATGCAGGATCCGCATCACATGAACGGCTTCGATCGTGCGGTCCATCGGATCGGCGCGCCGCTCGAGGCCGGCGTGACCTACTCGGCGCGCTGGGTCGGCAGCTTCTTCGAGCGCTGGGTGTTTCAGGCCCGGATGCTCGACGAGAAGGAGGCGCTCGAGGAGCAGACCCGCGAGTTCAAGCGCCAGCTCGTCGAGCTCGCCCAGCTGCGCGAGGAGAACCGCCAGCTACGCCGGGCCCTGCAGATGCGCGATCAGGTCCCTGAAGATCTGCTCTCGGCCGCGGTCACCGGGGTCGAGCAGTCGCCCTTCTTTCGCGTCGTCAAGATCTCCGTCGATCGCGGCGACGACTACGTCCGCCCCGACATGGCCGTGCTCGCGCCCGACGGCGTCGTCGGCCGCATCAACCGGACCCACGCCCAGCACTCGGACGTCATGCTGATCACCGACCCCGAGAGCAAGATCGCCGTCGAGGTCGCGCGGACCCGCTGCCCGGGCATCCTCGAGGGCGCGGGCGAGGATCAGTGCAAGGTCCGGATCATCTCTTGCGACGAGCCCGTCGTCGAGGGCGACGTGATCCAGACCTCGGGCGTCGATGACCTGTTTCCCAAGGGCCACCCGGTCGGCCGCGTGGTGTCCGTCGACCACCGGGTCAACGCCCAGCTCGTCGACGTCGTGCCCACGGTCCGCTTCGATCGCCTCGACATGGTCTGGGTCGTGCTCGCCAACGCGCCCGCGGCCGACCCCGAGGCCGGCAAGCCGCGCCCCCGGCTGCCGGCCCGCGGGCTCTCGCCGATGCGCTGAGCGTCAGGCGTCCGGCGAGCGCCCTCGGCTCAGGCGGCCGCTTCGTCGAGCTCGGTCGCAACCTCGCGCAGCTGCTGCGCGCCTTCGGGGTCGCGGAGGCTGACCACGACCCCGGCGATCAGCGACAGCACGATCGCCGGCGGCAGCTCGCTGAGCTCGGCGAACAGGGCCCCGGCCGGGCCGAGCTTCGGGATCACGAAGGTCAGGACCGGGACCGCCAAGAACCCGGTGATCATCGCCGCGAGCGCGCCGCGCTTGGTCATCCCGCGCCAGAACACCGAGAGCATCAGCGTCGGGCAGAAGGTCGCCGCGATCCCGGACCAGCCGAACAGCACGTACCAGAACACGGACTGACCCCCGGTCACCGCGGCCACGCTGAAGGCGATCGCCAACGCGACCAGCGCGAGGCCAAAGGTCACGCGGCGGCTGAGCGGGACCAGAGCCTCGTCGGAGAGCTCGGGGTTCTTGACCTGCTGGTGGTAGTCGCGGACGACGGCGCTCGCGGCCAGGACCAGGAGCGAGTCGACCGTCGACATGATCGCCGACAGCACGATCGCGATGAACAGCCCGACCAGCGCGAGCGGGAGCAGCTCCTCGACGAGGAGCGGGAGCACGTTCTCGGCTTTGAGGCCGAGCACGGCCTCGACCTCGTCGCTCGGTCCGGTCAGGAGGTGGCGCCCGACGAGCCCGGTCAAGACCGCGCCCGAGTCGGCCAGCAGGGTCCACAAGATGGCGACCGCGGCGCCCTTGTTGATCTCGCCCTCGTCGCGCAGGGCCAAGAAGCGCACGAAGATCTGGGGGGAGCCCATGAAGCCCACGCCGATTGTGACCAGGCCGATCACGCTCAAGACCGCGCCGACGCTCCAGCCCGCTTCACCCGACCAGCTCAGCAGCTTGGGATCGATCCCCGCGAGGCCGTCGCTGACGGGAGCCCAGCCCCCCGCGACCGCGAAGCCCACCAGCGGCAGCCCGACCAGGCCCAGAAACATCAAGAGGCCCTGGAACACGTCGGACCAGACCACCGCCACGAACCCGCCCGAGGTGATGTAGATCAGCACGACGACGAAGCCCACGAGCGCGCCCAGGTAGTAATTCCAGCCCAAGAAGCCCTCGAAGGCGGCACCCGTCGCGTGGATCTGCGCCGATACATAGATCGTCACGAACACCGCGAGCCCGACCGCCGCGACCCGACGCAGGAGCTGGGCGTCGTCGCGGAAGCGTGCCTCCAAGTAGTCGGGGATCGTGATGGCGTCGTAGCGATCCGTGAGCCGCTTGAACCGGCGGGCCATTAGCAGCCATGCGCCGGACACTCCGACAACCTCTCCCAGTACCACCCAGAAGGCCTTCACGCCCACGAAGGCGCCCATTCCAGTGAGGCCCAGCAACAACCATGCAGACTCGCCGGTGGCCCTGGCCGAGAACGCGACGCCGAGGAAGCCGAGGTTCTTACCGCCCGCGAAATAGTCACGCATATCTTTCATGCGTCGAGACGCCACCGCGCCAATGCCGAGGAGTACACCTAAGTAGAGGATGACACCGACCAACTTGAAGACCGTCTCGAGGGAGTCGCTCATGCGGCGCGGACCCTACCATGCGTGGAAACTAAACTGATCGAATGGCCATGATCGAATGGCCACATGTCGACTGTACTGCAAAGGAGCGGGCCCAGCGCCGGATGAAGAGAAATTCCCATTTGTGAGCTGAGAACTTCGCCGACTCGTACTGGCCGGTGAACCAACCAAAGCTTCGCGCGCGCGCGCGAACTCGGAGACCAACCAAGAATGAGTAAGAAACAAAATTACATGAGGCTGGCAGCAGTCCTCGGCCTCGGGGCAGCGATGCTGTTCATGAACGATGGGGTCTACGCTGCCGATCACGCCGACGCCCCGGGCAGCGGCGCCGACCCGGCTGCCGACATCGGGGACCTCTACGCGTGGCGCACCGACAGCGACACGCTGGTCGCTGTGGTCACCTTCGCGGGTCTGGCGGAGGCGGGCGCCCCGGCGACCTACGACGCCGAGGTCCTCTACGGCATCCACATCGACAACACCGGCAACGGCGTCGCCAACATCGACATCTGGTGCCGATTCGGGCTCAACATGGCCATGGAGTGGGGCATCCAGTGTCTGAACGTTCCAGGGGCCGACGGCCCGGTCGACGGCCCGGTCGACACCACCAACGAGGGCGGCAACGGCACGATGGTCTACGCGGGGCCGCGCGAAAATCCCTTCTTCTTCGACTTCGAAGGCTTCGACGGGACCTTGATGTCCGGTGATCTGATGTTCGATCCCATGAACGACACCTTCGCGGGCACCAACGTGACCGCGATCGTCGTCGAGATGGACGCGGCGGCGGCCGCCGGTGGCGGGACGACGCTGGAAGTGTGGACTTCCACGGGAAGGCTGGGGGCACCATGACCATGAAGTACACAAACAAGATCGCGCTGCTTGGCCTGTTCGCTGCGCCGTTGATGCTCAACGCCTGCAACGGCGACGACCCCGTTGAGGGTGATCTGGCCGCGACCGAGACCGGCGACGGCGACGGTGAGGGCGAGGGCGAGGGCGAGGGCGAGGGCGAGGGCGAGGGCGAGGGCGAGGGGGACGGTGACGGCGACGGCGACGGCGACGGCGACGGCGAGCCGCCCGATCCCTTCGTGTATCTCGACAACCCGCCCGAGGACTACGTCCGTGTCGACCGCGGCGGCATGCCTGGGATCAACTCGGCCGTGATCACCTCGAAAGACGCCTACAATGCGGCCAGCCCCGCTGACGACGCCAACGGGGACTTCCTCGCCGAGATCACCACGAACCTCCAGGCTCTCCACGCGGCCCTCGACGAGGACCTCATCTTCTACAACTTGACGCCCTGCGTCGTCGCCGACTGCCTGGCCCAGGCGGGCCCGCTGCTCGTGCCCGACACGCTCAAGATCGACTACGCCGAGCCCGCCGGCTTCCCCAATGGCCGGGCCCTGGCAGACCCGGCCATGGACATCATCTTGACGGTGATCCTCCTCGACCTCGACGCTCCGGGTCAGGAGGAGCTCACCACCCTCGTCGGCACAAACCCGACCATGAACGACGTGGCCTTCCTCGACACCTTCCCCTACCTCGCGGAGCCCAACTGAGCCGGCTCCGAGCGAGCGGTGGGTCCGGGCATCATGTCTGGCCCCACCGCTTTACGACGACCACGCCGCGGGCGAGGGCGCGCTCGCCCGGGCCTTCGAGGGCGCGCGGGCTCCGGCCCGGTCCGGAGCCGCGCAGCCCTCCATCTCACGCTCGGTCGAAGTCGCGCCGATCGAGGCCGACCTCGGGCGAGCGAGCGCGAGCGCCGACGCTCAGAGCCTCGTCGCAACGAAGGGCGCGAGCTGCTCGGCGAGGGGCTCGCGCTCGCGCAGCGGCGTCGAGCAGGTCCGCGCCGAGCACATGTAGATCGCGGCCGCGCCCGTGTCGGGGGAGCGCTGGTCGGGCTCGCTCCGCTCGAAGTCGCGCGGGGCTTGCCTGGCCCCAAATCAAGCGCTGCTCGCCACAGCGCGTCGCCGTGATTGGATCGGCCCGGGCTGTTAGAGTGCCTCGCAGATGCACTTCGAGTGGTCAGACGATCAGAACGAGTTGTTCGAGGGCGCGCTCGCGTTCGCCCGCAAGCAGTTGCCGAGCGACGCCAGCGGAGGCGAGGCGTTCCGCGCCGCGTTTCGCCAGCTCGGTGAGTTTGGCGCCCTCGGACTTTGCATCGACGCGTCCCTCGGTGGCATGGGCCTCGACAGCCTGACCGCGGCGCGGACCGTCGAGGTCCTCGGCGAGGGCTGCCCGGATCTGGGCCTGCTCTTCTCTGCCGCCGCGCACCTGTTCGCCTGCGTCGTGCCGATCGCCGAGCACGCCAGCGACGAGCTCGCCCAGCGGGTCGTGCCCAAGCTCTGCGCGGGCGAGTGGATCGGCGCCAACGCGATCACCGAGGCCGAGGCCGGCTCCGACGTCGGCAAGCTCGCGACCCGCGCCCGCCTCGACGGCGACGACTACGTGCTCAACGGGAGCAAGAGCTACGTCACCAACGGGCCCGTCGCCGACCTGTTCCTCGTCTACGCGACCGTCAACCCGGCCCACGGCTTCATGGGCGTGACCGGCTTCGTGGTCGAGCGTGACCGGCCTGGCCTGACCGTCGGCGAGCGCTTCGAGACCATGGGCCTCGACAGCTCGCCGATCGGCTCGATCTACCTCGACGACTGCCGGATCCCCGCCGCCAACCGCGTCGGCGACGAGGGCTCGGGCTCGAAGATCTTCGCCGAGTCGATGCACTACGAGCGGACCGGGCTGCTCGCCGCCTGGGTCGGCGCGATGGAGCGCGGGCTCGAGCGGGCGATCGAGCACGCCCGCGAGCGCAAGCAGTTCCGCCGGCCGATCGGCAAGTTCCAGGCCGTGTCTCACAAGATCGTCGACATGAAGATGCGGCTCGAGTCGGCGCGCCTGCTGCTCTACCGCGCGTGCTGGGCCCGCGACCGCGGCGAGCAGGCCACGATCGAGGTCGCCCTCGCCAAGCTCGCGATCAGCGAGGCCGCGGTTCAAAACGCCCTCGATGCCATCCAGGTGTTTGGCGGCGCCGGCTACATGAAGGAGATGGGCATCGAGCAGGCGCTGCGCGACGCGGTGCCGACCACGATCTTCTCGGGGACCTCGGAGATCCAGCGCGACTTGATCGCCAAGGGCCTCGGGCTCTGAGGCTCACGCGGCGTCGGCCGGCCCGTCGCCCTGGTCCTCGTCGAGCCGCGCGATCGACAGCCCCGTAAACCCGAGGATCATCCCGATGATCGGGTTGGCCAGGTTCAAGAAGCACCACGGCAGGTAGGCGAGGGTGGCGACGCCGAGGGTCGAGGCCATGAACGCGCCGCAGGTGTTCCACGGGATCAGCGGCGAGGTGATCGTCCCGCCGTCTTCGAGGGCGCGCGACAGGTTCTTGGGGTCGAGCCCGCGCTCGGTGTACTCGCTCGCGTACATGCGCCCGGGCACGACGACCGCGAGGTACTGATCTGCGGCGAGCACGTTGACGCCGATCGAGGTCAGGATCGTGGTCGCGATCAGCGAGCCCGTCGACCTCGCCGCCGCGAGGGTCTTGCCCGCGAGGGTCTTGAGCTGGCCCGTGCGCTCCATGACCCCGCCGAAGGACATCGCGCACAGGATCAGGAGCACGGTGTCGGCCATGCTGCTCATGCCGCCGCGCGCGAGCAGCTCGTCGACCTCGGCCGAGCCCGTGTCCGGGGCGAAGCCCTTCATCGCCGCAACCAGCACGTCTTGGATCGGCGTGCCCTGGACCGCGGCGAGGACCCCACCGAGCAGCGCGCCGGTCAGCAGGGTCGGCAGCGCCGGGAGCCGAAAGCCGACCATGACCGCGACGACGGCCGGGACCGTCAGGTGGATCAGGCTCGGGTTGAACTGGGTCTCGAGCACGTCGGTGATCGCCGCGATCGAGCTCGGGTCGGCCGCGCTCTCGAGCCCCGCGCCGACGATCGAGAACCCGATCATGGCCAGGACCCACGACGGACCCGTCGACCACAGCATGTGGCGGATGTGCGTGAACAGATCGGTGCCCGCCATCGCCGGGGCGAGGTTGGTGGTGTCGGACATCGGCGAGAGCTTGTCGCCGAAGTAGGCCCCGCTGATGACCGCGCCCGCGGTCATCGCCGGGTCGATGCCCATCGCGTTGCCGACGCCGATGAGCGCGAGTCCGACGGTGCCCGCGGTCGACCAGGACGAGCCCGAGACCAGGCTGACGACCGAGCAGACCGCGCAGCTCGCCGGGAGGAAGAAGCTCGGGGACAGGAGCTCGAGACCCCACGCGATCAGCGCAGGGACGATGCCCGAGGCGAGCCAGGTGCCCATCAGCACGCCGATCGTCAGGAGGATCAGGATCGCACCCATCGCGAGGTGGATCGCGCCGGTGACGCCCGCTTGGATGTCCTCCCAGGTGTAGCCGTGCGCCCAGGCGACGAGGCCCGCGACGCAGGCGCCGAGGACCAGGGGGAGGTGGCCGGTGCCGCCGAGGAGGATGATCGTGGCGGCGAGGAGGGCGATCAGCACGACCACGGGAACGAGGGCCCACGCGAAGGGGATCGCGGGGGGGGCCTTGGGCGTCATGAACGCACCTTGCCCGCTTGAACCGTTCTGAGCAAGCCGCGTCCTCGCGCCACTTTTGGGTACCCACCTCGCAAGAGCTGTGGTCTGATGCTCGAGTCAGGCATTTGCACCCCTCGAGTGGGTCGGCCTCATCGACAGCGACAAGTTCAGATGACCGATAGCCTCGAGAACTTTCCAGTCCTGCAGGGAGATTGGACGCGGTCCGAGTCGGTCCTTCAAGCCGCCGCGAGTGACTACGGCCGCATTGTCAACCATCGCCCACTTGCGGTGATCAGGCCTCGGGTTACTCACGATATTCAACTCGCAATCCAATTTGCCAGGAGGCAGAAGATCTCAGTGGCCGCGCGCGGTCGAGGACACAGCACCTTCGGTCAGGCTCAGGCCCATGGCGGACTGATCCTCGACATGAGCTCATTTTGCGAGATTCGTGAGTGTGACGAGGATAGCGCGTGGCTTGGAGGTGGCTGCTCCTGGGCTCAGGTCGTCGACCATTTTTGCCCGCGCGGGCGCGGGCCGGCCGTATTGACAGACTACCTTGGCCTGAGCGTGGCCGGAACGCTCTCCGTTGGTGGTGTGGGAGGTGCGAGCTTTCGCCACGGCGCACAGACCGACAATGTCCTCGAGCTGGAGGTCGTCACGGGAGCAGGCGACTTCGTGAGCTGTTCGCCCGATCGCAACGCGGATTTGTTCGACGCTGTCCGCGCGGGTCTCGGTCAGTGCGGTGTGATTGTTGCGGCGCGAATGCGCCTCGTCCCGACCGGTCACTGCGTGCGAGTGCACGAATTTGTCTACCCCGATTTTCACCAGTTCATCGAAGCGGCTCGCGGCTGCGCCAAGGTCGCGACCGTTGACTATGTCGATGGGACAATCGTGGCCACAGGCGATGGTCGGCACACCTTCGTCCTGACCGCCGCCGAGTTTGAGCGGTCGCCGGGGCAAGATGTTCTTGGTCAGGCTGGTGCGCCTGTCTCACACTCAACCGTCAGCAAACCCTATGGGGAGTTTGTCCGTCGCGTTGATCACTACGTGGAGCGGCTCAAGCAACGGGGGCTCTGGGACGTGCCACACCCCTGGCTTGACCTCTTTGTTCCTGCTCAGGGGCTGAGTCGGTTCATGGAAGAGGCCCTGCGCGAGCTACGTTCGGAGGATGACGGGATGATCCTCATCTACATGCTCGACCCGTCCAAGTCCAATACCCCCTTGCTTGCTTTTTCGGAGGGCGAGGAGCACGTTCTGGTCGACCTGCTGCGCAACACGCCTCAGGTTGGTGAGCTCGAGCGGCAGCTCGGGCGGAACGACCAGTTGACGGAGCTCGGAGCGGAATTGGGCGCGAGCATTTACCCCATTGGATCGATGCCGAATGCGAATTGGGATAAACTGTATCGTGGGCGGGGCCAGCTCGCAGATGCCAAGCGTCGCTTCGACCCGGATCACATCCTCACGCCCGGACAGGGAGCGCGCGGTGCAGGTGTCGGTCATGGCGTGGGCGCAGCAGGGACCTCTTGACGGCTCATGGCGGGGGAGTATCATGGGCTGGGGCGTTTGTAGACATGACCACAAAACAGACCGTCGAACACGAAGAAGAGTGGGTGGAGCCGTACCGAACCAAAGTTGTTGAGCGGATTCATCTGCCATCACGTGCTGAGCGGGAGAGGCTCCTGCGAGAGGCGAACTACTCGATCGTGTTCCTCAACTCGGCCGATGTCTATATCGATCTCGTTACGGATAGTGGCACGGGGGCGATGAGCGACAAACAGTGGGCTGCTCTGATGCAGGGCGACGAGGCCTATATGGGGTCTCGCAATTTTGCCGACTTCGAAAAGACGGTTCAGGAGATCACGGGCTACGATCGCGTTATCCCGACGCACCAGGGGCGGGCGGCGGAGCGAATCATGATGGAGCTGCTGGTGAGCCCGGGCGACATTGTCCCGAACAACTCACATTTTGACACCACGCGGGCGCACGTGGGTAAACGCGAGGCCGTGCCGCTAGACCTGGTCGGTGACTGGCTGTGGGAATTCCACTCGGACCACCCGTTCAAGGGGAATTTCGATCTGGATAAGCTGAAGACCTGCCTCGATCGGTACAGTGATCGCATTCCGTTTGTGGCGATCACGGTTCTGAACAACATGGCGTGCTCTTCGCCGGTCTCAATGGCGAACATTCGTGAGGTCAGCCGGCTTGCGAAGGCGGCGGGGGTCCCTGTGTATTTCGACGCATGCCGATTTGCGGAGAATGCATGGTTCATCAAGCAGCGCGAAGAGGGCTACGCGGATCGCTCGATCGACGACATCGTGCGGGAGATGTTCTCCTATGGCGATGGGTGTTGGATGAGCGCGAAGAAAGATGGGATCGTCAACATCGGCGGGTTCATCGCGTTGCGCGATGAGGCCCTCGCTGGCCGTTGCTGTGAATTGCTGGTGCTCTACGAGGGCTTCCCGAGCTACGGAGGCTTGGCGCGTCGTGACCTCGCCGCGATCGCGGTCGGTCTGCGCGAGGGAATGAGTGAGGAGCACCTGTCTCACCGAATTCGGCAGGTCCAATACCTCGCGGATCTATTTGAGGATTGCGGGGTCAGGACGAGCCGCCCGGTTGGCGGGTCTGGTGTCTTTGTAGACACGGAGGCTCTCTACCCACACCTCACTCCCGACCGCCTCCCGACCGTGACCCTCTGCTGTGACCTGTATCTCGAAGGGGGGGTCAGGGCAGGGGCCATCCCCATGGACATGAACGTGATCGACGAAGCGGGCGAGATCACGACACGGGTCTTTCAGTTCGCGCGCTTTGCCGTGCCTCGGCGAGTCTACGGAAAAGGACACCTCGACTACGTCGGGAGGGTCGTCAGGCGGGTCAAGGAAAATGCCGCGCGCAGTAAGGGCTATCAAATGGTGTACGTGCCCGACATCCTGCCCCACTTCTTCGCGCGCTTCGCTCCTTTTTAGGGGGCTGCTAGGGCGGAGCTCATCCCACCCGGCCGAACGCGGCAACCGAGCGTCCGGCCGTGCGTGGGAGAGTCGCTGAGAGCCGCGGGGGTCTGAGCTTTTCTCTTGCTAGCCTTCGATCGCCTTGAGCGTGTCGAGGGGTGCCAACTTGTGGCCCATCTCTCGAAGCGTCCGGAGCACTGCTTCTCGGTGGTCGCTGACTTCGAGGTGCGCGAGCGCGTTGTCGAACTGGTCGGGCGGGTACGCACGGAAGTTCGGGTTCAGCCAGAAGATCGCGGTGGCGATGCCACGCTTCAGGCGGTTGGTAAGGACCGAAGTAACTACAGCCGACTTTGCCTTACCCTCGAGCAAGGTCGTGAACAGCTCCTGGCGTTGCAGCGCATTTGGGGCTCCACCGTCGGAGATGGCGAGCGTGCGAATACTCGTCACGTCACCTGCGAGTTCCTTTTTTAGTTCCTCGACTCGTTCAATTGCTGAGGCCCATTCATGTTTTGGCGGGTCTTGGGCTGCGTGCAGCCACAATAATAGATGATGGGGTCCGCAGACCACAGTTTCCATGACCATGTCCATGGTTGTGCTGGGCTCGGCCAGCACTCTACCACAGACGCGGGGCGCGTCGAAGTACGAGACGACGATCTGCGCGGCACGCGATGCATGACACTGGATGTCCCGCGCGCGTCAGCGCTCGTCGCGCGATATAGGTAAAACGCTGAGTTTCAACGTTCGCGGCCCCATGGTGGATCCGCCACAGCGTCGGGCTCGCGCTAAGCCAGGATCGGCCCCGGCGCACTTGATAGGGTCTTCAAAGGGGTCGCCGCTTCACGCGGGGCGATAGACCTCGGGCGAGAGGTAGACCGTGAGCCGCTCGCGGCCGTGTTGACGCCGAAACGAGGAGTAGGTCTGCATACCCGTACCGCGCTCGAGCGGCCGGTCGATCATGCCGGTGACAGCGAGCCGGTAGATCTTGGCGGACTCCTCGGGCAGAAACTCGCAGATTCGCTCGAGCGCCACGTGGTCGCTGTCGAGGTACGAGCGAACGGGAAGGTGGAGAGTGACGGTTGACGGTGTCGACTGGTGGCCCACAAAGGCCGCGCAGGTGATCGGAGGACGCCCAGCGTAGACCTCCCGGTCACCAGTCATGGCCTGGCAAAAACGCTCCGTGTCGCCCTTGCGATGCTGTGGACTCGTGGCCATCACAGCGTCGAGCTCTTGGACGGTCGCTTGGCGGTGGGCGACATAGATCTTGGTCCGAGCCTGCCCGTGGTCGGCAAGGTCCAAGGAGAAGTACACGATGTGATCTTGGGTGCCCCTGGCCAGGCCGACCTCCCGCAGCCACTCCATGGCTCCGTGCATCCCGAGACGGGCCAGGGCCAACTCGGTGGTCCCCTGCGCATGTTCCGGGCCCTTCGCGTCGGGGTTGAAGTAGAGCTTGAAGTCCGGCGCCTGACCAGGTCGGAGGCACGCGGCGTGCCACAAGCCGAACTTGGCGTTGCGGTGCTGGGGCGAAAAGAGGTCGGCGATGAGGTGTGCGCGGCTTAGAGAGACGTTGAAGTCACGCTCCAGCCGACTGTTGAGCTCCCAGGCTGCGCGCCAGTTTGAGGCGAGCGACGGAATCGAGCCCTGAGCCTCGGTTAGCATGCGCAGTTCACGTTGTCCGTCCAGCGCGACCGAGAACTCGAAGGGCGAGCTGTCATCGGTGATGTCTGAAAGGATCTGGCCGTCGCCGACCATCCGACGCGACCAACTCTCGGTCAGCACCTCGAACACCGCCCTGGCTACTGGGGACGTCGAATGCATTCCGAGGGCCATGCATAGGCTGTGGAGCTTCGAGTCACCGATGGCTCCCAGTTGTCGGTTTCCGCTGCGAGCTTGCGTCGCCAGCCCGGGCAGGTAGTCGAGCGTGGAGTGCGGGGTCTGCGTCGGCCCGGCATGACTCAATCCAGTGGGAGACTGTGCTGATTGGTGCTGAATGAGTGATGATTCAAACATGATAGTACCGCATCCATCCACCTCGGCTCGAGCGCGAGGTGCTCGCCCCCAGGGGTGTAACAACTACAGTGCTATCATAATGGGGTACTTTGCCACAACAATTTTCAGAAAAATTCTACTTCCACTGAAATTCGCTCATGGAAATTGATCTTTTGAACACTTTTTCCGGGCGGATCCGCTCGCCGCGCGCGAGGCGACGTTCGGGATTCGACTGAAGACTTTTGCGCATATGATCCTTGGAACAGTGTGCATTCCGCATCAGCATCAGCTGCGGGACAACTTCATCAATTTGGGGAGTATCCGAGAGTATTCGATGCGCGCCGGCCGTATGACTTGCTACTTGCGCGCATCTTGCCAAGGGCACAAGCTACGGCGGTGCTCGACCGGGAGAACCAAGGCGGTGGTGCGGCGGCGCGTGGGCTCGCCGATCCGGGCCTCGAGGCGCTCGTCCGGGCCATCCCCAAGGCCGAGCTCCACGTCCACCTCGAAGGCTCGATCGTCCCCGAGCTCGCCCTGAGCCTCGCAAAACGCCGTAACGTCGCGCTACCCGGGGCCGAGCGGGGCGTCGAGGGCCTCCGCGAGGCCTACCGCTTCGCAACCTTCAAAGACTTCCTGCGCGTCTACGTCGCGCTCTCCAACACCCTCCAACAAGCCGAGGACTTCGCCGACGCGGTGTACGGAATCGCTCAGCGCCTGGCCCGACAGCAGGTCCGCTGGGTCGAGATGACCTTCACGCCGATGACCCACGTCGTGCAGGGCGTCAGCGTCGACGCGATGCTCGCGGGCCTCGCCGACGGGCGGGGGCGCGCCCGCGAGGAGCTCGGTGTCGAGTTCGCGTGGGTGTTCGACGTCGTCCGGAGCTTGCCCGAGCAGGGCGAGCAGACCCTCGAGATTGCGCTGCGCGCACGGGACCAAGGCGTCGTAGCGATCGGGATCGGCGGTCCCGAGGGGCCGCAGTGGTCCGTCGCCCCGCTCGCCTCAACGTTTGCGCGCGCGAGGGCCGAGGGTCTCAAGAGCGTCCCCCACGCGGGCGAGCAGCATGGCCCGCCCAGCCTGCGCGAGACCCTCGACCTCCTCGCCCCGGATCGGATCGGCCACGGCGTGCGCTGCATGGAAGATCGGGAGCTGACCGCCGAGATCGTCGATCGCGGGATCCCGCTCGAGGTCTGCCCGAGCAGCAACGTCGCGCTCGGGGTCACGCCGAGGCTCGCGGACCACCCGCTCCCGCAGCTGCTCGCGGCGGGCGTCCAGCTGAGCCTCGCCAGCGACGACCCGCCGCTGTTCGGCACGACCTTGGTCGACGAGTACCTGCGCTGCGCCGCGACCTTCGACTATGGCCGCGATGAGATCCTCGCGCTCGCCCGCGCGGCGGTCGAGCACAGCTTCATGCCCGAGGCGCGCAAACGCGAGCTGCAGGCCGAGCAAGAGCGCGTCGCCCGGGGGGCCTGAGCTCAGCCCGTCAGCCGAGCCTTGGCGGCCTGCTGATCCCAGCTCGTCCCGTGGGTGCAGGGCACCGCTGGTTTGAGCCCGAGCGCCTCACCATGTTCGGCGACGAAGGCCTCGACCTCCGGCTCGTAGCTGTCGACCGGGTAGGTCGAGGTGTAGCGGTTGAGCAGCCCGTGAATGCTCAGCGCCACGACCAGCTCGATGATCTCTGCGGGGCTGAAGTAGCTGGTCAGCCCCGCGACCTCCGCCGCGCCCACGGTCGCCGGCGAGGTCGCGCCCGCGTGGGCGAACATGAACGCGGCGACGTCGCGGCCCTGGTCCTCGCTGGGCACGAGCGCGCTGGTCAGCCGCTTGAGGGTCGCGCCCGCGCGCACGGCCCAATACGCGAAGTGGGCGGCGAGCAGCGGGTTGTTGCTCTTCTTCGCGGCCACGAAGCAGACCGCGTGCTTGAGCCAGATCGCGACCGAGCCAGCGTCCGATTGCAGCCGCTCGACGAGGCAGTGGGTGATCACGCGCTTGGTCGAGACCCGCTCGATCCGCTCGATGTAGTAGGGCACGAAGCCCATCGTCTCGCGCAGCTGGGCATAGATCCGTGCGGGTCGCCCGGCGACGCCCTCGAGCGCGCCGCGGTCATAGGCGATGATCCCAGCCATGGTCCGCGCGAGCGCGAGGGGGCCGAGGGTCTCGCCGTCGTCGGTGTTCTTGTCGGCGTCGATGACCTCGCGGTCGTAGGCCTCGACGTAGTTCTGGGCGGGCTGCCAGGCGCTGGGCGTGAGGTACTGCTGGGCGTTCTTCAACACCCCCCACTCGAGCACCATCCCGAGCGTGTCCATCGCGCAGTTGAGGAAGCCCATCAGCGTGGCCGCGAGCACGATCGCCTCTTCGTGGGTCTCGCTGTAGTGGCGGGCGAGCCCGACGCGGTGGTCGAGGGTGACCTCACTGGGGATCCGGCCGACGGCGGTCGCATAGTTGATCGCGGCGATGTCGGCGGCCCCGAACAGGTTGCAGGCCTCGGCGTCGAGCGCCTCCTTATTACGGGCGAGCGAGCCGCCGGGCCCCCGGAACACCGTACCGATCCCAGCCGAGTGCGCGGCGCAGTACGAGCAGCCGTAGGAGCGGCTGGCCACGTAGAGCACGAGGCTGCGCAGATCCGGCGAGATCCCGCGACCGAGATCACAGCGTGGGATGTCGAGGAAGCTCGGGACCAGGACGCTGTAGGTCGTGAACGCGGGCGGCCAGATCTCGAAATAGCTCATCGCGTGGGGCACGACGCCGAGGATCTGCCGGACCATCATCATGACCGGTCGGTAGCGCTCGACGAGCACCTCGCGGCTCACGGCGTGGGGACGCAATGCATACTCGAGCGTCGGCTTCGCTCCCACTGGGGTCTCGATCTTGGTTGCCACCGCGCGCCTTGCATATCACGCCGCCGCGTTCGGTAGCGAGTCGAGCTCGCGCCAGGCGCCCGCGGCGAGGTCTTCGGGCAGCCACAGCCCCGCGTGGGCGACTCGAGCCAGGCGCAGCACGTGGCTGTCGAGCGCGGCGAAGATCCGCTTGACCTCGTGGTAGGCCCCGTCGAGCAGCGTGATCGTCGCGAGCGCTCCGGTGCCCTCCGGAGGCTCGAGGGCGGGGTGACGCGCGCTCTCGGCGAGGGGCTCGAGCTCGACGATCCGCGGCCGAGATCGGTCGGCGAGCTCGAGCTCGATCGACCCGTCGACCCCCCGGGGTGGCGGCGTCCAGCCCCGCGCGAGCGCGACGTGATAGGTCCGCGGGACCCGGCGCTTGGGGTGGGTCAGCGCGTGGATCATCGGGGTGTCGGTGGTCCACAGCAGCAGCCCGGCCGCGTCGAGGTCGAGGCGACCGACGGCCCGGAGCAAGGCGTGCATCGGCGCCCCTTCGAGCAGGTCCAGCGCGGTCGGGTGGAGCGGGTCGTTGCGGGAAGTCACAACCCCGACCGGCTTGTGCTGGATCAGGTGGGCGTGCTCGCGCAGGCGCACGGGGACCCCCGACACGAGGAGCTCCACGGGCAGCTCGGCCAGCTCGATCGGCGTTCGGCCGGCGCGGAGCGTCTCGCCGCCCGGCCGGGAGACGGCCCCGCGCCGCAGGAGTCGGGTGACCTCGCGCCGGGAACGACCGAGGTTGCGGGCCAGGAGTTGGTCGAGGCGGGGCATCGCGGTGGGTTGGGGTCGGTCGGGGCCGCGCCTGGCCCGTCGGTCCCCATATTAGGGTATGGTGCGCGGCGTGGCGCGCCCGCAGCCCCTCGCCGACGAGCGCGCGACCGTCGAACGCGCGATGCAGGGTGACAAGCGGGCCTTCGAGCGCCTGTATCGTCACTACGCGCCCGTGCTGTTCAGCTACGTGCTGATCCCGATGCTCGGCAACAAGGACGACGCCCACGACTGCGTGCGCGAGACCTTTATCTCGGCCAACCGCGCGCTGCCGCGCTACGAGTGGCGCGGGACCAGCATCTACCCGTGGCTCAAGGTCCTGGCCAAGAACAAGGCCCGGGATCTGCTCCGGGCCTCGGGCCGCCGTCAGCGCCTGCGCGGGGCGTTCTCGCATCACCTCGACGTGTTCGGCGACCGCGAGCCGTCCACGCCGATCGAAGAGGTCGTCCAGCGCCAGGCGCTGCGCAAGCGCATCGACGGCGTACTCGACACCATCAATCCCCGCTACGCGAGGGTTCTGCGCCTGCGCCTACTCGAAGATCGCAGCCGCGAGGACTGCGCCGAGCTGCTCGAGGTCAAGATCGGGACCCTCGATGTGCTCTTGTTTCGGGCTGTGCGGGCGTTTCGCAAGGCCTGTGATCAGCAGGGCGTCGAGTTTGACGCCGCGGAGGCGCGCCTGTGACCGCTCCTCAAAACGGATTGTCAAACCGACGTAAGCTCAAATTCCAGGCTGGCGTTCTCGGGCGCGCCACCCCAGCCTCGCTTACACGCACCACCACCCCGAAGGGTGTCTCCGATGACTGAATCCAAGCACAGCACGCGCGCAGGCCCGCCGAGCGGGCATGTCCTCGATCCCGAGTGGGAGCAGGTGCTGCGTCGCGGGCAAGCGGAAGAGGGCGAGGCCGGCAGCGTCGACGCCGAGCTCGCGTTCGTCCACCTACTTCGCCACACCCGAGAACCCGAGGCGATCGCGCCCGATCAGCTCGACGCGATCTGGGCTGGGATCGAGGCCGAGGTCGCGCCAGCTGGGGAACCCTGGTGGCGCAAGGCCTGGGTCTGGTGGTCGGCGCCGGCCCTCGCCGCGGCTGCGGTGCTCTTTGTCGTGGTCGTCGAGCCTGGCTCCGACAAGGCCGAGAGCGTCGCGCAGAATCAGGCCGCGGACCTCCAGTCCAACGAGGAGCTCGCCGAGGCCGCGCCGCCTGGCGCCGCCCCGAGCGAGGCCGCCCCGAGCGAGGCCGCGCTCGCCGAGGCCGCGTTCGCCGAGGGCGAGGCCGCGCCGAAGTCCGCCGAGCGCCGGGCCGGGAGCGCCGACGCGGTCACTCGCACCGGCCAAGCGAGCGGATTCGAGACCAACTTCGCCCGGCTCGCTCCTCACGGGCGCGTGGCGATCCGCGTCAGCGTCGACCACAGCCGTGACCAGCTGCGCGCGCGACTCCTCGACAAGGCCAAGGGAGGTGGACGATGACCATGGCAAGCAAATCGCGCGCGCTCGGTCAGCTCTTGACCGGTGCGATCCTCGGCGCGCTGCTGACCGTCGGCGGGCTCTCGCTCGCGGGCAAGCTCAAGCCGCCGGGTGAGCCCGACGCCCTGGTCGCGCTCGCCCAGACCGTCGACACGACCGACAAAAAAGTCGACGTGATGCTCGCGCGCGGCGACGTGTCCGGGGCGATCGCGGCGCTCGAGCAGCTCCGCGCGACCAAGTGGCCGGGCCGCGATCGCGGCGGCGATGCCTGCGTGCAGCTGCGCCACGACGCCTACGGCAGGCTCATGCGCCTGCGCCTCGATCATCCCCAGATCGACGCCAAGACCCCGCAGCAGCTGCTCGAGCTGGCCGAGGAGGGCCTCGGGCGCGAGTGGGAGCTGCTCGACCCGAACCCCTTTACCGCCCACCTGTTGGCGCTGCGAGGCGAGGTCCTCGAGCAGCTCGGTCGCGATGACGACGCGCTGTTGGTCTACCAGCGAGCCCTCGACATGAACCGCGACATCCTCGACGAGGTCATGGAGGGCGGTCGGTGAGGCCGCCCCACGGCCACGGTCACGCGCGGCTGCTGACGCTCGCCGCGTTCACGCTGACCCTCGCTTGCGCGGCGCAGCACGAAGAGGCCAACACGATGCCGAGCCGCGAGGCCGAGCGCGCGGGCGACTTCGAAGATCGTCCGGCTGCGTCGGAGGCGGTGGCCGCGGAGCCGGCCAGCGAGGCGGAGCCCGAGCGCAGCCTCGACGACATGGAGCGCGAGCTCGCGCTCAACGCCGCCAAGCTCCGCGCGCTCGGGGTCGCGCTGCCCTCGGATGGGGTGGTGGAAGACGCCGGGGGCGAAGAGGCGAGCTTGGGTCGCGCCGACAAGCGCGGCGATGGTTCGGGGCCGAGCGGCGGCGGCGGGGCGCAAGGTGAGTCCGCGAAGCCGAGCTCGTCGGGGGTCCAGCCCGGCCCGAAGCCGACGAAGAAGCCCAGGCACAGCGGGGGCGGCCGCACGGCCGAGAAGGAGGCCGCGCCGCAGGTCAAGAACAAGGACGAGGACAAGGGCTTCGCCGAGCCGCCGTCACCCGAGGCGGCCAAGGCGACCCCGCTCGGGCCCGACCCCAGCGAGCGCGAGCAAGACGTGATCGGCCGCTGCGAGCAGGTCTGCGTGCTCAGCCAGATCACCTGCGAGCTCAACGCCCAGATCTGCGAGCTCGCGGGGCGCCACCCCGACGAAGACGACTACGAGGCGGCCTGCGAGCGCGCAGCCGCCGACTGCGAAGTGGCTCAGGAGGCGTGCAATGAGTGTGTTGGGTAGCAGCCGTCTGGGCTTCGTCCTGGTGGCCGCGGCGTGCGTGACCGCGACCGGGTGCAAGAAGAGCGGCGAGGGGGCGACCTCGCCCGACGTGGAGGTGGCCGAGGTGGCCGAGGCCAGCAGCCAAGATCCGCTCGCCGAACTCGACGCGCTCGAGGGCCGCATGGTCGAGCTCGGGCTGCCCGTCGCCCGCGCGAAGGCGGCGGCCGAGCCCCCAGCCGAGGCCAGCCCCGACGACGCCTTCGTCACGGAGGGCGAGGCCGAAGGCGCCGACCTGCCCGTCGGGGAGCCCGGGCCAGCGGGGGTCGCAACGGACGCCAGCGTCGCCCAGGCCCCGCGCCGCGACGAGGGCGACCGGTGCATGGATCTGTGCGGTCTCAGCGAGTCGATCTGCGAGCTCGAGGTCCGCATCTGCACGCTGTCCGAGTCGCACGCGGGCGATCCGATCTACGCCGACGCGTGCGAGCGCGCCGTCGACGACTGCGCCACGGCCGGTGACGCCTGCGACCGCTGCGAGAGCTGATCTGCGCTGGGGCCTCTCGCCATCTCCGAGATGGAGACCTATGCTCGGGCCGATGCTCCCGGCAGCCGTGCTCTTCGACATGGATGGGACCCTCGTCGACAGCGAGGCCGTCTACCAGCAAGCGATCACCCGCTACATGGCCTCGCGCGGCGTCGAGCTCGACGCGCGTGAGCGCAACTTCGTGATCGGCCACGCGTGGCAGGAGATCTACGCCGAGCTCCGCGTCGCCGAGCGCGTCGGCGTCGATCTCGAGACGATGCAAGCTGGCTCGATCGCGATGCGCGCCGAGCTCCGCGCCGAAGGCATCGACTTGACGGTGCTCGACGGCGCGCGCGAGCTGGTCTCGACTCTCGTCGAGCTCGACGTGCCGGTCGCGGTCGTCTCGGGCTCGTGCCGGGCCGAGCTCGCCGAGGCGATCGAGCTGCTCGGGATCGCCGAGCACCTGCGCATGTACCTCGGCTCCGAGGACTACCCCCGCGGCAAGCCTGCGCCCGACGGCTACCTCGCGGCGGCGGTCCAGCTCGAGGTTGCGCCCGCCCGGTGTGTGGTGTTCGAAGACAGCGAGGCCGGCATCGAGTCGGGCCTCGCGGCGGGCATGCGCGTGGTCGCGACCGCGGCCGCCAACCGGCCGGTCGGCGACCCGGGCCGTCAAGATCAGCGCAAGGCCCACCGGGTCGTCGAGGGCCTCGAGCGCCTCGACGCCGCGTTCTTGCGGGCGGTGATGCTTGGCTGATGAGCTCGCGCCGGAGTCGCCCGCGGGCGGGCCGACCCTGGTCTTGTTGCCCGATCCCGAGGCGCGCGCCCGGCTCGCCGCGCCCTTGATGGGCATCCCGCTGGCTCAGCGCACGACCTCGGCGGCGCGCGAGGCGGGCTTCTCGGAGGTGGTGGGCGCGCCGGGCTTGGCCGTCGCGCCCGACCGCGCCCGCGAGGCTGCGATCGGCGAGGAGCTCTCGGGGCCGGGGCTGGTCGTGTTCGAGGGCACCTTCGTCGATCCGCAGTTGTTGCGCCTGATGGTCGAGCACCCGCTCGAGCCGGATGAGCGCTTCAGCCTCTATGACGGGGTCTCGCGCCCGGCGGGCTTCTTCGCCGGGGAGCTCGGCGCGATGCCGGCGATCATGCCCGTGTCCGAGGAGCTCGACTGGCCCGAGGGCCTCGGCCCCGACGACATCGCGCGCGTGGTCTACGACGAGGACATCGAGCGCGCCGAGTGGCTGGTGCTGCGGACCGAGGCCCGGCGCTCGCGGACCAGCGGCTGGCGCGGGACCGAGACCGAGCACGTCCACCGCAGCCTGGCCGGGGAGTCGCGCTGGCACCGCGAGATCAGCGTTCGGACGCTGCGCTGGCTGGCCCGGTCGAACCTCGCGGTCGCCCAGCTCGAGCTGCTCGCGCTCGGGGTCGCGCTGGCCTCGGGGCCAGTCGCGCTGGCCAACACCTGGGCGACGCTGGTCCTGGCCGGGGCGTTGCTGCTGATCGGCGTCCACGTCTCGCGCCTGCTCGCGCCGCTGCGCTTTTTGCGGGACGAGGCCATGAACCCGCGCGACGAGTATGGCCGGCCCGAGATCTGGGTCCCAGGCGACACCCTCGCCGGGGCCACGCGACCCCTGGCTCACGCGACCCTCATGGTCTGCCTGACCTACGTGCTCGTGGCCGAGACCGACCGGTCCAACGTCGCCGCGCTGGTCTTGCTGGCCGTCGGCGGTGTCGCGGCGCTCTTGTCCCTGGCTCACGCCCGGGCCCGGCTGCGCGGTGACGACGCTCGCGTGTTGGAGCTGCCGCGCTCGGCGGCGCTGATCAAGCGGCTCGGAGTGACTATGCCCTCGTGGCTTCAGGGCGCGCCCCTGCTCGAGATGGCCGCGACCCTCGGAGCCCTGACCGGCGAGCCCGGGGTGCCGTGGACGGTGCTGACGGGGGCCGCGGTCGCCCGCTTGTGGCGGTGGTTCACGAGCCCGCCGCCTGGTTGACCGAGAGCCCGAGCTCGCCCAGTACTCGGTTCACGGGCCGGTTCGCGAGGACTCGCCCGGAACCTGCCGGACGGGGAGGCCGCGACTGGCGGCGTCGGTGCCCCGTCGCACGTGCGCAAAGCTATCCGGGCGTGGGGCCGCGGGGACCGGGGGGTGCCGCCAAAACCGCGGTAACTAGCAAGAAACGGCTGTTTTCAGGCATGCGCGAGGTTTGACCACCTCTGGCCCCGGTGCTAGCGTTTCCTCGGCCACGGCCCCAGGCTGAACAGCCTTGGCGGTCGCTGCGGAGTCATGGCAACTCTCAAAATACCCCTCCTCCCGCTGCGTGAGCTGATCGTCTTTCCCCACGAGGTCGTGCCGCTATTTGTCGGGCGCGAGAAGTCGATCAACGCCCTCGAAGAGGCCATGGCGGCCGATCGCCAGATCCTCTTGTGTGCCCAGAAGAAGGCCAAGGTCAACGACCCCAAGCCCGAGGGCATCCACGAGTTCGGCACGATCGGGACCATCGTCCAGCTCCTGCGTCTGCCCGACGGAACCGTGAAGGTCCTCGTCGAGGGCAAGACCCGGGCCCGGATCACCGAGTACCTCGACACCAGCAAGTACTTCGAGGTCGAGGCCGAGATCGTCGAGACGCCCGAGATCGACCCCGAGCAAGAGCCCGAGTTCCAGGCGCTGATGCGCTCGGTCCAGGCCACCTTCGAGAACTACGTCAAGCTCAACAAGCGCGTGCCGCCGGAGCTCGCCGTCAGCGTCCAGAGCATCGACAACCCCTCGCGCCTCGCCGACACGATCGCCGCCCACGTCAATTTCAAGCTCGCCGCCAAGCAAGACCTGCTCGAGACCGAGAACGTCTGGACCCGGCTGGAGACCCTCTATGAGCTGATGCAGAACGAGATCGAGATTCTCCAGGTGGAGAAGAAGATCCGGACTCGCGTCAAGAAGCAAATGGAGAAGAACCAGAAGGAGTACTACCTCAACGAGCAGATGCAGGCGATCCAGAAGGAGCTCGGTTCGCAAGACGAATTCAAGAACGAGCTGCAGGAGCTCGAAGACAAGATCCGGCGCAAGAAGATGACCAAGGAGGCGACCGAGCGCCTCAAGAAGGAGCTGCGCAAGCTCAAGATGATGAGCCCGATGTCGGCCGAGGCCACCGTCGTGCGCAACTACATCGACACGGTGCTCTCGCTGCCGTGGCAGGAGCGAACCGGCGACAAGCTCGACATCAGCGACGCCGAGCAGATCCTCGACGAAGATCACTACGGGCTCGAGAAGCCCAAGGAGCGCATCGTCGAGTACCTCGCGGTTCAGGCCCTGGTAAAGAAGATCAGGGGCCCGATCCTGTGCCTGGTCGGCCCGCCCGGCGTCGGCAAGACCTCGCTGGCCAAGAGCGTCGCTCGGGCCACCGCCCGCAAGTTCGTGCGCGTGTCACTTGGTGGCGTCCGCGACGAGGCCGAGATCCGCGGCCATCGCCGGACCTACATCGGCGCGATGCCGGGCAAGATCATCCAGGGCCTGCGCAAGGCCAACTCGTCGAACCCGGTCTTCCTCCTCGACGAGATCGACAAGATGTCGATGGACTTCCGCGGTGACCCCTCGGCCGCGATGCTCGAGGTCCTCGACCCCGAGCAAAACTCGGCCTTCGTCGACCACTTCCTCGACCTCGACTACGACCTCAGCGACGTGCTGTTCCTGTGCACGGCGAACAGCCTCCACTCGATCCCGCTGCCGCTGCAGGATCGCATGGAGATCATCGAGCTGTCGGGCTACACCGACGAAGACAAGCTCAAGATCGCTCGGCAGTACCTGCTGCCCAAGCAGCGCGAGCTCAACGGCCTCGACGAGGTCGAGGTCAACGTCTCGGACGCCGCGATCAAGGAGCTGATCCACCACTACACGAAGGAGGCCGGTGTCCGCTCGCTCGAGCGCGAGATCGCCTCAGTCCTGCGCAAGGTCGCCCGCGACTACGTCAAGGACGGCAAGAAGAAGAAGTCGTTCAAGGTCGACACCAAGGGCGTGCAGAAGTACCTCGGGCCGCGCAAATTCCGGTACCAGCGCGGCGAAGAGGAAGATCAGATCGGCATGACCAACGGTCTCGCGGTCACGATCTTCGGCGGCGATCTGCTGCCCGCCGAGGTCACGATCACCCCCGGCAAGGGCAAGGTCACGCTGACGGGCAAGCTCGGCGAGGTCATGCAGGAGTCGGCCCGCGCGGCGATCACCTACGTGCGCTCGCGTTGTCTGACCTTCGGGCTCGATCCGGACTTCTACGAGTACGTCGACTTCCACATCCACTTCCCCGAGGGCGCGGTGCCCAAGGACGGCCCGAGCGCTGGCGTCACGATGGTGACCTCGGTCGTCTCGGCCCTGCTCGGCGTGCCCGTGCGCAAGGAAGTCGCGATGACCGGCGAGATCAACCTCCGCGGTCGGGTGTTGCCGATCGGCGGGCTCAAGGAGAAGATCCTCGCCGCCTACCGCAGCGACATGAAGATCGTCGTGTGCCCGGCCGACAACGAGAAGGACCTGCACGACGTGCCCAAGAACGTGCTCAAGGCCCTCGACATCCGCTTCGCCCACAACGTCGACGAGGTCCTGCGCTGGGCGCTGACGACTCCGCCCGAGGAGCACCCCAACAAGGCCCTGCGGCGCTTCTTGTCGGGCGAGGTCCCCGGCCACCCGACCGACTGGGTCGAGGCCCGCGAGTACGTCGAAGAGCGCGACCGCAAGAAAAAGCTCGAGGCCGAAGCCAACGCAATTCACTGAGCCTTAGACCCCCCTGGGGGGGCCTTAGAGGCGAACCGGCGTCGAGGGTGGGGATGCGAACCAGCCTCGAGCGTCGGCAGCGTCCTCGCAAGCGCGTTTTGAGCCCCCTCCTAGCAGCCCGGAGTGCAATGCATCGTGTCGCCTCGCGCCGGAATTTTCGCCGAGGGCGCGAAGCCAAAATGCCGCGAGGCATTGCACCCCGGGCTGCTAGGGGGCCACACACACCGCCGCGAAGCTCACAACCAGCCCACCGAGCACCACCTCCGCCCACAGCTGAACAAGCCCCCTTCTAGGGGGCCACACACACCGCCGCGAAGCTCACAACCAGCCCACCGAGCGACCGAGCGCAGCGAGGGCGCGACCTGCCGCGCAGCGGCAGTGCGTGGCAGAGTCTAAGGTGGCCGGGGGGGTCTAAAGAAAGATACGCTTGGGTTTGTGTGGCGCCGAAGCCAGGTCTCCATCCTCGCGGTCTCGATGCTGCTTGGCGTGTCCGCTTGCGACAAGTCGGGTGGTGGGGGCTCAAACGCGAGCCCCGATGAGGTGACGGTGCCCGGTTACGAGGACGCGTCGTCGGCCGACATGGCGGCGATCCCGTTCGCGCTCGACGACGGCGACCTCGCCGGGGTCCACGCGCGGGGCATGACGATCTGGCGGATGCAGCGGGCGATGCGTCTCGGGGATCGGGCGTTCGCTGGCTTCGTCGGGGTGACCGCGGCCAAGTTCGTCTCGATCGCGTCGGTCGATCCGGGCGGCAGCTCGGGCCAGGTCGCGTACTACCGGTGGGACGAAGAGGACCTCGCCGACGGTCAAGCCAGCGCCAGCGAGGCCCGCAACTGGGTGATCGCGTCGGTGACCCTCGATCCCGACGAAGCCCTCGATCCGCAAGAGCTCGACGGCAAGCCCGACGGCGAGCAGCGCCGGACGATCGCCGCGCTGCTCGTCGCCCAGGGCGCCGCCGCGGCCGAGTACCCCGAGGCCCGCTGGGTCGCCTACACCTTTCGTGAGCAGGTCGTCGCTGGCGGGGAGCCGACGGGGCTGCGCCAGACCCGGGTCTACATGATCGGCGCCGACGACCAGTCGCCCGACATCGAGTACACCGTTCACGATCCGAGCAAGCGCAAGCAGCCGGTCGAGATCGTCAAGTCGGAGCTGCAGCTGGCGGGCGACGCGACCAGCAAGCTGCCGCTCACGACCTCAGCACAGTCGGTCGGTCCGAGCACCGTCGCGCGGGCGGTCGCGATTGCGACGGTGACCAAGAAGCCGGTCAAGATCGTCGACGCCGCGGGCGGCGAGTGGGAGGTCGCGCCCAAGACCGGCGAGCTCACCAAGCTCTAGCAGCCCGGGCTGCGTGGCCTGCCAGAAGAGGGCTCGGGACACGCCCTCGACGGTCGATTTTCCTGCGCCCACGGACGGGCCGCGCGCGGAGCGAGCAGCTCAGGAGGCGGGCTGCGGATCGACGACGTGCGCGAGCGCGCGGCTCATGATCTCGGCGCTGGGAAAGCGCTCGTTGGGGTCTTTGGCGGTCGCGGTCGCAAAGAAGCCGTCGACGTCGCTCTTGTGCTCGGGGTCGACGTCGGGGCCCATGAAGGTGCTCGGCGGCTGGGGGATGCGCTCGCGCTGGGCGAGGAGGGCCTCGCGGGGGTGCTCCTCGAACAGATCCTCGAAGGGGTGATGGCCGCCGGTCACGAGCTCGTAGAAGGTGATGCCGAGGGCGTAGAGGTCGGAGCGGGCGTCGAGGGTCGGGTTGGCGTAGGTCTGCTCCGGCGGCATGTAGAAGGGATCACCCATGATCCGGCGGCTCGGCGGCGGGCTGTCGTCGGATAGATCCCGCGCGACGCCAAAATCGATCAGCTTGACCAGGCGGAGGCCGGGGTCGTAGAGGTCCGTGGCCACGAAGATGTTGGCCGGCTTGATGTCGCAGTGGACGAAGCGGCGGGCGTGGACGTGGGTCAGGGCGTGGAGGGTTTGGGTGAAGACCTCGCGCAGCTGGGGGAAGGTCAGGGTCTGGCCGCGGTTCAAGTACCCGAGCAGATCGGAGCCCTCGAGGTACTCCATCGCAAACCAAAACAGCCCCTGCTCTTTGGTCGTGCCAACCTCGAGCGTGCGGATGAGGTTGGGGTGCATGAAGGTGCCGCACAGGCGGGCCTCTTGGCGGAAGCGGCGACGCTCCTCCTCGGGCACGTTCATCTTCATCATCTTGAGCGCCACGTAGCGGTTCATGATGGGATCGAAGACCTTGTAGACCTTGCCGAAGCCGCCCTCGCCGAGGTGACCGACGACCTTGTAGGCCTTCGACTGGGTGATCATCGTCCCGGGCGCGAGGTCGATCTTGTCGAGCTCTTCTCCGATCGGAGCGTCTTCCTGGGCTGCGGGCTCGGGGCTCACTGGAGCCACCTTATCGTTGTCACGCGCGCCGAGGCCAGGCCGCGCATGATCTTGAAGCTGAACAGCAGCGAGGCCAGGAGCGAGCGCATTGAAGGGGGCGCTGCTCGGGGCTGCTGGCGAGCCCGCGCTCGAGCAGGTCGCGGATCCACCCGGGCACGTGGGCGTGGCTGGGCGGCGGGAGCAGGCGGCCCTTGGCGACCGCGTCGGCGATCTGGAAGTCGAGGGTCGGGCCCTCGATCAGCTCCATCGCGATGGACACGGCCTCGTCGACGAGCTCGGGAGGGCGCTGGCTGGGACGCCACCCGTGCTCACGCTCGGGACGTTAGCACAGGCGATGGTTGGGAGCGTCGTTGACGGGCGTTCGGTGCGGCGCTATCGAGGAGCGCTCGCGCTCCGAGCGAGGCTCCATGTCGACACTCAGGCCCACGACGATCGTGCTGCTGATCACCCTCGCGCAGCTGGGCGCGTGCACGGCCGATGACGAGGGGAGCGATCCCTACGCCGACGCGGTCGTGGAGTTCACGCCAGCCGAGGCCACCACCTTTGGCCACGAGGGGCTCCCGGACGTGGTCCTCGGGCCGCCGGGTGGGATCTACGACGTAGCGAGCCTCGGCTGCGGCGGCTCGATCGTGGTCGAGTTCGACCCGCCGGGGATCGTCGATCGGCCCGGCGTCGACTTCATCGTGTTCGAGAACCCGTTCACCGAAGACTTCCCCGAGCCCGGTGAGGTCGCCGTCAGCGCCGACGGCGAGCGCTGGTCGGTGTTCCCGTGTGCGCCCGAGTCGCTCGAGGGCTGCGCAGGCGTGAGCCCGACCCTCGCGCTGCCCGGGGCCGACATCGATCCGACGGATCCGGCCCGCGCGGGTGGGGACGGCTTCGATCTGAGCGCGCTCGCCGACGCGCCCGCCGAGGTCCGCTTCGTGCGGATCCTCGACCGCAGCAGCGAGTACTGGGATTCGAAGGGCGAGATCAGCTACTGCGACCCGGGCAACCAGGGCGCGGGCGGCTTCGATCTCGACGCGGTCGCTGCGGTCCACTGACCTCCTGGCCTCCTGACCTCCTGACCTCCTGGCGCTGGGCGGCAGACTTGGCGACCATCGTGGCGTGGCGGCCTCACAGGGAGCGGACGAGCTGCGCGCGCTCGCTCGGGCGAGCGTCGAGGAGCTCGACTCGTGGTTGTCGCAGGAGATCCAAGACGAGCTCGGGACCCGGGCTTACATCTTGCGGGCGATCGCGTGGTGTCGGCGCGGCGCGCTGGCGCGGGCTCGGGCCGACGTCGACGCGGCGCTGGCCAAGGTCCCGGCCCACGAGCTCGTCGAGCTGACCGGAGCGCTGATCCTCTATGTCACGCGTGACTACGATCGCGCGCTGGCGCTGCTCGAGGGCGTGGCCCGGCGTCACCGCTACATGGCCGCTCAGACCCTGCGCGTGCTCGTTGCCCGGGCCGCGCGGCTCGGGTGGACGGCGGACCAGCGCGAGGCCCAGCGTGCGCTCGCCGAGCTCGGGGTTCGAGATCTTCGCGCGCACATCCAGGGCCTGCAGGCCTCGCGCGGGGCTCGTCCGGGGGCGTCGGTCGAGGCCGAGGGCGAGCGCGCGTGGGCCCGGCTGGGCGAGCATGGACCCGAGGACGTGGGCGCGCGGCTCGAGGCTCTCGAGGCTCGCGCGCCTGGCTCGGTCGTGGTTCGGGGCTTGCTCGCGCGGCTGGCCATGGTTTGCGGTCGCCTCGACGAGGCCGCGCGCTTGCTCGGCGACGACACGGGCCCGCTCGACGAGCGGATGGCGCTGGCGCTGGCGCGAGGCGAGCTCGAGGCGGTCACGCGGCGGCGTCTCGACGCGAGCGCGAGCGCGCGGGCGTGGCGTGTCCGCGGCGAGGCGCTGCTCGAGCTCGCGACGCGCCTCGACCCCGAGGCCAGTGAGCGGGCCCGGCATCTCGACGCCGCGAGCGAGGCGCTCGCCCGCGCAGCCGAGCGCGAGCCCGACAACGCGATCACCGAGCTCCTCCGCGCGCTCGTGGCGAGCGCGCGCGGCGAGGCGGACCCGAGCGCGGGCCGGCGCTTTGTCGAGCTCTACGCCCTCGCGCCGGGGCTGCTGTCCGACGCGGCCCGCGAGCTCGCGCTGCCGCTGTGGGTCGACGGCGGCATGATCGATGACCGGGCCCAGCTCGGTCGAATTTGCGAGCGCGCGCGGACCTTGCTGACGGCCGATCGCTCGTCGAGCCCGATCAGCTACCGCACGGTCCGCGAGCCCGGCGAGGACCCCGGGACCGCGAGGCTCCGCCACCTCGCCGACCCAGCCGTGGCCCGGGCGACCCACGCCGCCGACGCCGTGGATCTCGGCAAGGCCGCGCAGCTGTTGCTGCGCTCGATCGAGCGGGGCCGAAAGGGCAGGGGCGCCCACCGAGCTGCGAGCGGGCGCTCGCTCGACGCGGCGCAGATCGAGGGCTTCATGGCCGACGGCTACGTCCACCTGCGCGGGGCCTTTCCCCGCGCGCTGGCCGAGTCGATCGTCGCCAGCGCCCACCGACGCCTGCGCGAGGATCCTGCCCGCTGGCTCGGCGGCCGAGAGGTCGAGCGTCGCGCCGCCAAGCTCCGGGGCTACGATCCCGAAGATCCCAAGACCTGGCCGCAGGGTCGCCTCGACGTCCTCGGCGAGCGCTCGTTCACGATCAGCGAGTTCTCGCCCTTCGCCGAGCGGGCCGTGTTTCAGCTGCTCGGCGACGCCGCCCGGGTCCGGACGCGCTCGTGGACGAGCAACCTGATCGCCCAGTACCCCTACCGCGAGCCGCTGCGGGACTGGGTCCCGGAGCCCGATCAGGAGAGCTGGCACCTCGACTCCCCGAGCACCCACACGCGCATCGACGAGCTGCGCACGGGCTTGTTGGTGTTCATCCTGTTCTCGGATCTGAGCTCGGCGGGCGGCAACAGCTGGCTGGCCCTCGACTCGCCAGCCAAGGTCGCGCGGGCGCTCGCGGCTGCGCCCGAGGGCGTCGATTTTTGTCACGACGACGCGGGCTCGGCGATCACCCGGACCTGCGAGCGCTTCTTCGAGGTCACGGGCGAGGCCGGCGACCTGCTCCTGGTCCACCCGCTGATGCTGCACTCGGCCTCGCCCAACCCCTCGACGCGGATCCGATTCTTGGGCAACCCGATGGTCTACCTCCAGGCGCCGCTCGACCACCGCCGCGCGGACCCCTCGCCGGTCGAGCGGGTGATCGCGCGAGCGCTAGAATAGTACGAGCCGAGAGGCGAGCGTTTGGGGTGAGCGGAGGGGGCTTTGCCGCCGGAGCGAGGGGCCTTTTCGAAAGGCCCCTTGAAGAGGAGCACGAGCCGAGAGGCGAGCGTTTGGGGTGAGCGGAGGGGGCTTTGCCGCCGGAGCGAGGGGCCTTTCGAAAGGCCCCTTGAAGACTACAAGGGGGCGAGGCTGAGCGGCGGGAGGCCGACGGCGAGGGGGGACTCCGGCAGCTCGACGACGGGGCTGTGGCTCAGATCGAACACCCGCAGGCCCGACGCGCCGAGGGTCGTGTCGGCGAACCATGCCTCGTCGCCGACGATCTCGAGCGCACCGCTGACGCTGTCGAGGCCCTCGACCTCG
The DNA here is from genome assembly GCF_002994615.1 of Enhygromyxa salina. Taxonomy (GTDB): domain Bacteria; phylum Myxococcota_A; class Polyangia; order Nannocystales; family Nannocystaceae; genus Plesiocystis; species Plesiocystis salina_A. The sequence goes on along the minus strand of NZ_PVNK01000017.1, from coordinate 7,054 downwards.
GTGATCAAGACGGGGTCGGGCCCGCCGTCGAGGTCCACACGCAAGAGCCGGAAGCTGGCGAAGTTCTCGCTCGCGGCGCTGATCCAGGGTCGGCCCGCGCTGTCGAGGTCGAAGCCCGACAGCTGCAGGCGCCCGTAGCCCGCGTCGGCGAACACCTGCTGATCGACGACCCACTCGCTGGTTCCGCTCGCGAGGTCGACGCGCTCGAGCCCGGAGTTGAGCAGCAGGAGCGTGTGCCCGTCGGGGTCGGCCGGATCGAGGCGCCAGGGCCCGACGCCCTCGCCGAGCAGGGTGATCCCGTCAGGGCCGGGGTTCGCGGCGTCGAACTCGAACAGCGAGGGCTCGGCGGCCGCACGAAGCGGGATCAGCACGGTCTGCTCGGCGGGGACCCAGGCGTCACGATCGACGCGCTCGGCCGAGACGAAGAGCAGCGAGCCACAGGCGAGGGTGAGGCTGAGCTCGGGGATCCCGTCGGCGTCGGCGAAGCTCGACAGGTCGAGGGCCAGCTCGGCGTTGACCTTGGCGTTGGCCAGGGTCGGGAACGCGAAGCGCTGGAGCTCGGGCGCGCCGTGGAGGGAGACCCAGGCGTGGCCCTCGGGGTCGAGGGCCAGCGCGTGGGGGTTGCTCGGCGCGTCGACGCTGGCCGCGAGGATCGGCCACTCGTGGATCAGCGCGAGCCCGTCATCGGCGTCGAGCTCGTCGACGTAGTCGAAGCCGAAGCGGTTGATCACGAACACGCGCCCGCCGTCGACGACCGCGACCGCGTCGGTCGACGCCAGGGCGAGATCGGCGTCGACGCGGCGGGCCGCGAGCTCGACGAGGCCGACGGCCCCGGTGTTGAAGTCGGTGCTGGTGACGACGAGGTGGGTGGGCTCGGCGACCGGGCCGCGACAGGACGCGTCGAGGGCCGGGTAGCCGGGCTCGACCGCGGCCTCGATCCGTGGCGGGGGCGCGCGGGTCGGGGCCGGCTCGGGGCCGCACGCGCTCGCGAGGGGCAGCAGCAGCCAGCAGATCTTGGCGCGCACTAGTCTTCCCAGATGACCTTCGACTTCGAGGCGTACCAGGCGTCTTGCTTGGGCCCGTACATCTCCTCGATCGTCGCGCGCTTGATCTTCATTGTTGGCGTGAGCTGGCCGTCCTCGATCGTCCAGCGATCCTTGGCCACGACGAGGAAGCCGAGGACCTCGAAGGACTCGATCTCCGAGTTGGCGTGGGCGAGGAGCTGCTCGAGCTGCGCGGTGATCCGGTCCTTGACGCCGGGCTGGTCGAGCGTGGGCAGGAGCTCCTCGCTGAGCTGCAAGACCGCGTGGGTCATCGGCATGCCCGAGCCCGAGACCAGCGAGAGCTCGACGCTGGGGTCGTTGTTGAGGATGTTCTCGATCGGCGCGGGCGCGACGTACTTGCCCTTGCTGGTCTTGAACAGCTCCTTGACGCGCCCGGTGATCTTGAGCCGGCCCTTCTCGTCGATGCTGCCGCGGTCGCCGGTCTTGAGGTAGCCGTCGTCGGTGAACGCCGCCTTGGTCAGCTCTTCGGCCTTGTAGTAGCCGACCATGGTGCCCGGGCTCTTGACCAGGATCTCGCCCGCGTCCGAGAGCCTGCAGTCGACGTCGTCGTAGGTGTTGCCGATGTAGCCCGCGCGGCCGAGGCCGGGCCGGGTCAGGTGCGAGTAGTTGAAGTTCTCGCTCATGCCGTAGCCCTCGAGCAGCTCGAGCCCGAGGTCGCGGTACCACTGGATCAGCTCGGCGGGGATCGGCGCGGAGCCGCTGCCGGCGATGCGGACGTTGTCGAGGCCGAGGGTGGTCAGGACCTTCTTTTTGACCTTGCCCCGGATGAAGGGGATCTTGAGCAGGAGGTCGAGCTTCTTCTTGGGCAGCTTGGCGTAGACGCCGAGCTGAAATTTGAGCCACAGGCGGGGGACCGAGAGAAACAGCGTCGGCCGGGCGCGGTTGAGATCCTTGACGAAGGTCTCGAGCGACTCGGCGAAGAACACGTGCGAGCCGATCGAGAGCGACACGCAGCCCGACAGCCAGCGGTCCATGGCGTGGGCCAGGGGCAGGTACGAGAGCTGGCGCTCGTTTTGGCTCAGGCCGAGCTGCTTGATCAAGCCCTTGGTCGGGACCGAGATCGTGCGGAAGCTGTGGAGCACGCCCTTGGGCGTGCCCGTGCTGCCCGAGGTGTAGATGATCAGTGACTCGTCGTCGGCCGCGCGGGTCGGCTTGCCCGCGACCGGCTCGGTCTTGGCGGTGATCTCGTCCCAGGTCGTGAAGCTGGTCTTGGGCGCGAGCGGGAACGCGATGCAGGGCAGGTCCTCGGGCACGGCGGGCTCGAGCTCGGGCCAGGTGTCGAGCTTGCCGACGAAGAGCAGCCGCGAGTCGCTGTGGTCGAGGATGTAGCGGGCGGTGCCCTCGTTGAGGGTCGGGTAGAGCGCGACGGTGACGTGGCCGGCCATCCAGATCGCGAGCTCCGCCATGATGAAGTGGGCGCAGTTCTTCGAGATGATCGCGATCTTCGACTGAGGCTCGAAGCCCAGGCTCTCGATGTGCGCGGCCATCCGCGCGGCCTGGTCGAAGACCTCGGCGAAGCTGTAGTCGACGACCGCGCCGCCGCCGAAGGGCTGGGTCAAGTAGACGTCGCCGCCGCGCTTGTCGACGTGGCCGTAGAAGCGCTGGAGGAGCAGGTCGGAGTCGCTGAAACTGGACATCGTGGGGTGGGTCTCCCGAGCGAGGACATCCTACTACGCGCCCCCGAGCTCGACCCGGACGCTGCCCCACACGCTCAGTCCCGGGAGCGGGAAGCCGATGAAGTCGCTGATCGCGGCTCGGTAGGGCGTCGAGGGCCCGGACGCCGGGCGAATGAGCGCGCTGGTTTGGGCGCTGAGATTGCGACCCTCGACGGTCAGCTCGACCCGATCGGCGATCCGCAGCGAGAGGCCGAGCCCGTGGAGAAGTCGCGGCGGCAGCTCGACGCGACCCGAGAGATCCAGGAAGGTCCCGGCGATCCACTCGAGCTCGTAAAACATGCGGGGCTCGAGGCCGAGGCCGCGCCGCCCGACGCTGAAGCGGTGGCCGCCGCCCGGTCGCAGGACCACGCTGTGTTGCGGTCGCCCGGGCAGCGGCTTGCCCTGCTGCTCGAGCTCGGGGCTGTCGTTGCGGCTGTCGAGCAGGGTGTAGGCGGCGTCGACCGAGAGGTCACGCCCGAAGGCGCGCAGGCTCAGGCCCGACTCGAGCCCCCGCACGCGGGCGCCGACGACGTTGACCGGACGCACGACCGGGCCGCTGCGGACCCACTGGATCAGATCCTCGCTCCAGGTGACGAAGCCGACGACTTGGGCGAAGAGCGCGAGCTCGCGGCCGCCGATCTGGTCGAGATCGAGGATCAGGCCGCCATCGAGCTTGGTCCCGCTCTCGGGTCGCAGGCCCTCGTTGCCGACGACGTAGCCGCGGTCGCCGAACAGCTCGCTGAGGTTGGGGAAGCGCAGGTAGCGGCCGGCGCTGGCGCGCAGATCGAGGCCCTCGATGAGCATGATCTTGGTCCCGACGCGGGGCGAGAACCCGAGCGTGAGCTGATCGACGCCGCGGTCGTCGACCTCGCCCTCGCCCTCGGGCACGGCGAAGCGGCTGTCGGCGAGGTCGACGCGCAACCCGGCGGCGATCGACCAGCGCCGCTCGAACAGCCACTGCTCGAGCTCGGCGCCCGCGGCCGCGGACAGGCGCGAGCGCGTGGCGTCGCCGGACGCGAGCGCCGGGGAGGGCCCGTCGTCGCCGACGCGCTCGTCGACGTCGATCCACTCGCCGCGGAGCTCGCCGACGAGCTCGAGCCAGGCCATCGACCACAGCGGGACCCGGAGGCGCGGGGACAGCCAGCCGTCGACGCTCAGGGCGTGCTCGTCGTCGGCCGCGAGCCCGACCTGGCCGCCGCGATCACGAAACACGCGATCTTCGACCGCCAGGCTGCCGATCCACTCGACGTGGCCCGGCACGCCCGCGCGGTTGCTCAGGCCCCTGCGGATCGTGGTGATGCTGCGGGCGGCGACGTTGCGCTGGCTCGCGTCGCCGCTCGGGGCGGCGGCCGTGCCCGGGATGCCCTGGAGCTTCCACCACGCGATGTCCTGATGGGCCACGCGGAGGCGGCCGCGGCGGGCGTCGACGCGGAGCTGGCCGAACAGGCGATCGTAGCCGTTGTTGTCGCGGCGCAGCATCCCGTCGTCGTCGTCGAGCAGCGGGGTGCCGCCGTCGTCGAAGTACAAGAAGTCGCCGCGACTCCCGGCGTAGCCCAAGCGCGCGGCGATCGAGACCCGCTTGGACACCGCGGCTGCGAAGCCGAGCCGGGCCTCGCGCGCGAGGTAGCTGCCGAAGCCGCCCGCGACCCACAGCTTCGGCGGGCCGCGATGGACCGCGCCGACCAGATCCATGGCCCCGCCGATCGCCGCGCTGCCGTAGCGGATCGGAACGTAGCCCCGGTAGAGCTCGACGCGGGCGAGGGCGTCGAGGGGCTGGGTCGAGAGATCGACGAGGCCCGAGAGGCTCCCGGTCAGCGGCGCGCCGTCGAGGAAGACCGGGACCTGCTGGCTGGTGCTGCCGCGGACCGTGATCGCGCTGAACTGACCGAGGCCGCCGATCGAGCGCACGGTCACCCCGGGGGCGCGGCTGACGACGCGGGCGAGGTCGTCGGCGGGCGGGCGACCGGGCTCGAGCTCGAGGTCGATCGCGGTCACGAAGCCGACGTTGCGTCGGCTCAGCGCGCGCTGGGCCGCGAGCCCGTCGCCGCGCTCTTGGCCGACGACGACCTCGGTGCGGTAGGCAGGCTCCGGTCCAGGCTCCGGCGGGCTTTCGGGGGGCGCGAGCGCGATCTGGATCGCCAGGGCGCACACGAGCGGTGTGAGGACCATGGCGCGGGAGCCTGGTTCGCACGCGTGACCGCTTCGGTCAACCGCGTGTCAAAGATGCGCTCGAACTCGTCGATCGAGAGGTTGGGGGCGTGGGCGGGCGGCGCTCAGTCGACCCAGTCGGCGATGAAGACGTTGGTGTCGCCTTCGTTCTCGTGCTCGCGATTGCTCGCGAAGATCAGCTGTGTTCCATCGCCTGTGAACATCGGGAAGCCGTCAAATTCATCACTGAAGGTCACACGCTCGGCTGTTTGGTCGGGACCCGCGCTTTCGTTGACGATGTAGAGGTCAAAATTGCGTCCCTCGGGATCACCGACGTTGCTCGCGAAGATGACCCGCTCGCTGTCGGGGTGCCAAAAGGGCCCGAAGTTTGCGGCGCCGTTGGCTGTAATCGCGCGCTGATCCGAGCCGTCGGCGTTCATGACCATCAGCTCGAGGCGGGTGGGTCGGACCAGGCCCTCGGTCCGCAGCTCCTCGTACTTGGCGAGCTCGTCCTCGCCCTCGGGACGGTTGGCTCGCCACACGATCTTGGTCCCGTCGGCGTTGAAGAAGGCCCCGCCGTCGTAGCCCGGCGCGTGGGTCAGACGGCGGACGTCGGAGCCGTCGGGCTTCATCAGGTAGAGTTCGGGGTCGCCGTCGCGCGTGGAGGTGAACACGATCTCGTCGCCCTTGGGCGAGACCGTGGCCTCGGCGTCGTAGCCCTTCGAGGCCGAGAGCACCTTGACGTCGGAGCCGTCGGCGTTGGCGACGTAGATGTCGAACTCGTCGTAGAGCTTCCAGACGTAGCCCTTGCTGCGATCGGGCGGCGGCAGGCAGCCCTCGGCGACGGCGTGGGTCGAGGCGTAGAGGATCTTCTGATCGCCGGGCAGAAAGTACGAGCAGGTCGTGCGGCCCTTGCCCGTGCTGACCATGCTCAGGCCGGAGCCGTCGAGCTTCATGGTGAAGATCTGGTCGCACTCGAGCTCGTCGCGGGTGCTCTGGAAGATCAGCTGATCCTCGGCGAAGGACAGGTAGGCCTCGGCGTTCTCGCCACCGAAGGTCAGCTGGCGCAGGGCCGTGAAGTGGACCTCTTGGGGGAGGGGCTCGCGGGCGACCGAGGGGCCGGCGTGCTCGGGTTCGCGCTCGGGCTCGGGTTCGGGATCGACTACTGCGGTCGAGCTGGGCTGCATGTTCGGCTCGGCGTGGCACGCGAGCAGCAGCAGGGACGAGGTGAAGATCGCGACGCGGCGGGGCATGGGCCGCGAAAATAGCGGACGCGAGCGAGTTCGGGAAATCCGCGCGTGGGCGATTTGGCGCTCGCGGAGCCGCCGAGCGACGATGCGATCTCGGATCTCGGATCCGAGGTGCGCGCAGCCGCCCACCGCGGCGCCCCCAGGCCGGCGCCCACGACGACGGCGCCCACGACGACGGCGCCCGCGGCCGAGCCGCTCTCACCATCCACCGGGCAACAGGCTCCGCCGCCCGGGCAACAAGCTCCGCCGTCCGAGGTCGCTCAATGGGCGCGGCTGCGACCGGCCAAAGAGCGGGCTCAGGCTCAGAAAAAGCACGCCATCGGGACAGTCATGGCGGGCGGCGGCGCGGCTTTGTTTGTCATAGGTGACATTATTGTTGGTATTGGGGCTGCGAGCTTCGGCTTCGGCGCGACGGGAGCGATTGTCGCGCTCAGTCTTGGCGGGGTTGCGATCAGCGTGGGGCGCTGTGATGGCGGTCGAGGTCGAGAAGCTGCTCGAGCAGGCCTGAGGGTCGAGATCCGGCCGAGTGATACAAAATCGCTCATGTGTTTGTGTGATCTGTGAACGGATGCAGAGATTTGCATGATGTGTAGTCTGGATTACAGTCGATTCATGGGCACGGTGCTTGAATGATGTCCGGTTACCCGGCTCTTCGAGGCCGGAGATTGTCTCGTTCGAATGCGATCTAGCGGCTATGACGCGATGGAGGCATGCCCCCAATCCAGGGGTTTGCGGTCGCGCTCGCAATCATTCGAAATACTACGAAATGATTGCATAGTATCAAATGCGTCGCGAACGCATGACGAAAGGGGCTTCACGCTCACGGAGATCATGATCGTGCTCGCGGTGATCACGATCGTGGCCACGATCGCCTTCGTCGGTCTGCGCAACAACCAGTGGGAGGGCGCGTATCTGCGCTTCACCGACGATCTGGTCG
>NZ_PVNK01000015.1 GCF_002994615.1 Enhygromyxa salina | reverse complement strand
TTTAGACCCCCCTGGCCGTTGGCGACTCTGCCACGCACTGCCGCTGCGCGGCAGGTCGTTCGGTCGCTGCGCTCCCTCTCTCGGTGGGCTGGTATGAGCTTCGCGGCCTGGGTGCGTGGCCCCCTAGAAGGGGGCTTCTTTAGACCCCCCTGGCCGTTGGCGACTCTGCCACGCACTGCCGCTGCGCGGCAGGTCGTTCGGTCGCTGCGCTCCCTCTCTCGGTGGGCTGGTATGAGCTTCGCGGCCTGGGTGCGTGGCCCCCTAGAAGGGGGCTTGTTTTGGTGCCTTCGGACGTTAGCGAGTTTTTTTGGACCCCATGGGGCGTCGGGGACTTTGCCACGTACTGCGGCGGCGCGGCAGGTCTCTAGAAGGGGGCTTTTTTCGGGTCCTTCGGACGTTAGCTGGTTTGGACGCTGCGTGGGGGTCAGTGGGTTAGAGCCCTGCGGGCGTTGTGCGCTGCTTACTCGAGCTCGTTCTCGAATGGCCAGCTGGGTGGGTCGGTCACGAATAGTTGGCCGGGGCGGCGGCCGAACATCCAGGCGCCGTAGAGCTGCCACGCGGCTCCGAGGGTGACGAGGATTGGGAACCACGGTCGCTTGGCCCCGCCGCCGAATACGATTGCGATCAGGACCAGCGCGAGCCAGTCGACGGCGAAGCGATACGAGAACTGGAGCTGGCCGCTGTTTTGGTAGAGCAGCGAGGGCAGGGCGACGGCGAGGGCGCTGATCAGGAGGCCCCAACGCTGGGGGCAACGCTCGCGGCCGAGGCCGAGGGCGAGCAGCCAGGGCGCGCCCAGGATGAGCGAGGAGCCGTGGACCGAGACCCGGGGGAGACGCCCGTCCCATGGGCCGTCGCGCCACACGGGCAGCAAGGAGAACGCACAGCGGAGGTTTCGGCCCAGGTAGTCCGTCGAGAACATGCCGACCTCCTGCATGCGCTGCTGCCAGCGGATGTCGAGGAAGCGGTGGCCGAACTCGAGCGGGTCCTCGAAGCGCGCGTAGTTGTTGGCCATGACCAGGGCGCCGATGATCGCGAGCGGCGCGGCGAAGCGAAGCGCCGCGTTCAACCGGGCGCGCGAGCCTTTTTGCTCGCGCCACCACTCGCCGACGAAAAAGGGCAGCGCGAAGGCGAGGTGCGGCCGACAGGTGACCGCGAGCGCGAGCCACAGCCCGGCCAGCGCTGGCCGCCGACAATTCCAGCCGCTCGACACGTACGCGCACAGGCACAGGGCCCCGCAGATCTGGGCCGTGAACCACACCCGGCCGTGGGCGCCGACGAAGGCCGCCGGGCTCGCAAAGGTCCAGGCCGCGACCGCCCACAGGTGCTCGCGCCCGCGGCCGCCCGTGATCCCGCGCTCGCGGTCGAACAGCCGCAGGAGCACGACGGGGATCAGCGCCGCGAGCACACAGGTCAAGAGCACGTCGCGGGCCGCGGTCCCGTGGATGGCGACGGCGGGCAGCATGGCCAGCGCGGGGCCCGGGGGGAAGCTGACGTACCAGGTCTCGTGGCGCGAGACGATGTCGCGGCTCTCGATCTCGCGCAGCGAGTGGTCGAGGCCGAGGGGGAGCCAGGCCTCGACGCCGCGGCGCCGCAGCGCCTGGCAGTCCTTGGTCTTGCACGGGAAGCCCTTCAGCGTGGAGCCATCGCGCAGCTCGAGGGTCCAGACCCGGGCCCAGTCATCGTAGGTGTGGCGCCGGCATTTCTTGGCCCGCCGCTGCTTGGGTGAGCAATAGCCGGGCGGCTTGCCCTCGTGGTGGAGGCGGCCGTCGAGCCAGGCCTGGGCCAGGTGGGCGTAGTGGTTGTCGTGGCTGGGCTTGGTCAGCCGCTCGCGACCCGCGAGCGCGCACAGGCCCAGGAGCGCGACGAGGAACACGACCAGCGGAGCGATGTACTTGCGGTCCAGCAAGCGGGCCCCGTCAAAAGTCAACGCGCAGGCTCGCGCGGTCGAGGCCAACGCCGAATTGGACCCGCGCGGCCGTGTCGCCGGTCCTGCGCTGCTTGAGCTCGACGACCAGGAGGCCGACGCCGACCCCGGCGAGCACGGCTCCGCCCACGGTCAGGCCGACGCCGGCCGGCAGCGAGGTGTAGATGAACTCACAGTCGCCGTCGGCGTCGAGGTTGGCGGGGTCGTTGCAGCGCGAGCCGATCGGTCGTCCGTCGAGGGCGAGAAAGGTCGCGCCGGTCACGAGCGCGGCGACGCCGAGGCCGATCGCGGTCCCGGCCACGGGCAGACGCCAGGCCCTGTCGACCCGCGGCCCGCCGATCGGCTCGGGCTCGAGGTCGATGACCAGCTCGACCGACGAGCCCGAGAGCGCCCGCAGCGGGACCGTCTTGCTGATGTAGTTGGGCGCGCTGACGGTGACCTCGTGCTCGCCCGCGCCGAGGTGGCCGGAGAAGGGCAGGGTCCCGACTTGCTGCTGATCGACGCTGACGATCGCGGAGCTCGGGCTGCCCTCGATGCGCAGCTCGATGGCCTCGCTGTCGGCGAGGACCCAGTCGCGCATGACCCTGGCCTTGGCCGCGAGCTGATCGGAGACCTCGGCGATGCCGCAGACCGGGCAGTCGATCTTGGCGCGGGTCGCCGGGCGCTCGCCGTGAACCGAGAGCGCGCGCATTTGAACCTGGTAGTCGCGGTCCCCGGCGCTGATCTGCGTCGAGATCACGTAGTCCGCGTTCATCTCGCGGCCGAACGCGCGCAGGCAGGCGTCGTCGCTGCACGTGGGTGGGGCAGAATCGGTCAGGACGATTCGGGTATGCTCGAAGCCCGCCTGCATTTGGGTGACAAGGTCGCGGCGGTCCTGTTCGGACAGCTCGCCCTCGACCTCGAGGGGCAGCATGAGCACGACGCGGTCGCCCGCGGCGGGTGCCTCGGGCGCGACCTCATCGGCGGGCGGTGTCGCGCTCGCCCAGGAGCCGACGATCAGGCTCGGCGTGGCGACGAGCGCCACCAGACAGCGGCGCAGGTGCATGAAGGGGTCGGGTGACGTGATCATCTCGGTCGCGCGCCCAGGCGACAGCCGCCGGGCCAGCGCTTGCGAGCGTAGCGCAGAACCGCGGCTCTCGGCCCTGGAGAAATCACAGCGTTTCGGCCCGAATCGTGGGCCAAGGGGCGCGGACGCCCCCTGCGCAAGCATGGAGATGCTCAACGCGAGGCGCTCGAGTCCCCAGGGAGCGAAAAAAAATCAATGAGCCCGGGGGACTTGGCCGGCTTGGCCGGCTCGGCGGGGACGGGGCCCGAGACGGGGTGCAATGCATCGTGTCGCCTCGCGCCGGAATTTTCGCCGAGGGCGCGAAGCCAAAACGCCGCTGTACCGGGCGTACTGCAAGTTTTGGCGACAACGCCCTCGGCGAAGAGGCCAAGCGAGGCGGCGCGAGGCATTGCACCCCGGGCTGCTAGAGGCGGCTTTCCTGGGCCTGGGGTTTTGCCAGGAGCTTCAGACACAGGGGACTGGCGCGGAGTGAGGCTGCGCAATATCGGGCCTTCGACCTTCGTGGCTACGACTGCACGTAGATTTCGCATCGGATTTCGGTAGGATGACGCAAGCCTCTCCGTGACTCTCGTCCTCTCCTCGTGCCCCGCTAGCGCATCGCCATGAGTATCCTGGCCGAGGCCGCACGCAAGCTTCGTGTTCGCTACATCGAAGGGCTCCCGGCCAAGCGTCGCGTCGTTCAAGAGGCGCTGACTGCCAGGAGCCTGGGCGATCCCGAGGCGGATGGGACGTTGCGTCGGATCGCCCACCAGATCCGCGGGTCAGCGGCGAGCTACGGATTGCTCGAGATCGACAACGCCGCGTATCGGCTCGAGTATGCCGAGACGACCGCGGAGCTCGAGCAGGCCGCGGCCGAGCTCATCGTCGCCCTGCACGAGGTCTATCGCGCGGAGTCGTCTCCGTACATGAAGATCCTGCTGATCGACGACGATCCCGCGGTCGGCCCGCTGCTCGAAGGTTTGCTCAGTGAGGAGCGCATCTCGCTCACGCAGGTCCTGACGGCGGCCGAGGGTCACGAGGAGCTCAACTCGGGTGACTGGAGCGCGATCTTTGTCGATCTGATCCTGCCCGACGCCGACGGTCGAACCCTGCTGACTCGCATTCGCGCCGCGCCCAGCCACCGTGACACGCCGCTGATCGTACTCAGCGCCAAGACGAGCTCGCTGGTCAAGAACGAGTGCGCCATGTACGGGATCGACAGCTACATCGAGAAGCCGATCGACCCGCGGACCTTCGCCGTCGGCATCGCGTCGGTCCTCGGTCGGGCGCGCTCGCTGCAGGCAGCCGCCTACGACGACTCGCTCACGGGCTTGCCCAACCGGGTCGGGTTTCGCCGGGCCTTCGAGCCCTTGCGGCTGCTCGCGGAGCGCAACGGCTCGCCGCTGTCACTGGCGCTGCTCGACATCGATCACTTCAAGCGCTTCAACGATGACTTCGGCCATCACGTCGGGGACCGGGCCTTGGTCACGGCCGCCCAGACGATCAAGGCCAGCTTGCGTCACTCCGATCTGGTCGGTCGCTGGGGCGGCGAAGAGTTCATCATTGGCCTGCCCGAGACCGGCGCCAAGGCGGCCGTCGAGCTGCTCGGTCGGGCCGCCCGGGCCCTGCGCGAGCACGAGGACTTCGGCGCGCAAAACCCCATGACCTTCTCGGGCGGCGTGACCGAGCTCGAGCCCGGCGAGACCCTCGACTTCGGGCTGCTGCGGGCCGATCAGCTGCTCTACCAGGTCAAGCGGACAGGCCGGGGCAAGAGCATCTGCGAGCTCGAGCCCGTCGCCGACGGCCGGCCGCGCTTGCTCTTCGCCGAGGACGATCCGGGCGTGGCCTCGCTGATCATGCGCGACCTCAGCGAGGACTTCGAGGTCACCCACGTCGGCGACGGCGGCGAGGCCCTCGAGCTCTCGGCGCGTGAGCGCTTCGACATCGTGATGCTCGACTATCAGATGCCGAGGCGAAACGGCATCGACGTGGTCCGAGAGCTGCGCACGCGGCCCGAGTACCGAGACACGCCGATCTTGCTGTTGACGGCGATCGGCAGCGACACCGCGGTCGAACAGGCCTTCGCGGCCGGGGCCGACGACTACATCACCAAGCCCCACCGGCGGCGGGCGCTGCTCGCTCGCCTGTTTCGCCACCTTGGGCGCTCCGCGGTCGCGCTCTCCGACGACACCCCGCGACCCGTCCCGCAGACCGTCGAGTCCATGGTCACGGTGGTGGTCTGCGACTTTGTCGATGTCGAGGGGCCGGGGGCTGGGTTGCCGGCGAAGCGGCTCAGGCCGGTGCTCGACGGCTACACCTCGCTCGCAACCAAGATCCTCGTTCGGCGCAAGGCCGAGGTCGACAAGCTCGGCGGCCACCGCCTGGTCGCCGTGTTCGGAGCCCCGGTCCTCCGCGAGGACGACGCCAGGCGCGCGTTGAAGGCCGCGGTCGAGATCCAGCAGGCTGTGCGTCAGATGGCGTCGGTCTCGCGGCCGCTCGGCGTTCGCGTTGGGCTCCACAGCAGCCTGGTCACGGCGGCGTCGGTGGCCGGGCAGCGCTACGTGCAAGAGGGCGCGCTCGACGGGGTCGTGCGGGTCGCCCGAGAGATGGCGACGACCGTCAGCGCGGGCGCGATCGTCCTCGACGCCAAGACCGTCGAGCAGTCGTCCGCGAGCTCGTCGGGGTCGCTCAACGGGCCGGTTCCATGGCAGGTCGAGGGGCGCTCGGTCGAGCTCTATCGCCTGCGCTGGCAGTGACTCAGCGGGTCAAGCCGTCGAGGTAGCTGATCCGCTTGGCGGCGCGGGGGTGCCCGAGGTCAGCGGCCTTTTGATAGGCCGCTCGCGCGCTGTTGTAGCGCAAGACCTTGAGGTAGCAGTCGCCGACGAACACGTGGAGGTCGCCATCTTTGGGCCGCAGCCGCGAGGCCTTGCGTGCGTAGCTGAGCGCCGTGCCGTACTCGCCAGCGTCGAAGTGCAAGACGGCGAGGCCCGAGAGCGCCGTGACCGAGCGGTTGTCGTGGGAGATGGCCTCGTTGAACAGCCGCTCGGCCTGGTTTCGATCGCCGCGGCCGAGCACCTTCTCGGCCCGCTTGGCCAGCGCGGTCGCCTTGGCCGGGTCGCGGATCTCTTCGGGGCGCGAGCTGTCCGCGTCGCCGTTCTCGCCGCCGGTCTCGCCGCCGGTCTCGTCGCCGGTCTCGTCGCCGGTCTCGTCGCCGGTCTCGTCGCTGACGCCCTCAGTGTACATACCCGCGGTGACCAGCTCGGTGTTGTCCGCGGGTTGGGCGACCTCGAGCAGGCTCTCGCGGGTCTGGACCGACAAGATCGTGTCGTCATCCTCGATCAGCGCGACGACCCGGTCGTGCATGCGCTCGTGGTCCTCGTCGGCGAGCATCGTCATGACCTCGGCGGCGCGCAGCTCGGCGGCCGTGAACTCGCCGCGCTGGGCCCGGGCGATGACGTCGGCGAGCTGCGCGGGGGTGATCGAGCTGCGCGCGAGCGCGCGCGGCTCGGTCGGCATGAAGATGAGCGCGAGGGCGTAGTACTCGACCGCGAACGAGCGCCCGTGCTCGTGAGCCCAGTACTTGTCGCCGAAGCGAACCAGGGTCGCGGCGATCTCCGTGCGAAGCTCGGCGGCGCGGGCATGGGCGTCCTCGGCGAGGGGGCCCTCTTCGGCCTCGAGCTCGCGGATCCAGCTCAGCGCGGTCGGCTGATCGGGATCGGCGATCGGCGGGTAGACCCAGTAGGCGCGAGACGCCGCGAGCCTGACCGCGTCGCTGAGCTCGTCGATGTGCGTGTCGGCGGGGGCGTCGGCGACCGGGTCTGCGGGCCTGGGCTGCTCGCGGCGATCACCGCCCTGGCGCAGCAGCGTGCCCGCGATCAGGCCGATCGCGAGGGCGCCGACGCCGACGCCGATCCACCAGGGGCGGCGGCTCGGCTGCGCGGGTTGTGCCGTCGCCCGCGGCATCCGGGCGACGAGGGACTCACGCGCGGACTCGTCGATCTCGGGCATCGCGAGGTCGTCCCAGGGCGTGATGAAGCCGGCGAGGATCTGGATCTCGCACAGCGCGGCCTCGAGCTCGTGGACGTTGGCCCAGCGGTCTTCCGGGGCCTTCTCCACGCACTTGAGCAGGACCGCGTCGAGCTCGGGCGGGAGGCCGTCGCGGCGCTTGGAGATCGGCGGAGGGGCTCGCCCGAGCTGCGCTTCGAAGACCTCGAACAGCGAGCCCTCGAAGGGCGGCCCCCCGCTCAGCATCTCGTAGGCCATGCAGCCGAGGGCGTAGATGTCGAGGCGGGCGTCGAAGTTGTGGCCGCGGATCTGCTCGGGGGCCATGTAGGTCGGCGTGCCCGCGACCCGGGTCCTGCCCCCGGGCTCGGCCGCGATCCCGAAGTCGACGACGCGGACCGTGTCGGCCCGGCCATCCTCGGCCTGGATGATCACGTTCTCGGGCTTGAGGTCGCGGTGGACCAGCCCGGCCTTGTGGATCGCGGCGAGGGCCTTGCAGAGCTGGCGCAAGATCGGGATCGCGCGCTCGAGCGACATCCACCCGTCGCCGAGCTCGGTGTGGAGGTTCTCCTGGGCGAGCAGCTCCATCGCGAAGAAGGGCCGGTCATCGGGGAGGACGCCAAAGTCGAGCACGCTGACGACGAAGCGCGACTCGATCTTCGCGCAGGCCCGGGCCTCGGCCAGGAAGGTCGCGCACAGATCTGGCGTGATGCCGAGGCTCGACTTGAGCACCTTGAGCGCGACGAGGCGCTGGATGTCGACGTGGACGGCCTCGAAGACCTGGCCCATGCCCCCCTCACCGATCCAGCGGATGATCTTGAACCGGGTCCCGGGGACCAGCTCGCCCGAGCTCAGGCGGCTGCCCGGGTCTGCGCTGAGCCACTGCGAGTCGAGGTCGCCGTCTTCGATGTCTGCGGCGGTCTCGCGCGCGGTCTGCCGCGTGGCCGGGCGGGTCAGGGTCAGGCGGGCCGCCCGGCTGGAGTCGAGGCGGACGGCGGTCAGCCGCCGCTGGGTGTCCACGAGCTCCAGCGAACTCGCCTCTTTTTTGTCTGGAAGATCCAAGCCCGTGGTCCCTGACGCGTCAATGTTCGATCGTCCATCGAAGTCCAGCGCAAAGCAAAGCGCTAAATCGACAGCCCACGATATCGCCCATCGCCTCTCGCGTCGCGCTTGGCAACGAGGGCTCGGGCGCCTTCGCGCGGACACAGTTTTGCTGGTGAAGAGCCGGACGAGGCGTCGCCAGGGCGACGCTGCGCCGTGCGCGCCTTTAGCTCCAGCGTAGCTTGTAGACCGAGATGGGCTGGTCTCGGCCCTTGATTCGGTGGGGGAAGGGCCCGTCGAGCGGCCACGGGGAGGTGCCGTCGAGCATCTCGACCGTCGTCGCCCCGAGGGCGATCTCGCCCGGCCCGGCGATGTCACAGACCCGACTCGCGAGGTTGGTCGCGTCGCCGATTGTTGCGTATTGCAGGAGGTGACGAGAGCCGATGTTCGCGGCCGCGACCGGCCCGCTGTTGAGCCCGATGTGGACCTGGAGGGGCTCCGAGCTCCCGTGCTCGAGCTCGGCCACGGCGTGTTGGATTTCGACCGCGGCCCGCAGGGCCCGCGAGACGTCGTCATCGTGGCGAGCGGGGGTGCCCCAGACCGCCAAGATGGCGTCGCCGATGTACTTCTCGAGGGTCCCGTCGTGACGAAAGACGACGTCGGCGATGACCGGAAAGTAGGACTTGAGCAAGGCGACGACGTCGCGCGGGGCGAGCTTGGCGGCGATCTCGGAGAATCCGCTGATGTCGCAAAACAGCGCGGTGACGACGGTCTCGTTGACTTCGGACTGCGCGCTCACCTTCGGTTGGCCGAGCGATCGGCCGAGGTGGCGGCTCAGTCGAGCCCGCAGCGCTCGTCCGCTGTGGGGTTTGCTGATGTAGTCGTCGGCTCCGGCCGCGAACGCGGCCTCGACCGCCGCGTCGCTGCCGACGGCGGTCAGGAGCAAGATCGGGGTCTCGCGATACTCGGGCCGCTGCCGCAGCGCGCGAACGACCGCGACGCCGTCGCGTCCGGGCATCTGGTAGTCGAGCAGGACCACGTCGAAGCGGGCCGCGGTCGCGGCCTCGATCGCGGCGTCGCCGTTGGGGACGTGGGTCACGGTGAAGTCCTCGCTCAGGTCGTGGAGCAAGAGCGCGGCGATGCCCGGATCGTCCTCGGCGACCAGGATCGTCGGGAGGTCAGCGCGGGCCGCCTCGGGCACGTGCGCGATCTGATCTCGTCCGCCGCGCTTGGCCTGGTCGAGGAGCTGATCGGCGCGCAGGAGCCCGAAGTCGAGGGCCTCGTCTGGCCTGAGCTGAACCACGCCGGCCGAGAAGGTCAAAGGGTCGATCCCTGGCCCGAGCGGGGCCCCGCGCAGGGTGTCTGCGACCTCGTGGAGCGTCGCCGCGGCCGCCTCGGCGTCGAGCTCGGGCAGGCCGACGACGAACTCCTCGCCGCCCCAGCGCCCGATCACGTCGCAGCGGCGCAGGCACTCGCGGAGCGCCCGGGTGAGCGAGGTGATGGCCTCGTCGCCGACCCGGCGCCCGTGGACCTTGTTGAGGCGATCGAGCTGGTCGATGTCGAGGAGCGCGAGCGACAGCGGCTGGCCGTTGCTGGCCGCGAGCATCTGCAGCGGCTCGAAGGCGCGGCGGAAGCCGACGCGATTGGGCAGCCCGCTGGGGTCGTCGTCGTAGGCGGCGTTGCGCAGGCTCCGGGACCGCGTGAGCACCGAGGTGATGCCGACGGCGAAGGTCGCCGGGTCGATGGGCTTCTCCATGAACGCGTCGATCCCGTACATCGCGCACTCGTTCTTGACCAGGGAGCCGGTCTTGGAGCTGAGCACGATCAGCGGGGTGTCGCGGTGGTTTGGGTAGCTGCGGAGCTCCGTGAGCAGGGTCCGGCCGTCGGCGTCGGGGAGGATGAGGTCGACGAAGATGAGGTCCCACTCGCCGTTTTCGAGCTCGGGACGGGCCGCCGTCGCGCTCGTGATCTGGGTGAGCAGGATGTTCTCGTCGGCCAGGAGCAGGTCGACGACCTCGCCAATCTCGGGATCGTCGTCGACCAACAAGATTCGCGTGGTCCGAGGCGACTCGGCTGCGTGGGCCTGGGCGAGGGCGCGGACGAGCGCGTCCGCGGCGGCGAAGATCGAGGCGTCGTTGGTGGCGTGCTCGAGCTCGTCCGCGGCGGCGTCGATCTGGGCGAAGCCGTAGCTCGCGGCCGAACCCCGGATCTGGTGGGCGAGCCGATGCAGCGTGTCTTGAGCCTCGGCCTTGGCCACGCTCTCGCCGCGCAGCGCCTGGATCGCGGCTTCGACGACCTTGCGCTTCGCTGGCAAGCCTTCGAGGTAACGACCGCGAAGCTTGCGAGCTGCCTCCTCGACCTTGCTCATGAAAGGGGTCGAGAATGTAGCACGAAGCCGAAGGTCGACACGCGCGGGAGCGAGCCGACCCGACGAGCGCAGGGGCTCAGTCCGGGCGCTGGTAGACGATCGCGACCGGGACGTCGTCGAGGGTCAGGACCATCGCTGGCTGCACGGTCCCGAGCTTGTCCCAGATCATGATCTCGTCGCTGAGCATGTGCTTCTCCGGGAACAGCAGGGCCGCGTCGGCGCGCCCGATTCCGCTCGGCTGCCAGCTCGGCCAGCGTCCCTCTCGCCGGTATTGCGTGATCGCGAGCCGGTGAACGTCGTGGACATAAACGCGCTCGGCGGGCAGGACCTCATCGGCCAGCAAGGGGACGAGCGCGTGGCCCCAGTAGCCACGGTTGAGGCCCGCCGCCGCCGCCCCGCGGGCGCCACCAGCGAGCGGGGCGTATTGCGACAGGTTGAAGGGGTGGCCGTGAAAGGTCGCCCACGCGCCGGGCGTGAGCACTGCGACGAGCACGACCGGCGGCGCTCGTCGCAAGAGCTTGGGCCACGCACGCAGGAGCGTTCGCGCGCGCCACCACAGCCGGCCCCAGGCCATCGCGGCCAGCAGCGCCAGGAAGGGGTAGGCCGTCAACCAGTGCTTGGTCCCGCCGAAGATCGGGATCGAGGGCAGGGCGATCAACAGCAGCGGAAAGGTGGCGAGCCCGACGTAGAGCAGGGGCTCCTCGCGGCCGTCGAAGATCGGCAGCGGCGTCCGCCAGCCAGGCTGGGGATCGTGCCCTCGACGTCGGCGACGGGCCCGAGCGCCGACCCGCTGGAGTCGCGCGCGGCCGCGGTTGTCACCGAAGCGGCCGAGGTGACGCAGGGCCCGAGGCGAGCGGAGCGTTCGCATCGCGAGCAGCAAGCCGACGCCCGAGAGCAGCAGCAGCACGCTCGGCACGGTCGCCCAGGTCATCACGAAGGGGTAGGCGATCGGCAGCGGCGGGCGGTTGTAGTTCCGCCCCCAAAACTCCATGTTGTAGTAGCTGTGCTCACGGTGGAAGGCGAAGTATTCGCCGAGCCGCGCGATCGTGTCGTCCCACATCCACGGCCACAGCAACAACGCGACGAGCGGGCCGAGCACGGCCATGCTGAGCACGGGGAGCGGCACGATCTGAACCAGGCGCGGGCGCTCGCCCTCCTGGCGCCAGCGCAGGGCGAGGCAGACCCACAGGTGCAGGGTCAGGAGCGGGCCGAGGAACATCGCGTTGTGCTTGACGGCGATCGCGACGCCGAGCAGCGGCCCAATGGCGATCGCCCAGCGCCAGTCGCTCAGCGCCCGCAGCCACGCGAGCGCGACGACCAGGGTCATGACCGCGATCGGCACGTCGAAGGCGTGCAAGCTGGCGTGGAAGGCCACGCGCGGGAGCAGCATGAACCACCCGGCCGCGAGGAGTCCGCCGAGGGTGCCGCCGCCGAGCCGGCGGCCTGTCGCAAACAGCAGCGCGGCGCCGAGCCCCGCGAGGAGGATCGCGGGCAGGCGCATGGCCGCGCCCTCGCGCAGCCAGGGGAATTTTCCACCCTCGACGCTCGCGAGCTCGCGTCGCCAGGCGCGCTTGCGCTCGCCCTTGACGGCCGCGAGCCCGGCCTCGATCTCGGGCGCTGGGGGCTTGGCGAAGGCGCGGGCGCTGAGCCCGGCCGCGAGCTTCATCAGCGCGGGGTGCTCGTGGTTGAGGCCGAAGTAGCGGTCGCGGATCTCGGGCGTGTTGGCCTCGCTGCCCTCGGCCTGCCAGCGCACGACCCACGCGGCGTAGTGGCGCGAGGCCTCGAAGTACACGCCCTCGTCGCGGACGTAGCCGATCCCGCTCTCGCCGCGCATCAGGGTCATGACCGTCAGCAGACCGATCAAGGCGGCGAGCAGCCGCGGTGAGCGGAGCGCCTGGACCACGCGGGTGGTCAGGCCCAGCTTGGGCGGCGGGGGCTCGGGGACCGGCGGCGCGCTCACGGCTGGCGCCCCCCTTCGTCGAAGCCGCGCAGCTCGACGCACAGCGAGTCGGTCGGCGAGGGCTCGTGGCCGCTGCGCTGCCAGGTCCCGGCCACGCTCGTGCCCACCCGCAGCCCGAGCTCGTGGCGGCCGGGGGGCGTGGCGATCGCGAAGGCGGCCCAGCCCTGATCGTCGCTGAACACCCAGCGGCCGACCACGGCGCCATCGATCATGAGCTCGAGTCGTGCGCTGGGGTCGGCCCGGAGGCGCGCGTTGAAGTCACCAAAGCCGACGTGGCCGCGGATGCGGTCGCCGAGCTCGACCTCGCCGAGCTCGACCTCGGCCATGACGCCGTCGTCGAGCTCGACCGCGAGGCAGCGCCGCGGGCGGTAGTCGACCTCGACGGTCTGCAGCGCCACGCGGCCGTCCTTGCAGCGCCACTGGCCGTGGCTGCCCGTGCATCGGCCCCGGGCCGTGCGGACCTCGCGGATCGAGTCGAGCAGCGAGAAGCGCTCGACGCCGACGTCTTGGTGGTACTCGCGCAGGGTCAGCTCGCCGATGTGGTGGATCGCGAGCAGCTCCGGTCGGGGGAGCTCCTCGAGCTCGGCCCGCATCGCCGCGTGCCACGGGCGCTCGCGCGCGTGGGTCAGCAGCCAAAAGCGCGGGAAGCTGCGCAGATCCGGGTAGGCCAGCGAGTCCCAGCTTCGAGTCTGGGCCAGGTGCATGCGCGCGCTGGGGCCCAACCACTCGCTCGCGACGATGACCGGCTCGTCGGTGTGCTCGGCGAGCGCCCGGCCGACCGCGTCCCAGTCGTGCTCGTCGAGGCGCTCGCGGTACTCGAGGAAGGCCGCGATCGACTCGACGACCGCGAGCGCGCACAACAGCCCGAGGAGGATGACCGCGCCGTTGGGCCGGATCACTCGAACCATGGCGTGGGGCTGCGGCCGAGGCTCGGTCGCGGTCGCGTCCTCGCTCGCGTCCTCGCTCGCGTCCTCGCTCGCGTCCTCGCTCGCTGGCTCCGGGGGACCCTCGGGCACGTTGGGATGCTACTCCGCGGACGGGGCCTCGACTAGCAGCCCGGGCTGCTAGCCGGGGGCCTCGACCACGATCGCGGTGATGTTGTCGCGCGAGCCGGCCTCGAAGGCCGCGTCGACCAGGGCCTCGGCGGCCTCGTCGACGGTCCCCTGGCTCAGGAGCTCGGTGATCGAGCTCGACCCGAGCCCGCCGCTGAGGCCGTCGGTGCACAGCAAGAAGCGATCTCCGGGGTAGAGCTTCACGCGCGAGAGCTCAGGGCGCTCGTCCTCGCTCGGCCCGAGCGCCCGGGTGATCACGTTGGCGTGGATGAATTCCGACAGCGGCGGGAGCGGGACGCCGTCGGCCCGCAGCTGCTCGTAGAGCGAGTGGTCGCGGGTCAGCTGGGTCAGCGAGCCGTCGCGGAGCAGGTAGACGCGGCTGTCGCCGACGTGGCCGAGGGCGGCCAGTCGGGCGCAGCACCGGTCCGCGTCCGACAGCGCCAGCGAGGCGACCGTGGTGCCCATCGACGCGAGCTCGTCGCAGCGTTGGGCGCGGATCCTGCGATTGGCCAGGCGGATCGCCGCGTCGAGCTGGTTTTCGAGCAAGGTCCGACCGAGGTCGAGGGGGTAGGGCCAGGTCGCCTGGGGATCCGTGGCGATCGTGCGATAGAAGTCGGCGATCGCCTCGGCCGCGACCGTGCTCGCGACTTCGCCGCCGGCCTCACCGCCCATCCCGTCGAGGACCGCGAACACGTGGCGCTCGGGATCGACGAGGTAGGCGTCCTCGTTGCGGCGGCGGCGGCCCGTGATCGAGCGGCCGGATGCGTGGATGGTCTGGGTCATGGCGCGTCCTCCAAGCCCTCGTCACTGCGAGGGGGGTGCCATGGCCGAGTCCGCGAAATTATGGCGCGGTCTGGGGTCGCGACGCCTCAGGCTGCCGCCGAGCGCGGTCGACCCTGGGGTGTCGACGCCCCGGGGTGTCGACACCCCGCGAGCGCGGCGCGAGCGCGGAGATCCGTCGGTGAAGCTGCCGAGGATGTCACCGCACCTGCCCGGCGACACGACATCGCCCGGGAGGTCGTCCGGAGCGCCGTGGCCGTCGGGGTGCGAGTCCCAGCGCCAGTGAACCGAGCCGTCGCCGCCGCCGCCGTTGCACTGGCCGTACTGCTGGCTGTTGTAGCCGCCCATGATCACGCAGCACTGTCCGATGCCGAAGTGGGACTCGCAGGTCTCTTGGCCCCGAAGCAGGCACTGCTAGCCCTGAATCAAGCGCTGCGCGCTCGACTCAGGCCTTTAGTTTTCAAGGGGCCTTTCAAAAAGGCCCCTCGCTGCGGCGGCGAAGCCCCCTCCGCTCACCCCAAACGCTCGCCTTGCGGCTCGTACTAGTCCTAAATCATTCAGCTTTTTCAATTCAGCGCTCGATTTGGGACGAGCGAGAAGGCTTGGACCCCCGCGACCTCAGCGACTCGACCACGCAGGGCCGCGAGCGGCCGCTCGGGCGTGAGCTGGAGTTGGCGCGGCGCCGCCTGCCGCCCGCAGGCGCGCTCGATCTCGCCGCGTGGACCGACGCGAGCCTCGGCGCCCACGCGCCGCCGAGCTCGCCGGCCGCGTCCGGGCTCGAGTCTCTGGGCATGGACGAGTGAGCTCAGCGAGGCGCCGTGTCGGGTGCTAGCGTCGCGGGGCATGAGCGACACGAGCAGGCCAGGCGACCCCACGGTCGGCGCCCCCCAAGCAGAACCCTCGCAGCCCGACCCGAGCTCCGCGAAGGGGGGTCGAGGGCCGAGCTACGAGCGGCTCGTGCAGGGCAGCTTCGAGGCCGAGCGTCACTTTTACCCCCGGGTCCTCAACGCGCAGCTGCACCCGCTCGTGCGCTTCTTCTTGATCCTCAACCCCGAGCGGATCATCAGCCGCTACTGCCACCTCAACCCGCGCGTTGCGCCCGAGGTCCTCGCCAAGATCCTCGAGACCGAGCCTCGCTACTTTCGCTGGTCGGGCGCGGATCTGCTCCACGTCACGACCGAGGCCGGCCGCCGCCACATGGTCGTCGTCGAGACCAACTCCTGCCCCTCGGGCCAAAAGTCGATGCCGAGCTACGACGAGCACGACGAGGAGTTCGGCTACCGCAAGAACCTCGAGCGCGCGTTCATGCCGATGCTCCGGGGCCGCCGGCTCCCGCCCGGCGAGCTCGCGGTCATCTACGACAAGAACCCGATGGAGGCCTCGGGCTACGCCGCGGCGATGGCCGACCTCTTCGACGAGCACGTCCACCTCGTCGAGTTCCCCGACGGCCCCGAGGCCGAGGCGCGGGTCCGCTTCGTCAACGGCGTGCTCGAGATCCGCGACGACGCCGACGCCTGGATCCCGATCCGCTGCGCGTTCCGCTACGTGACCCAGCGACCGTGGAATCGGATCCCGGTCCACACCAAGACGGTGATCCTCAACCCGGTGATCTCGTGCCTCGCGGGCGGTCGCAACAAGATGGTCGCGGCCAAGGCCTACGACTTCTACAACGGCACGCTGATGGGCACGGGCCTGGCCATTCGCACGCCGCAGACCACCTATGACGTGTCCAAGCGCGAGATCCCGCTGTGGGTCCAGCGCCTCGGCGGCCACGCGGTGATCAAGGTGCCCTACAGCAACGCCGGGCAGGGCGTCTACACGATCACCTGCAGCGAGGAGCTCGACGCCTTCATGGCCCTCGAGCAGCGCTACGATCGGTTCATCGTCCAGAGCCTGATCGGCAACGCGCAGTGGAGCTCGCACACGCCGGCCGGGCGCCTCTATCACGTCGGGACCGTGCCCAACAAGAAGGCCAAGATCTTCGTGTCGGACCTGCGCATGATGGTCTGCGCCGGGCCTGGCGGGTTTCGGCCCCTGGTCATCTACGCCCGCCGGGCTCGCTCGCCGCTGATGCCCACGCTCGGCGAGTACTCGAGCTGGGACATGCTCGGGACCAACCTCTCGATCAAGCGCGACGACGGCGGCTGGGACAGCGACACCGGCCGCCTGCTGCTGATGGACCGCAAAGACTTCAACGCCCTCGGCGTCGGGATCGACGAGCTGATCGAGGCCTACATCCAGACCGTGCTCTCGACCCTGGCGATCGACCAGATGGCCCAGCGCTTGATCAACAAGAGGGGCACGCTGCGGACCAAGCTGTTCAAGTCGCTCAACGACGACGACGCGCTGATCCGCGAGATCATGACCTGACCCCGGGCTCAGGGCGCGGGGTCGTCGTCTGGATTGGACCGCGGCTGCTGCTGGAGCTCGAGGTTGAGGCCGAGCCGCGGGAGCCGCTTGCCGTCGGCGAAGGCGGTGACGCGGAGGTAGACCGGCAGCAGCGAGAGCGTGCCCGTGTGCTGGTGAAACTCGATGCGCCTGGCCTCGTGGGGCACCTGCACGCGCATGAATTCGAACCACTGGGCCTCGGAGCTGCCGCTCCAGCGGACCTCGAAGCTGAGCTCGTGGTGGGCCCAGCGGCCGGGGCTCTTGGCCTGGTCGTCGTCGATGCCGATCCAGCCGTCGAGGTGCTCGGGCAGCTCGTCGAGCTCGAGCTCGATGACGGCCGGCTCACCGGGGCGCGGGCGCATGATGACCGCGGGCCGGATCAGCATCTCGGCCTTGACCGGGCCGGTCTCGACGCGCTCGGTGTTGGCGGCGCCGGCTTCGATCCAGCCGAGCAGCTCGCTGGCCTCGCGCTCGGCCGCGAGCTGCCAGCGGGCGTAGCCGAGCCCGAGCAGGGCCGGGACCAGGATCATCAGCGTGAGGGGGTGCAGCGCCCGAGCCACGCGCTGCTCGAGGCCCGCGAGGCGCTCGCGCGCGCGCGGACCCCAGCTTCGCGCGCCGCGGCCGGCCAGGGCGATCCCGAGGCCGAGCCAGGTCAGGAGCGAGCTGACCTCGGCCAGCCACTCGAGGCCGTTGCGGGGCAGGTAGCGCAGCTCGAGCACGGCGCCGTCGGTCCCCGGGGGCAGCTCCGCGGCGATCAGCGTCGGCTCGGTCCCGTCGTCGCCTCCGGCCTTGCCGCCGCGGAGCTCGCCAGCCTCGCGCGCGGCCAGGCTGATCGGCGCGGCGTCGCCGTGGACGGGATCCTCGACCCACTCGAGCGGCTCGCCGTCGAGGGTGAGCTGCCAGCGCGGGTAGCCGGCGATCCCGAACACGACCCGCGCGCCCTCGTCGACCCCCTTGACCCGCACGCGCACGAGGCCGCCGCGGAGGTCGGCGTCGAGCAGCTCGAGCTCGCCGTCGCCGCCCTCGAGCCACGCGATGCCCCGGGCGGCGCCGTGATGCTCGCGCACGTGGATCTTGCCGAAGCGCGCGACCTCGCCTCGCCGGGGCCGGGCGCGGCCGCGGTCGAGGGCGACGATGAAGCGCACGCCGAGCTTGTCGAGCAGCTCGCGCTGGCCGGTCTCGGGCTTGTGCACGAAATTGTCGCCGGGCGTGAAGCCCAGCTTGTACTGGGGCGTGCGCGTCCAGACCGGGGCGTCCATGAACAGGTGGCGGTTGCGGTGGTCGCGGACGGCGATGCGGTAGTCGTGCTCGCGCGCGTCCCACTGCTCGCGGGCCCAGGCCAGGAAGGCCTGGTAGTCGGCCTCGAACTCGGGGTCGCCGGGCATCCGCTCGGTCTGGACCGCGCCGACCTCGTACTCGGCGATCGTCGCCCGGGAGTCGTCGAGCAGCCACAGGCCGAGGGCCGCAGAGACCGGCGCGAGCGCGAGGGCCCCGACGATCGCGAGCTTGTTGGGTCGGGCGAGGCGGGCGAGGCCGGCGAGGCGCTCGGGCCAGCGCAGCTGCTCGCGGCGGACGAAGAGCCGCCGCGCCCACCCGGCCGGGGCGATCATCGCGAGCCCCGCGCACAGGAACAGCCCCGGCTTCGCGCCGATCAAGAAGCGCTGGTACTGGATGTGGGTAAAGCCCTCGCTGAAGCGATCGAGGCGCAGCTGCCAGAACAGGTCGGAGCTGGCGAGCAGCCACTGGACCAGGGTGAACAGGGCGACGAAGCGCGCGACCCGACCGGCGCCGAGGGCCGCGAGCACGATCCCGCCGAGGGCCACGAAGCCGACCGCCGCGGGCATCCGCTGGGCCCAGCGCCCGTCCTCGACCAGCCAGCGCGTCATGGTCTCGAGCGGCGCGAACAGCCAGCCGTAGCTGGCCATCCACGCCTTGTGCTGGAGCATCGGCACCCACCACCACGCGGCCAGGAGCGCGCCGATCAGCCCCGCGAGCACGCAGCGGGCCAGGCCCGAGCGCCAGTCGACGGGCGCGCGCGGGATCAGGGTCACGATCAGCAACAGCCCGCCGATCGCCAGGGTCGGGAGCGCGATCGGGTGGGCGAGCAAGGCCGCGCCGAAGCACAGGCCGGCCGCCAGCGTCGCGCGGGTGGCCGCGTCGGGGCTCGGTTTGCTCGGCGCGCCGCGCTCGGGGTCGCGGGCGGCGAGGACCTGGCTTGGCTGCCAGCCCAGCGCCCGCGCGAGCTCGCCGAGGCCCAGCCACGCCAGGCTCGTCGCCAGCGCCTGGGGCCAGACGCCGAAGTAGACCGTGTACATCCAGCCGCCCTCGCGGGTGAACCCGGCGTCGACCAGCATCAGCAGCGCCGCGATCAGGCCCGGCCACGGGCCGAAGCCGAACAGCCGCCCGACCCGGATCAAGACCAGGCCCTGGATCGCAAACACCAGGTAGAAGCCGAGGGCGTAGGCCGAGGGCCAGTCGAGGGCGCCGAGCCCGAGGGCGTGGATCGCGATGATCAGGAGATCGCCGAGCTGGGGGTAGAGCTCACCGAGGGGGAAGCCGAAGAACCAGGTCGGATCCCAGCCCGAGAGCGAGCCCGTGCTCCCGAGGCGCTCGGCCGTGAGCGCGATCCGGGTCAGGTGCACGGTGTGGTCGGCCGACAGCGGCATGACCCCGGCCGGGACCGGCCACAGCAACCACCCGGCGAACCCGAGCACGAACACAGCCGGGACCAGGCCGAGCAGGACCCGCACCGCCCTCGCCGTGGCGCGGTCGTCGTGTGTCTCGTCGGTCATGCCTGGGGGCGCGCCGCGGATGATAGCGCGCGGCCCCGCCGGCTCGAAGCGCCGACGAGGCTGCGCTCAGAGCGAGCAGTCGTCGGGCAGCTCGGGCGGCAGGCCCTCGGCGTAGGGCGAGGGCTCGGTGCCAAAGGGGTGGGCGAAGAAGAAGTTGACGACGTCGGCACCGTAGTCGGGCGGGATCGTGTGGGCGCCGCCGTGATCACACATGAACGCGAAGTGGCCGTTGTCCGTGAGCTGGTTGAACCACGCCGTGCTCAGGGTCTTGAAGTTGACCTGGCCCCCGAAGACGTCGTTGTCGCCGCCGTGGATGATCATGGCGGCGAAGTGGTTGCTGGGGTCCTCGAAGGGGAGCTGGGTGTAGGCGCCGCCGCTGAAGCTCGCCGCCGACGCGATGTAGCGCGAGCGCGCCATCGCGAAGGCGGTGGTCTGGAGGCCGCCGGCCGACATCCCGGTCGAGTGGATCCGGCGCGGGTCGATGCCGACCTCCTCGACCGCGCACGCGACGATCTCGTCGGCGAGCAGCATGTCGTCGGGACGGTCCGACAGGTTGACCACGAACCACGGGAACTCGCCGACGTCGTCGGCGCTGTAGGGCGCCGCGACGACCCCGCCTGCGGCCACGATCGCGTCGATCACGGGCAGCGAGAGGGTGAACGCGGCCTCGTCGGGGGCCGAGGTGTAGGCGTGCCAGTACAGGACCAGCATGCCGCCCGGCTCGGGGTTGTCGCCGGCCCACAGCTTGACGCTGCGGGGCGCGATCGAGGCCGGTGAGAAGGTCGCGTCGCCGCTGACGAAGCTCGGGCACGCGCCCGTCGGCGTCGGCATGTCCGCGGGCGCGGGCGGGGGCTCGTCGCCGTCGCCGTCGCCGTTCGCGTCACCGTCACCGTCACCGCTCGCGTCCGCAGAGTCGCTCGAGTCGCTCGAGCTCGCGTCGGTGGCCTCGTCACCGTCCTGGTCGTCCGCAACCGGTTCGGACACGCAGGCACACAGCCACAGGGCACAAAGGGGGGCGACGATCAACGAGCGCATCGCCGCGAGTCTACCCCCTGGGCCGGGTCAGCCCCGACAGCAGACGGTGACGGCGTTCTCGAGCGTGACCTCGCCGCCGGGGGCAGGCAGGTCTTGCGGGGCGCAGACACCCGCACTCTCGACGCTGACGTTGCCCGGCCGGATCGACTCGACGAGGTCGCTGTTGGTCGCAGCGCACTCTTCACCCCCGGACGCCACGACCACGGCCCCTTGCGCGCTGACGCAGTTCGGTCCGGCGAAGCCGGTGACCGAGACGCTGCAGCTCCCCCCGCTCCCCGTGCACGAGCACATGTCGGGGCAGCTGCGGGTGTCCTCGATGTTGGTGAAGTAGACCGTCTTGTCGGGGTAGCCCGCGGGGCAGGCGGTGTCGCCCTCGGTCGAGTAGCAGATGCCGCTGCCGAAGTCCGGGCCGGGCACGGGCATGCACAGCTCCCCAGGGTCGCAGGTCCCGGAGCCCGGCGTCGCGCCCCCGCAGCTCACGACCGCGCTGCCGAAGTTGGGGTCGGGCAGGGTCGCGGTCACCATGCCGTCGGCGCAGTTCGTGCTCGCGGAGCCGAGGCTGACCCCGTGGGAGTCCGCGAAGGTGTTGTAACACTCGTTTTCGCCGAGCGCGTGGGACCCCTGAGCGCTGCTGCAGCCGGTCTGGCCGTAGCCGATCGCGCTCATGTTGGTCGAGCACTCGACCTCGGCCTCACCACAGCTGCACTCGCAGCTGCCGGGCCCGACCAGCAGCTCCGCGAACATGGCCTGGTCTTCGTTCGGGTAGGCGCCCGCGCAGCCCGGATCCACGTCGGCGAGCGCGACGGGCCCCACCCACGCCGGGCCAGGCTCGGGGATGCACGAGAACCCAGCCCCGCACGCGTCACCGTCGCCGGTCGTCGTGGTGTCGCCGTCGCCGGGGTCACCGTCGCCGTCGCCGGTGGTCGTGGTGTCGCCGTCGCCAGTGGTCGTGGTGTCGCCGTCGCCGTCGCCAGTGGTCGCGGTGTCGCCGTCGCCAGTGGTCGCGGTGTCGCTGCCGACGTCGTCGCTGGGATCGACGAAACACCCGAGGGTGAACGCGGCGGAGCAAGCCAGTACGAGGGTCCAGGTTGTTTGAATGCGGTGTGCCATCAAGTTTTGTGAGGGGCGAAACTGTAACACCGCCGGCCGCGGCTGGAATACCCGTATCGGGCCGCGGCCCGGGCTGCAATTCGCAGCCAACCCCGGCGATCCGGTCACGACCAGGCCGCCGGGCCGGGCCGGGCGGACCCTCGCGAGGCGAGGCCTGGCGTGCTGCGATTGCCCACACCCAGCGGAGGCGTCAGAGCGGCTCGCCGAGGATCACCGTCCACGGCAGCGGCGTCCGCATGCCGTGAATGTGCAGATAGGTCGCCGCCAGGGTCTCGAGCCCGCGCCGCGAAAAGTGCTGAATGTGGCCCGGCGTGTTGCCGAGCTTCAACAAATACTTCGCCCGGGCCATGTTCATCGCCCGCCAGACCGGCTCCCACGGGGTCGAGATCAACACCCGCTCCCGGGCCACGCGGCTGATCTCTTCGAGCCCGCGGGTGGGCGTGTCGAGGTGCTCGAGGACCTCGCAGCAGACCACGATGTCGAAGCTCTTGTCTGCGTAGGGCAGGTCGTAGATCGAGGCGGCCTCGGTCTCGATGCGCGGGTCGAGCTCGGGGCTCAGCGTGTGGAGCGAGACGTCCGTGGCCAGGTAGCGGGCGGGCGTGGGCGCGTTGCGGACGAGCCGGGTCGCGAGCTTGCCCTCGCCGCAGCCGACCTCGAGCACGGTCTTGGCCCGAGGCTGCGCGAGCACGAAGAGCTCGGTGACCGCGTCGAGGAAGCCGGCGACGAGGGCCTTGGCGATCGGGTTGCTCGACGCGTACTTGTCTTCGAAGTTGCCGACGACGTTCGTTGTCGTGTCGGGGGTGCTGCCAGCGTGCATGGGCTCAGGCCTCGGGCCGCCAGGGCTCGGCTCCGGTGCTGAGGATACCCTCGAGCGCGAGCCCGCGGGCGCGCTTGTCGGCGGCGAGATCTGCGTCGAGCCGCCGGACCCGCGCGAGCAGCTCCTCGTTGAGGCGTCGGTTGGCCGCGAGCAGGTCGCCGAGGAAGGCCATCAGCCCGACGACGAAGCCGAGCACGACCGCACCGACCCCGACCTGCAAGCTCTGCACGTGGCCCGAGACGCCGGGCTCGAGGATGTAGAAGTACAAGAAGCGCCCGCCGAGCGCGAGGCCGACCAGGACCAGCAGCGCGGCCATGAACCCGAAGGTCTGGACCGGCCAGTACATGCCGTAGGCCCGAAAAATTACCGCCCCGTTGCGGCGCAGGTACTCGGGGATCGACGAGAACAGCCGCGACGCCCGGGTCTGGGGGTTGGTCTCGATCTTCACGTTGTCGACCACGAGCCCGGCCTTGCCGGCCTGGATCATGGTCTCGAGCGTGTAGGTGAAGCTGTTGTGCACGAACAGGGTCGAGACGGCCTTGCGGTTCATCGCGCGAAAGCCCGAGGTCGAGTCGGTCACCGAGACGCCCGAGGCCCGCCGGACCAGGGCCGAGCCCCAGCGCTGGAGCACCCGCTTGAGCCACGAGAAGTGGGCGATCTTGTCGGTCTGACGATCGCCGACGGTGATGTCGGCGCGGCCGTCGAGGATCGGGCCGACGAGGCGGGCGATGTCTTCGCCCTTGTACTGGTTGTCGGCGTCGGTGTTGACCACGATGTCGGCGCCGAGGCGCAGGCAGGCGTCGAGGCCCGCGCTGTGGGCCGCGGCCAGGCCCCGGTTGCGGGGGAAGCGGACGATGTGATGGACGCCGAGCTCGACCGCGAGCTCGCGGGTCCCGTCGCTGCTCCCGTCGTCGATGACCAAGACCTCGATCTGCGCGACCCCGGGGATCGAGCGCGGGAGGTCGGCGAGGGTCCCGGGCAGGTGGTCGCGCTCGTTGAGGCAGGGGATCTGGATGATGAGCTTGGGCCCGGCGCGATCGGGAGCCGGGCCCGCCGAGCCGCTCGGCGCTGGGGTCAGCTCGGTCGTCAACTCGGTCGTGGGGGCCTTCATCGAGGTTTGCGCCGGCTGCGCTCTGGCCTGGCGTTCAGTCCGGCGCCGGGCCGGGGCCTCGGGACTCGCCGGGGGACTTTGAACCGCTACCATGCCGAGCACGCATGCGCGAGGGCGACCTGCCTCGAGGCGAGGCGAAAACGTCGGCTGGGGTCGGGCGGCAGCTCTCGCTGCTGGCCGCGCTCGGCCTCGGCGTGGGCTTTTTGGTCCACCTGCGGCCGTGGTCGTTCTTGTGCGACGACGCCTTCATCAGCTTTCGCTACGCCCGCAACCTCGGGCAGCACGGGGCGCTGGTCTACAACCTCGCCCCGCGCGAGCCGGTCGAGGGCTACACGAACCTGCTGTGGGTGTTGCTCCTCGGCCTCGGCGACGCGCTGGGTCTGCGGGCCGAGGGGCTGGCCCCGGTCCTGACGGCCGCGGCCTCGCTCGGGGCGCTGCTCCTGGTCGCGCTGATCTGCGCCGAGCTGCGGGGGCGCTTCGGGCCGGCCAGGGGTGACCGCGGCCGCGCTCGCGCGGCGCCCTTCGAGCTCGTGGATCTGCTCGGGCCCGCGCTGCTCGTGTGCGTGCCCGAGTTCGTGGTCTGGGGCAGCGGCGGGCTCGAGACCAGCTTGGCGCTGAGCCTGAGCCTCCTGGCGATGTGGCTGTGGCTGCGCGGAGGGATCGAGCTCGCGGCGGTGGCCGCGGCCCTCGCCGGGCTCACCCGCCCCGACGCGCTGCTGAGCGTCGCGGCCTTTGGCCTCGGGTGGCTGGCGGTCGTCGGGCTCGAGCGCCGGGCCAACGAGGCGCCGAGCCCCTCGATCCCCTGGCGCCGGGTCGGGATCGCGGCGGTCTTGTTCGCGGTGCCGCTCGTGGCCCAGGTGCTGGTCCGCAAGGCCTACTACGGCGAGTGGCTGCCCAACACCTGGGCGGTCAAGCACCACGGGGCCGCGCTGCGCGATTTTTACGGCGTCGGCTACCTGAAGTTCTGGGCCTCGCGCATGGATCTGCTGTGGCTGGCCCCGCTCGCGCTCTTGCTGCGCCCGCGCCACCTGCTGCTCGCGCTGCCGATCGCCGCCCAGGCGTGGTGGGTGTGGTCGATCGGCGGCGACTTCATGGCCTACGGGCGCTTCTTGCTCCCGGCCACGACCCTGACCATGCTGCTCGTCGGCCTGCTCGTGGCCGAGGCCCGCGACGAGCTGCGCGCCCGGGCCTGGCTGGGCTCGCCGTGGACGGAGCTGGCCTGGGCCGCGCTCGCGCTCGCGCTCGTGCTCGGCTATGCCCGCCAGATCCCCGCGCGGATCCAAGA
Organism: Enhygromyxa salina; assembly: GCF_002994615.1. Taxonomy (GTDB): domain Bacteria; phylum Myxococcota_A; class Polyangia; order Nannocystales; family Nannocystaceae; genus Plesiocystis; species Plesiocystis salina_A. The sequence goes on along the minus strand of NZ_PVNK01000015.1, from coordinate 80,507 downwards.
AGATCGCGCCCACGCCCACCTGCACATCGACTACGAGGACCCGAAGCAGACCCCGGGCTTCGAGGGCGTCGACGCGATGCATCGCTTCGCGGCGATCCGCTACGCCGCCGGTCGGGCCCTGGCCGCGCAGGTCCCGGCCGACACCCTGATCACCGTTGGCGCCGCCGGGGCGCTGCCCTACGCGTCGCAGCTGCCGGCCTACGACAGCTACGGCCTCGTCGATCCGGGCGTCGCCGCGGTCGCCGAGCCCCGCACCCACGAACAGGGCGCGCGACCCGGCCATCAGCTCCGCGCGCCGCTCGACTACATGCGCAGCCACGAGCCCGATCTGATCTGCCACATCGGCTACGCGGGCGAGCGGCTGCCGGGCTCGAGCCGACGCGCGCGCGGGGTCCGGGGCTTCACCGGCTGGGCCTGCGTCGAGACCGGGCCGATCCCCGATCCCCGCGCCGAGGGCGGCGCGCTGCCGAGCCACTACTACTGCTGCCTGCGCCCGGTCGGGCGCTTCGAGGAGCTCGACGAGCGGGCGCTGCGGAGGTCGAAGTGAGCGGCGCCGAGGTCATCGAGCTCGACTCGGTCCGGCCGCCGCCCGAGCCCGCGCCCGCGCCCGCGCCCGCGCCGACCGAGGGCATGCCGCCACGGCACCCGAGCTCGCGCGTGCCGCCGGGCCGAGCCGTGTTGCTCCTGCGCCGCGTGGTCGTGGCCTTGTCGGTCCTGTGGGCGCTGGTGATCGCGCTGGTGTTCGCCCTGCGCGTCGGCTTTCCCCTCGAGCTCGAGTGGATGGAGGGCGGGACCTTGCAGCAGGCCTGGCGCGTGCAACAGGGCTTGCCCGTCTACGGCCCGCCGAGCGCCGACTTCGTGCCCTTCTTGTACACGCCGCTCTATCCCGCGCTGATCGCCGCGCTCGGCCATGTGTTTCCGCTCGGCTACGCCCTGGCCCGCGCGGTCTCGATCGCCGCCGTGATCGCGGTCTGCGCCGCCTTGTGGCGCCTGTGCCGGGTCGAGGACAAGCCGCCCTCGCACCGCTGGCTGGCCGTCGGTCTGTTCCTGTCGGGCTACGTGTTCACCTTCCGCTGGCTCGACCTCGCCCGCGGCGACGCGCTGTTCCTCGCCCTCGTGATCTGGGGCCTGGTCCTGCTGCGCGAGTCCGAGGGCAGCTGGAAGAAGGCGGCGCTCGCCGGGGCCCTGGTCGCGCTCGCGTTTTGGACCAAGCAGACCGCGGCCGTGTTCGTGCTCGTCTCGGGCCTCGCGGGCCTGCTGGTCGCCCCGCGTCAGTTTTGGGCCTACGCCGGGACGATCGCGCTGATCGACGGCGGCGGCGTGCTGCTCGGGCAGTGGCTGACCGAGGGCTGGCTGTGGACGTGGATCTACGAGACCCACCAGACCCACCGGTTCAACGAGGAGCGGTTCCGGACCAAGACCTGGGGCATGTTCGTCCACGCGGGGCCCTTCGTCGCGACCTTGCTGGTCGCGCTGCTCGGGGTCGGCCTCGGCCTCGGCCTGCGCCGGGCCGGCCAGCTCCGGCGCCTCTTGCGGATGCGGGACGCTGGCCCGTCCGCGGCCGCCGCGAGCTCCTCGGTCGCGGGCAAGCTCGCGGGCCGAGGCCGAGCCTGGCTGCGCGCGGCCTGGCTCGGGCTGCGGACCGTCCGCGGCGAGATCTACTGGGGCCTGTTCGCCGCCGCCGGCTTGCTCGTCAGCGCGCTCGGCTACTCGACCCAGTTCGCCGAGCCCAACGCCTTCATCCCGGGCGTGTGCTTTGGCGCCGCCTTCTTGGCGGTCGCGCTGCCCGACTCGACCCTGCGCCGCGACGATCTCGTCGCCGTGATCGGCCTGCGCCGCGCGATCGAGCTGTGCGGCCTCGGCCTCGTCGCGCTGCAGCTGTGCTTCGCCCTCGCCGTCGAGCCGATCTACCAGCCGATCCAGTCCGAGGGCCTGCGCGCGGGTCTGGGCCAGAGCTACGCCTGGCAAGATCCCTGGCGCACGGTCCCCCGGCCCGAGCAGCGCGACCGCGCTCGGGCCCTGCGCCGCGAGATCGAGGCCCGCGACGGCGCCCGGCTGCTCGCGCTCCATCGCCCGTGGTGGCCGATCCTCGCCGGCGGTCGCGGGCACGTCGGGGCGATGGGCATCAACGACGTCTCGCCCGAGCAGCGGGCCGAGCTCCAGGGCGCGATCCGTGATCGAATCGCCACGGGCGAGGTCGAGGCCGTGTGGATCGATGGCGGCGTGCCCCGCTGGATGCTGCGCGAGCTGTCGGGCTGGACCGTGGACTCGCGCCGCTACGGCGGGCGGCGGGTGCGACCGATGAGCGGCTGGATGTCCGAGGCCGGCATGGTCACGCCCTGGCGCGGCGAGCAGCTGCTGCTCACGCCTGCGCAGCCGCGCGAGGTCCCCGAAGGCGTGACCGTGATCGCCGACTTCGAGGGCGGCGGCCTCGACGGCTTCGAGGTCGTCGGAGGCATCGCCTTCGGTCGTCGATCCGTGCGGAGCTTCTCCCGCGGCATGCCCCCGATCGGCCCCCACGGCGGCGCCCGGCTGGTCTCGAGCGCCGCCTCGGGCAAGCGCGTCGCGGCCCGGGGCGAGCTGCGCTCCCCAGCCTTCACGCTGCCCGAGGGCGGCGCCGTCGAGCTGCTGCTCGGGACCACGGGGCGGCGCAAGCAGCTCGCCGCCAAGCTCGTCGCCGCCGACGGCCGCAGCGTCAGCTTGGAGCTGCCCAAGACCCGCATGGATCTTCGTCGGGTGCGTTGGGTCGTGCCTGGGGAGTGGGCGGGCGCCGAGGTTCGGCTGCACCTCATCGACGATGACCCCAAAGCCGCGCTGTTCGCCGATGACCTCTGGCTCTGGGCCGTGGCACCTTCATCGCGTTAACGCTGGTTCAAAACCTGCAAATCTTCCCGGTTACTATGAAAATCGTTGGGTTCGGCCCCAACCTGGAGGTTGGGTTTTCTCGGGCCCATCGCAAAACCCAACCGATGCGTTGGGTAGTACTCGACTCAAAGTCTGTTTTGGCCCGAACTCGCGTCGAGGCTGCACTTCATAAACCAGCAGGTGTGCCGGATCAGTTCGCGACCCCCAGGCGAGAAGTCGGGGAGATTCCACGACTTTTGGCCGGCGTCACGGACGTTTCGCGATCGAGACCAGCATATCTTCCGGTACCAACCCATGGGCTCGTCTCTCGTCAAGTCGCGACATCTGCGCGAGCATGAGCTGTGGATATTGAGGAGCGACCCAATTGGGGCCCGTCGGAGGTGGAGCTCGGGCGTCACCTGCGACAGCTGAGGCTCGATCTGAGCCTCGGGGAGGAGCAGGTTGCGACTCGCAGCGGGCTGCAGATCGAGGTGATCCGGGCGCTCGAGCTCGGCCAGCACGCCGCCGACGTCGACACCCTGCGCAGCTTCGCCCAGGCGCTCGACATGGGTCTGGGCGAGCTCTTCACGCTGTGGGAGCGCCAGGTGCTGGCGCGTCGCTGGGGCGTGTAGGGCTCGGGGCGCGTCGTTCTCGCCGGCCCGCTGTACCCACAGCCCTCGGGCCGCCGCGCGTCACTCGATCACGCGACGCTGCCCGGCCCCGCCAGCGCGAGGGCCACCCAACTCGAGCTTCCACCTCCGCTTGTCTCAGGCACAGTCGCCTCGATCGCGACGTGCTCGCGAGCGTGGCCCGAGCAAGCATGCTTCGAGCTCGCCATGGGCTCGAGCCCGAGCGGATCACAGCTCCCTCGCTCGCGTCATGCCCGTCGGCGTGTGCGAGCCGCAACCATCTCGCTCCGCGCAGCCCCCCTCGCCACGCTGGCGAGAGTGATCGCCGGGCGGGCGTCGGCGCGAGTCGAGCCGCGCCAGCGTGCGCTCGAAACAAGGCTGGTCACGAGCTCGCCCGGATCGAGCGCGACTCGGTCGAGACTCCCGCGGGTGGATACTCCAGTTGGTCGGCTTACCGTGCGCTCCTGCTCGCGAGCGGGCGCCGATCGAGTGAGCCTCGGGCTGGCCGTGGCGTGAGTCACGCGGGGGGCGTGGATCTCTCGGCTTCGCCGCGCTCGCAACCTTGGCGAGCCGGAGTGATCTACGCTCCCAGGTGGGGGCGTAGATCGAGCTCGACCCGCCGGGTCTGTGCGTGCCCCTCGGCCTGCTCTTTGGTTGAGAGCGGCCCCTTGAAGACGAGTACGAGCCGGAAGGCGAGCGCGCAGCGCTTGATTCAGGGCTCGGAATCCCAGGGGCCCGCTCCTCGATTCGGGGGGTGCGGACGCTCGCGGGGGGCCGCATCATGTGCGGCACTCGCCCCGCCATGGTCGCCCACTACAGCAGCAAGCGCGCGCATCCCTCACCGCACGGCGCCGAGGCCAACGCCGCGGCGCGCAAGGGCAAGCGTCTCGGCCTCAAAGAGTTCCTCGGCGTGTTCCGCTACAGCAAGCGCGCGGTCGAGCTGGTCTGGACGACCTCGAAGCTGCTCACGATCTTGCTCGCGCTGCTGACCCTGGTCGCAGGCTTGACGCCCGCGGCCGCGGCCTGGGTTGGGCGCCAGATCGTCGACTCGGTCGTCGCGGCGGCGGCGGCGGTCGAGCTCGGCGCCGAGCCGGTGGTTCAGATCGTGCTCGGCTGGGTCGCGCTCGAGGGCGGCCTCATGATCGTCCTCGCGGGCTCCCAAAAAGGCCTGAGCATGTGCCAGTCGCTGCTGCGGGCGATGCTCGGTCACCGGGTCAACGTCATGATCCTCGAGAAGGCCCTGACCTTGCAGCTGGTCCACTTCGAGGACTCGGAGTTCTACGACAAGCTGACCCAGGCCCGGCGCGAGGCCTCGTCGCGGCCCCTGAGCCTGGTCAACCGGACCTTCGGCCTGGTCCAAAACGCGATCTCGCTGGCCAGCTACGCGATCTTGCTGCTCGCGTTCTCGCCGTGGGCGGTGCTGGTCCTGGTCCTCGGCGGGCTCCCGGCCTTCTTGGTCGAGACCAAGTTCTCGGGCGAGGCCTTTCGCCTGTTTCGCTGGCGCTCTCCCGAGACCCGCAAGCAGATGTACCTCGAGACGGTCCTCGCCCGCGAGGACTACGCCAAGGAGGTCAAGCTCTACGGCCTCGGCCCGCTGCTGCTGCAGCGCTACCGCGACATCTTCCAGCTCGTGTTCGCCGAGGATCGCCGCTTGACCCTGCGCCGCGGGTTTTGGAGCTTCGCCCTCGGGCTCCTCGGGACCGCGGCGTTCTATGGCGCCTACGCCTGGATCGTCGTCGAGACCGTGCGCGGCCAGATCAGCCTCGGCGAGATGACCATGTACCTGTTGGTGTTTCGTCAGGGCCAGGCCGCCGTCGCCGCCAGCTTGTCTTCGATCGGCGGCATGTACGAGGACAACCTCTACCTGTCGAACCTCTACGAGTACCTCGATCAGCCGGTCGGCAGCGAGCCCGGGGTCGCGGTCGAGGGGCCCGAGCCCGGCGACGGCGTGCGCTTCGAGGGCGTGAGCTTCGTCTATCCGGGCAGCACGGCGCCCGCGATCGAGCGCGTCGATCTGCACCTGCGGCCCGGGCAGTCCCTGGCCCTCGTCGGTGAGAACGGCTCGGGCAAGACCACGCTCATCAAGCTCCTGACGCGGCTCTACCAGCCGAGCGAGGGCCGGATCCTCCTCGACGGGCTCGAGCTCTCGCAGTGGGATCCGCACCACCTGCGCACGCGGGTCGGCGTGATCTTTCAGGACTTTGCCCGCTACCAGATGCTGGTTGGCGAGAACGTCGGCGCGGGCGACGTCGAGAACTTCGACGACGAGGCCCGCTGGCGCGAGGCCGCCGAGCTCGGCATGGCCGACGCCTTCGTCGAGGACATGCCCGAGGGCTACCGGACCCAGCTCGGGCGCTGGTTCAAGGACGGGCGCGAGCTCTCGGGGGGGCAGTGGCAGAAGGTCGCCCTGTCCCGGGCCTTCATGCGCTCGCAGGCCGACATCCTCGTGCTCGACGAGCCGACCTCGGCCATGGACGCGGAGGCCGAGGCGACCGTGTTCGAGCACGTGCGCAACCTGACCGCGGATCGGATGGCGATCCTGATCTCGCACCGCTTCTCGACCGTGCGCTCGGCGGATCAGATCGTCGTGCTCGACCACGGGCGCGTCGTCGAGCAGGGCTCGCACGAGGAGCTGATGGCCAACGACGGCCGCTACGCGCGGCTGTTCACGCTCCAGGCCGAGGGCTATCGCTAGCGTCCGCGAACAGGAACTCGAGGGACTCGGCCGTCAGCACGCGCTCGATGTAGCGTTCGAGCTGTTCGTAGGTCGCGGACTCGATGCGGGCGACGCATGCGGGCGGCAAGGTCCCGAACTTGAGAGTCAGCTGCTTGACGAGCAGCTCGGCGCGCTCTTGCTGGCGACCCTGTTGTAGGCCCTGTTGTAGGCCCTGTTGTAGGCCCTGTTGGCGGAGTTCTTCGGCGATGGTCATGGCGATCTCTCCTGCCTCGGGGAGCTGCGGACCGGATGGCGATCCTGATCTCGCACCGCTTCTCGACCGTGCGCTCGGCGGATCAGATCGTCGTGCTCGGCCACGGGCGCGTCGTCGAGCAGGGCTCGCACGAACAGCTGATGGCCAACGGCGGCCGCTACGCGCGGCTGTTCACGCTTCAGGCCGAGGGCTATCGCTAGCCTCAGCGAACAGAAACTCGAGGGACTCGGCCGTCAGCACGCGCTCGATGTAGCGTTCGAGCTGTTCGTAGGTCGCGGACTCGATGCGGGCGACGCATGCGGGCGACAAGGTCCCGAACTTGAGGGCCAGCTGCTTGACGAGCAGCTCGGCGCGCTCTTGCTGGCGACCCTGTTGTAGGCCCTGTTGTAGGCCCTGTTGTAGGCCCTGTTGTAGACCCTGTTGTAGACCCTGTTGTAGACCTTCTTGGCGGAGTTCTTCGGCGATGGTCATGGCGATCTCTCCTGCCTCGGGGAGCTGTTCTCGAATGGTCGCACGAAACTCCTCGAAGCGCATGTTCCCGGTGACCAGGGCGACGTAGCGCAACACTTGCGCCACGGCCTCGGCTCCGTTCGGGGCGCGGAGGACCTCGCGGAAGGTGTCGCGCCAGTGGTTGAAGTCTCGGCGGAGGCGCTCGGGGTCGCGGCCGTCTCGGAGAACGACCAACGCGAGCTTGGGGAACGCGGCCAGGGCCCAGTCTCGAAGCTTGTCGTCGTCGCTGTCGGCGAGGTCGAGGACGAGGGTGCAGTGGTTGAGCACGAGCGGCGCGAGCCCCGGTATCGACGCAGGAGGCGGCTCGACGAGCCCGTGGAGGGATCGGGACGCCGTCCAGCCGTTTGGGGCGTGGCTGACGAGCGCGGGCAGGATCAGCGGGAGGGGCAAGCCGTGGCCCTTTTGGTAGCGCCTCCAGACCCGGAGGAGATACTCGGCCATGCGCAGAGGCATGTCGGAGGCGTGGGTGCTCTGGTGCTCGAGCAAGAGGTAGAGCAGCGCGGGCGTACCGTCGAGCTGGACGGAAAACAACAGATCGCTGTGTTGGTCGACGAGATCGGGATCGATGAAGGTGCCGGACTCGGGGGTGATGGAGCTCCAGCTGATCGCGGCGCTCACGTCGGGGGGTAGGACCAGCTGAAACAGCCCCATGGCGTGCCTGGGGGTCTCGAACGCGGCTTTGAACAGGGCATCGTGGGGTCGAGACGTCATCGGTCGGAATCCCTAACTGCGAAGTGCCTGTATCATGGAGTCGTCGTATTGACCCGTGAACATGGTCGGGGCTGACTGCGAACATTTGTGGGACGTCGAGGTGTGCGGCGGCGGGGCCTCGTCTTTCAGGGTCGTCCGCGGAGTCCGGCGAGTCCGACGCGAGCTTGTCTTCGATCGGCGGCATGTATGAGGCGCGAGCTCTCGGGGGCAGTGGCAGAAGGTCGCCCTGTCCCGGGCCTTCATGCGCTCGCAGGCCGACATCCTCGTGCTCGACGAGCCGACCGCGGCCATGGACGCGGAGGCCGAGGCGACCGTGTTCGAGCACGTGCGCAACCTGACCGCGGATCGGATGGCGATCCTGATCTCGCACCGCTTCTCGACCGTGCGCTCGGCGGATCAGATCGTCGTGCTCGACCACGGGCGCGTCGTCGAGCAGGGCTCGCACGAGGAGCTGATGGCCAACGACGGCCGCTACGCGCGGCTGTTCACGCCCCAGGCCGAGGGCTATCGCTAGCGTCCGCGAACAGGAACTCGAGGGACTCGGCCGTCAGCACGCCCTCGATGTAGCGTTCGAGCTGTTCGTAGGTCGCGGACTCGATGCGGGCGACGCATGCGGGCGGCAAGGTCCCGAACTTGAGGGCCAGCTGCTTGACGAGTAGCTCGGCACGCTCTTGCTGGCGACCCTGTTGTAGACCTTCTTGGCGGAGTCCTTCGGCGATGGTCATGGCGATCTCTCCTGCCTCGGGGAGCTGCGGACCGGATGGCGATCCTGATCTCGCACCGCTTCTCGACCGTGCGCTCGGCGGATCAGATCGTCGTGCTCGACCACGGGCGCGTCGTCGAGCAGGGCTCGCACGAGCAGTTGATGGCCAACGACGGCCGCTACGCGCGGCTGTTCACGCTTCAGGCCGAAGGCTATCGCTAGCGTCCGCGAACAGAAACTCGAGGGACTCGGCCGTCAGCACGCCCTCGATGTAGCGTTCGAGCTGTTCGTAGGTCGCGGACTCGATGCGGGCGACGCATGCGGGCGACAAGGTCCCGAACTTGAGGGCCAGCTGCTTGACGAGCAGCTCGGCGCGCTCTTGCTGGCGACCCTGTTGTAGGCCCTGTTGTAGACCCTGTTGTAGACCCTGTTGTAGACCTTCTTGGCGGAGTTCTTCGGCGATGGTCATGGCGATCTCTCCTGCCTCGGGGAGCTGTTCTCGAATGGTCGCACGAAACTCCTCGAAGCGCATGTTCCCGGTGACCAGGGCGACGTAGCGCAACACTTGCGCCACGGCCTCGGCTCCGTTCGGGGCGCGGAGGACCTCGCGGAAGGTGTCGCGCCAGTGGTTGAAGTCTCGGCGGAGGCGCTCGGGGTCGCGGCCGTCTCGGAGAACGACCAACGCGAGCTTGGGGAACGCGGCCAGGGCCCAGTCTCGAAGCTTGTCGTCGTCGCTGTCGGCGAGGTCGAGGACGAGGGGGCAGTGGTTGAGCACGAGCGGCGCGAGCCCCGGTATCGACGCAGGAGGCGGCTCGACGAGCCCATGGAGGGATCGGGACGCCGTCCAGCCGTTCGGGGCGTGGCTGACGAGCGCGGGCAGGATCAGCGGGAGGGGCAAGCCGTGGCCCTTTTGGTAGCGCCTCCAGACCCGGAGGAGATACTCGGCCATGCGCAGAGGCATGTCGGAGGCGTGGGTGCTCTGGTGCTCGAGCAAGAGGTAGAGCAGCGCGGGCGTACCGTCGAGCTGGACGGAAAACAACAGATCGCTGTGTTGGTCGACGAGATCGGGATCGATGAAGGTGCCGGACTCGGGGGTGATGGAGCTCCAGCTGATCGCGGCGCTCACGTCGGGGGGTAGGACCAGCTGAAACAGCCCCATGGCGTGCCTGGGGGTCTCGAACGCGGCTTTGAACAGGGCATCGTGGGGTCGAGACGTCATCGGTCGGAATCCCTAACTGCGAAGTGCCTGTATCATGGAGTCGTCGTATTGACCCGTGAACATGGTCGGGGCTGACTGCGAACATTTGTGGGACGTCGAGGCGTGCGGCGGCGGGGCCTCGTCTTTCAGGGTGTTCCCATCGCCCGCGCGAGGGTATTGTTTGGGCACCGATGCCCCGCGTGCTCGACTTTGGTCTCGGCCTGATGATTGCCCTGTCCGCGTGTGCGCCCGCGCCCGATGGCGCGGAGGTCGGAGAGTCGTCTGCGGAGTTCGGCGAGTCCGGCGAGTCCGACGCGAGCTCGTCCACCGGCGACGGCGATGGCGATGGCGATGGCGATGGTGACGGCGATGGCGACGGCGAGGGCGATGGCGATGGCGACGGCGATGGCGACGGCGATGGCGATGGCGACGGCGATGGCGACGGCGACGGCGACGGCGACCCGGTCGAGGTCCCCGCGGTCCTGTTCGTCGGCAACAGCTACACCGCGTTCAACGACCTCCCGGGCCTCGTCGCGGCGCTCGGCGACGGCTCGGCGACGCCCCTGAGCACCGACTCGATCACCGTGGGCGGCGCGCGCGTGGTCGATCACCTCGCCAACCCCGAGGTCGTCGACGCCCTCGCGGGCGACTGGGACGTCGTCGTGATCCAGGGGCAGAGCGTCGAGCCGATCCTCGACTACCCGACCTTCGAGCAGGCGGTCCTCGACTTCGCGGCGCTCTCGGCCATGGGCGGCGACGCGCGGGTGCTGCTCTACCAGACCTGGCCCCGCGAGGCCGGCAACCCCGATCTCGCCCAGCTCGGCATGAGCGTCGACGAGATGTACGAGGGCCTCGCGAGCGGCTACTTCGAGGCCGCGCTCGCCAGCGACACCGAGGTCGCGCCCGTCGGCGACGCGTGGATGTCGACGCTGCAGCTCGACCCGCAAGACAGTCTCGATCTCTACGCCGGCGACGGCAGCCACCCCTCGCTGGCTGGGAGCTACCTCGCGGCGTGCGTGTTCTTCGGCAAGATCGTCGACCAGGCCTGCTCGACCAGCGACTACGCGCCGCCCGAGCTCTCGGCTGAGGAGGTCGAGCAGCTGAGGCTCATGGCCGACATCACCAACGACTTCATCGATCCCTCTCCGTAGCACGACGGGCTTGCCGGGGCAGGATCCCTGTGCTGTGTTGCGCGGGTGAGCGCGCCCCCAGCCCTCGAGATCGTCCAGCTCGAAGTCGGCCTGTTGCAGAACTTCTGCGAGGTCATCGGCTGCCCCGAGACCGGCGAGGCCGCGCTCGTCGATCCGGCCTTCGAGGTCGACCGGCTGATGAAGATCGTCCGGGAGCGAGGCTGGACCGTCACGACGATCTTGTTGACCCACACCCACGACGATCACGTCGCGGGTCTCGACGAGGCCGTGGCCGAGACCGACGCGGTGGTCCGCTGTCACCCGGTCGAGGTCCCGGTCGCGTCGAGCTTCGCGCGCCGGGTCGAGCCGGTCGCGGACGACGAAGACGTGGCGGTCGGCGCCGGACGCATGCGCGCGCTGTGGGCCCCGGGCCACACGCCCGGCTGCGTGTGCTGGTACGGACCCGAGAGCGAGGCCTTGATCACCGGGGACGTGCTCTTCGTCGGCTCGTGCGGGGGCGTGTCCTATGAGGGCTCGGACCCGGCGGCGATGGTCGACACGCTCCAGCGCAAGCTCGGCAGCCTGCCCGAGCAGACCCGCCTGTACCCCGGTCACGACTACGGCAAGACCCCGACCAGCACCTTGATGTGGGAATTCGCCAACAACCCGGCGCTGCTCGCCGACACCGTCGAGGCCTTTTGCGCTTACAAGAAGGTCCGTGTCCCGCCCCGATGACGCGCTCGCCGAGCTCCCGGCGCTGCTGACGACCGTCCGCCTCGGCCGGGTGCATGAGCACCACGAGCAGATCGGCTCGACCAACGACCGCGCGCTCGAGTGGCTCGGGGCCGGGGCGCCCGACGGCGCGCTCGTGACCGCCGACGCCCAGACGGCGGGCCGCGGCCGCCTCGGGCGTCCGTGGTCCTCGCCGCCAGGCCGAGACATCTACGCCAGCGTGGTCCTGCGCCCGGGCGCGCCCTCGGCCGGGTTCGGCGCGCTCGCGCTGGCCGTCGGCGTTGGCCTGCGCGAGGGCCTGGTCGCGGTCTTCGGCGCCGAGCTGTCGAGCCTCGCGCTCAAGTGGCCCAACGACCTGCTCCTCGGCGGCCGCAAGCTCGCGGGGATCTTGTGCGAGAGCCGCTGGCGCGGCCGCGAGGTCGAGCTCGTCGTCGGCTTCGGCGTCAACGTCCACCGGACCCGCGAAGAATTCGAGCCGAGCCTACGCGCGCGCGCGACCAGCCTCGCCCTCCACCTCCCCGAAGCCGACCGCCGCGGCCGCGCCACGATCCTCGCCGCCGTCCTCCACGAGCTCGAGGGCACCCTCGAGCGCTTCTTCGCGGGCGGCTTCCCTGCGATCCGCGCCCGCTACGAGCCCCACTGCCTCGTCATCGGTCGCGCGATCGAGGTCGAGCAGCCCGACGGCCGCCGCGTTTACGCCCGCGCCGAAGGCCTCGCCGAAGACGGCGCGCTCCTGGCCCGGCCCGACGACGGCGGCCCCAGCTTCCGAGTCCAAAGCGCCGACGTCTGGCTCCGCTGACTCAGGCAACTTCGTCGCGACCGATGCTCTGGTAGACGTCCTCGAGATCGCTGCGCATCCGCGTGAGCGCGATGACCTCGACGTCGGCGAGCACGAGCTCCTTGAGCAGCTTGGCGGCGTGATTCTCGGCCCCGCGCACGCGCACGCGGATCTTCCCGCGGTCGGCGGTCGCCGGGTCGATCTGCTCGTCGCGGGTCAGCGGCAAGACCTCCTCGATCAAGCCCTCGTGCGCGCTGAGGATCGCGATCGCCTGCTGCAGCCCCTTGGTGACCGAGACCTCGTGGACCCGCCGCGCGACCTCGTACTTGTCGATGACCTCCTCGACGGGGCCGAACACCTGCAGCGCGCCCTTTTGGATCAGCGCGACGGCGTCGCAGAAGCCATCGAGCTCGCGGAGGATGTGACTGCTGACGACGATGCCGACGCCCTCGTTGGCGACGCCGCGGAGGATCTCGCGCAGCTGCCGACGACCGAGGGGGTCGAGGCCGTCGGCGGGCTCGTCGAGCAGGAGCAGCTCGGGCCCGTGGACCAGGGTCCGCGCGATAGCGAGGCGCTGACGCATGCCCTTGGACAGATCGGAGATCCGGGCCTCGGCCTTGCTCGACAGCTTGAAGGTCGCGAGCAGCTCCGCGACCCGGGTGTTGGCGGCGCCGTCGTCGAGGCCGTAGCACTCGGCGAAAAAGCGCAGGTAGCCGGCCGCGGTCATGTTTGGGTAGAGCCCGGTGCCGTCGCCGAGGAAGCCGATCCGCTGGCGCACGGCCTGGCGCACGGGCCAGGTGTCGCGGCCGTCCCAGGTGACCTCGCCGGAGTCGGGGCGCTGGAGCGTGGCGAGGATCCGCAGGCTCGTCGACTTGCCCGCGCCGTTGGGCCCGATCAGCGCGAGGACCTCGCCGGCGTTGATGTGAAAGCTGAGCTCGGCGACGGCCGGGCGGACGCCGTCGTAGGAGTGGGTGATCTTCTCGACGCGGACTTGTTTCACGGCGTGCTCGTCTGGCGGTGCTGGCCCCGCTGGCGCTCTGGCTATTGTAGCGAACTCCCGCGCACAGGACGCCAGCGGGCGCTCAGGCGTTGTTGCCCGACGGTCCCGCGCGGCGCGCGACCCCGTACCCAGGAAACCGCGCTGACGCTCCCGCTCGGGGGCCCACGCGAGGGACTGCGAAGCTCACCCAGCCCACCGCGAGGGGCAGGGTCGCCGACGGCTGGGGGGGGCGAGTGAGCTTTTGCTAGGCTCCGCGCTGCGCATGATGGGCCCGGCTCCTCGATATCTCCACCTGCTCTCGTTGCTCGCGCTGCTCGTGCCCGGGCCCGGCTGTGAGCGAGGCGCCAGCGTCTCGCCCGAGGCCGCGAGCGAGGCCAGCGCCGAGCAGACTGGCGAGGAGGGCTCGGTCGCGGTCGTCAGCGAGGGCAGCCTCGAGCCCGACCCCGAGCAGCTCGCCGCGGGCGTGCCCTACCTGCGCTTTCGCGTCGACATCGGCGACTCGCCCGCGCGCGGCTCCGCCGACGCGCCCGTGACGATCGTGATGTTCTCGGACTTCGAGTGCTCGTTCTGCGCCGAGGCCTACCAGACGATCGAGGAGCTCCAGCACGACTACCCGGGCCAGATCCGCTTCGTCTACAAGGCCCTGCCGCTCGCGCGCCACCAAAACGCGCTCGAGGCCGCGCTCGTCGGCCACTCGGCTCAGGCCCAGGGCAAATTCTGGGAGTTTCACGATCTCGTGTTCAGCGGCCGCGGGATCGACCCCGAGATCCTCGAGGGCTACGCCCGCGAGGTCGGCCTCGACTTCGATCAGGTCACGCGCGAGCTCGACTCGCTCGCCCACGCGCCCGCGGTCCGTGCCGACCTGCGCGTCGCCAAGCGCCTCAAGCTCTCGTCGACCCCGGTGTTCTTCATCAACGGGCGCATGCTGCCGGGCGCCCGACCCAAGCACATCTTCCGCCACTTCATCGATCAGGAGCTGTCGCTGGCCGAGCGCCTCGCCGACGAGGGGCTGACCACCTCCGCCGGCTTCTACGACTACGCGACCAAGTGGGGCTACACCGCGATCGTCTACGAGGACGCGCGGCCCGAGCTCGACGAGGACACGGTCTACCCGGTCCCGATCGACGACTCGCCCGCCCGCGGCCCAGCCGACGCGCCGATCACGATCATCGCCTTCTCCGATTTTCAGTGCCCCTTTTGCGCCCGCGGTCACGAGACCATGGAGGAGCTGCGGGCGCTCTACGGCGACCAGATCCGCTTCGTGTTCAAGCACTTCCCGCTCCCGGGCCACCCGCTCGGCGCGCTCGCATCTCGGGCCAGCTTCGCGGCGGCCGAGGCCGGAAAATTCTGGGAGTTCCACGACGCCGTGTTCGAGTTTGGCGGCCGCTACAGCGCCGAGGACCTGGTCGGGATCTGCGATCAGCTCGGGATCTCACGCGCGGCGCTCGAGACCGCGATGACGACCGAGACCCACGACTCGAGGATCGAGGCCGACCTCGAGCTCGGCTCGCGCCTGATGGTCAGCGGCACGCCCGCCTACTTCATCAACGGCCGGCCGATCGTCGGCGCGCACCCGCTGATGGACTTTCGGATGCTGATCGTCGAGGAGCTCGACCGCGTCGAGGGGGGCGACTGACAGCCTCCTGGAGACAAAGACCCAGGCAAGGCTAGGCAAGACCAGGCAAGACCAGCTCGAAACTGAGCCGAGGCCTGGGGTTCGGGACACGGTCAGCTCTGACGAGCGCCGAACGTCATGTCAGGCAGCGGCGGGCTGAGATCGGTAGCCGCCGAGCGCGCTGGCCAGCGCCTTGTACCCGCGATGCGCGCGAACGCGCAGGGTCCCCTCGCGGACCCCGAGCTCCTCGCTGATCTCGGCCATCGTCTTGCCCTCGATCTTGTGCAGGGTCACGACCTCGCGCTGGGTCCGGGGCAGCCGGGCGAGGGCCGCGCGGATGCGAGCGGCGATGCCGATCTGGCGCTCGTGCTCGATCGCCATCGCCTCGGCGCTGGGCAGGGGGTCGCGCAGCGAGTCGAGGAGCTCGACGGTGTCGTCGCCGGCGGTGTCGAGCTTCACGGCCCGCTCACGGTAGAGTTTGCGCAGGTGGTCGATGGTCGCGTTGCGGGCGATCGTCGAGTACCAGACCGCGACGGCGCGGTCGGGGCTCGCGCCCGCCGGCGCCGCGAAGCGATGGCGCGCGCCGTGGGCCTTCATGAAGGCGGCCTGCAAGAGATCTTCGGCCGTCGCGGGGTTGCTGATCTTGGCGCGGATCTGCGAGCGAACGAGCGGGCTCAGGCGACGGTGGAGCTCGGCAAATGCCCGCTCATCCCCATCTAAGTAGCGGTCCATCAGGGCCGAGAGTCCGGCGTAGCGATGGGTTTGGTCGGTGCGGGTCATGTCGTGTCTCCTCGTGGCGTCGTTGCTTAGATGCAAAAACGCCGCTGGGGTTACAGTTGAGCGAAGATTCTTTTGAGTGGGACTCTCGATTGCAGGCATCAAATAATGCGATGGCGGGGTCTGGGGGCCGGGCGTACTGCAAGTTTTGGCGACAAAGCCATCGGCGAAAAGGCCAAGCGAGGCGGCGCGAGGCATTGCACCCCGGGCTGCTGGTCAGCCAACTACGATTCCGTGCTATTCGGGAAGTGTGAGCATTCGGGCGGCAGCGGGCGTGAGCTCCGCAGGTGAACCCACGCCGGGCGAGGAGCGCGAGATCATCGAGGGCATGCGTGCCGGCGATGACCGGGCCTTCGAGCGCATGGTGCGGGCTCACGTCGGGCCGCTGCGCGCCGTCGCGCTGCGCCTGCTGCAGAACCCGGCCGACGCCGACGACGCGGTCCAGGAGGCCTTCCTCAGCGCGTTCCGCAACTTCGACAGCTTCCGCGCCGACGCCCGGCTCAAGACCTGGCTCCACCGGATCGTCGTCAACGTCGCCCTCCAGCGCCTCCGCCGTCACAAGCGTCAGATCGCGCGTGGCGCCGAGATCGTCGACATCAGCGAGCTGCTCCCGCGTTTCGCCGACAACGGCTTCCCCGAGCACTTCCACCGGCCGTGGGTCCAGACCAGCGAGGAGCTCGCCGCCCGCGCACAGACCCGCGAGCAGGTCCGGCAGATGATTGACAAGCTGCCCGACAACTATCGTACGGTGCTGATCCTGCGCGACATCGAGGAGCTCGACACGGCCGAGACCGCCGAGCTGCTCGAGCTCACCCCCGGGACCGTGAAGGTCCGCCTGCATCGCGCGCGACAGGCCCTGCGAAACCTCCTCGAGCGCGAGCTCGAACTGACCCACTAGGGATGAGCGACGATCAACACTGCAAGGGTGTCGGGGGGGCGGGGCACCGACACGGCATCAGCTGTCGCGAGGTCAGTGAGTTCTTGCTCGCCTACATCGAGCGCGATCTCGACGAGGACGCGCAGGCCGAATTTGATCGGCACCTCGAGCGCTGCCCGCCCTGCGTGCACTACCTCGACAGCTATCGCGACACGGTCTCGCTGGTCCACGCGTGCGGGCGCGGTGAGCTCGACGCCGAGGAGCGCCGTCGCCACGCGCCGCCCGAGGATCTGATCCAGGCGATACTCCGGGCCAAGCGGGCCAAGGGGGCCAAGGGGGCCAAGGACGCCAAGCCGACCCCGGGCGAGGAATAGCGCGGCGACTTGACTGCGGGCTCGCGCCGGGCAAAGTCGGCGGCCGTGCGCGTGCTGTCATGGAACGTCAATGGTCTGCGGGCGAGCGCCAAGAAGGGCTTTCGCGCCTGGCTCTCGAACAGCGGGGCCGAGATCGTCGGGGTCCAGGAGGTTCGCGCGCGGCCCGAGCAGCTGCCCGAGGACCTGCGCGATCCCGACGACTGGCACGCGCACTTCGTCCCGGCCGAGCGGCCCGGCTACGCTGGCGTCGGGCTGTTCGCCGCGCGCGCGCCCGACTCTCAGCTCGCGACGCTCGGGATCCCGCGCTTCGACGTCGAGGGCCGCGTCCAGCTCGCGCGCTTCGGTCGCCTGACGGTCGTCAACGCCTACTTCCCCAACGGCAACGGCCGCGACCGCGACAACAGCCGCGTGCCCTACAAGCTCGACTTCTACCGCGCGGTGTTCGAGCTGGTCCAGCGCCGCCGCCGGGCCGGGCAGCGGGTGCTGGTGATGGGCGACTTCAACACCGCCGTGCGCGAGCTCGACCTCGCCCGGCCCAAGCAAAACAAGAACACCTCGGGCTTCTTGAAGGAGGAGCGCGACGAGCTCGAGCGGTGGTTCGCCGCGGGCTGGCTCGACAGCTTCCGCGAGTTCGAAGGCGGCGGCGGCCACTACTCGTGGTGGTCACAGCGGGGCACGGCGCGGGCGCGCAACGTTGGCTGGCGCATCGACTACATCCTCGCCTCGCCCAACCTGCGCCCCTTCTTGCGCGGGGCGTTCATCCAGCCGGAGGTCCAAGGCTCGGACCACGCCCCGGTCGGTGTCGAGCTCGACCCGGCCGTGTGCGAGTGACAAGCGCGCGCCGCTTGGGGTAGCGTCCGCGCATGCCCAGGCTCGCGTCCCCCCTCGTGCTCGCTGGTCTCGCCTCGTCGCTGCTCGTGGTCGGCTGCGGGCCCAAGAAGCGCGCCGAGCCCGAGGCCGAGGCCAAGCAGGAGGTCGAGGTCGAGGTCGTCGAGACCAAAGACGGCGCGATCCCGGCCCCGGCCAAGCCCTCGACCGAGGAGGCCGTGGCCTTCGTCAAGGAGGTCGACGCCAAGCTCCGCGAGCTGTGGACGGCCGAGTCGAAGGCCGCCTGGACCCACGCGACCGACATCACCGACGAGCACGCCGCGGCCGTCGCCGCCGCGAGCGAGCAGTCGATGGCCTACATCGGCCAGGCGATCAAGGACGCGCGCAAGTTCGACGGCGTCGAAGCCGACCCCGACACGCTCCGGCAGCTGCACCTGCTCAAGGTCGCGACCACGCTGCCCGCGCCCACCGACCCAGCCAAGCGCAAGGAGCTGGCCGAGACCGCGACCAAGCTCGACAGCATGTACGGGACCGGCAAGTGGGGCGACTGCACCGACCCCGAGTCCGACGCCTGCAAGAACATGGGCGACGCGATGGAGATCATCTCCACGAGCGACGACTACGACGAGCTGCTCACCGCGTGGGAGGGCTGGCGGACGATCTCCCCGCCGATGCGCCCGCTCTACCAGCGCTTCGTGGAGCTCGGCAACGAGGGCGCGCGCGACATCGGCTACCGCGACGTCGGCGAGCTGTGGCGCTCGGGCTACGACATGAGCCCGGCCGAGTTCGAGGCCGAGATGGAGCGCCTGTGGCAGCAGGTCAAGCCGCTCTACACCCAGCTGCATTGCCACGCGCGGGCCAAGCTCGGCGAGAAATTCGGCGTCGACAAGGTCCCGGCCGAGGGCATGATCCCGGCCCACCTGCTCGGCAACCTCTGGGCCCAGGAGTGGCCCAACATCTATGACGACATGATCCCCTACCCGGATCAGCCGAGCATCGACGTGACCAAGGGTCTCGAGCAGGCCAAGTACGACGAGCTGAAGATGGTCAAGACCGCCGAGGGCTTCTTCACCTCGCTCGGCCTCGACCCGCTGCCCGAGACCTTCTGGCAGCGCTCGCTGTTCGTGAAGCCCGACGACCGCGAGGTCCAGTGTCACGCGAGCGCCTGGGACGTCGGCTACAACAACGATCTGCGCATCAAGATGTGCATCAAGATCGACATGGAGGACTTCGTCACGATCCACCATGAGCTCGGGCACAACTACTACTACATGAACTACTACACGAAGCCGGTGCTGTTTCAGAGCGGGGCCCACGACGGCTTCCACGAGGGCATCGGCGACACCCTCGCGCTCTCGGTCACGCCCGCCTACCTCAACAACATGGGCCTGCTCAGCGAGGTCAGCGAGGATCCCAAGGCCGTCATCAACAAGCAGCTCGCCGACGGCCTCGAGAAGATCGCCTTCTTGCCCTTCGGGCTCCTGATCGACCGCTGGCGCTGGGGCGTGTTCTCGGGCGAGATCAAGCCCGACGAGTACAACGCCGCGTGGTGGAAGCTGCGCAACGAGTACCAGGGGGTCGCCGCGCCGGTCGAGCGCAGCGAGGCGAACTTCGACCCTGGCGCGAAGTATCACATCCCCGCGAACACCCCTTACTCGCGCTATTTCCTGGCCCGGATCCTCCAGTTTCAGTTCCACAAGGCCCTGTGTGACGCCGCCGGACACGAGGGGCCCCTCCACACGTGTTCGATCTATGGCAGCGAGGAGGCCGGTAAGAAGCTCCACGCGATGCTCGCCATGGGCGCCAGCAAGCCCTGGCCCGACGCCCTCGAGGTGGTGGCGGGCACGCGCAAGATGGACGCCGGGCCGATGCTCGAGTACTTCGAACCTCTCCAGGGGTACCTGAGCGAGCAGAACCAGGACCGCCGCTGCGGGTGGTAGGCGGCCCAACCTGAGCCCGCGCGCACCGTGCGGCGGAGCTTGCGCGGCCCTGTACGGGGCCGGCGCTTGGTTCCAGGTGTTGGTGCTCGTATCGTGCGGGCCTGACTTGTCTCCAGTCGTCGTCTTGGCGTATGGCGCCCGGCGCGACCGGCCAAAGGGGCTGAATCGCAAGTCCCCGCTCATCTTTAGCCAGATTTTTTGCGCCCTAGAGGGCAAAATTCGCCGTCTGTGACCTGATCTGGGCGCTGGAACATGCGCGACACAGGCGCAGGATTGCCAAACGCCAATCTCCGCGTAATGATGCTGGGCATGCTCCTAACCAATCCACATCGCGCAAGAGGTTGCAGACATGGCTAGAAAGAAGACCTTTCCTTGTGGACACAGCGGCAAAGGTCGCTTCTGTCACCGCTGTGCCGCGACGAAGACCCAGCAGGACGCGGCCAATGGCGCCGAGACTGCCAAGGCAAAGAAGAAGAGCGACGGGCTGAGCGAAAAGCAGGCCTGGCGCGAGATGTTCGAGAACGACCCGATCCCGCTCGCTCACCTGCCGAACAAGAGCCTCGTTCGCAGGGCCAGGATCATCCTCGAGCAGATCGGCAAGGGCGCTCCGTGGCACCAGTTCAACGGCAAGCGTCTCCAGCACGACCGTAACGTCGTCAGCATACCGCTCGGCCGCCGCTATCGGATCCTGTTTCGGACGGATGACGGCGCGCCGCGGCCGGTCGAGGTGCTGTCTCACGAGGCCTACAACGGCACCAAGCCCGGCCGACGCTGAGACCCAACTTCTCGGGCTCGAGCGGGGGCTCAAGCGGGGGCTGGGCGCTGCGATGTCGCGGGGGTGAACACCACCCGTCCGCGCGCGCCGGCTCGCTCCGCCAGCTCGAGCGCCGCCGGCCACTGGTCGAGGGTAAAGCGACCGACGACCTGCTCTTGCAGGTCCATCGCCGCGAGCGCCTCGAGCTCGGACCTCAGCTGCGCGGGGCCGACGGCCCTGGCCCAGCGGTGGAGCCAAAACCCGCGCACGCGGATGTCGCGAAACACGAGCTGGCTGACCGGGAGCTCGACCGGCTGGCGGCTGGTCGCCCCGTACACGACCAGCTCTCCGCCCGGCTGAAGACACGAGCCCAGCAGCCCGCTGGTGGCGCCGCCGCTGCCGTCGAAGCCGAGGCGGGGCTGGGGCAGCCCGAGCGCGCGCAGGCGCGAGGCCAGGCCGGGCTCGCGCACGAGCACGTTGTCGGCGCCGAGGCCCCACAGATCTGCGATCGGCTCGCGGGAGCCGACCAGCGCGATGCTCCGCAGCCCGCGTTCGCGCGCGAGGATCGTCAGGTAGCGACCGACCGAGCCGGCCCCGGGCGAGTGCACGAAGCTCTCTCCGGGCTCGAGCCGGGTCAGGAGCACGGCCGCCGTCAGGGCCTCGATCCGCAGGGTGCATGCGGCGACCGGATCACGGTGCGGCGACAGAGGCACGACCGCGCTCGCCGAGACCGCCAGACGCTCACGCCACGCTCCCACGCGAACCGGGAGCAGCACGACGGTCCCGGCCTCGAGCTCGCCCACGCCCTCGCCGAGCTCGACCACGATGCCCACGCCCTGGGCACCGCCGACGCCCTCGGCCAGCTCGAGCGGATACAGGCCGCGCATCGCCAGGCGATCCATCGGCGAGATCGGCGAGGCCAGGACTTCCACGAGGACCTCGCCCGGGCCCGGCTGGGGCTCGGGCAGCTCGATCAGCTCGAGCATGGTTCGCGGATCTTTGCCGCGATGGAAGCGAAGGGCTCGCAAGCGAGGCAGTCAAGCGCGCCCGGACCCCGACCACAAGAGGCCTAGGTCATCAGTTTGTCGATCCGAGCCTCGATCGCGGGCGAGATCAGGCTCGTGAAGCGCTCGGCTTCGCCACCGACCAGCCACCAGGCGATCAGCGCCTCGAGGGCCGTGGCCGCCCGGTAGTCCCGCACGTTTCGGCGCCCGCGCGGGCCCCCGCGGACCGCGGCGTTGCGGGCCCGGCCCACGAGGGCGAGCTCGTCCTCGCGCAGGGCCCCGGCGTCGAGGAGCTCGGCGAGGAGCGCGGCCTGGGCCTCGGCGTTGACGATCCGCGCGCGGAGCTTGTCGAGGCGGTCGGTCGGGTAGTCGCCGCGGCGACTCAGGCGGAGGCGAACCTCACGCTCGAACTCGGCGTCGCCGAGCCACGCGAGCGTGCGCGTGGATCGCTGGCGCAGCTTGGAGTCGTCGCTCGGGTTCACGCGTGGGAGGCCTCGAGACCGAGGCGCCCGCGGACGGTAGCATGGCCGCGACCCATGAGCGCGGCCGCGGTTGCGATCGCCTGTGGTCTCGGCACCGCGCTGTGCTTTGGGACCGGCGACTACCTTGCGCAGCGCGTCACCCGTCGGCACGGATGGCTCGCCGCGGTGTTCGGCGTGCAAGTCGCGGCGGCCGCTATCTTGGCCGTCGTCGCGCTCGCGTGGCACGGGCTCCCGAGCGCGGCGCCGACGACCTACGCGACCGTCGCGGTGATCGGCGTGGTCAACACGCTCGGCGTCGTCGGCCTGTTCCGCGCCTTCGAGGGCGGGAAGCTGTCGCTGGTCTCGCCGATCGCCGGCTCGATGGGCGCGTTCTCGCTTGGCTTCGCGTGGCTCGCCGGGCACGCGCCGCCGCGCCTCGTCGTGCCCGGGGTCGTCGCGGTCGTGGTCGGGATCATGTGCGCGAGCGTGGTCGTCGCGGATCGAGTCGCGGACCAAGGCAATGAGAGTGAGACGCGGGCCTCGCCGCGGGCGCCAACCAAGCTGCGCCGCGCGTCGGGGGTCGGGTGGGCGCTGCTCTCGGCCGTCGGCTTTGGCTGGGTGTTCTTCATGCTCGGGCCGAGCAGCGAGCTGCTCGGCCCGGCGTGGGTCGTGTTCGGGCTCCGGCTCGTCGCGGTCGCGGCGCTCTTGATGCTCGCCCGAGCGCAGCGCGTGAGTCTGCCGGAGCAGCTCGGAGAGCTCCGCGAGCACAGCCTCGGGCGTCTGTTGGCCGTGGCCACGCTCGACGCGGGCGGCATGCTCAGCTTCGCCTACGGCACCAGCCGCGGGGTCGTGGCGGGCGAGATCGCGGTCGTCGCCGTGCTCGCCTCATCCTTCCCGGTCGTGACGATCGCCCTCGCCTGCGTTCGCTTGCGCGAGGGCCTGCGCTGGTGGCAATGGCTCGGCGTTGGCGGCGTGGTGGCCGGAATTGCGTGGATCTCGGCCTGGTCGTGATTACTTACAGCGTGATCCTTGTGAGCTGAATTGCGTTAGCTGTCGCAGCCCGACCCGCTTGGATCGATTCAGCACAGTCACTTCGTTGCGAGCTCCGACGCGGTGTTTTAAGGTCTCTGCGTGCGACGTCTTGGATTTGTTGTCGGTCTGACCGTGCTGGCTCCCGCGCTGCTGCTCGCGTCCCCGACGACATCCGCGGCCCAGAGCGAGGCCGAGGTCCCGGCGGCCTACGTCAAGGTCGCCCTGACCCTCGACGGCTCGACCTTCGAACATCCTGGCTTCTTGATGGCCAGCGACGAGGAGGGCGTGTTCGTGATCGAACACAGCGACAAGGCCCACGAGATCAAGGTCTCGTTTCGCGAGCTCGGCGAGTCCTCGTCGACGGTCCTCGTCGAGTACGCGATCGGGGGGCGGACGCAGTGGCTCGAGGAGCTCGAGGTCGCCGCCGCCCGCGACACGGAGCTGTCGAAGGGCAAGAGCAAGCTGACGATCAACGTCGATCCCCAGGGCTCCAAAGACTCCTCGCGCGACGATGAAGACAAGGTCGAGGGGCCCGACCACGACGAGGACGACCCGCTCGGCGGTCTGCTCAAATAGCGCCGCGGCGCGAGACGCCCCGGGCTCGGGCTGGCAAAGTGAGGTGCCGTGCCCGAGGCTCCGACCCGCCGCCGCGATCCGCTCCGGGACTTCCATCCGGCGGTGCGCGAGTGGTTTGGCGCCGCGTTCGAGCGCCCGACCGCGGCCCAGCGCAAGGGCTGGCGACCGATCCTCGACGGCGACTCGACCCTGCTGCTGGCGCCGACGGGCTCGGGCAAGACCCTGGCCGCGTTCCTCGTTGCGATCGATCGCCTGATGTTCGCGGCCGGTGAGCGCCCAAAGGCGCGGGGCGTCGACATCCTCTATATCTCTCCGCTCAAGGCCCTCGGCGTCGACGTCGAGCGCAACCTCCGGGCGCCGCTTTCGGGGATCCGGGCGATCGCCCAGCGCGACGGCGTCGAGCACTACATGCCGACGGTCGGGATTCGCTCGGGCGACACGCCCCAGCGCGAGCGGGCTCGGATGCTCCGCCATCCGCCCGACATCCTGATCACCACGCCCGAGTCGCTGTTCTTGCTCCTGACCTCGCGCGCGCGCGAGACCCTCCGCGGCGTGTCGACGGTGATCGTCGACGAGATCCACTCGATGGTCGCGGGCAAGCGGGGCGCGCACCTGTTCGTGTCGCTCGAGCGCCTCGAGCACGAGCGCGGACACGCGCGCGAACGCGAGGGGGCCGCGCCACTGCAGCGCATCGGCCTGTCCGCGACCCAGCGGCCCCTCGACGAGGTCGCGCGCCTGCTCGGCGGCTGCACGCCGAGCGCCGACGAGAGCATGACCCCGCGCCCGGTCACGATCGTCGACGCCGGCCGCAAGCGCGCGCTCGAGCTCGTCGTCGAGGTCCCGGTCGAAGACTTTGACTTTTCGTCTCCCGACTCGGGCTCCGCCCGACACCCTCGCTCCGCTCGGGCCCAGGGTCTGGCTGGAGACGGGGCCCGGGGCGGCGAGCTCGACGTGGCCGAGGTCGAGGGCATCGTCGCCGACGGGCCCAAGCCGAGCACGGTCAGCGCGACCTTCGTCGGCGAGAGGCGCTCGATCTGGCCGTCGATCCACCCGCGCCTCGTCGAGTTGATCGAGGCCCACCGCTCGACGATGATCTTCGTCAACAACCGCTCGCTGGCCGAGCGCCTCAGCCAGGCGATCAACGCCCTCGCCGGGCGCGAGCTGTCCTTGGCCCACCACGGCTCGCTGTCGAAGGAGACCCGCGCCGTCGTCGAAGATCGGCTCAAGCGCGGCGAGCTCCCGGCGATCGTCGCGACCAGCTCGCTCGAGCTCGGCATCGACATGGGCGCCGTCGACCTCGTCATTCAGATCGAGGCCCCGCCCTCGGTCGCGTCGGGGCTCCAGCGCATCGGCCGGGCCGGGCACCACGTCGACGGGGTCTCGCGCGGGGTCATCGTGCCCAAGTACCGCCACGACCTGCTCGCGTGCGCGGCGGTCATCGAGCACATGCGCGAGGGCAAGGTCGAGTCGACCTTCTACCCGCGCAACCCCCTCGACGTGCTCGCCCAGCACATCGTGGCCATGGTCGGGATCGCCGAGGAGCTCGAGGTCGAGCAGATCTGGGCGCTCGTCCGCCGGGCCGCGCCCTTCGCCGAGCTCAGCCGCCGGGCGTTCGAGAACACCCTCGACATGCTCGCCGGGCGCTACCCGTCCAACGAATTCGCCGAGCTGCGCCCGCGGATCATCTGGGATCGCGTCGAGCAGCGGGTCCGCGCGCGCAAGGGCGCCCAGCGCCTCGCTGTCCAAAACGCCGGGACGATCCCCGACCGCGGGCTCTACGGCGTGTTCATGCTCGGCGAGGGCGGGGCCCCGGGCACCCGGGTCGGCGAGCTCGACGAGGAGATGGTGTTCGAGTCCCGCGACGGCGACGTGTTCGTGCTCGGGGCCAGCTCGTGGAAGGTCGTCGAGATCACCCGCGATCGCGTGGTCGTGGTCCCGGCCCCGGGCGAGCCCGGGCGCATGCCCTTTTGGCACGGCGAGGGGCCCGGTCGCCCGCTGGAGTTCGGTCGCGCGATCGGGGCGCTCGGGCGCAAGCTCGACAAGCTCCCGCGCGAGCAGGCCGAGCAGCGGCTCACGGCCGATCACGCCCTCGCGCCTCGCGCGGCCCGCAACCTGCTCGACTACCTCGAGGATCAGCGCGAGGCGACGGGCGTGCTCCCGAGCGACAAGACGATCGTCGTCGAGCGCTGGGTCGACGAGATCGGTGACTGGCGCGTGGCCGTGCTCTCGCCCTTCGGGGCCCGCGTCCACGCGCCCTGGGCCACGGCTGTCGCCGGGCGCCTGCGCGAGCACGGCGGCGTCGAGGTCGACATGCTGTGGACCGACGACGGCCTCGCCTTTCGTCTGCCCGAGGCCGACGAGCCGCCGCCGGTCTCGATGTTCTTCCCGGCGCCCGACGAGGTCGAGCGCCTCGTCATCGAGAACCTCTCGGGCTCGGCCCTGTTCGCCGCGCGCTTCCGCGAGAACGCCGCGCGCGCGCTGCTGCTGCCGCGCAGGCGCCCGGGCAAGCGCACGCCGCTGTGGATGCAGCGCAAGCGCTCGGCCGATCTGCTCGCGGTAGCGACCCGCTACCGGAGCTTCCCGATCATCCTCGAGACCTACCGCGAGTGCCTCCGCGACGTGTTCGATCTGCCCGCGCTGACCGAGCTCCTCCAGCAGGTCCTCGATCGGCGCGTGCGCGTGCGCGAGGTCGAGAGCGCGAGCGCCTCGCCCTACGCCGCGGCGCTGGTGTTCACCTGGATCGGGAATTTTCTCTACGACGACGATCAGCCCCGGGCCGAGCGGCGGGCGCAGGCCCTGGCCCTCGACTACGCCCAGCTGCGCGAGCTGCTCGGCGACGCGCAGCTGCGCGAGCTCCTCGACCGCGACGCGCTGAGCGAGGTCGAGCTGCTGATCCAGCGCCTGGATCCGCGCCGGGCGATCCGCGAGCTCGACCATGTCCACGACGCCCTGCGCGAGCTCGGCGAGCTCTCGCGCGAGGAGCTGCGCCAGCGCTGCGATCCCGAGCTGAGGGGTGAGCTCGACGGGTGGGTCGAGGGCCTGATCACCGAGCGCCGCGCGGCCGAGGTCACGATCGCGGGCCAGCGCCGGGTCATCGCGGCCGAGGACGCCGGACGCTACCGCGACGCGCTCGGCGTGGTCCCGCCGATGGGGCTGCCGCTGGCCTACCTCGAGCTCGTCGACAACCCGCTCGAGGACCTCGTCGCTCGCTACGCCCGGACCCACGTCCCGTTCACGGCCGCCGAGGTCGCGCTTCGCTTCGGGCTCGGGCTCGGCCCGATCGCCGCCGCGCTCGAGTCCCTGCGTCGCGAGGATCGTCTGCTCGAGGGCGAGTTCATGCCGGGCGGGCGCGAGCGCGAGTGGTGCGACGTCGAGGTCTTGCGGCGGCTCAAGCGGGCTTCGCTGGCCAAGCTGAGCGCCGCGGTCGAGGCCGTCGAGCCCCGGCTCTACGCCCGCTTCTTGCCGACCTGGCACCGCATCGACTGGCCGAGCGAGGGCCTCGACGGGCTCGTCGCCGCGATCGAACAGATCCAGGGCGTGGCGATCCCCTTCGCGGATCTCGAGCGCGCGGTCTTGCCGGCCCGGGTCCGCGCCTACCATCCGGGCATGCTCGACCAGCTGTGCGCGAGCGGGGAGCTGAGCTGGCGCGGCTTCGAGGCCCTCGGCAGCGACGACGGCCGGGTCGCGCTCTACCTCAGCGGACACTTCGCCGCGCTCGCGCCCGCGCCCGAGCCTGTCGAGGGCGAGCTCGCCGCGAGGCTGCGCGAGCTGCTCGGGCGCCGCGGGGCCATGTTCTTCGCCGACATCGAGCGGGCGCTCGGTGGCTTTCGCAACGAGCTCGTCGCGATTTTGTGGGAGATGGTGTGGGCCGGCGAGCTCAGCAACGACACCCTCGCCCCGCTGCGCTCGCGGGCGCGCGGGGGCAAGGGCAAGGGCAAGGCCCGCAGCTACGCGCGCCGTCGGCCCTCACTGCACGGTCAGCTCCAGCTGCGCCGCGCCGGTCCGGCCGGGACCGAAGGGCGCTGGTCGCTGCTGCGCCCGAGCGGCCCCGTCGACGAGGGCTCGGGCGACGAGGCCGAGCCCGGCCCGAGCGAGACCGAGCGCGCGACGAGCTCGGCGGTCCAGCTGCTCGAGCGCTTCGGCGTCGTCACCCGCGAGGCGGTCCGCAGCGCGGGCGTCCCCGGGGGCTTCTCGGCTCACTACCCGATCCTCAAGGCCATGGAGCAGGCCGGGAAGATCCGCCGGGGCTACTTCATCGCGGGCATGGGCGGCGCGCAGTTCGGGCTCCCGGGCGCCGAAGATCGCCTGCGCGAGACCGGCAGTGACCCGGCCCCGATCGTGATCTTGACCGCCTGCGATCCCGCCAACGCCTACGGGGCCGGGTTGCCGTGGCCCCGGCGCGAGGGCGGGGCCAAGCCCCAGCGGACCTCCGGCGCCCACGTGTTCATGGTCGACGGTCGCCTGCTCGCGTGGCTGTCTCGCAGCGAGAAGCTCCTGCTGTGCTTCATCGGCCCCGACGAGCTCCCCGACGAAGCCGAGCGTGAGCGCTGCGCTGGCCACCTCGCCGAGGCCCTCGTCGCGCTCCTGCACCAGGCGCAGGGGCGGCGCAAGGTCATGCTCCTGGCCAAGATCGACGATCAATTTGCGAACGAGCACTGGCTCGCCGAGCAGCTGTGCGCGCTGGGCTTTCGCAAGACCCACGACGGGCTGCTGCGCCCGCGCGATCGGGGCTGGGAGCGCAGCGAGCTCCAGCCGGGGGCGCGCGCGATCATTGGAGTCGTCGACCGCCGCCCCGGCGCCGACGCCTAGCACCCCGGGCTGCTAGCAGCCCGGGGTGCTAGGCATCGTGTCGCCTCGCGCCGGAATTTTCGCCGAGGGCGCGAAGCCAAAACGCCGCTGTACCGGGCGTACTGCAAGTTTTGGCGACAAAGCCCTCGGCGAAAAGGCCAAGCGAGGCGGCGCGAGGCATAGCACCCCGGGCTGCTAGCTCGGTGTCGCTCAGCTCTCGGGCAGGGGGTAGCCCTGCCACGGCAGCCGCCCGAGCAGCCCGGTCGCGACCGGGATCCACCAGTCGAGCCCGTCGTGGCCGCCGAGCTCCTCGAGCACGAGCTTGCGCGTGAGCGAGGGGTTGCCGAGGCGCAGGGCCTCGATCGCGATGACCATCAGCGGGCCGATCTGGCGGTCGCGGGGGTAGTCGGCGCGACCGAGGATCGAGAGCGCGCCCTCGAAGTCGCCGAGCAGGGCGCGGATCGCCGCGACCTCCTCGCGCTGGGCGTCGTCTTCGCAGCGCGCCCAGGCCTCGTCGAAGTGACGATCGAGGGCCAGCGAGAGGTGCGGCGGCGCGGCCTTGCGCGCGTGGCTCAGGACCGCGACCGAGGAGTAGGGCGGGAACATCTCGGCGAGCTCGTCGCCGTGGGGCAAGACCGGGTCGAGGGCCGAGTGATCGTCGTCGTCGGCGTGGACGTGGTCGGCCTCGGACAGGAGCCGCTCGGACCGGGCGGCGAGGCCCCCGAAGCCGCCCAAGATCGCGATCGCGCCGATCTCTCGCGCCCGCCAGCCGTGACGGCGCCCGCTCTCGGCTTCGAGCTCGAGCCACGTGACCGCGCTCCGCAACAGCCCGCGGGCCAGGTGGTGATCGAGCGCGGCGGTGGCCGGTTCCATCGCGGCAACATGCCACGAGTCGCCGGCCGCGACCAGAGGGGGCAGTCCGTCTCCCGACTCAGTCCGTCTCCCGACTCGGGCTTCGTCCGAGACCCTCGCTGCGGTAGGGGCCGTAGCCCTCGAGCTGGTCGATGTGGTGGGCCACCGCCACGGCCTCCTCGCGCAAGAATTCTCGCACCCCACGGTCGAGGCCCGGGTGGCGCAGCCAGTGCGCCGAGTGACAGGCCGCGGGCAAGAAGCCACGCAACAATTTGTGCTCGCCCTGGGCCCCGGCCTCGAACAGCGGCAGCCCGCGTTCGATGCAGCGCTCGACCCCCGCGTAGTAGGCCGCCTCGAAGTGGAGGAACTCGATCTCCTCGTCGCAGCCCCAGTAGCGGCCGTAGAGCCCGTGCTCGGTCTCGAAGAAGAGCGCGCCCGCGATCAGGTCGCTCGCGCGGGTGGCCTCGAGGAAGCGAACGCGCTCGGGCGCGAGCTCGAGCAGGGCCTCGAAGAAGCCGGGCCGGAGGTACTGGCGGCCGCCGTAGAGGTTCGTCGTGCGCCGATAGAAGCGATCGAGGGCCGCGCGCTGGGTCGCGTCGAGCTCGGGGCCGGGCACGAAGCGGACGCCGTCGATGGCCGCTCGCGCGCGGCGTCGCTCCTTGCGGATCTGCTTGCGCTTGCGCGAGGTCAGCTCGGCGAGGAAGCCGTCGAAGTCCTCGTAGCCGCGGTTGTGCCAGTGGAATTGGTAGCTGCTGCGGGCGGCGAAGTCGGCGGCCACGAGGCGCTCGCGCTCGTCGGGGGTCACGAACAACCAGTGGATCGAGCCGCAGTCGCGCTCGTCGGCGAGCTCGCGCACGCCCGCGATCAGCCGCTGGGCGACGGCGTCGCGGCCGGCCTCGTCGAGATCGGGGTGGAGCAGGATCCGGCGCCCGGTCGCCGGCGTCGCCGGGGCGGCGATGACGAGCTTCGGGTAGTAGGGGATCCCCGCGCGCGTCGACGCGCGGGCCCAGTGGAAGTCGAAGATGTACTCGCCGTAGCTGTGGTCCTTGACGTAGGCGGCCACCGCCCCGAGCAGGCCCCGCTGATCGGGGGAGCCTCCCTGCGCACCGTGGACCAGGAGGTAGTGTGGATCCCAACCCGCGGCAACCCCGACGGAGCCGGACAGCTCGAGCGCGCGAAGGAAGCCCCACTCCAAAAAGGGGGAGGGCGCGTGATCCAGCGCGTTCCAGCTCGCGCTATTGACGCCTTCGATACTCCTGCGCTCGGTCAGAGTCAGATCCACGAAGGCGAGCATTACCCTTGTGGCGCCCGGCGCAAACTCCGACTTCCGCTACAATGCCACGGGGCCACGCAGCCCACTCCCTCCGAGACCATCGTCAGATTTTCTGCGTCATGCCCGACAAGCGCAAAGAAGAACCCCAACGCGGCGTCGCGCTCAAATCCCGCGACGAACGCAAATCCAAACGCCCGCGCATGTACCGCGTGCTCCTCCACAACGACGACTACACGCCGATGGACTTCGTCGTCCGTCTGCTTCAGACCGTGTTTCATCACGGGGAGTCGAAGTCGACGGAGATCATGCTGCATGTACACAACTCGGGCGTCGGCGTCGCCGGTGTCTTCACCCACGAGATCGCCGAGACCAAGGTCGCGCAGACCCACATGCTCGCCCGACAAAACGAGTGCCCGCTGATGGCCTCGATGGAACCCGAGGACGACCCAGATGCTGAGTCATGAGCTACGAGAGACCCTCGACTCCGCCATCCAAGACACCCGGAGGCGGCGTCACGAATACATCACGCTCGAGCACCTGCTGCTCGCGCTGCTCGACGATCCCAGCGCGCGGGCGGTCCTGACCGGCTGCAACGCCGAGGTCGACGAGCTCCGCGCCGAGCTCGAGGCCTTCCTCGACGAGCACGTGCCCAAGCTGTCCGAAGAGGGCGAGGTCCAGCAGACCGTCGGCGTCGGCCGGGTCCTGCAGCGGGCCGTGCTCCATGTCCAGGGCGCGGGCAAGGCCGAGGTCACCGGCGCCAACCTGCTCGTCGCGCTGTTCGCCGAGCCCGAGTCGATGGCCGTGTACCTGCTCGAGCAGCAATCCGTGCGCCGCCGCGACGTGACCCTCTACATCTCGCACGGGATCGGCAAGGGCAGCCAGCGTCAGGCTCCGCGCGCGCGCCCGACGGGCCTGCCCCGGGGCGAGGACGACGAGGACGCGGTCGCCGACGATCCGCTCTCGGCCTACGCGATCGATCTCGCCGCCCGCGCCGAGCGGGGCGACATCGACACGCTGATCGGCCGCGATCAAGAGCTCACCCGGCTGATCCAGGTGTTGTGCCGTCGGCGCAAGAACAACCCGGTCCTCGTCGGCGAGCCCGGCGTCGGCAAGACCGCGGTCGTCGAGGGCCTGGCCCTGCGCGTCCACGAGCAGCGCGTACCCGAGGCGATCGCCGACGTCCACGTCTACGCCCTCGACATGGGCGCGCTGCTGGCCGGGACCAAATTCCGCGGTCAGTTCGAGGAGCGGCTCAAGGCCGTGATCTCGGCGATCGAGGACGAGCCCGGCGCGATCCTGTTCATCGACGAGATCCACACGGTGATCGGCGCGGGCGCGACCTCGGGCGGCTCGATGGACGCGAGCAACATGCTCAAGCCGGCGCTCAACGCCGGGCGCGTGCGCTGCATCGGCGCGACGACCTACAAGGAGTACAAGAACTTCGACCGTGATCCGGCCCTCGCCCGGCGCTTCCAGAAGATCGAGATCGTCGAGCCGACCCAAGACGAGACGATCTTGATCCTCCAGGGGCTCAAGCCGGCCTACGAGGCCCACCACCACGTGCAGTACACCCCCGAGGCGATCGAGCAGTCGGTCCGCCTGGCCCACAAGCACCTGCGTGACCGACGGCTGCCGGACTCGGCGATCGACGTGATGGACGAGACCGGCGCGGCCGCGCGGCTCGGCAAGATCGACCACACCAAGATCCGCGAGCGGGCCGACGACGAGCCCGAGCGCGACGAGGGCGAGGTGATCGACGAGGACGCCGACACGGTCGTCACCCGTCCGCCCGCGGCGCTCGAGGCTGGCGGCGCGGTCGCCTTGCCCGAGCCCGAAGCGCCCGGCGAGGGCGAGGGCGAAGGCGAGGGGGACGAGGACCAGGGCGAGCTGCGCCTGGCCGTCGGCGAGACCACGGCGCTCGAGCGCCGCACGCCCGGCCCGATCATCCAAACCGGCGAGCGGGTCGAGCGGGCCCCGGACGAGACCCCCCTCGACCCCGACGCGCCGATCGTCATCGACGTCCCGCAGGTCGAGGCCGTGATCGCCCGCATGGCACGGATCCCGCCCAAGTCGGTCTCGACCGACGACCGCGAGGTGCTCAAGAACCTCGACGAGGGCCTCTCGCAGGTCATCTTTGGCCAGGACGAGGCCGTCGCCGCGGCGACCAAGGCGATCAAGCGGGCCCGGGCCGGGCTCGCGCGACCCGACAAGCCGATCGGCTGCTTCTTGTTCGCGGGCCCGACCGGCGTCGGCAAGACCGAGCTCGCGCGTCAGCTCGCGCGTCTGCTCGGGATGCCCTTCTTGCGCTTCGACATGTCCGAGTACATGGAGAAGCACAGCGTCAGCCGCCTGATCGGGGCCCCGCCCGGCTACGTCGGCTTCGACCAGGGCGGCCAGCTGACCGACACGGTGACCAAGAGCCCGCACTCGGTCGTGCTCCTCGACGAGATCGAGAAGGCCCACCCCGACATCTTCTCGGTCCTCTTGCAGGTCATGGACAGCGCCACCTTGACCGACACGACCGGCAAGAAGACCGACTTCCGCAACGTCATCTTGATCATGACCAGCAACGCGGGCGCGTTCGAGATGACCCAGCGCAAGGTGGGCTTCGGCGGCGACGACACCCACGTCGACACGGCCGCCAACAAGGCGCTCGAGCGCACCTTCAGCCCCGAGTTCCGCAACCGCCTCGACAAGATCGTGACCTTCGGGCAGCTGCCCAAGCCGGTCGTCGACAAGGTCGCCGACAAGATGCTGCGCGAGCTCGAGATCCAGCTGGCCGAGCGCGACGTTCGCCTGACCTGGACCCCGGCGGCCCGGGACTGGATCGCCCGCAAGGGCTACGACAAGAAGTTCGGCGCGCGGCCGATGGGGCGCGTGATCGACGACAACATCAAGGGCGCGCTCGTCGACGAGCTGCTGTTCGGGCGGCTCGAGGAGGGCGGCGAGGTTCGGGTCGACTGCGACGTCGACAAGGACGAGCTGCGCTTCGAGTTCACGGCCGAGGACGAGCCCGCGCCGCCGAGCGGCGATGCGGTCGGGGGCGTCGACATCCACGAGCTGGTCGAGGCCTGAGCGGGTCTTGGTGAGGGCTCGGCGGGCTCAGCTGCAGCCGCCGAGCCCGTCGCCCTCGCTGCGCTCTGGCGGCGGGGCGGCGCGCGATGCCGTCTCGACCGCGGGCCGCGAGCTCGTGCGCTCGTGCTTGCGGTCGATGTCGTCGAGGGCGGGCTCGCCCTCGCTGCTCGTGAGTCGGGCCCCCTAGCCGGGCCCCGGGCTTCGCAGGTTGGCGGCTGCGCTTCGCTGCGCTCGGGCTCGGGCTCGGGCTCGGGCTCGCTCGACCGCCTTGCTGGCGCCTTGGCGACCGTGACCTCAGGACCTCAGGACCTCAGGACTTCGTGATCTCGAGCTGGCCGCCGCAGTAGTAGCAACGCCCCGCCCGTGGCGGCCCCGGCCGCCCGCAGCCCGAGCAGCTCCAGGCCCGCCCGGCGTCGTCGCTGAGCTGCTCGAGCTCGTTGCCAAAGCCGACCCCGAGCAGCTCGCGGAGGCGCTCGACGTAGCGACGTGAGAGCTGCTCTTGCTGGCCCTCGAGGTCCGGCCGCAGGATCAACCCGCCGCCTTGGCCCTCGCCGTGAAAGCTGAACAGCGGGACCTGCTCCTCGTACAGGTGCGCGTGGCTGTCGGGCACGTCCTCGCGCGTGGCCACGACCAGGGCGACGTCGAAGCGCTCGATCTCGTCGCCGCTGTCGACCCCGTGGAGGTGGGCGCGCAGCGAGGTCACGGTCCGATCGTAGTCATAGACGATGCGCCGGACGATGCGAAAGGGGATCACGCGTTGGCGTCGAAGGCCCCAGAGCAGCCGCCGCTCGATGATGACATAGCGCGACCGTCGGTCGACGATGACCTCGCGGTAGACCGCCCCGAGGGTCAACAGCCGCATGAGCAGCGGGGTCCGAGCCCGGAGCACGCCCGGGTGCTGTTCGTCCACCCTCGGCGCGAGGGTCAGGAGCCGGAGGCCGCGCATCTCCCCGAGCATAACCGACCGCGGGGCGTGTGTGGGGCCGACCCTGCGCGGGGTCGAGGGCCTTCGCTCGGCGGCTTCAAAGCGAGTGAGGCCGACCCCCAAGCCAACCTCGGCATCGGCGCCTCCCGGCGGCGCGCGAGGGCGCACCCCGGCCCGTCGATGAGGGGGACATTGTTGTAATTGGCGAACACCCAATCGATGGTTCGGTATGCCGAATGTCTACACTATGTTGATTTGCGCGACCCGAGGTTGGCATAGCAAAAAAGTCGTGAGGTTTCACGACCCTAGCGCTCGCTGATGCGTGCAATCGGATAGGTCCGGGGGTAGTCTCAATCGTATCGAAGGTGGTCGGCGCTGAACTCGGCGGTTCGTAATTGACGAATCCCCGAGCTCAGCCCGACCGCGGTCGGTGGCAACACGACAGCACGAATCGGAGGTCGCAGGTGAGTGGCAAGACAATTGGCGAAGCGTGGCGTGAAATTGCCGGTGAGCGTGCCTGGCAGCTGCGGCCGACGTGGCCGCCCGACCTGTTCGCGTTTACCTCGGTCGTGCTCGCCGACAGCGGCGCCTATCGGCTGGTGATCTCCCCCCACAGCGAGGCCAGCGAGCACCAGTGGCCGCCGATCCTCGCCCGCGAGCAGGTCGACGGCGACTATGACGACGTCCCGAGGTCGCGGCGCCGGGGCCGGAGCGTCGAGGATCGCGCGGCCCTCCGCCGCCTGCGCTGGCAAGCCCACCTCGAGCACGCCGCACGGGTCTGGCGAGATTGGGCCGAATACCAGGAGCGACGCCGGGACCCGACCTCCGAAGGGCAGGCCCAAGGGGTTGCAGCCGACGGCGAGGTCGGGCCGCCCACCGGGCCAGGGGTCGATGTCGTCACCTTGTGCAGCTCGATCGCGCGCAGCTTCGACGCGGCGGTCGCGTCGCTGATTACCCCGGAGGGCTGGTCGCTGTGCCAGGCGCTGCTCGAGCTCCACGCCCTCGCGGACCTCGCGAGCGCGGGCTTCGGCGTGCCGGGGTCGTGCGCCGAGCCTGGGATCGGGATGCACGCGCGTCAGAGCTTGTTGTACCGGGGGACAATCAGCGAATTCGGTACGGATCGTATTCGAGTGTTGCCAAAGCTGCGGACGCCGCAGACCGGTCTCACGATTCGCTCGCTCTCGCACAACCTCGCAATCGACCGATCCGAGGTCAAGGTCAATTGGCAAACCAGCACGATGTTGCTCCCCGGCGAGCGGGCTCACGAGCTCAATTTGTTGGTCATCCCGTGGCCCTACAAGGTCAGGCCCGAGGACTTTCGCGCGTCGGGGATCTCCGACCTCGTGCTCGACCCGAGCGCGTTTGGGTTCTTCGAGTACGAGCCCGAGCACGCCTTCGACCCCGAGCTCAACCTCATGCGCCTGCTCGGGGCCGCCGAAGAGCGGGTCGGGCAGGTCAGCGCCGTGATCCTGCCTGAGAGCGCGCTCAGTGAGGAGGAGGCCGATCAAGCCGAGGCCGCGCTCGGTGAGCGGGTCGGCTTCTTGCTCGCCGGGGTTCGCGGGGTCCGGCGCAATTATGCATACCTCGGCGTCCGGCATCCCTCCTACCTCGCTCGCTACTGTCAAGATAAGCACCATCGCTGGCGCCTCGACGCGTCGCAGATCGCACAATATGGCCTGGCCGCGAGCCTCGACGCGGGGCGGCTGTGGTGGGAGCCCATGCGCGTGCGCCCGCGAGAGATCAACTTTGTCTGCGCGAACCCGTGGCTGTGCATGGCGCCGCTCATTTGTGAAGACCTCGCGCGGCCCGATCCGGTCGCCGACGTGATCCGTGCGGTCGGTCCAAACCTGGTCATTGCGCTGCTGATGGACGGGCCGCAGCTGGCCGCGCGCTGGCCCGGACGCTACGCGAGCGTGCTCGCTGACGATCCGGGCAGCTCGATCCTGACGGTCACCTCGCTGGGCATGGCGTTGCGCTCGGTCCCGCCGGGCATGACCCCCAAGCGCACGATCGCGCTGTGGAAAGACCCGGCTGACGGCGCGCGCGAGATCGACCTGGAGCCGGGCGCGGCCGCGGTCGTGCTCACGATCGCGGCCGAGTTCGTCGAGGAGTTCACGGCCGATGGGCGCTCGGACCACGGCGCGGCCGTGCGCCTGGTGTTAACGGGGGTCCAGCAAATCCGCGCGCCGAAGGTGAGCGATGCCGAGACGACCAATCCTGGCGATAGGCCATTGAGCAATTCGCCGGCCGGGATATGACCCGTTTTATCTTTACATGTGTCCAATCCTACGCGCGCAGAAGTAGCAATTGTCCTGGTGTGCTCACCTTGGAGCTGCCATAGTGGCGGCTATGGAATTCGACGAGACGGGATTGAGCGCCCTCGCGAACTTCGCCGATGCAGTCGTGAGCTCTCCGCGCGAGTTCGAGACCCTCGCGGCGGCGGCGATCGATGATGCCCGGCGCTTCGATTCTGCGGGCAATTCGAACGCGCTCGCGGCCGCGCTCGACCTCATGGGCTCGGCGCTGCGCTCGATCGAGCCCAGCCGCGACGCGCGCTCGGTCGACACCATGATGCAGGTCGCGCGGCGCGTGGGGGATCGCGGGGACCGCCTGGGGCGCGAGGCCAGCCGGGCGCTGGTGTGGGCGCTCGAGAATCAGCTGTTGTTGGCTGCGCGGCGTGAAGCCGAGCCGCTGCCCTCGGGCGCCCACGCGCTCGACACCGACGAGCGCGAGCGGAGCCGACCGGTCTCGATCCGCAGCCTGTACAAATAGTGCGATTGTTAGGTCAAGCGTTGAGCTTGCGTACACCGATATCATCGAGCAGATACTCGACGACCGTCTTTTGCATCTCGATCCGATGGGGCTCCTCGAAGCCCATCCAGGTCTCGACGCAGATGCCGACGCAGCCGACGGCGTCGACGATCACCTCGGTCGACGAGGTCGCGACCGGAAAGTACTGCGGATCCCAGCGCTCCTGGTCTGAAGCGAAGCGCTCGTTGAGGCGCGCGACGGTCCGCGAAATGATCTCGGGCATCGGCTCGACGCCGTAGACGAGGGTCTGGCCGAAGGTCGGGCGCTCGGCGCTCGGGTCGTAGCGTTTTTGCGACTCGTGCAAGGTCGCCATCAACGCCGGGCGCTCGTCCTCGACCAGATCCATGAATTTGCGGGCGAGGCGGAGCTCCCAGGCGTCGGCGCTGGCGTCACCCGGGAAGCAGCGGTTGAGGTCGAGGCCGTCGGCCGGGGCGCGGCGCCGCGCTCGGTAGGCGCGAGGGTTCATGACCGGGCAGATCAGCAAGCGCCCGTGGGTCGGGCGGATCGTGGCCTCGAGCAGCTCTTGCAGCGCGTGGACGCCAGCGATCTCGTCGCCGTGGATGCCGGCCTGGATCAGCGCGGTCGGGCCGGGCGTCGACGCCTCGAACACGTGTACGGGGATCGTCGGCTCGAGAAAGTGGACGCCGGGGCTGAGGGGCATGGGCGCAGGATAGCGGCTGGCGGTTGCGCGATCACGCGTCGGGGAACAGCGAGGGAGCGAGCAGGAACAAGCCGAAGGCCAGCCCGACCACGGCCGCGAAGCAGGCCACGCCGACGCCGACGATGACCCAGTTGGAACCCTTCGTGGTCCCGCTCGACAGCCGCTCCATGAGCTCCTCGCCCTGCCAGTGCCGCGCGAGCTGCTGCATGCCGAACAGATAGGCGAGGGTGAGCACGAAGTTCGGGACCTCGGGCGGTATCACGAGCGCGAGGGCGAAGACGGCGACGCTGGCGAGCACACCGACGACCACGGTCTTGCCGAAGCGCTGGGTCCGGCCCATGCGGCGCTCGTTGATCGCGAGCACGATGAAGCCGGCGATCGGGCTGCCGAGGAAGGTCGCGCCCGCGACCTGGGCGTCGGTGAACAGCGGCTCGCCGGTCCCGGGAAGGTCCGACGGGCCGTCGCTCTCGGCCGAGGGCGGGGCGTAGGGGTTGAAGCCGGTCATGACCCTGGCATGGTATCCGGGTCTCGCGCGCTCTCGCGCCCTGTCGCTCTCGCGCCCTGTCGCGCCCTGTCGCGCTACTGGGGCTTGGGCCCGCGCAGGACCAGGACCGGGCAGGGCGCGAGCCGGACCACGCGCTCGGCCGTGGACCCGAGCAGCCAGCGGTCGAAGCCCCTGCGCGCGTGCGAAGAGATCACGATGAGCTCGCTGCGGTCGCGCTCGGCGAAGGCCACGAGCTCCTCGGCGGGGTTGGACGCCACGCGCACGTGCGCCTCGAACTCGGGCACGCCCGCGTCGGCGAGGGCCTCGCGCAGGACCGTGAAGCCCTGGGCGATCGCGCGCTCCTCGTCGAAGGGGCCGCGCAGGAGTCGGCCGGGCGCGGTCATCGGCGGGGGCACGATGATGTGGATGACCGAGATCGTGCCGCCGTCGGGCATGCCCGCGTCGGGCACGAAGGTTCGCGCGACCTCGAGGGCCTTGCGCGAGGCCTCGGAGAAGTCGAAGGGGACCACGACCTTGCGCTTGGGCAGGGTCCACGCGGCCACGGGATCGTCGATCGGGTTGGTATCGCTCACGACCTTGGTGCTCGGGAGAGGGGGTCAGGCGCCGTAGTCGGGCGGGACGACGGCGACGGGACACGACGCGCTGGCGCACAGCTCGCTGCCGACGGAGGTCACGAACAGCCGCTCGATCGCGTTGAGTTTGCGCGAGCCGGTGATCAGCATGAGCGCGTCTTCGC
Organism: Enhygromyxa salina; assembly: GCF_002994615.1. Classification (GTDB taxonomy): domain Bacteria; phylum Myxococcota_A; class Polyangia; order Nannocystales; family Nannocystaceae; genus Plesiocystis; species Plesiocystis salina_A. The sequence continues at coordinate 41,478 of NZ_PVNK01000015.1, read as the reverse complement.
GCTCGGCGAGGTGGGCGAGCTCGTCGGCGACCATGCCCTCGGTCACGATCCCGCGCAGGCCCGTGATCCCGTGCTTGGTCGCCCAGCGCTCGAGGGTCCGCTCGCCGCCCGTGCGCAGGTCGGCCCGAACTTGCTTGACGGACTCGGCCGGGAGGTAGCCGATGCTCCAGCCATAGGGCATCGGGACGACGTGGGCCAGGACCAGCTCGCGGCCGAGGAGCTCGGCCATGCGCAGGGCGAAGCGGGTCGCGCCGACCGAGTCTTCGTGGGCGTCGCAGGCCAGGATCAGCGGGCCCTTGCCGATGTTCTCGGTCTTGGTGTCGGGCGGGACCACGACCGTCGGGGCCGGCAGCCGCCGAAGCAGGCGGCGGGCGACCGCGCCCAGGCGCCGGAGCCGATCCTTGCCGCGGGGCGCGAGGCGGCCGATGATCAGCCCCTCAGCGCTCTGCGCGGCGTCGGCCAGCACGTCCTCGGGGGTGCCGACCTCGACGAAGCGCAGGCCCTCGAGCGGGGTCGGGTCACCGGTGCGCTCGAGCGAGCGCGCGACGGCGTCCTCGGCCAGGCCGAGGGCCTCCTCGCGCCGGTCCGCGCTGGCCAGGAGCCCGAGCTGGTCCTGCTCGATCACGTGGATGGGCTCGAGCGTCGGCCCCCCGTCGGCAGACAGCTTGGCGTGGAGCCAGCGAGCGAAGACGAGCGGGCCCTCCGCGCCCTCGCGGAGATCGAGACCCAGGGTCCATTTTGTGGTCGAAGACATGCGTTGCGTTTCCGTCAGCCGGCCGGTCGTGGCGGCGTCAGCGAGGGTACCAAAGCGCGCTAGCGCCACCTCCGAAAGTGCTTCGAGCGCGCAATAAATTCGCAAAACATCGAAAATCGTGCGGCATTCTCCAGAACGCGCACGACTTGCGCGCCGCCCAGGTTCTCTTTTGGTTCTTTTCCGGGCACCAATAAATGATGTCAGACAAGAGCAAGGCGCCGGCGCGGATCCTGGTCGTGGATGATGAGACCGCCGCCCGCTCGGCGTTGACGGAGCTGTTGCGAGAAGAAGGCTACGAAGTCCAGTCCGCCGGCGACGGCTTCAAGGCGCTCGGTCGCCTCGACGCGTGGAACCCGGAGATCATGGTGACGGATCTCAAGATGCCGGGCATGGACGGGATCCAGCTGATGGAGAAGGCGCGCGAGCGCAGCTCCGACATCTCGGTCGTGGTCATGACCGCCTTCGGCACCGTCGAGAGCGCCGTTGAGGCGATCCAGCAGGGCGCCGACGACTACCTGACCAAGCCCCTGCACCTCGGCCAGCTGCTCGTGGTCGTCGAGCGCGTGCTCGAGCACCGCGCGCTGCGCCAGGAGACCGAGCGCCTGCGCAACGAGCTCGCCCGCCGCGACAGCTTCGAGCAGCAGACCGAGTACGACAACCTCCTCGGCCGCTCGCGCGCCTTCCGCGAGATGATGAGCCTCGTCGAGCAGGTCGCCAGCTCCGACGCCTCGGTCCTCCTCGTCGGCGAGAACGGAACCGGCAAAGAGAGCGTGGCGGTGACCTTGCACGAGCTCAGCAAGCGGCGCGAGGGGCCCTTCGTCCCGGTCCACTGCGCGGCGATGACCGAGGACATGCTCGACCGCGAGCTGTTCGGCTACGAGGCTGGCTACGGCGGGGCCACCGATCGGCGCGAGGGTCGCTTCGTCCAGGCCGCGGGCGGCACGCTGTTCCTCGACGAGGTCGCGGACCTCCCGATGCCGACCCAGGCCAAGATCCTCCGGGCCCTGCAGGAGGGGACGATCGAGCGGATGGGCGGCAGCGAGCAGGTCCCGATCGACGTCCGCCTGCTCGCGGCCAGCGATCGAGAGCTCCACGACGAGGTCCAGGCCGGGGCGTTCCGCGAAGATCTGTTCTATCGCCTCAACGTGATCTGCGTGCGCGTCCCGACCCTGCGCGAGCGTCGTGACGACATCCCGCTGCTGGCCATGCACTTCCTCGAGCGCCACACCCGAGCGAGCGGCAAGCCGGTCAACGGGTTCACCGAGCGGGCCCTGGGCGTGCTGCTCAACTTCGACTGGCCCGGCAACATCACCCAGCTCGAGAGCTGCATCGAGCGCGCGGTCGTGCTCGCGCGCGGCGACGAGGTCGAGCCGCGCGAGCTCCCGCGCGAGCTGATGAGCTCGGGCCGCTCGGGCGACGAGATGCCCTCGGTGCCCGGCGCGAGCCTCCGCGAGCTCGAGCGCTTCGCAATCCTCAAGACCCTCGAGCACGTCAGCGGCTCGACCTCGAAGGCCGCCCGGATCCTCGGGATCTCGCCGCGCAAGATCCAGTATCGGCTCAACGAGTACCGCGAAGAGGACGCCGCCGCGGGTCCCATGCGCAGCCCCGACCGGGTCACCGCGGTCGCAAAGTAGGCCTGGAGTCGCGCGGGCCCATCCCCCGCTGCACGGCCAGCTCGAACAGCAGCTCGTCCTCGAACAGCGCCAGGCCCCGACGGCCGAAGTCGCGCCAGGTCTGGGCCAGACCGACCGGGAGCACGCGCAGGCTGAGCTCCCGATCGACGATCGAGTACATGACCGACGATCGGTTGCCACGCATGCGCTCGAGCAGCGTGGACATGTAGCGCCCGAGCAGGTCGGGCTCCGCGCGCAGCTGCTGGCCGGCCTCGAGCCCGGCCTCGCGTCGGGCCTCCCAGGCGAAGGCCGGACACAGCGCCTCGACCTGGGCGACGGCCTCGCGCAGCGGCCCCTCGCGCCCGGCGGCGTGATGCAGCAGGGCGAGGTTGACCCACGCGCCGAGCCGCCTCGGTCGAGCCTGGACCGCGAGCTCGAGATCCGGCAGCGCCTCGTCGAGCTGAGCGCCGCGCCGCCGGAGCTCACCGCGGTAGCAGTAGGTGGCCTCGGCGTCGAGGTAGCTGTAGTAGCCCTTGCCCTCGTCCCACAGCTCGAGCGCTCGCTGCTCGCGTCCGAGGAACATCGCCGCAGCGCCCGCGCCGACGTAGCCCCAGCGGGTCCGCGTCGCGTACCAGACCTGCTCGAACATGGTGAACGCGCGCTCGTAGTCCCCCCGCCACATCAGCAGCTCGGCCGCGTAGGTCGTGAAGAAGGGCACCGTGGGGTTGCGGGCGGCGAGCGCCTCGAACTCGGCGAGGACCTCGTCGACGGGTCGGTGGCAGGCGTGGAGCTGGAGCTGCTCGGCCCGGCGCCGCGGCGACTCGATGTCGTCGAGCCAGCGCAGCGAGCCGTCGGCCGTCGGCGTGGTCAGGCGCGCGGATCGATTGCCGCCGAGCTGCGCGAGCGCCCGGGTGATCGCGTCGACCGCGACCTCGTGGCTGGCCTTCGAGTCGGCGGGGGCCTCGTCGCCGAGCAGCTGGCGGATGTTGGTGTCGACGATGAACCAGGTGTCGTGGGTGATCCGCCGCGTGGGTGTGGCGTGCTCTTCGATCAGCGCGCGGAGCAGCTGCCAGACCGCACGATCACCGAGGGTGACCGCGCGGACGTCTGCGCGCGCGGCCTCGTAGCGACCGAGCTGATCGAGCAGCTCGGCGCGCCACAGCAGGGCCTCGTCGTCGCCGGGGTTGTGGTGAAGCGCGCGGTTGAGCAGGTCGAGGGCGAGCTCGGAGCGGCTGGCGAGGTAGGCGGCGGCGCCGAGCGTGCGCAGGGCCTCGGCGTCGTCTGGAGCGCGCTCGAGCAGGGCCGCGGCGAGGGCCGCGGCGCCTTCGTGATCGCAGCGCCACAGCCTCGAGCTCGCCAGCAGCAGGGCGCCCTCGCGCTCCTCGGGGCGGTCTCGCAGCAATTGTTCGAGGGTCGCCTCGGCGGCCAGAAACTCGCCGCCCTCGCGCTGCATCAAGGCGGTGGCCAGGAGCTGCTCGGGGCGTCGAGCGTGCTCGCGCATGGCCGCGGCCGCGGTCCGGACGAGGTCGAGCTCGCGGGCGGCCGCGGCGACCGAGGCCAGGCGGCGGTGGGCATCGAAGGCGCTCGCGTCGTCGCCCGGGTCGGTCGCCGCGAGCCGCAGCTGCTCGACCGCGAGCGCCGGCAGCCCGAGGAGCTCGAGCAGCTCGCCAGCGTGGCGGGCATCGCTGGCGTCGCGCCCGAGCCCGGCCAGCGCGCGCGCGCTGACCTGGGCCTCGGGGATCTGGCCGAGGTAGCCGCGCATGATCCCCGCGCAGGCGAGCGCGCCGCGATCGTCTCGGGCCGCGAGCGCCTCGGCGTGGCGACCCCAGCGGGTCAGCGCGAGCTCGAACGCGCCGCCAGCGAGGGCCAGCGCGATGCCGAGCTCCGCGCCCAGGGGCGTCGCGGACTCGACCTCCGCGAGGGTCCGCTCGAGCGCCGCGATCGCCTCGGGACCGTCGAGCTCGCGTCGACGCAGCTGCGCGGCGAGGGTGAGCAATTGGTCGATCGCGTGCTCGGGTGACGCGTGCTCGGGTGACGCCGCGCGGGCGCTGCCCGGACCCCCGAACGCGCGCATGTCTGCGAGCGCCTCGACGAACTCACGCGCACGAGTGAGCCACGCGCGGGCCGAGGGCGAGCGAAGCAGGCGCTGTTCGACGGCCTTGGTGACCCGCTCGAGCGCGGCGGGGTCGGGGCCCGGGATCCCGCGTACATTGAGCGCGGACGGCCGCCGCGGATCGAGCGAGGCCTCGACCCGAAACCACCGTTCACCCGGCGCCCGATACAAGAGCTCGACGCCGCGGCTGTTCGCCCGCAAGGTCGCCGGGATCAGGCCGCGGGGCCACGCGTGCATCCACGTTGGGATCGGCAGGCGGGGACGCAATGTCGCCGGAGCCGGGCTGTTTACATTGTTCTCGCGCATTGGTGCTTTGCCGTCGACGACCGGGGAGTCGGTGCAACGCTATGCGGCGCGTAGGGGGCCATCAAGTGCGATTTCGCGCCTGCCGCAGTAACAGCGCCCAATCCTGATCACGTAAATTTCATGGGTGAAGCCCAGCCCGACTTCTCCATTGATATTGATGCGCGTGTCTGCCAAAACTGTCGGTGATGTCGCACAAAACTATAGTCGTGTTGTCACTGGGTTTGGGTGCGGCGCTCCTCGCTTCTGGCTGTGTCCTGGAGGAGGACGGCTCGAACCCGTTCGGGCTCGACGGCTACGGCGAGCTCGGGACGGATGATGGCGGCGACGGTGACCCGGGCGACGGCGACCCGAGCACGGGCGATGGCGACGACGAATCGACTACGGGAGAGGGAGACGGAGAGGGAGAGGGAGATGGCGACGGCGACCCGAGCACGGGCGAGGGCGACGGCGATCCGAGCACGGGTGACGGCGACTGCACGGGCGAGAGCCCCTACATGGGCGGCTGGGACATCGGCTGCTGTCAGGACGAGGTCGTGCCCGGCGCGTGGCAGCCCGGCCAGATCACCCCGGGCACGGTCATCCCCGACTGGACCTTCACCGATCAATTTGGTGAAGCGGTCCGCATCTACGACTTTTGCCACGAGGCGATCTACTTCGAATATGTCGCCCTTTGGTGTGGCTCTTGCCAGGCCATGGCGCCCACGGTCGCGGGGCTCTTCAACCAGTACGACGCGCAGGGTCTCATGACCCTCAGCTACATGAGCGAGAACGCTCAGGGCGGTGCAGCCTCCGTCGCGGATGTGCAAGTGTGGGCCGACAACTACGGCCAAGATGGCCTGGTCGTGTTCAGCAACCTGCAAGACGTCTGGTACCCCTTCGGCGTCGACCAGGGCGGCGGCAGCTTCTCGATCAGCCTGCCCGGGACCATGCTCCTCGAACCGGGGGCGCGGATCACCAAGCTCGGCGTGCCGAGCCCGACCGAGATCCAAGCTGCGCTGCCCTGACGCGGCCTTCGATTGGACGCGAGCGAGCCCTTGGTCAGGCGCCACGCCACCACGGTCGGGTGCGTGCTCGCGCTGTGCGTGCAGCTGGGCTGCGGCCGCTCGTCGGACCCGCCCCGCTCGGACAGCGAAGCGCAACTCGAGACGAGCCCGGCGCGGGTCATCGCGCTCGACCCGGCCGAAGATCGCGAGCGCGCGCCCTACACGGGCTGGACCCGGGCGCACTACGAGGCCGTGTTCGCGCGCATGGTCCTGGGCTTCGTGGATCATCGCTCCGAGCACGGGGCCCGCACGCGCTACGTTGGCGGTGAGCACCTGCCCGCGTCGATGGAGGGGGCGATCCGGATGCTGCCCGCGCTCGGGGCCTGGCTCGCGTGCCCCTGCAACCCCGAGCGCATCTCGGTCGAGGGTCGAGAGCTCGACATCGCGGCGATCGCCCGCGAGATCGTCGTCAACGGCACGAACCCGCGCAGCGTCGACTACTGGTACGAGATCGGCGCGGGCTGGGATCAGCGCAAGGTCGAGGGGGCGACGGTCGCCGAGTTCCTCGTCGACACGCGCGCGCGGGTCTGGGATCGCTGCGATCCCTACGAGCAGGCGAAGATCATGGCCTGGCTGCGATCCGCCGACGAGCCCCTCGCGTCGAACTGGCTCGCGTTTCAGATCGCCCGCAACACCGCGCGCCTGAGCTTTGATCGCCCGGTGTCCGCGGCCGCGCTGAGCGAGCAGCTCGACCTGCTCGAGCGCGACTACGAAGGTGACGGCTTCTATCGTGACGGCGCCGCCCACCGCTTCGACTGGTACAACGCCTTCGTCATCCACCCGGAGCTGAGCTTCTGGCGCCGGGCGATCGACCACGAGGGCGAGCGAGCCCGGGTCGAGCGTATCGCCGCGCGCACGCGCGCCTACCTCGGTCACCTGCCCTACCTCATGGACCGCGAGGGCCGGGTCCCCCCGATCGGCCGCTCGCTCGCCTACCGCAGCGCCGTGCTCGCGGCGCTCGAGAGCTCGGTCCTCGCGGGCGACGAGTTCGTCGCGCCCGGGCTCGCGCGGCGGATGAGCTCGGGCAACCTCCGCCACCACGTCGAGGCCGGGATGTTCGCGCCCGATCAGACCCTGACCCTCGGCCACCACGGTGAGCAGCCGCGGGTGCTCGAGAACTATGTGCGCCCGGGCTCGCAGTACTTCGCAACCCGCGGGCTCGCCGTCTTGGCCCTGCCGCCCGAGCATCCGTTTTGGACCGCGACCGAGCAGCCGCTGCCCGCCGACTTGGGCGACTTCGTGCACGCGCTGCCGGCGATCGGGTGGACCGTCGAGTACGAGCGCGAGGGCGCGGGCCTGACCCTGCACAACGTCCGCGCGAGCACGCGCAAGGCCGCGTATCACGATCGCTACAAGAAGCTCAGCTACGCGCCGCTGACCTGGTTCGCGCAGGAGACCGAGGGCCATCGACCCTACGACGCGTCGGTCATCAGCGCCGCGAACCAACGCTTTGATCGGCGCCGCTCGGGCGCGCAGTCCTGGGCCGTCGCGCCGGGCTTCGCGTGGACGCGCTACGCGATGGTCCCGGAGCAGGCGCGGACCGCCGACGAGCTGCGCCCGCACTGGATCTCGACCGCCGCCCTCGGCGGACCTTCGCGGCGCCCGCTCGAGCTCGACGACGGACCGGCGCTCGCGAGCGTGCGCCTGAGCTGCGTCGCGCCGAGCTTCGGGGCGCCCGCGCGGCCCCACGAAGGCAGCCCGGCGATCGTGGACGCGGCCGCGAGGGGGGCGTCGCTCGGTCACGGGGATCCGAGCGCGCCGTGGTGGTACGTCGACGCCGGCCCCGGTCAGTCGAAGCGAGCGGGCGCGGCGGCTGTGTTGCTCGCGGGCCTTCACGGCTGGGAGCGCGCCGGTCCGCTGCTCGGCTGGTCGGGCCCGGTCGAGCACGTGCTCGGGGGCGACGCCGCGTTCGTTGGGCTCGGCGTCGAGCAGCCCTTCGAAGGGCCGCGCTGCTTTGCGAGCATGCAGCGGGTCGCGGCGGCGCCCTTCGACCCCGCGCCGGTCGTGGCCGCGGCCCCCGAGGTCGAGTTCGAGGGCAGCCGCGCGACGGTCCGCTGGCGAGACGGCACCCTGGCCTGGGTCGAGCTCGCCCGCGACCCCGGCGAGCGGGTGCTCGAGCTCGGACCTCTGCGCCTGACCGGGCCGCTGCGCATGGCCCAGACCGCCGAGCTCGACGGCCTCCGGACCCTGGTCGCCGTTGGCTTGCGCAGCGTCTCGGACTCGCAAGGGCCGCTGCTCAAGGCCTTCGACGCGCGCACGCTGGTCGCGTGTGAGCTCGAAGACCGGCGGGTGCGCTGCGAGATCGACGGCCCGGTCTTCGTTCGCCGGTCCGGGCCCGAGCCGCTGACGCTGCGCTGGCGCGAGCCGCTGTGGACCGGCGATCCGGGCCAGGCCCGGTGGGGCGCTCCGAGCCGGGTCAGCGACGATGGGACCGACTGGGTTGCGATCGATCCGGCGGATCGTGGCCCGCGCGAGACCACGACCCTGGTCTTTGACCTGAGCTCATGAGCGATCGGCTTGCTGCCGACTAGCACCCCGGGGTGCTAGCAGCCCGGGGTGCAATGCATCGTGTCGCCTCGCGCCGGAATGTTCGCCGAGGGCGCGAAGCCAAAACGCCGCTGTACCGGGCGTACTGCAAGTTTTGGCGACAAAGCCCTCGGCGAAGAGGCCAAGCGAGGCGGCGCGAGGCATTGCAGCCCGGGCTGCTAGTCGTGCACGGTGACGCGGATCATCTGCACGGGGGTGCGGGGCCGGTCGTTGGCGTCGGTCGGGGTCTTCTCGATCTGGTGGACCACGTCCATGCCCGAGGTCACGCGCCCGAACACCGGGTGCTTCGACGCGCCGGGCGAGAACCAGTCGAGGTAGGCGTTGTGGACGGTGTTGAGAAAGAACTGGCAGCTGCCGCTGTTGGGCCGACCGGTGTTGGCCATCGACAGGGTCCCGGGCTCGTTCGAGAGCTTCGCGTTTTCGGGGTGCTCGTCCTGGATCGTCCCGTCGGGCCCGTCGCCGGTCCCGGCGCGGCGGCTGTTGGGATCGCGGCTGTGGGGGCAGCCGAATTGGAGCATGAATTTGTTGATCACGCGGTGGAAGTGGAGGCCGTCGTAGAAGCCGCTGCGGGCCAGCTTCACGAAGTTGCCAGCGGTGATCGGCATCAGGTCGGTGAAGAGCTCGACCTCGATGTTGCCGAGCGAGGTCTCGAGGGTGGCGGTGGGGTTGGCCATGGGCGCACGCTAGATCGCGCGCGCTCCTGCGTCTAGCAGCGATCAGCTTGGATTTACGCCAAAAGGCGCATCTGGGGCGCCTCTACCGTTGTCGGCTCGGTGCTCACCGCGGGTCAATCACAGCTTTGGCCTCGCTCCTGGCGCCGTGTGCCCGTCGTCCGTTTGGGGCTCGTGGCGGGCACCTCGAACTCGTGCTTCGGTGGCTGGTTTGGCCGTCGGGCTCCGCGCCCGGCCGCAGGAGGTCCGAGCTCGGGCCGTCGCCTCGCCATCTGGGGTGCAAGAGGCTCTTGGTGCGAGGTCACCGTTGCTCGGAGCAGGGTGCTCGATCCAACTCCGGACCACCGCACTCACCGAAGTGATTACGGGCTCCGGACGGCTCAACCCGCGTCGTGCTGGTGACGCAGCTTGGCCAGGCGGCTCCACGGGCCCTCGATGACCTCGGCCTGCTCCGCTTGCTCGCTCGGCTCGGCGCGCTCGCCGTCGAGCTCCCAGGCGTCCTCTTCGTCGAGCACCGCGAGCACCTCGAGCTCGGGCTTGATCTTGTCGTAGAGGTCGGGAAAGGCCCCCTGCGCGCCGTACTTGGCCCGGACCTCGCGGTAGAGCGAGAGGTCGAACATCTCCTCGAACTCGGCGCGGGTCATGAAGGTGTCGGCGTAGAGGAAGGGGAAGCCGCGGACGCTCTGGGTGAAGGCCTCCATCTCGCGCATCGCGTGCACGGTCTTGAACTTCTCACCGCGCTGGATCGGCCCGGGCACGCCGTAGACGCCGAGGTCGAAGTACATCGCGTGGTCCGTGCCCTCGACGCGGTCTTCGGGCGCCGGGTGGCGCAGCTGACCCGAGCCCGGGCCGCGGTCGTAGATCCGGCAGGGGTAGAGCAGGATCGGGTAGATGTCGAACAGCTCGTCGGACCGGTTGACCGCCTGGGCCATCGCGCTCATCGGCAGCGTGATGTCCTGAAACACCTGCTTGGTGAAGGTCATCTTGCGCACGGCCGGGGTCGTCGAGAACTTCAAGAACGCGATCTTGGGCGGCATCATCCACCCGAGCAGCGCGCGAAACACCGGGTGGTTGCCGCCCGGGATCATGTGCTCGACGACCCAGAAGATGCTGCGGTTGTGGCGGAGCAAGTAGTGGCGCAGGGGGATGTACTCGTCGCCCTCGCCGCGGAGGTACTGGCGGACGTGGGTGTAAAACCACGGCTTGTACCAGCGGCCGATCGGGTTGATCTTGGCCTTCTGCTCGGGCGTGATCGGCTCGGCGAACTCGCCCTTGATGATCACCGCCTGCTCGCGCGAGTAGACCGTGGCCTCGAGGAAGTCCGGCGCGTCGTCCATCGTCGCGAGCTCGTTGATCCGCGCGCAGTACTGCGCTTGCGAGGCGCTTGGCTCGTAGCGCAGGTGGACGTGGGACTTGACCGGGATGATCTTCAGCTCGAGGCCGACGAGCAGCCCGAGGGTCCCGTGGGACCACGGCAGCGCGCGGTAGAGGTCGGGGTGCGAGTCGGCGGTCACGCGCAAGAGCTCACCTTGCGCGGTCACGAGCTCGTAGGCGACCACGGTCTCCGACAGCAGCCCGACCTTGTGCGAGTGGGTGGTCATGCCCACGGCCATCGCGAGGCCGCCGAGCGTGGCCTCGGCGATCTCGAGGTTGACCGCGAGCATGTAGCCCTTGTCGATCAGGTAGCTGGTCGCCTGCCCGACGGTCACGAAGGGCTCGACGTGCACGGTCCGGGCCTCGAGGTCGACGCTGAGGATGTCGCGGAGCTTGCCCATGCGGACCTGGTGCCACCGGTGCTTGGGCTCGAAGCGGGTCGAGAGGTTCATCCAGGTCTTGCGATCCGTGCACATCGGCTTGCGCTCGGCCTCGGGCTGCGCGGCCCAGCGGCTGACCTGATCCTGGATGTCGCGGACCTTCTCGTCGTGGCGCTCGGGCGCGGCGCCGAGCAGGTCGTAGAGCTTGGTCCGCACGCGCAAGGCAGCCTCAAACGCCAGGCCGACCGGGAGCCCAACGCCGACGAGGACCACCGAGCGGTAGCGAGTCAACAGGTCGAGGGCGAGCTTCTTGGCATCCATGACGACAGCGCATTGACTCACGCGCCTGTAGGTGCGTCAACCGCGAGCTACCACGCTGCATCGCCGCTCTGGAGCTGGAGCTTCACGCCGACCGCCGCCGCGCCGACCGCCGCGCCCAGGTCTGCGCGGACTCGCAACTCGACGCGCTCCATGTCGAGGGTGAAGCAGGCGTCGTCACCCTCGATCCCGATCATGCTTGGACCGCCGGCGCCGAACAGCCGCCGCGGGAGCAGTGTTGGCCGAGTCTACGGCGTGACCAGTCTGGCCAAATGCATGCGCGATTTTGCCAGCTTGGGTGTTTTCGCCCCAGCTTGGCTCGAAATCACTCCAAATTGCCCGAGCGAAAATGAAAAATATGTGTTCCTAAGAACATAAAATCTCAATAAGTTAGAGCGATATCGCTCAATTCCAGTCACAGTGGACAAGATTTCCAGTCAAATTGCGATTTTTTCCCCAAAATTCAGTATTTGTACAAAAACGGCTGCTGATCTCTGTAAAAATTCCAGTTAGGGTGTAGCCATGAGCAGCCAAGCCGACCTCGACGTTCAGATTGACCTCACCGGCGCCGTGATCGTGAAGCTGAGCGGGCGGGCCAACGACCGTCGGCCGGCGGCTGCTCTGAACCCCGTTTTCGAGGGTCTGGTCGAGATGGGACGCTATCTGCGCTTCGATTTTAGCGAACTCGAGCACATCTCCTCGTCGACGATGGTCGTCGTCCTCAAATTCTTCAAGCAGCTCATCGCAATGGGTGTCGGCTTCGACCTCCGCTACGACAAGTCGGTGGCCTGGCAGCGCATGACCTTCGCCCCGGCGACCGCGATGATGGCGCCCTCGAGCTTGCAGCTGGCCGCGTAGGCGAGGGGGGGAGGGGTTCCTCCTTTAGACCCCCGCAGGCGTTTGGAGACTTTGCCACGCACGGCCGCTGCGCGGCCGGTCGCTACGTCGCTTCGCTCCTCCGCTCGGTGGGCTGGGGTTCCTTTAGACCCCCGCAGGCGTTTGGAGACTTTGCCACGCACGGCCGCTGCGCGGCCGGTCGCTACGTCGCTTCGCTCCTTCGCTCGGTGGGCAGGGGTTTCTTTAGACCCCCGCAGGCGTTTGGAGACTTTGCCACGCACGGCCGCTGCGCGGCCGGTCGCTACGTCGCTTCGCTCCTCCGCTCGGTGGGCTGGTATGAGCTTCGCGGTCGCTTGCGTGGCCCCCTAAAAGGGGGCTCCTTTTGACCCCCGCAGGCATTGGGGAGTCACTGAAAAGCCCGCAGGCATAGGGGGCTCATTTAGATCCCCCGCAGGCATTGGGGGGGGAACTGAAAAGCCCGCAGGCATTTGGGGGGCACTGAAAAGCCTGCAGGCATTGGGGCCCATTCAAAACCCCTGCAGGCATTGGGGGCTCATTCAAAACCCCCGCAAGCATTGGCGACTTTGCGTCGCCTTGCTCGCGGGGGGCGGTGAGCGCTCAGTCGACGAGTCCGCGCCGCTGCAGCAGCGCGTCGACGGTCGGCTCCTGGCCGCGGTAGCTGACGTACTGCGTCATCGGGTCGATCGTGTTGCCCTTCGACAAGATCAGCTCGCGGAATTTGTCGCCGTTGGCCCGCGTGAGCCCGCCGTTGTCGCCCATGAACGCGAACGCGTCGGCGGCCAGGACCTCGGTCCACAGATACGCGTAGTACCCGGCGGAGTAGCCCCCAGCGAAGGTATGCGCGAAGTAGGGGGACTTGTAGCGCGGCGGGACCGGGCCGTAGTTGACGCCGTGCTTGGCCAGCGCCTGATCCTCGAAGGTCTGCACGTCGTCGATCGCGGCGCCCTTGGGGATCAGGTGCCACTCCATGTCGAGCAGGGCCGAGCCGAGGTACTCGAGGCTGTCGAAGCCCTGGTTGAACTTGCGCGAGGCCAGGAGCTTGGTCAGGAGCTCTTCGGGGATCGGCGCGCCGGTCTCGTAGTGCTTGGCGACGTTGGCGATCACGAGCGGATCGATGAGCCAGTCCTCCTCGAACTGCGAGGGAAACTCGACGTAGTCCCGGGGCACGGCGGTCCCGGCCAGGCTCGGGTAGTTCGCGTCGGAGAACAGCCCGTGGACCCCGTGGCCCATCTCGTGGAACATCGTGGTCGCCTCGGAGAAGGTCAGCAGCGCGGGCTCACCCTCGGCGGGCTTGGGGACGTTGAGCACGTTGACGATCACGGGCTTGTGCCCGAGCAGCTTGGTCTGGCCGACGATCGCGTTCATCCACGCGCCGCCGCGCTTGCCCTCGCGCGCGAAGTAGTCGGCGTAGAACAGGCCGAGGCTGGTCCCGTCGGCCTCGAAGACCTCGAAGGTCCGGACGTCCTCGTGGTAGACGGGCAGGTCCGTGCGCTCCTCGAAGGTGATCCCGTAGAGCTGCTCCATCGTGAAGAACAAGCCGTTTTGGAGCACGTTGTCGAGCTCGAAGTAGGCCCGGATCTCGGCCTCGTCGAGGTCGAATTTCTCGGCCCGGACCTTCTCGGCGTAGTAGGCCCAGTCCCAGGGCTGGAGCTCGAACTTGCCGCCGCTCTTCTTGATCGCCTTTTGGATCGCCTCGGCCTCGCGCTTGGCCTTGGCCGCCGCGCGCGGGGCCAGATCGTCGAGGATCTTCAGGACCGCGTCGGGGGTCTTGGCCATCTGCTCTTCGAGCACGTAGGCGGCCCAGGTCGGGTGCCCGAGGAGCGCGGCCTTGTTGGCGCGCAGCTCGACGATCCGGCGCAGGACCGGGCCGTTGTCCTCGACCCCGCGACTCGCAGAAGCCTCCCAGACCCGCTGGCGCAGGGCGCGGTTGTCGAGGCTGGCGAGGATCGGCTGGCGCGTGGTGTTGAGCAGGTTGATGAGGTACTTGCCCTCGTGCCCGGCCGCGCTGGCGGCGGCCGCGAGGCCCTTGATCTCCGACTCGGACAGCCCGGCGAGCTCGGCCACGTCGTCGACGACGACGGCGTTGTTGGTGGTCGCGGCGAGCAGGTTCTGGGAGAAGTCGGTGGTCAGCTTCGAGAGCTCGCTGTTGATCGCGCGGATCTCAGCTTTTTGGTCCTCGTCGAGCTTGGCGCCCGCGCGGACGAAGCGTTCGTAGGTCTTCTCGGCCAGCCGCTTGTCTTCGCCTTCGAGGGCGTCGCGGGCCTCGTAGACGGCCTCGACCCGGGCGAAGAGCTCGGCGTTGAGGGTGATCGAGTCACTGTGGGCCGAGAGCAGCGGGGCCATCTGGGCCTCGAGCGCGCGGAGCTCGTCGTTTGAGATGGTCCCGGTCAGGCTGAAGAACACGCTGGCCGTGCGCTGGAAGATCTCACCGCTGCGCTCCATCGCGACCAGGGTGTTCTCGAAGGTCGGCGCCGCCTCGGCGCTGGCGATCGCCGCGATCTCGGCGGCGTGCTCTTGCATGCCGCGCTCGAAGGCCGGGCGGAAGTGGGCGAGCTCGATCGCGTCGTAGTCGGGCGCGTGATAGAGGAGGGTGCTCTCGTGGACGAGGGGGTTGTCGTCTTGCATCGGCGCGTCGCCGGATTGGGTGGTCGTCGTCTGGGGGTCGGCGACGGGGTCGTGGGCGCAGGCGGAGGTGGCCAGCGCGTAGGCGAGGACGGGGACGAGCGAGAGTGTACGCATGTGCTTCCTGGGCGCTGAGCGCTGGGCGCTGGGGACTGTATCACCGTTGACCGCGGACGCGGTCGATGGAACGATTGCTCGATGATCTGCCCTGCGCGCCTCTCGGCCCCGCTGACCTCGTCGATCGTGTCGATCGTGCTGTGTGGGGCGTGCACGCCGGGTGAAGACGAGGCCGGCGACGCGGCCGAGGCCGAGACCGGCGCCGAGGACAGCGAGCCGCTGTTCATCCCGCCAGGCACGCGCCAAATCCCGGGCGGCGAGGTCTGGCGCGGCTGCCTCGCGGACGACGGCGACTGCGACGGCAACGAAGAGCCCGGCGGCTGGGTGACCGTCTCGCCCTTCTTCATCGACATCCACGAGGCCACGGTCGAGAGCTACGAGGACTGCGTCGACGACGGGGCCTGCGGCGAGACCCCCGACGAGCCCGACTGCAACGCGACCCGCAACGATCGCGACGACCACCCGATCAACTGTGTGAGCTGGGACAACGCCGCGGCCTACTGTGCGTGGCGTGGGCTCCGGCTCCCGACCGAGGCCGAGTGGGAGCGAGCGGCACGCGGCGACGAGCTCCGGCTCTACCCCTGGGGCGACGACCCGCCGAGCTGCGAGCTCGCGGTCGTCGACGGCGAGGGCTGCGGCGGCAGCTCGACCCAGCCGGTCGGCAGCCTGCGCGAGGGCGACTCACCCTTTCGGGTCGCGGACATGGCCGGCAACGTGTCCGAGTGGGTGTCCGACTACTACGACGCCGACTACTACGCCGCGAGCGCGGGCGCCGAGGACCCCCAGGGGCCCGCCAGCGGCAGCGAGCACGGCGTCAAGGGCAGCGCGTTCACGGTCCCGGCCAACTTCCCGGCCCAGCGGATCAGCAAGCGCAACTTTGCCTCGCCAGACTCGGACCTGCGGATCTACGGGGTCCGCTGCGCGCGAGACTTCTAGCAACCCGCCTACCCACCGATGGCGACGGGGTAGCCGCGCTCGACCCACTCGTAGTAGCCCTCGTCGAGGACCGCGATGGTCTCGAACCCGGCGGCCTGCAGGGCGTCGAAGGACTGGCCCGAGACCGCGTGGGGGCAGCCGCAGTAGTTGACGATCCAGACGTCCTGGGGGAGCTCGTCGATGACCGTGTCGAGGTCGAAAAAGGGGATCGAGACGGCGCCCTCGATGTGGCCGTCGAGGAAGTCGGCGTGGGGCCGGGCGTCGAGGATGATCAGCTTGGCGCCCTGGTCGAGCGCGGCCTTGACCGCGTCGACGCCGATGAAGCGGTCGTCGATCAGCTCGAAGCCGGGGTCGGGCCCGTCGGGGTTGAGGACGGCGTCGGACACCTCGGGCACGAAGGGGCCGATCGGATCGGTGTTCGGCTCGCGCTCCCAGCTGCGGATCAACATGATGATGTCGTCGAGCTGCGCGCTCGTGAGGTCGTTCATCCCGCCGTCGGCGTAGCTGGCCATCGGCGTGCCGGGCCGGCCGTTGACGATGCTCTCGCGCAGGTAGCCGTCGCTGGCCAGGGTCAGAAACCAGGGGTTCTCGAGGGTCACGTAGGGGCCCCCGCGGCCGAGCTCGCCGTGGCAGTCCTCGCAGCCGAACACGCCGTAGTAGGTCTCGCCGCGCAGCGTCGACGAGTCCGGAGCGATCGCGTAGTCGTCGACCTCCGCGTCCTCGACGGTCTGCCACGACTTGATGAAGGCCACGAGGTCGGCGATGTCGTCGTCGGACAGCGGCCCGGCCTTGACCTCGCCCCACGCGGACATCGTCGTGCCCGGGCGACCGTAGCGAATCGCCGCCGCGAGGAAGTCCTCGTCGGCGAGGCGGAGGAACTCCTGGTTGTTCAGCGCGGTGGCGTTGTCGGCCGCGTAACCCTGGCCCTCGTCGCCGTGGCAAAACCCGCAGTAGCTCGAGTAGAGCGCGGCGCCGCGCTCCTCGGGGGTCTGTCCGCCGGTCTCGGTGTCGGCCTCGGCGCCGGTCTCGGACTCGGTCTCGGACTCGGTCTCGGAGGCCGCCGGGCAGGCGCTCAGCCAGACCCCGCACGCGAGCGCGAGCGCGACGCGTCCGTCCATCAGCATCAGCATCAGCCCTCGAGCGCTGCGATCAGCGCGCTGTAGACCGTGTCCCACCCGTCTTGGGTGTTGAGGTCGATGTTGGGGTTGGCGTCGGCGTAGTTGAAGTAGCTGCGGAGGGTGCCGCTCGCGTCGTAGATGTAGATGTCGTCGGTGCCGAGCCCGACCTCGTTGAGCAGCCCCCACGCGTTGGCCTGCGCGGTGTCCTGGATGAGCGGAAAGGACGCGCGGTCGATGAATTCTTGCTGCCAGTCGGCGTAGCCGTCTTGGTTGAGCGCGACGAACCACAGCTCGTAGCCCTCGAGGCTCAGCTGGGTGTGCATCTCCTCGAGCTTCTCGAGCGTGCCCTGACAGATCTCGCAGCTGGCCCGCATCAGCGTGAGCAGCGTGACCTGGCCCTTGAAGGTCTCGAGGCTGTAGGTCTCGCCGAAGTTGCAGCTTTGGGGCTGGAAGTCCTCGAGCTCGAAGTAGGCCCAGGTCGAGCCCGGGACGGTCGGCGAGTCGGGCTGGACGTAGTCCGGCGGCAAGGGCTGGGTGCCGTTGGGACCCGTGCAGTCGGTGTCGGTGTCGGTGTCGGTGTCACCGTCGCCCTCGCCCTCGCCCGGGTCGGGGTCGGTGTCGCCCTCGCCCTCGCCCGGGTTGGGATCGCCGTCGCCGTCTCCGTCGCCCGGGTCGGGATCGCTGTCTCCGTCACCGCCCCCGAGTGTCTCGCCCTCGCCGTCCGCGGTGTTACCGTCGCGGTCTCCGAGTGTCTCGCCGTCGGTGTCGCCCCTGAGCTCGGAGCTCGGGCACCCGCTCAACAAGCAGGGCACGCAGGCCAGGGCGGCGTAGAAGAGCTTGCTCATTCCGGGCCGCAGCCTACCACCTGTTCACTCGTGCACCCACGATCGCCGGGATCACCGCGGACGTGGTGCCAAAATCGCGCTGGATCTGGGCGCCGACCTCTCGGTGGCGCATTAGTTGGCCAAAAGCTCGGACCCTCTGTACCCTGGATCACGAATTCGACCGTCGTTGAATCGCAGAGCAAGCCCACCTCGATGTCGACCGTCAACCTCCACCAGCTCCTCAAGGCCATGCTCGATCAGGGGGCGACGGACCTCCACGTGACAACGCACTCGCCGCCGATGTTGCGCATCGACGGCCGCCTTGTCCCGCTGCGCACGCCACCGTTCAAGCCCGACGACACCAAGGCGATGTGCTACTCGATCCTCTCGGACAAGCAGAAGCACCGCTTCGAAGAGGATCTCGAGCTCGATCTCTCATTCGGCATCAAGGGGTTGGCCCGCTTCCGCGCCAACCTCTACATGCAAAAGGGCGCCGTCGCGGGCGCCTTTCGCCTGATCCCCTACGAGATCCGCAGCTTCGACGAGCTCAAGCTCCCGCCGATCGTCAAGGAGCTCGCGGCCAAGCCCCGGGGCCTGGTCCTGGTCACGGGCCCGACCGGCTCGGGCAAGAGCACCACGCTCGCGGCGATGATCGACATGGTCAACCGGAGCCGGCGCGAGCACATCATCACCCTCGAAGATCCGATCGAGTACATCCACGAGCACCGCAAGTGCCTGGTCAACCAGCGCGAGATCGGTGCCGACTCCAACAGCTTCTCGCGCGCGCTCAAGTCGATCCTGCGCCAGGACCCCGACGTCGTGCTGATCGGCGAGATGCGTGACACCGAGACCATCGCCGCGGCCCTGACCGTGGCCGAGACCGGCCACCTGACCTTCGGCACGCTCCACACCAACAGCGCGCTGCAGACGATCAACCGCATCATCGACGTGTTCCCGCCTCACCAGCAAAACCAGGTCCGCGCGCAGCTGAGCTTCGTGCTCGAGGGCGTGCTGTGCCAGGCGCTGCTGCCTCGCAAGGGCGGCGGTCGGGTGCTGTCGCTCGAGGTCATGGTCCCAACCCCGGCGATCCGCAACCTCATGCGCGAGGACAAGGTCCACCAGATCTACTCACAGATGCAGGTCGGTCAGGGCGAGCACGGGATGCAGACCTTCAACCAATCACTGGCCGAGCTCGTGCTCACCGATCAGCTCGACCGCGACCTGGCCCTGGCCCGCTCGAGTCAGCCAACCGAGCTCGCGTCGATGCTCAACGCCGGCAAGGGCCTGTCGCAAGTTCAGCGCAAGAACAGGGGATACTAATCATGGCGGCTTGGATCTGGGAAGCGTCGACGCGCGGGGGTGAGCACCGCTCCGGCACCATGGAGGCCAACGACGAGGGCATGGTCCGCGACCGGCTCTCGGCCCAGGGCCTGATCGTCAACAGCGTCAAAAAGAAGGGCATCGAGATCAAGCTGCCGACGATCGGATCGGGCGTCTCGCTCAAGGATCTGGTCGTGTTCACCCGGACCTTCTCGACCATGGTCGACGCCGGGCTGCCGCTGGTCCAGTGCTTGGACATGCTGGCGAGCCAGGCCGAGAACCCACACTTCGGCGGGATCCTGGCCAAGGTCAAGGCCGACGTGGAGTCGGGCAAGTCGCTCAGCGAGTCGATGGCCAAGCACCCCAAGGTCTTCGACCAGCTGTTTTGCAACCTCGTCGCCGCGGGTGAGGCCGGCGGTATCCTGGATCTGATCTTCCGGCGGATGGCGACCTACCTGGAGAAGTCGGCCAAGCTCGCCCGCCAGGTCCGCGGGGCGTTGGTCTACCCGACCGCGATCGTCGTCGTCGGTGTCGGCGTCATGATCATCATGATGACCTTCGTGCTGCCGACCTTCGAGACCATGTTCAAGGATCTCGGGGCCGGCTCGCTGCCCGCGCCGACCCGCGTGGTCCTCGCGATCAGCCACTTCATCACGGGCAACGCGCTGATCCTGATCCCGCTGGTCGTGGCCGCCGGGTTCGGGATCTCGGCGTTCAAGAAGACCGAGAAGGGCCGGTTCATGTGGGACAGCATGATGCTCAAGCTGCCCGTGTTCGGGAACGTGGTCCGCAAGGGCGCCGTCGCCCGGTTCACGCGGACGCTGGGCACGCTGCTGGCCTCGGGCGTGCCGATCCTCGACGCGATGGACATCGTCGCGCGCACGGCCGGCAACGCCGTGATCCAAAAGGGCATCCTCTACGCCCGCGAGAAGGTGTCCGAGGGCAAGGACATCGCCTCGCCGCTGCTCGAGACCGCGATCTTCCCCCCGATGGTCGTCCAGATGATCGGCGTCGGCGAGCAGACCGGCGCGATGGATGACATGCTCCAGAAGATCGCCGACTTCTACGAAGAAGAGGTCGACGCCGCGGTCGCTGCGATGTCGGCGATGCTCGAGCCGCTGATCCTCGTGTTCCTCGGCGTGGGTGTTGGCGGCATGCTGATCGCGATGTACCTGCCGATCTTCGACGTCGCTGGCGGTATCAAGTAGTCGTGCCCGGCGACGGCGAGACGTCCGATGTCGTCGCGCTCAGCGCCGAGCTCAGAGCCGGGCTCGACGCGAGTCCGGGCGTCGAGCGCCTGTCGGCGCGGGTCGAGGCCCTGCGCCGGCGGATCAGCTACTTCATGCTGTTTCGCCTCGGGCTGCTGGCGATCTTCACGCTCCTGACGAGCTACTCGACCTGGCTGGTCGAAGAGCGGACCGTCGGGCCGCGCGATTGGTTGGCGTGGACGACCCTCGCGGCCGGCTACGTCCTGACCCTGGTGTTCGCCTGGCAGCTGCGACCGCAGCGTGAGGCGCCGCGGACCTTCGAGCGGCTGCGCGCGCTCGGCTGGGCGCAGTCGACCTTTGACGTCGTGTTCGCGCTGATCGCCGTGGGCCTGACCGGGGGCGTCGACTCGGGCTTCGTGTTCTTGTTTCTGATCGCGGTGCTCGGCGCCGCGACGATGGGCGATCGGCGCCAGATCCTGACGGCCGCGGCGGCGTCGGGCCTGCTCTACGTCGGGCTGAGCATGGCGCAGTTCCTGGATCTGGTCCCGGGCCTCGCCGGTCCGGGGGTGGTCGCGGCCAGCATCCCGCCCGCGAAGCTGTGGCTGGCGTTGCTGCGGACCACGAGCGCGATCGGGCTGGTCGCGATCTTGTCGGGGTACCTCAACACCCAGCTGCTGTCGTCGGTCTCGCAGCTCGGCAGCCTGCGCACGCTCAACGAGAACATCGTGCGATCCCTGAGCTCGGGCCTGCTCACGGTCGATCTCGACGGCAAGGTGCTGTTCGCCAACCCGACGGCCGCGGCCCTGCTCGGGCGCAGCGGGAGCCTTCACGGGCTCGACTGTGAAGAGCTGATCCCCGGCGTCCGCGGCCACCTCGACGGCTCGGGCGGGGTCCGCAGTCGCTTCGAGCTCAGCGTCAAGCGGGCCGACGACAACCGCCGGGTCAACCTCGGGCTCTCGTGCAGCGCGCTGCTCGACGAGGGCGGGCGCTTCCTCGGGCACATCGTCAATTTTCAAGACGTGACCGAGCTGCGCGAGATGGAGCGGGTGCTGCGACGCAACGAGCGTCTGGCCGCGCTCGGGACCTTGGCCGCCTCGGTCGCGCACGAGGTCCGCAACCCCCTGGCCGCGATCTCGGGCTGCGCCGAGCTGCTCGAGGCCGACGTCGGCGAGGAGGATCAGCGCCTGATCCGGGTGATCCGCAGCGAGTCGTCCCGGCTGGCCGACATCGTGTCCGAGCTGCTCGACTACACCCGGCCGCGACGGCTCGAGCGGGCGAAGATCGAGCTCGGCCGGGCGCTCGCGGAGCTCGCCGACAGCTTCCGGGCAGATCCGAGCAACGCCGACATCGAGCTCGTGGTCAGCGTGCCGAAGGAGCCGGTGCCGGTCGAGCTCGACATTGGCCAGCTGACGCAGGTGCTGTGGAACCTGGTCCGCAATGGCGCGCAGGCGATGGCCGGCAAGGGCCGCCTCGAGCTCGAGCTCGAGGCGCTCGACGAGCAGGTGCGGCTGCACCTGCGGGACTACGGGACGGGGATCGAGGCGGCGAGCCTCGGCCGTATCTTCGAGCCCTTTTACTCGACCAAGACCGGCGGAACGGGGATTGGCCTGGCCTTGGTCCACCGGATCGTCGAGGAGCACGGCGGGGAGATCCGGGTCGAGTCGACGGTCGGGGAGGGCACGCAGTTCGTGATCGAGCTGCCCCGCCGGGCGCCGACCCAGGCCTGAGCAGGCGAGGCTTCGCCGCGGCTCAGGTCTCCCAGTCGAGGGTGCTCAGCGAGGCGTCGACCAGCGCGCCCATGGTCTGACAGCGCTCGAAGCGGGCGTCCGCGTAGAACTCGAGCAGATCCTCGCGCAGCGAGGCGACGTGCTCATCGGGCGCGAGCTCGTCGAGGCGCATGGTGTCGAGCAGCGCGCGCAGGGCCTCGCGCTCGCTCGTGGCCCGGTGGCGGATCAAGCTGCGCTCCTCTTGCTGGTACTGCCGCGTGGTCGCCGGTTCCATGCACTTCATGCCGAGGAACACGATCGGGTTGTTCTCAATGTAAAAATTGGGCTGATACACCCGAATGTTGTCCTCGTAGCTCTGCTGATCAAAGTCGATCGCGCGGAGCCGGTAGCTGGTCTCGTCGAAGTCCGGGGTGATGTCGACGACGAAGTTGCCCGCGTGCATGTCACCGAGGAGGCGGATGAAGCAGCGCTCGCAGAATTTGACGAATTCCTTGGCCAGGCGGACCTCGTCGAGGTGCTTGTCCTCGAGGTAGTCGCGCATGAACACGTCGCCCGGGATCCCGGCGATGTGGGACTCGACGAGGGTGTCGCCCTCGGTCATGAACTCGAGCCGGTTGGGCGAGAGCATGTGCTCGAGCTCGAGCCCGTAGACCCGCGAGGCGTCGGCCCGCTTGACGTAGAAGTAGTCGAAGTTCTCGTTGAGGGTGTTGAGGATCCGGACGCGGAAGGGCTGGGTGTTGCCGTAGGAGCACACGTCGACGCGATCGGTCACGAGGTGCTGCATCAGCGAGCGCTCGCCGGTCACGCGCAGGGTCGCGTAGGTGTCGACGAGGCCCCGCTGGATCCGGCGCCGCTCGTGCGCCGGGTAGAGGACCGACTCCCACAAGGTGTCGCGGCCGTGCTTGTCGTAGACCGGGACGGTGTCGCCGTAGTAGGTCAGATCTTCGTAGCGGATCGGCAGCGGGACCTCGCGACGGTGTTCTTCGAGGTAGGCGCGCAGCCCGTCGGAGATCGGGTAGGGCTGCTTCTTGCGCGAGATCATCGGCACGGTGACCAAGGATCCCCGGGCCCTGTGCCTGGGGTCAACGAAGCCGAGGTGCTGAACGCCTGCGCAAGCGCGCAGGTGTCCACCCTCCGAGCGCGAGTCGACGCCGCTTCAAACCTGTCGCCGCACTAGGTAGATTGTTCGTCCGCTCTTCATGGCCAAGCGCTCCACGAAATTCGGCACCTTCGGCGGTGTCTTCACGCCCTCGATTCTGACGATCCTCGGCGTGATCATGTACCTGCGGCTGCCGTGGGTCGTGGGCAACGGCGGGCTGTGGCTCGCGCTCGGCGTCATCGTCGCGGCCCACCTGATCTCGGTCACGACCGGGCTGTCGATCTCGTCGATCGCAACCGACAAGAAGGTCGGCGCGGGCGGGCCCTACTACATCGTCTCGCGCAGCCTCGGCCTGCCGATCGGCGGGACCTTGGGCCTCGCGCTCTTCGTCGGCCTGTCGTTTTCGATCTCGCTCTACGTGATCGGCTTCTCCGAGAGCTTCCTCGGCCAGATGGGCATCGATCCGGACATCCGCAACATCCGGATCTGCGGCACGATCACGATCGTCGGCCTGACCCTGGTCACGCTGATCAGCACCAGCTTCGCGATCAAGACCCAGTACGTGATCCTCGGCGCGATCGCGTTCTCGCTGGTCTCGATCGCGCTGTCGCCGGGGACGCCCCCCTCCGAAGGCCTGCACCTCGCCGCGCCCGAGGACGGGGCGCCGCTCGCCGAGATCTTCGGGATCTTCTTCCCCGCGGTCACGGGCTTCACCGCCGGGGTCAACATGTCCGGCGACCTCAAGGATCCGAAGCGCTCGATCCCGATCGGGACCCTGGCCTCGATCACGACCGGGCTGGTCGTCTACGTGACGCTGGCGGTGTTCCTGGCCTGGAAGCTCCCGGCTGGCGACCTGATGTCCAACACCAACATCCTGGCCGAGTCCTCGCGCTGGGGCTTCTTGGTCATCGCCGGGATCTGGGGCGCGACGCTGAGCTCGGGCCTCGGCAGCATCATGGGCGCGCCGCGGATCCTGCAGGCGCTGTCGGGCGACCGCGTGACGCCGACGTGGTTCGCCAAGGGCCACGGCAAGGACAACGAGCCGCGCCGGGCCCTGCTGATCGCCTTTGCGATCGGCGAGGCCGGGATCCTGATCGGCGAGCTCGACGTCATCGCCCGCGTGGTCTCGATCTTTTTCATTGCGACCTACGGCTTCTTGAACCTCAGCTGCGCGATCGAGAGCTGGGCGAGCACCGACTTCCGCCCGGAGTTCCGGATCCCGCGGGTCGTCAGCGTGGTCGGGGCCCTGGTCTGCGTGCTGATGATGATCCAGCTCGACATCGCCGCGACCGCGGGCGCGGTGGTGCTGTTCATCGGGCTGTTCGCCTACCTCAAGCGCCGCGAGCTCGCGCTCGAGTCCGGGGACACCTGGGAGGGCGTGTGGTCCTCGCTGGTCCGCTGGGGCCTCGAGAAGCTCGACGCGGGCGGCAGCGCGCAGCGCAATTGGCGGCCCAACGTGCTCAGCTTCAGCTGGCGCGAGGTCCAGGATCACGCCCCGCTGCTGGCCTTCGGGACCGAGCTGATCCGCGACCGCGGCGTGCTCACGGACTTCCGCCTGCGCACGTCCAAGGACGCCGCCCGCGAGCAGCGAGCGGTCGCGCGTGAGCAGCGGGACGCCGAGCGCGGGGGCCGAGACGGCGCGGACGAGGGCGAGCGCGCGAGCGACGGGACCCTGATCGCGGGCCGCTTCGAGCGCGAGCTCGAGACCGAAGATCCCTGGGCCACGGCCCGCTCGATCGCTCGCTTCCACGGCTTCGCGGGCCTCGAGCCCAACACCGTGCTGATCAACTGGGCCGAGCACCGCCACGATCGCGGCGGCTTCGCCACGACCCTCGACGAGCTCGTCGAGCTCGACTTCAGCCTCTTGCTCCTGGCCCGCGACCCCAAGCGCGGGTTTGGGACCCACGCTCGCGTGGATCTGTGGTGGACGCCGACCCAGGGCAGCTTCGAGCTCGAGATGGCCCTGATCCGGTTCTTGAGCCTGGCCGACGACTGGCGCCGCTCGGAGCTGCGCTTTTTGCTGCTCAACGACGACCCCAGCCGCGGCGACGCGCTGTTCAAGTCGGCCCAGCGCGCGCTGGCCGACGCGCGGATCCAGGCCAGCGTCAAGGTGTTCAACAACGCGATCGGCAACCGCCCGCTCTACGACTGGGTCCGGCAGGAGTCCGGCGACGCCGACCTCGTCGTACTCGGGCTCCCGGCCGGGCCGCTGGTCGAGCAGCCCGAGAGCATCGTCGAGCTCGACGAGCTGTGCGATGACGTCGGCAGCGTGCTCGTGACCCACGGGTCGAGCCGGTTCAGCTCGGTCCTCCAGCGCGTCGGACAAGATCGACCCTCCCGCGCCCGTGACGGTCGCGCCGAGCGCTCGCTGACGGCCGACGACCTCGACGGGATCGAGCTCATGCCCCTGCGCGCGCCCGCGCCGAGCGAGCTCAGGGCGGCCGCGCGCGAGCTCTCGCTGGCCCACGACGAGATCGCCCAGGAGTTTGCGAGCGAGTGCCTCGAGCTCATCTATACCCACGACGCGGCGCTGATCGAGCAGCTCCGGGGCGTGGTCGAGCGGGCCTTCGACCAGCTCCACAAGGCGCTCAGTGAGCGCGTGGTCCTGCGCCAGCGCAAGCAGCTCAACAAGATCCAAAGCGGCTTCTTGTTCCAGGCTCGCCGCGCGCTGACTGAATTCGAGAGCGATCGCCTCAGCGCCCAGGTCGACGCGCTCGAGCGCCGCATCGAGGGCTGGATCGAGCGCCTCGCCGAGCTCGAGCGCGACGCGCCCAAGACCCTCACGGTCAATCGCGACGCTGGCGTGCTCGCGCCCGCGGTCGAGGACTCGCCGAGCCTGCGCCGGGCCAAGCGTCGGCTGCGGCGGCGCCACCTGTTTCAGGGCTCGCAGCTGACCTACAGCTTCAGCGCGACGCCGCTGTACACCCACTACCTGCGCTACCGCAGCCTCCGGGCGCTCGAGCTCGCGCTCCACGACATGGCCCAGGACGGCTACCAGGCCCTGCTCGTGCTGGGTCGCTCGATCTCCGAGGCCCGCCACGCGCTCGACGAATTCGCCCAGCGCCTCGTCGAGCTGCCGGCCTCGAAGCCGGCGGCCAAGCCCGCGGCGGCGAAGCCGAAGCCCGCGGCGAAGCCGAAGCCCACGCCCGCATCGTTCGCGCCCCCGGGGGCTGGGGACGAGGCGCCGGCCGAGTCGAGCGAGGCCGAGCAGGCGCCCGCGCCCGAGGACATCGACCCCCGCGAGCGCGCCAAGCTCGAGCTCGCCGCGCGGATCGCCGAGCGGCGCGAGCTCGTCGTCGAGCGCCTCGACAAGCTCCTGGCCCGGACGACCAAGCGCAGCGAGCAGAGCCGCGATCTGCTCGCCCACGCCTCGCGCACGCTGGCCCAGAACTTCGCCAACGACCTCGACAGCCTCGAGGTCCACCGCCTCGTCCGCCGCGTGCGGCGGCTGCCGAGCGAGGCCGAGGGCCTCGACGCGCGCCTGCTCGAGGTCTCGGCGGTCTGGCGCCACAATCGCCAGCTGGTCCTCAACCGCGCGGCCCTCGAGCTCCACAACGCCGGCTTCCAGCAGCGCCTGCGGGCGATCGTCGAGCGGACCAAAGACTCGACGGCGATGACGCTGCAGTCGGGCATCTTGCGCGGCGCCGAGCAGCTGCGCGAGTCCCTCGTCGAGTATCGGGCGGCGATCGAGGCGCGGCCCGAAGCCGGCCCCGAGGCCAGCGACGAGGCCCACGTCGACGAGCCCAAGCTGCGCTTCACCGAGGAGCTGCGCGGCGAGTTCGACGACAAGCGCATGGTCGAGGACCTCGCCCGCGAGGCCCAGGCCGCGAGCGCCGAGCTGCCCGACGCGATCGAGGTCATCAGCGACGACGCGCTCATGGGCCTCGAAGCCCAGCCCTTCGAGGACACCGAGGTCCTGACCGTCTCGCTCCGTCGGCTCGTCGACTTCCTGGTCCAGGCCGAGTTCCTCGGCGGCCTCCGCGAGCACACCGCCCGGGTCGCGCTCGCCGAGCAGCGCGCCGTTGGGGTCGCCCAGGACGTCCTGCACCTCGTGTCCTTCAACCTCAGCGAGTACGAGTCCGGCCACGAGGACTTCGAGCTCAGCCTCGCCGAGCGGGTCGGGCCGGTCATCGACAACGGCCGCGGTCGCCTCGACGCCGAGCTCGACCAGCTCCGCGGCCTCGCGCCCAAGCTCGGTGAGCGCATCGACGCCCAGCTCGGCAAGATCCTCGATCGGACCGAGGCCTACGCGATCACCGGGTCCGAGGACAGCTTCAAGCTCTACGTCCGCCTCGAGCAGTCCGGCGGCGCGCTGTCCAAGGTCGAGGCCCTGAGCCGCGTGGCCCAGCGGGTGTCCAAGCGGGTGCTCGTGCGGCTCTTGTATCGCTGGAGCGCGGGCGTGCTCATGGCCCGCCGGATCCAGACCGCCGAGCGCGGCAACGTCGTCGAGCGGGTGCTCGAGTTCGTCAACGACAACAGCCCCAAGCCCGAGGTCCTCGACGGGCTCCCCTTCTACTACTCGCAGCCCTTCTTGGGTCAGGCCCGGGTCAGCATCGAGTTTTGGGTCGGGCGCGAGCGCGAGCTCGACGAGATCGCCGGGGCCGTGCGCAACTGGAGGCAGGGCCGCGGCGGCGTGCTGATGATCGTCGGCGAGCGCCACAGCGGCAAGACCTCGCTGGCCCGCTACACCGCGCGCAGGCACTTCGAGAAGCGCAACAAGTACAACATCCTCCCGCCGCGGGGCGGCTCGGCCGACGTCGCGCTGTTCAAGTCGCGGATCGAAAAGGAGCTCAAGATCGCCGGCGAGGGGACCCGCGACTGGGACGAGATCCTGTCCGCGATCCCGACCGGCAGCGTGATCATGATCCACGATCTCGAGCTGTGGTGGGAGCGCTCGGCCGACGGGAGCGCGGTCCTCGACCAGCTCGCCGAGCTCGTCGATCGCTGGGGCGAGCGCGTCCTGTTCATCCTCGAGCTCAACATCCACGCCTACCGCTTCATCTCGCGCGTGGTCCCGCTCGCGGATCAAGCCCTGGCCGTGGTCGAGTGTCAGCCCTTCGCCGCCGAGCAGATCAAGGATCTGATCGAGAGCCGCCACCGCGCGACGGGTCTGCGCTTCCTCGTCGACGGGCGCGACGAGGACGATCTCCCGGCCTGGAACCGCGCGCGGCTGTTCACCCGCTACTTCGACTACACGGGCGGCTACGTCGGCGTCGCGCTGCAGAGCTGGATCACCCACGTCGACCGCCTCGACGGCGAAGATCTGCTGATGCGCGCGCCCGTGAGCCCGGGCCGCGAGCTGTTCGAGGAGCTGCGCCTCGAATGGGTCGCCCTGCTGCTGCAGTTCGTGCTCCACAAGCGTCTGACCCGCGCGCGCCTGATCCGGATCACCTGCCTCGAGTCGGCCGCGCTCGATCGGGCCCTCGATGCCCTCCAGCGCATGGGCCTGATCAGCGAAGACAAGCAGGGCGCGCTCGAGATCAACCGCTACATCTCGCACCTGCTGGTCGAGAGCCTGCGCGATCGGGGGTACTTGTGATCGGGATCGGAATCGGAATCGGGATCGGGATCGGGGTCGGGCCGGAGCCGGAGCCAGCGTCGGGCGACGAGCTCGGCTTCGACACCCTGTCGATGTTCGACGGGCTGCCCGTGTTCGACGATCTCACGGTCACGGGCCTCGGCCTGGTCCTGTTCGTGGTCTTCGGGTTCGTGGTCTTCGCCCTGCTCGGCGGGCTGCGCTGGCTGCTGAGCCTGGTCCCGATGAGCAAGTCGCGGCGCGCCGCGCTGTCGCGCTCGCGCCCGGTGCTCGAGGCCCTCGTGGTCCTCATGTACCTGCTGCTCGCGATCCCGCTCGTGTTCAAGCTGCAGAGCCCGCAGGTCCTCACCGTGCTGTTCTTCGGCATGTTCGCGGTGCTCTGGTACCCGATCCGCGACCTCGTCAACGGGATGTTCATCAAGGCGAGCTCGCTGTGCGAGGTCGGGGACCGGGTCACGCTCGACGGCCAGAGCGGGATCGTGCGCAGCCTCGGTTACCGGGTGCTGACGCTCGAGAGCGACGACGGGACCGAGGTCCACGTGCCCTACGGTCGGCTCTCGCGCGGGGCGATCGTTCGAACCCCGCGGGTCGAGGGCGCCTACCGCCACGGCTTCGAGCTCACGCTCCCGGCCGCGCTCGATCCCTCGCAGGGGGTCGCGCGGGTCAAGCAGCTGGCGATGAGCTCGCACTGGTCCTCGGTCGTGCGCGAGCCCGAGATCGAGCCGCTCTCGGCCGGCGTGGTCCAGGTTCATGTGTTCGCGCTCGGCCACGAGCACGGCCCGGCGATCGAGGCGCTCGTTCGCCGTGGCTTGGGTGTCTGAGCGGCAAGCAAGGCGAGATGTCGACGACGATGGAAGGCTACGAGGTCCGAAGGTTCACGGCGGCGCTGCGCGGCGGTGAGCGGGTCACCCACGACGTCTACGCCCGCGGCGAGGGCCCGCCCGTGGTCATCATGCAGGAGCTGCCGGGCATCGGTCCGCAGACCCTTCGGCTCGCCGACCGCCTGGTCGAGGCCGGCCATCGCGTCGTCATCCCGCACATCTTCGGGCCGCTCGGGCGGGTCTCGATGGTCGGCAACATGGTCCGGGTGGTCTGCATGCGCCGCTACTTCAAGCTGTTCGCGCGCAACGAGAGCAGCCCGGCCGTCGATTGGTTTCGGGCCCTGTGTCGGGACGTCCGCGATCGTGCGGGCGTGGCCGGCGTCGGCGTGATCGGGATGTGCCTGACGGGGAACTTTGCGATCACGCTGATCGGCGACGAGAGCGTGCTCGCGGCCGTCGCCTCGCAGCCGGCGATGCCGATCGTGCTCGGCGAGGAGCTGCACATGAGCGCCGCCGAGGTCGAGGCCGCGCGCGACCACCTCGACGCGTGCGGGCCGATGCTCGCATTCCGCTTCGCGGGTGATCCGGGCTGCACCGCGGGTCGCTTCGCGGCGATCGACGCGGCGCTCAACGACCCCGAGCACGCGCGGATCCGCCTGACCGTGCTGCCCGGGAGGGGCCACTCGGTCTTGACCCTCGACTTCGTCGACGAGGCCGGTCACCCGACCCATGAGGCGCTGGAGTCCGTGCTCGGCTACTTCCGCGACAAGCTGTCGGCGCCGTGAAACCCGGTCGCGGGCGGCTGCCCGCCGCGCTTGCGCGCGACGATCTCGCGATAAAAGCGCAGCTCCCGGTCAAAGGTCGCGTCCCAGGTCAGCTGCTGCGCGTAGGCCCGGCCCCGACGCCCGCGCTCGTCTAGCTGACCATCCTCGACCAGGGTCACGATCGCGTCGGCCAGCGCCGCGCTGTCGTTGTAGGGCACGGTCAGGCCGCCGCCGCAGTCCTCGACCAGCTCGCCCGCGCTGCCCTCGTCGGCGGCGACGACCGCGAGCCCCGCGGCCAGGGCCTCGGCCGTCGACAGCCCGAAGGTCTCGAACTTCGACAGGCACGGGCAGATGTCGCAGGACGCGAAGTGCCGGGCGAGGAGCTCGCGCGAGTCGAGGTAGCCGACGAAGTGGACGTGCTCGTTGGCCGCGACCGCGTCTTCGACCCGGGCCTGCTCGGGCCCGGTGCCCGCGAACACCAGCGCGGGCTCGGGCGTGACGCGCTCGCGCAGCGTCGCGTAGGCGCTCAGGAGGTTGCGCAGGCCCTTCTCTTCCGAGAAGCGGTGGGGAAAGAACAGGATCTTGCGATCCGGATGCCCGCCGCGGAAGCGCTCGACGAGCTCCGGATCGCGCCGCGCGGGCGTGAAGGTCTCGCTGTCGACCCCGAGCGGCGTGTAGTAGAGCCGATCGAGGCCGTTGCGCATCAGGTTGCGGCCGACCCAGCGGCTCGCAACGAAGATCCCGTCGAATTTGCGAAACGCTCGCCGCATCCACCTCCAGCCGAGGCGCTCGCCCGCGGGCTCGAGCGCCGGGTGGATCAGGCGCATGCCGAGGCCGGTGTAGGTCCGCGGGAAGTCGGCGTGCCAAAACCCGACCAGCGCCGGGCGGGGCTCGAGCTTGGCCGACGCGCGCTGTACGAGCGGCGGCAAGAAGATCGGCGAGCCGCACTCGATCACGTCGGGCCGATGGCGCTCGACGACCCGGCGCAGGCCCCGGCTGATCACGATGTTCCGGTACTGCCCGCGCGAGGGCAGGCTGTCGCCGATGTGCTCGAAGACCACGTTGTCGCTGATGCGCTCGCTCGTGCTCGTCTTGCCCGGCAGCGCGAACACGAAGCGGACGCCCTCGCGCTCGCCGAGGACCCTGGCCTTCTCGAGCTCATAGCGGCGCACGCCGCCGCCGGTCGGGCTCCAGAAGTTGTTGACGTCCAGGACCGTCAGCACGGGGACGCGTGTAGCTTGGTTGGCTTGGGCGGGCAAGATCGGCAGCGGCGCTGCGCTGCGCTGCGCTGCCCTGGCGTTCACGCTTGCGTGACCGGAGCTGCCGACGCGGACCCGCGTCCATGGCCGGGGCGTTCCCCGAAGCCAACGCCTGCTTGGCGTGCCTCCGGCCTCGACTGCGCCGCGACTCGAGCGCTCGGTCGCGAACTCGCCGCGCTCGGGGCTACGACCAGCCGATGCGCTGGCTCGAGGAGGCGTTGGCGTCGCCGCTCGAGTGGTCGAGCTCGCAGGGGGTTGCGACCTGCAAGAGACGCGGTCTCCGTACGTATGAGCTCAGATAATTGCGTGGCCGTTGTCAATGCCCACGTATCCGCCAACCGATTCCACAACTATTTCTCCAGTTCGTCGTCGCAGGGGCATCGTTGACCCAGGCTCTAGTCCGAACATGCTATGAAGTACCACTGTAACCTCGCCATTCTTGACATGTAGAGTGGCGGCGCAGGGGTACAACCCGTCTTCAAGCGTGGAAGTTAGGCTCAATCCGCGAGAGTCTTCGCGGCCCGGGCGAGTGACCCGTGCTGACCAACTCGAAGGGCCCGAGCTCGCTCAGCCGTCCGCGCCTAGCAGGCCGGACGAGCTTAGTGATCAGCGCCGAGGTGAAGGCGCGCCATGGATCACGCTGTCACGCGCGGGCGAAGACTCGCCTGGTGCGCCTGGATCCTGAGACGCGGACGAGCTGTCCGTGGTCGGACCGTTTCCGCGCCGCGTTTGAGCCGCTGGTTCTCAAAACGGGCACGGACTAGGGCGACGAGACTTGGGTGGTCACACTTCGCGGGGCTGCGGCGTCGTGCAGGCATGACCACCATCGCAGTTCGTCCTCGCCAAGGCGCGGGGCTCTTGGTTCGATTCTTTTACTGGGTTTGCAAGCGGCGCCTTGGGCGCGTCCCTGGGCCCGTCGGCGTCAAGGCGCACCAGCGCAGTGTGCTCATGGCGTACGGGCTCTTCGAGCTGGCATTGGAGCGCAGGAGCCTCTTGTCACCACGCATCAAAGCGCTGGCGAACCTGAAGACAGCCATGGAGGTCGGTTGCCGATTCTGCGTGGATATCGGAAGCTCGATGGCGATGGAGGCGGGGCTGAGCCGGAAAGAACTTGAAGGGCTTGTGTCACCGAGTTCGGCGAACTTCTCTCCGCTGGAGCTCGACGTCCTCGACTATTGCGTCGCCATGAGCGCGACGCCTCCGCCTCCATGTGATGAGCAGGTCAAGCGGCTGGAAGCAGAGCTGGGGACTTCGGCCCTCGTGGAGCTGACGAGCGTCATCGCGTGGGAGAACTACCGCGCGCGTTTCAATCACGCGGTCGGCGCGGTGGAAGAAGGCTTCACGGAGCAGCTGTGTCTGTTGCCAGGGGCAGAGTTTGTGAGGGAGAGCGCGTGAGCGACGCCCTCACGGAACCGTTCGCTGAACACCGCGGGCCGCTCTTCTCGCTGGCGTATCGAATGCTCGGCAGCGGCAGCGAGGCGGAAGACGTGCTCCAGGACGCGTGGCTGCGATGGCGGAACGTCGTTGAAAAGGGAGAGGAGATACGCAACCGTGGAGCGTGGCTGAGCACCTGCGTGACGCGGCTGTGCTTGGACCGCCTGCGCGCGAGCAAGCGCCGGCGCGAAGAGTACTTTGGGCCGTGGTTGCCGGAGCCCGAGGTCTTCGAAGAGCCCGCGGACCCTCAAGCGATCTCCCTGGCGTTCGTGCTCTTACTCGAGGCGCTCTCGCCTCAAGAGCGCGCCGTGTATTTGCTGCGCGAAGCCTTCGACTACCAGCATGAGGAGATCGCCTCGGCGCTGGGCGTGAGCGCGCAGGTTTCGCGCAAAGCGTTGTCGCGTGCGCGAGAGCACGTTCGAAAAGGGCGCCCTCGTTTTGCGCCTTCGCCGGGGCGTCACGCGGAGCTGCTGATGCGCTTTACCCACGCGTGCCAGACCGGCGACGTGGCGAGCGTGGAGGCGATG
Organism: Enhygromyxa salina; assembly: GCF_002994615.1. GTDB lineage: Bacteria > Myxococcota_A > Polyangia > Nannocystales > Nannocystaceae > Plesiocystis > Plesiocystis salina_A. The sequence continues at coordinate 8,189 of NZ_PVNK01000015.1, read as the reverse complement.
CTCAGCGAAGACGCCCGGGCGATGACGGACGGCGGCGGCAAGGTGAGCGCAGCGACGCGCGTGATCCGTGGACGCTCGGCGGTGGCGCGTTTCTTTGTGGGGCTCGCGGCCAAGGCTGCGCGCGGGAGCGGCTTTTCCGTGCGCCCGATCCAAGCGAACGGCTGGCCCGCGCTTGTCGTGGTGGGCCCGAATGGTCCCAGCGTCGTGACCATCGAAACCGACGGCGAGGTTGTGAACAGCGTCTTCGTTGCGTCGAATCCGGACAAGCTCTCCCGCGTCGAGCGCTAATCAGGACTCTCGTCCGCGTTGTCTGCGAGACGCTTTGTGAGCGCTTCAAACAGAGCAGGCTGCGCCGCGAGCGCTTCGCTGAGGCCGTCGATGACAGCGCGCCGGACGAGGGTGTGCGCTTCTGGGTTCTTCAACAGGTCCTTGGTCGGCGCGCCGTACGCCGGATCGATCAAGTTGACGCTGACGACGGCGCAGAGGCCTCGTGTGAGCTCGTCCAGTTCGTCCTGGTCGGCGACCTCGAAGGTTCTGCGCAGGACGTCTCTTGTGCCGCGCATGAAGCCCTTTACGTGGGAGCCGCCATCGTGGGTTCTCATGAGGTTGCAGAACGACGTGACTTCAGGAGCGGCGCGGTGGTGCGCGTAATCGCACCACTGCATCACTACGCTTGTCGACATCGGTCCGTCTTCGGCGGTGCAAAGGATCTCTTCGCCGACGACACTGGCTGGTCGAGCGCGAGCACGTCAGTGGTGTCGTCGAGGTCGTTGAGCGAACGACCATGCCGCTCGCACACGCGGACGAGTCGCTCGTGTGTCCAGCGGGCGACTCCGGCGACTTGCTCGGGGCTGGGACTGGAGAGGGCGTGAAAGCGCAGCACGCCTGCGTCATCGCGGACGTACACGCCCTCGAGCGCGAGCGTATGGAAGTGGACGTTCAGGCGGAGCGAGGAGTCAGCGCGCTGCTCCGGGTGAGAAGATCCTGCGCGATCCGGCCCAACGGACACATCTTCTGGGCCGTGACCCTTGGGACCGCGTGGTTTGATGTCGACGCTGATCGCCGAAGCGGCCGAAGACGACAACTGGTGCTCCACCTCGTCGTGCCAGCCCCGGCAACTGTCTTTTGATCGACCACAAGGCGGGATGACATCACTCGATGATTCGACCGCAAGGAATGCTGTGGCCCCAGATGCGGCCAAGAAAGTCGTTCAACGAGAACTCCGGGCGGTTCGCACATTCCCGATCCCTCGGCAGCAGTCACACCAGGTTGCTCAGGGCTTCCTCTTCCGCATAGTCACCGTATGAAACACCGCCACCCCCATTGGCTGTTCGTGGCCCGTCATGGTTCGAGCGTCACCCGCACGCTCCCGCGGAAGTCCGCGGGGGCGTGGAGCTCGAGCGAGTACCGGCCCGCGTCGAGAATTTCAGGGCCGACGATTTCGCCGGGCAAGATCAAGGCGTTCCCGCATGGCTCGCAGTGCGTGAGCCTCAGCTCGACCTCGGAAATGTCGAGGCCATCTCCGTCCACCGACAACATATAGATTCCGTCGGCGCCCACATCGAAGCGCCCCGCGGTCCAGACCATGTCGCCGAGCGGGCCGATCGTCGTGTCGTTGGCGCAGTCGAGCGCGAAGGTGGTCTCGATGCTGCGCTCGCTGTCGAGGCTCACGCGGCCGAGGTCGGGCGCAGCCTCGGCGACGCCGCACCCGAACACGCGCCAGCGGTAGTCCCGGGCGCGGTTGCACGAGCCGAGCTCGGGCTCGAAGTCGGTGAGCAGCTCGTCGGTGCTCACGCCGAGCACCGACTCCATGGCCGCGGACAGCTGCGGGCCGCTGGGGGAGCTGCCGGTGGTCCGGCAGACGTCGAGCACGGCCTCGAGGCCGAAGCGCGCCACGAGGTACGCGGCGAAGCGGCCGAGAATGCCGTACTCGCGATCGCTAGGAGGTATCGACGGTTCCTGCATGCGCGCGACCAAGAGCTCGAAGTCGTGGGTCTTTGCGTCGAAGGCGTTCGCGCTGTAGACCTCGGCCAGGCCCTCACCAAGGGCGTCGGGACAGATACCCGCGATGAAATTGGCCAGGTGGGCGACCTCGTGCTCGATCGGGAGCGCCCACGAGTGAGCGACCCCATCGGTGGAGGCACACGAGTAGTTGATGTCGTCGCACGGAAGCTCGACTGCGTACTGCTCGGGTGAGTACCAGCGATACGCGCCGAGGTGTTCGCTCACGCCGAACTCCGCCGCGACCGCGCCCGCGTAGGCGTCGACGTACGCGAAGGTCCCACCGCAGGTCTCCTCGGGGCTTCGGTCGCGACCGTCGATGTCGATCCACTCGCCGAAGAACAGCACGTTGGGCTCGTAGAGCTCCTCGGTGCACCCGCCGACGAGCGCGAGCGAGACGAAGGCCAGCGCGGCCAGTCGGCTCAGCCGTCCCATTGGCTGTCCTCGATCGTGACCGTCCACAGCTCGCCGCTGCCGTCCTCGAACGTGATCTCGAAGCTGCCGATCGTCCACGTCCCGCGCGTCTCGCTGATCCAGATATCGGTCGAGTTGGCAGCGATGAAGCGGTTGGAGCCCCCGTCGGTGTTGAGACCGGAGATCATGAACAGCGCGGCTCCAGCCGGAATCTCGTAGCCCAAGGGTGCTCCGCCGAGCGGCGCGCCGACCTCGTAGCCCTCTGCCTGTCCCCACAGCCGCACCTGGACTCGGTCGGCGACGAGTGACGCGATGCCATTGGTGATGATGACGGGGTCGTCCTCGAACAGGTCGAGCTCCTCGATCGTGAACTGCGAGCCGGTGTTGTCGTAGGAGAACTCGGCTGCCGCACAGCCGCGAGGCGTGCAGCCGGCGTCGAAGATCGCCGACGCGGTGACGGTGCCGCCGAGGATCGATGGACCGATGAGCTCCACGCCGAGACTCGCGGCGAGCTCGACACCGGCGACGACGCCGCCCTTGGGGGTGTGGCCGTCCTCGAAGATCTGATCGTTGTTGCCCTGCGCGTCCGTGCACGAGAGCCACTCGGACTCGTCCTGGGGCAGGCTCAGCCCGTCGATCTTGGTCGGGGCCTCGATCCGGAGCACGAGGTCGTGGAGCTCGCCGAAGTCGCCGATCTCCCAGTGCGAGACGACCTCCGGCAACGCGGCCGAGTTGTTGTTCTGCAAGCTGGTGAAGCACTCGGCGTAGTGCTGGGCGATCCACACCTGGACCGCCGCAACCTCGTCAGCGAAGACACCGAACGAACCGTCGAGGACCCCGGCCTGCAGGCGCTCGGACAGGGTGATGCAAAGCTGCTGGTACATGTCGTAGGTACAGAACCTCCTGTACTCGTCCGCGTACTGGGCGTCGTACTCGCCGCAGCAGGCGATAACCTCGGCCGCTGCGTAGGGTTGGAAGCCCACACCGAAGCCATCGTACTGCTCACACCACCCGGCCCCGAGCAGGTCGACGCAGGAGTCCCCGTTGAAGGTGAAGTCGAGGCTGGAGTACAAGTCGCCCAGACATTGGTACTGGATGCCGACGGCGTCGTCAGCGCTGGGGTTGTGACGGCAGTAGTCCGACGCCATCTCCCCGGGATCTTCGTTGCCGCCGGTCTCACCGCCGCTGGTCTCGCCCTCCTCGCTCTCGGTTGGGCAATCTTCGCCCTCGAGGGGGGTACAAATGGGCTTCGTGTCTGCGGTCAGCGGGTCCTGGCACCCCGCTGCGAGCAGCCCAATTGTAGGGAGGATGAACACGACCAGTGTGGAGCGGGAAAGGGTCATCGTATCAACGGTCTAGGGTTCAACACTACACCGCGCAGCGTTGATTCTCCCGCAGTGTTTGCGATGCCCGACGAGTACGCGCAGCAGCAGCCCGCGCTCGCCTGCGTCGATATCGAGTGACCGGCTCCCTACCTCTCGGGTCACCTCTTTCAGACCGTCGAGCAGCACCGGCCGATCTTTGCTCTTGCACCCTCGATCGGTCACCGCAAATGTTCTGGGTGCGGCGTGATGATCTTCCAGGTTACCGGGACTACATCCGCTCGGTCGCGACCAAAGCGCTCGAGCGAGTGTCGCTACGTCGCGCGCCGCCGGTTGCTCCGGGTCGCCGCGAGGTGGTCGACCGAGGTGGCGGTCGCGGGTCGCTCGTGCGCTGAGTTTGTTTGTGAACTCGAACTCGTGACTGCCAGGACTGCCTGACCGGGACCTCGGGCAACACCTCGTCGACGAGATGAGCCGCGATGTCGGACATGCGTCGGCCGAGGCATGACGGACAAAATCCGCGGCGCTTGCAGGAAAAGCCCACGACCATCGAGGAGCCGCAGCGACGGCAAGCCAAGTGCGCGAGGCCGTGCTCGAGGATGCCGCAGCGCAGGTACGCCTCGAACTCGTCGACGACGAACTCGGGCAAGCCACCAGCTTGCTCGGCGCGCGCGCGAAAGCTCGGCCAGTGCTGCGCGACGACCTGGTAGAGCAGGGTCTGCTCCGGCTGACGGCGCTCGTAGCCGTCTCGGCGTCGCGCCGAGCATGCCGCGGGTACGGATCCCACGACGAGCTACTCGGCCGTCGCGGGCTCGCGTTGCAGCGCTCATGCGTGAGTCAACAAGGTGGCCGCGAACCGGGCCACTTCCGGCGTGCACACCGAGCGATGCGTGCTCGGCGCCTTCGTCGCAGGGCACCCGGGAGCGGTGGGTGTGCTGCGACAACGATCTGGAGGAGACCTGCTCGACCAGCACGAACGAGCCGCTGACCGCGTCTCCAATGATCTTGGAGTGCGACCTCGACGGTGACGTCGAGGTCGACGGCCCCGAGGGTAACGCATTCACCACCTTCGAGGGCACGGTGACGGTGAGTCGGGAGAGCTCGTGCACGAGCGGCTCGTGCTGGTTCAGCATCGACAGCCTCGAGATCGATGTGGACGCTTTCTCCGACAGCGGCTACATTGGCCGTGACATGCAGGCTTCGCTCGCGTACCACGGCTTTGGCCAAGTCGACAGCAGCACCGACGAGGGGACGATCGCCATCGGAATGTTCGGTCTCGACGTCACCATGGATGGGGCAACACCTTCGCTGTCGCTGCAAAGTTACGCATTCAGCCTTGGCAACAGCGACAGTGCCGTGTTCGAGGTCTCGACCTCGGAGTTTCAGATCGTCGACGCCTACTTCGCGTGGGAGGATTAAATGGCCGAGTTCCACCAGCGCCCCAACTGCACACGCGTCGACGGGACATCACCGTCGATGCGGGTGCTCCAGTTGCTCCTGATCTTGGCGACCGCGTGCGCCGACGATGGGGACGGCGCCGAGCATGACGACGAAGCCCCGGCCAAGGGGCCCTTCGAAGTTCAGTATCACACCGAGTACGTCGACATCGCTCCGGGCTTCTCGCAGCCGGTGTGCCGGGGGAGCCTCGACGAGATCGATCGTCACGTCGAGGCGACGGCCGAGCTGCTGGACATCGACGTGCAAGAGCGGATCACGTTGTTTTGGTACAACCAAAACGCCGCAGGGTCGCTGGCGGATATCTCCGAGATCTGCGAGTGGTGCTCGGGCTGCGGGGGGTGCTACAATGGAGTCGCCCACATAAGGCTCGCAGTCCTCTATCACGAGCTAGTCCACGCGGTCGTCGCCCCTGTGTGGGGATGGAGCGACACACTCTTCGCAGAAGGGGTGGCGATGGGACTCGACCGCAACATCGATGGGTATGGCTCTGGAATATCGACGATCTACAATCTCGACCTCCTGAGCAGTACGATGCCCAGCGATGTCGCCGGGTCGGGCATGCACGGCGGCGCCCACTTTTCCCGGTGGCTCATCGATCGCTTCGGTCCGGGCAAGTTTAGCGAGATGTTCGATCGCCTGAGCATGTCGGCCTCCAAGGAAGAGGTGTTCGCGGCCGTCGAGGAGGTCTACGGCTTACCATTCGAGGAACTCGAGGCCGAGTACTACGCGACGGCGCCGCTGGCCTACCCGCTCCCGGGCCTGTGCGAAGGGCACGTGAACGTCCCGTGGAACGGCGATCGCTGGGAGCTCAGCGCCTCCTCAGACTGCGACGAGCCACATATGTTCGGGCCGGCCGACGACGGCGGTATGTATGCCGTGGTCACGATGGACATCCCACCTGAATACGTCGAGGAGGAACTGGCCGTATGGGTCCCCTCCGACGTGGGCGCGAACGTGTGGCCTTGTCTCGATGAGCCGATGTACGATGTCGATCCCACGTTCTTTGGGGCACAGGTCATCCACAATTCCTTGAGTCCGCCCATCTTCCGTGCGGCGGGACGCTACCGCATCGAGATGCCCGTGTACGATTCGGGCGACATCTATCTGCGCCTGTGCGTGAGCAACGGCAAGCACCCAAGTCATTATCCGGTCGACAGGACCGTGGACCCCGAGAACTGCCTCGGGGATTGAGGGTGATCGTTGCGAACTCTTCGGTAGTTGACCTTCGGCGGCCTGATCTTGGCGACCGCGTGCGCCGACGATGGGGACGGCGCCGAGCATGACGACGAAGCCCCGGCCAAGGGGCCCTTCGAAGTTCAGTATCACACCACGAACCACAGCGCTTGACCGCCGGAGCCAACGACATCGGCGTCGCTGCAGTCCGCCTCACCGGGCGTGAGCACAAGGGGGTCGTCCGCCCAGGTCGAGCGGGGGAGCCCCGGCATGTCGCAGGGCAGGGCGTCGAACATTGGCATCGGGACACCTACGGAGTCGGCCACGGCCTGCTCGAGCGAGACCCCGAAGGTTGAGGCGAACGAAGCCTCGAGCCGCTCGAGCGAGCTGGTTGGCCGGAGTTCCGCGGCGAACGAAGCCATCGCGTCCGGCCCGTGCACGGTCTCCAGCCACGTTCACAAGAATCCGGCGTCGGGGTATTCGTGCTGGGCGACATCGCGCGTGGCGAACAGCTCGCGGACCGCGGCGTAGTCGAGCGCGCCGACGTACTCGGCCCTTGGCATGCATCCGCGCAAGACATCGACGCTACCGACAGAGACAGCGGTACGGGCTCACGAAGATTGACTTTCCACCCCACCCCACAATACACGCGTTCGCCCAAGCCGGGCGCAGATTGAACCCTGCCCTGTACCCTTCTCCGTACGCATTCCCGGAACATACGTAAAAGTCGAACCCATTGACGTACTTGCCCGAAGCTACCGGAGAGAGTGAAACAGCCTGGCACGTGTTGTCACAGGATGGTTGGGTTGCGGGAACCCAGTGCACTTGCGCGCTGGCATCGGCGGAGGTCGCCCACTGCACGTCCTCGGGGTCGAGCGCCCCCTCTTCCTGGTCGGCGAGCCCGCCGTCCTCGGGGTCGAGCGCCGCCCCTTCCGGGTCATCGGGGCGCTCAGCGTCGAGCGCGGCTCGCTCGTCAACGTCGTCGAAGTTGTCGATGCCGGGATCACAGGCAGGGGCCGACAGCGCCAAGACGGTGAGGCAGCCAAGGGAGATGAGCGTGCCTTTGTGGCCATGACGCTTGGTTTGCTCGGTTTGGGTGTCCATGCCTTCGGCGTGAGCAAGATGTGTGCCTGATCCCGGGGTGCGGCGCTACACTGTTCCTCCCTCTGTGTTGTGGTCTTGCCCGCCCGTCGCGTCACTCGCGGACGCGCACCTCCTCCACAGCGGACGCCCACGAGGACGGCGGACGTGACCTGGTGCCCGAGCCCAACTCGGCTGGCGAGGCCCTCGCCGATGTCCGACCTCCGACCTCTCGGAGTTCTGTGTTGGTGGAGCGAGGCCTTCACGGGACCGCCCCGGCTGTCATCTGCCCGGATCAGCCCGCGGCGGCGCCCTGATGACGGTACTCGATCGGAGACATCCCCGTCCATCGCTTGAACGCGCGGCTGAATGCGTATGCCGACCATCGTGATCACCCGTACCGCTCATCATGATCACCCACGCGGGCTGAGATAGGGGCGAAGAGGCGGTTAGGCCAGATGAAGCAAGGTTCGGGGAGGCGCGACGAGCGCTCAGCGCTTCGAACACCTTGAAGAGCTCGACCAACAGAGGAGTTGCGCGGCGTCGAGCGGGGCACACCAGCGTCGCTGCTCGACGGCGTGTACGTGAGGGACGACGAGGGCGAGCTGCGCTTCCACTCGCTCGGCGCCCCCACCCACGAAGAGGTCACCGAGGTTGCGAGGTGGACCCACGCGCGACTCAGCGGTGTGCTCGAACGTCACGGCCGCTCATTCGACGAGCTCGCTTGCGACGACGCGCCCG
>NZ_PVNK01000014.1 GCF_002994615.1 Enhygromyxa salina | reverse complement strand
CTAGGGGGCCACGCAGACGACGGCGAAGCTCACACCAGCCCACCGAGCGGGCGAGCGAAGCGAGTCCGCGACCGGCCGCGCAGCGGCCGTGCGTGGCAGAGTCGCTGACGGCCGCGGGGGTCAAAAAAACCCCCCCTTCTAGGGGGCCACGCAGACGACGGCGAAGCTCACACCAGCCCACCGAGCGGGCGAGCGAAGCGAGTCCGCGACCGGCCGCGCAGCGGCCGTGCGTGGCAGAGTCGCTAACGGCCGCGGGGGTCAAAAAGGAACAGGTAAGCCCGCGGGCACCCGCCCTCCCCTTTACCGTTGCTGCCTTCCGGCCCTGGCGGGGTTGGGGGGAGAAGCGTCACCCGGGGCATGGACGGTCGTACACCATGAAGCTCATGAGCGTCGACCGGGCGGAGAGGGCGGGATTCGAACCCGCGGTGGGTTGCCCCACACATGATTTCCAGTCATGCACCTTAGACCACTCGGACACCTCTCCATGGTGTGCTCGAGCGGCGGGCGCCGCTCGAGTCCGAGCTGAAGCGGGCCCGTCCTCAGACAGGCACGTTCTCGGGGGTTACGTTTTCAGGTAGCGGAGAGGGTGGGATTCGAACCCACGGTGACTTGCGCCACACCAGATTTCGAGTCTGGCACCTTCGACCACTCGGACACCTCTCCAAGGGGCGCGGAAGATAACAACTTTTGGCTGCCAGCCAAAGCTGCGCGCGAGCTTTTGGAATTCGCCGGTGAGAGCTGACGCACCGCGCCGGGGCACGAGCGGCGCGAGACGCGAAGCGCACCGCGCACAGCTTCGCCACGGGCCGGGCTGGATCTGCCCTCGATGTCAGCCACACTCCGGCCATGGCGCAGCCCCGGAAGAACCGTCTGGCCCAGTCGACGAGCCCCTATCTACAGCAGCACGCCGACAATCCAGTCGACTGGTTCACGTGGGGCCCGGAGGCGCTCGCGCGCGCCAAGGACGAGGACAAGCCGATCCTGCTCTCGGTCGGCTACAGCGCGTGCCACTGGTGCCACGTCATGGCCCACGAGTCGTTCGAGAACCCGCGCATCGCGGCGCTGATGAACGCGCACTTCGTCAACGTCAAGGTCGACCGCGAGGAGCGGCCCGACATCGACGCGATCTATCAGAAGGTCGTCGCGCTGATGGGCCAGGGCGGGGGCTGGCCGCTGACCGTGTTCCTGACCCCGGATCAGCGGCCCTTCTACGGCGGGACCTACTTCCCGCCCGAGGATCGCTACGGGCGCCCGGGCTTCCCGCGTGTGCTGTCCGCGCTCGCCGAGCTGTGGGCCGAAAAGCGCGAGGACGCGCTCGCCCAGGCCGAGACCTTCATGAAGGGCTTCGCCGACATCGCCAAGGGCACCGACGAGGACGCCGCCGCGGGCGTGGATCTGAGCCTCGCCAGCCACGGCGCGTGGACCGAGGCGGGCGGACGCCTCGCCGATCGCATCGACCCCGAGTGGGGCGGGCTCGGGCGCGCGCCGAAATTTCCCAACGTCCCGGGCCTGACCTTGCTGCTCGGGCTCGCCCGCGAGGAGCTGCGCGAGCCCGCGCGCGAGGACCTGGGCCCCGTGTCACGCGCGCTCCACCTCACGCTCGAGAAGATGTGGCGCGGCGGCATCTACGATCACCTCCGCGGCGGCTTCGCCCGCTACAGCACCGACCGCGAGTGGCTGATCCCCCACTTCGAGAAGATGCTCTACGACAACGCCCTGCTCCTGGGCCTCTACGCCGACGCCAGCGTCGCGTTCGGGGCGACGGGCGAGCGCGCGTTCTTGCGCCGGGTCGTCGAGGAGACGGCCGACTACCTCGTCGCCGACATGCGCGTCGACCAGGGGCCCGCCGCGGGCGCGTTTTACTCGGCGACCGACGCCGACAGCGAGGGCGTCGAGGGCAAGTATTTTTGCTGGACGCCCGCGCAGCTCGAGGACGCCCTCGGCGAGGCCACGGGCGAGCTGTTCGCGCGGGCCTACGGGGTCACGAAGGCCGGCAACTTCGAGCACGGGATGTCGGCCCTGCACCGGCCCGAGCCGATCCCCCCGGCCCTCGACCTCGAGCTGGCCCCGGCCCGGGCGAAGCTGCTCGAGCTGCGCTACGGCCGAGTCCCCCCGCTGCGTGACGACAAGGTCCTGACGGCCTGGAACGCGCTGGCGATCTCCGGGTTTTGTCGGGCGGCGAGCGCCGCCGAGGTCTGGGCCGAGCCCCTTCGGGCCCAGCGGTGGGCCGCGGTCGCGAGCCGGGCCTGCGAGGCGCTCCTCGCCGTCCACCGCGACGCGGACGGCCGGCTGCTGCGGGCCTCGTGGGAGGGCGTCGGGCACACCCGGGCCTTCCTCGAGGATCTCGGGCTGCTCGCGCGGGCGTGCCTGGACCTGCACGAGCTGACCCTCGAGCCGCGCTGGCAGGCCGAGGCCGAGACCCTCGCGCGGGAGCTCAGCGCGCACCATCGGCGCGAGGGCGGCGGGATGTTCACGACCGCCGACGACAGCGAGGCCCTGATCGAGCGGACCGAGAGCCAGCATGACTCGCCGCTGCCGAGCGGGCTCGCGGCCGCGGTCGAGGTGCTCGGGCGGCTCGAGCTCGGCGCCCCCGCGGGCCACGGCGCGCCCGCGGGCACCCGCGAGCTCCTCGAGCAGACGCTGAGCCGCTTCCCCAAGGCCAGCGCCCGGCCCTTCGCCTACGCCGGGCTGATCGACGCCGCGCAGTGGGCCGGGGACCGGGCGATGCACGTGACGATCCGGGCCGCGAGCCCGGCCGCTGGCCAAGCGCTGGCCGCCGCGGTCCGCCGGGCCCGGGCGTCGCTGCCCTGGCCGGTCGCGCTCTCGTGCGTGATCGCGCCCACCAAGCCCGAGCCCGACGCCCTCGTGTGTCGGGCCCAGACTTGCTCGCTGCCGATCCCGTCGAGCGAGGCGTTGGTCGAGGCGCTGTCCGAGCGCTGACGCACCGCCTGCGCTTGCATCCGCCCTGGGCTTGCGCGATCAAGCGCTGACATGCAGCTGTTCATCGACACCGCAGACATCAGCGAGATCGAGGCCGCCAAGGCCATGGGCGTGCTCGATGGCGTGACCACCAACCCCTCGCTCGTCGCCAAGACCGGCAAGAAGATGCGCGCGGTGCTCGAAGAGATCTGCGCGCTGGTTCCCGGGCCCGTCAGCGCCGAGGTCCTGGCCACGGACTACGAGGCGATGCTCGACGAGGCCCGCGAGCTGGCCACGATCGCGCCCAACATCGTCGTCAAGGTCCCGCTGATCGAGGCCGGGATCCGGGCGGTCGTGACCCTGTCCAACGAGGGCATCAAGACCAACGTCACGCTGTGCTTCTCACCGCTGCAGGCGCTGCTCGCGGCCAAGGCTGGGGCGACTTACATCTCGCCCTTCGTCGGCCGGCTCGACGACATCGGCCACGACGGCATGGGCCTCGTCGAGCAGATCGTCGAGATGTACGACGCCTACGAGCTCGACACCGAGGTCCTGGTCGCCTCGGTCCGCTCGCCGACCCACGTGGTCGAGGCCCTGCGCCTGCGCGCGCACGTCGCGACGATCCCCTTTGGCGTGATCGCCAAGCTGATCCACCACCCGCTGACCGACAGCGGGCTCGCGCGCTTCTTGAAGGACGCCGAGTCGATCCCGAAGGACTGAGCCCGGAGCCCTCCCTCGGGCTCCCGAAGCGCGCTTGCGAGGGCTCCCCAAACCAGTCCGTGGTTGCGAGGGCTCCCAAACACCAGTCGTGCTACCTTCCGGCCCCCATGGCCGGCTTTCATCGCCTGTTCATCGCCAACCGGGGCGAGGTCGCGGTCCGCATCGCGCGAAGCTGCGACGCGCTCGGGATCACCCCGGTGTTCGGCGTGTCCGAGGCCGACCGCGGCGCGCCCTGGACCGAAGGCCGCGAGCAGGTCGTGCTCGGGCCCGCTCGGTCCACGCACAGCTACCTCGCGCTCGCGCGGGTGGTCCAGGCCGCGCGCCAGACCGGGTGCTCGGCGCTCCACCCCGGCTGGGGCTTCTTGGCCGAGAACCCCCGCTTCGCGGGCCTGTGCGAGCAGCACGGCGTGACCTTCATCGGCCCGCCCGCCCACGTCATGCGCCTGATGGGCAGCAAGACCCCGGCCAAGCACGCGATGGCGGCCGCGGGGCTCACGGTGATCCCCGGCAGCGACGGAATCTTGGCCAGCCTCGACGAGGCCCGGCGCGTGGCCGACGAGGTCGGCTACCCCGTGCTGCTCAAGGCCGAGAGCGGCGGCGGCGGCAAGGGCATGCGCGCGGCCCGGGCCGCCAGCGAGCTCGAGCAGGCCTGGAACGCGGCCAGCGCCGAGGCCCTCGCGGCCTTCGGCGACGGGCGCCTGTACCTCGAGAAGCTGATCGAGGGCGGGCGCCACGTCGAGATCCAGATCATGGCCGACCGCTACGGCGGCGTCGTCCACCTCGGCGAGCGTGACTGCACGATCCAGCGCAGCCACCAGAAGCTGATCGAGGAGTCGCCCTCGCCGGTCCTCGACCCCGACGAGCGCGCGCGGACCCTGGCCGCGGCCGTCGAGGCGACCCGCGCGATCGGCTACGTCGGCGCCGGGACGATCGAATTCCTCCTCGATCAGTCGTCCGGGGGTCCGGGCGTGCTCCGCTTCATGGAGATGAACACCCGCCTCCAGGTCGAGCACTGCGTGTCCGAGATGCGCAGCGGGGTCGACCTCGTGCGCGAGCAGATCTGCGTGGCCGCCGGGCACCCGCTGTCCCTGACCCAAGACGAGCTCGCGCTGCGCGGCCACGCGATCGAGTGCCGGATCAACGCCGAGGATCCGGCCAAGGACTTTCGGCCCTCGCCCGGCGTGATCACCAAGTGGGAGATCCCGAGCGAGCTCGAGCAGGTCCGCGTCGACACCCACGTGCGCGAGGGCTACGAGGTCCCGCCCTTTTACGACAGCCTGATCTGCAAGGTCATCACCTGGGCCGAGCAACGCGACGCGGCCTGCGACCTCATGATCCGCGCGCTCGAGCAGCTGACCTGCGAGGGCGTCGCAACCACGATCCCCATGCACCTCGAGATCCTGCGCAACGAAGACTTCCGCGCGCACCGCTACGACACCCGCGCGATCCCGGGCTACTCCGCCCCGACCGCGCCCGCCGACTGAGACCCCCCATGGCCATCGTCCCCCTCGCGCCCATCGGCTCCCCCCGCGACCAGGTCTGTGACGAGCGGACCTTCCGTGAGTACCGCGAGACCCTCGCCGAGCGCGAGGCCGTGCTCGCCGAGCGCCGGGCCAAGGTCCACCAGGGCTGGGGTCCAAAGTACCTCGCCCGCCTCCACGAGCGCGGCAAGCTCAGCGCCCGCGAGCGCCTGGCGATGCTGATCGATCCGGGCACCGAGGCCTTCGAGGTCGGGACCTTCGTCAACTGGGGCCTGAGCTTCGGCGAGCGCGGGCTCGAGTCGCCGGGGGCCGGGGTCGTGACCGCCTTCGCCCAGGTCGAGGGCCGCTGGTGCATGGTCATCGCCAACGACAACACCGTGGCCTCGGGCTCGTGGTGGCCCAAGACCCCCGAGAAGATCGAGCGGGCCCAGACCATGGCCTTGCGCCTGCGGATCCCGACGGTCTACCTGGTCGATTGTTCGGGCCTGTTCTTGCCCGAGCAGTCGCGCTCGTTCCCGGGCGCGACCGGGGCCGGGCACATCTTCAAGATGAACGCGCTGCTCTCGGCCCACGGGGTCCCGCAGGTGGCCGGGGTGTTCGGCGACTGCATCGCGGGCGGCGGCTACATGCCGATCATCTCCGATCGCGTGTACATGACCGAGCAGGCCTACATGGTCATCGCCGGGGCCGCGCTGATCAAAGGCGCCAAGAGCCAGAAGATCACCAGCTTGGACATCGGCGGGCCCGAGGTCCACGTCCACCAAAGCGGCTGCGCCGACGTCCGCGTGCCCAACGACGAGGTCGCGATCGAGTGCATCCGCCGCGAGCTCGCCAAGCTGCCCAGCTCGGGCGCCGACTTTCACCGCCACGGCCGCGGGTCCGTCGAGCCCTTCCATCAGGCCCGCGAGCTCGCCGGGCTGATCCCGCCCGATCACCGCGAGGTCTACGACGCGACCGAGGTCCTCGCGCGGCTGTGCGATCAGAGCCTGTTTTGGGAGCTGATGCCCGAGACCGGCGAAGAGATGATCACCGGCGTCGGCCGGATCGGGGGCCTCTACGCCGGGTTCATCATCAACCGCCAGGGCCTCGTCGGCGATCCCGAGCGCCGCGATCGCAAGCGGCCCGCGGCGATCCTCTACCGCGGCGGCATCGCCAAGATCAGCGCGTTCTCGCGGGCCTGCAACGCCGACGGCATCCCGATCATCTGGCTGCAAGACATCTCCGGCTTCGACGTCGGCGCCGAGGCCGAGGCCCAGGGCCTGCTCGGCTACGGCTCGAGCCTGATCTACACCAACAGCACCAACGAGGTGCCGATGTTCACGGTCTTGCTGCGCAAGGCCTCGGGCGCGGGCTACTACGCCATGAGCGGGCTGCCCTACGACCCGATCGTGCAGCTGAGCACGACGATCTCGCGGCTCTCGGTCATGGAGGGTCGGACCCTGGCGATCGCGACCTACAACACCAAGCTCGACGACGACTTCGAGATCGTGACCAGCGATCCCGACGAGCGCGCCGAGATCGAGGCCGGGATGTCGGCCGTGGCCGCGCGGATCGAGGCCGACATGGATCCCTTTGTCGCCGGGCGGCAGATGGACACGGACGAGATCGTGCGGCTCGACGAGCTGCGGCCGTGGCTCGCGGCGTTGGTCGAGATGGCCTATCAGAACACCGGGTCACGGCGGATCAAGAACCCGCGGATCTGGTCGCTGCACGACCTCGCGGTGATCTCGTCCGGGCCCCGCTGAGCATCACGCCCGGGGCTGCCAACGCATCGTCAAGCCGTTGCGCGGGCGCGTGGTCAGCTAAGAGTCCATCTCGGGCTCAAACTCGAGGCCTGGGTCGCGTCGGTGGTCGGCTGCTTGGCGCAGGCGCTCGGACTTGACGCGAAAGCGACGAGCGTCAGGAGTGTGGACTCGACGATCGCGCCAGATCTGTATCATGGGCCATGTCGTCACAAGGCCCCTACGCGTTGGTCGCTGTAGTTCAGACGCTGCTGCGTGCAGGCATCTCGCTCGGGATCCCGCGCTCGGAGTTGCTCACGGCGGCTTCGCTGACCGAGGACACCCTCGCCGACCCTGACACACACATCCCCTATGCTCACCAAGCTGGGCTCGGCCGCGAGATCGTCAGCCGCAATCGCGGGGTCAACATCGAGCTCGTCGCGCTCGAGCAGCTCTCGCTGTCGAGCATGGGCCTGCTCGGGCATGCGCTGCGCCATTGCGCGACCTACGAAGCGATGGTGCGGGTGTTTTGTCGCTACCAGAACGTGCTCACCAACGTCGCGCGCTGGTCCTTCGACGAGACGACGGGGGTCGTCCGGGTCGACACCACGATGGTCGGACCCGCGCCGCTGACCATGCTCCTCGCGCTGGTGAAATTGGGCCGCCTCCTGACCCACGTCGACTTTGTCCCGGTCCGAGTCGAGGCCAAGCACCCGCCGCTCGGAGACCCGCGCGAGTTCGAGCGGGTCCTGGCCCTCACGCCGCAGTTTCGCGCCGAGGGCTACGTCATGGAGCTCGATCCCGCGACCTTGTCCCTGCCGGTGCTCGAAGCGCGGCCCGAGCTACTCGCTGGCTGTACCCCGCTGCTCGGCGCCTACGCGACCGCGGCCGAGGAGCCGCCGCTGTCGCGCCGGCTGCGGACTTACTTCGAGCGTCATTTGCCCGAAGGGCAGACGAGCCGCTCGTGGTACGCCCGCAGCCTCGGCATGAGCGACCGGACCCTCAACCGTCGGCTCGAGGCCGAGAACACGACCTTCCGCAAGGAGCTCGAGCGCGCTCGCCAGCAACTCGCCGAGCGTTGGCTCGAGCACGCGGATCACTCGGTCGCCGAGATCGCGCTAATGGTCGGCTACAGCGAGCCCAGCGCCTTCCACCGAAGCTTTCGTCGCTGGCACGACTGCAGCCCACGAGCCTGGCGGCAGCGCACCTTTCGGGCCTGATTCCAGGTTGAAACAGCAGGAAAGATTGGCACGAAAGCCCACTTCATTGGCACGATCTCTCGCTGACCGATCCGCGCCCAGGTGCCAGCTTGGGAGTCATGAAGACGACTCCAAAGCCCCTCGCACTCCCCATCGCCCTCGTGCTTTTCGCTGGCTGCGATCTCCAGCCCGAAGTGCTCACCGAGATCGATGACCTCGATCAGCTCGACGTGCCCGGCCAGCCGAACGTCGAGTCGGTCCCAGCCCCGGCCCATCCGACCGACGGCGTGGTCGAGGTCTGTGACGGATTCGACAACGACGGCGACGGCCTGATCGACGGCGACGACGACAGTCTGACCACGAGCTGCGCCGTCCCGCTCGACCTCAGCGCCGGCCAGACTGAGCACGAACACATCGTGCAGATCCAAGAGTGGCGCGAGATCCATCCCCACTGGGCCGTCATCGACGAGGACGACACCTTGTACGTCGACCACCTCGTCGACCTCGACACCGACCTCGGGCAAGTCTTTCAGGGATCCAAGGACACGCCGACCAACGCCGACATCCTGCCGCCAGGCGGCTACCGCAGCACGCTGCTGCACTTCGATGTCGAGGGTCAGCTCGGCACGGTCAGCGATGTCCAGTTCGAGTTCTCCGATCAGATCATCAGGGCGGTCATCTGGTCGAACGTCGACGATATTCACGGTCAGCGTCGACTCAACGCCAGCGACGCGTACTTCGGCCGGTCCGACGTCACGACCTCGAGCTGGGACATCCGTGGGTTGGAGGGGTCCGACACGTACCGCATCGACAGCGCCGACTCGCTGACCGTGCTCGGTGCCCACGTCGAGGGCAACACCGGGCTCGACAACATCCGGGTGTTGACCTGCATGGACAGCAACCGCGATGGCATCTGTGACACCTTTTGCAACCCGGCGCTGCCCGAGCTCGAGGTCTGCGACTCGGGCTGCGCGTACGACAACGTCGCGGATGCGCTCGCTGTCGCCGAGCGCAATCAGATCATCTCGCTGACCAGCTCGGAGTCCTACGGCGCGAGCTTGGTCGTCGACGAGTCGGTCTGCGTCCGCGGCAAGGCCGGCGAGCGCCCCGTGCTCGACGCTGGCGGGGGGGCGTGGGTCGTCCAAGTTCCGGCCGGGATCGACCTGATCCTCGAGAACCTCGACGTCACGGGTGCCGACGCGGGTGGAGGGATCAACGTCCGCGGGACCGTGCGACTGCGCGATGTCAGCGTGCGCGACAACGTCGGCGGCTTCGGCGGCGTGTGGATTCATGAAGAGGGGGCGCTGGCGGTCCTCCGCGACGGGACCCGCATCACCTCCAACACCGGCATCTCTCAGGGCGGTGGGATCACCATCCACCGCGGCGCGCTCCACTCGTGGATCGAGCCGGGGAACGACACCAGGATCGAGATCGCCAACAACCATGGCCATCTCGGGGGCGGTCTGTATAGCTACGAGGGCGAGGTCCACCTGCGCGATGTCAGCTTCGACACCAACCACAGCGCTACCAATGGTGGCGGTGCCAACGTCCAATTTGGCGCGGCCGAGCTCGAGCGCGTCGACTTCAGCAGCAACGTCGCCACGGGGTGGGGCGGCGGCCTGTTCACCGTCTACGGAACCATCAACATGGACACGATCGACTTCGTGTCCAACTCGGCGTCCAACTACGGCGGCGCCTGGCACCGCCAAGGCTACGGGTCGACCACGTCCGACCTGACCTACTCGGGCAACAGCACGACCTCTGGCCAGTACCCGAACGAGTTCATCTGGCTTCCGTGAGGCGTGCCTCACCTGGTCGAGCTCACGGTTCGAGACACGGCGAAGCCAACGCGACCTGTTTGGGGTCGCGGCGCTCGTCCGGGCCCCGGTGACCGGGGCCCAGCTCGTCGCTCGCTCATCGCTCAGGAGGCCATTTGCTGGGCCGGCGGGGAGCCGATCAGGACCATGACCTCGCCGCCGGGCCGCCTGTCTTCGAGCTCGGCGTGCGCCTCCACGACCTGGTCCAGGGGGAACTGTGCGGCGAGCACCGGCCGGATCGCCCCCTGCGCGAGCAGGTCGGCGACATCGCGCGTCAGCTCTTGATTGCCGAGCACGACGGCGCCCTGGACCTTGGGCCCGCCCAACACCGCCGTCACCAGCATCTGCGCCAGCACCAGCAGGTTGAGGTAGACGGTGAGGTAGCGACCGCTCGGCGCCAGGACCTTGCGGGCCGCTCGGAAGCCGCCGCCTGACGAGGTGTCGAAGATGACGTCGTAGGTGGCGTCGCCCGCGGTGTAGTCCTGCTTGGCGTAGTCGATGACGCGGGTGGCGCCCAGGCTCCGAACCAGCTCCGCGTGCCGCTCGCTGCAGACACCAGTCACCTCTGCGCCCAGGTGGCGGGCGATCTGCACGGCGTAGCGGCCGACCCCGCCCGAGGCGCCGACGATCAGCACCTTGTCGCCCGGCTGCACGCGACCCACGTCGCGCAGAAAAGACAGCGCCGTCGCTGCGCCGTAGGGCACCGCGGCGGCCTCGGCGTAGTCGACACCCGCGGGCATGCGCGCGACCGCGCCGTCCTCGGCCACCGCCACGTACTCAGCCTGGGCGCTGTTGTCCACGCTGCCGAACACATCGTCGCCGACCGCGAAGCGGGTGACCTCGTCGCCGGTCTCAACCACCCGCCCCGCGAACATCGTGCCCGGAATGGGGTTCCGGGGCCGGAACAGGCCGAACATCAGGCGGCCGATCACCGCGCTGATCCCGGGGAAGTCGGCAGCGCGCAGCCTGCGGTCTCCCTGGGTCACGGGGCTGGCGTGGACGCGCACGAGGATCTGGTCGGGCGCGATCGCGGGGCGCTCGACCTCGTTGATGAAGAGAATGGAGGGGGAGCCGAACTGGTCTTGGAATGCAGCCTTCATGAGATCAACCTCGTTGCTTGGGTTCGTGCTTCGAGTTCTACCCATGCGAAGTTGACTGGTAAATCCGCCGAACTCGCATCCATGCTATGCATTCTTGCATGGACTGGCGTTCCACCACCTTCGACTGGAATCGGGCGAGGGCCTTCCTCGTGACCGCCGAGGAGGGCTCCTTCTCCGCCGCGGCCCGGGCTCTGGGCATCTCACAGCCCACGATCGGACGGCAGGTCGCCGCCCTCGAGCAGGAGCTCGACGTCGTGTTGTTCGAGCGCGTGGGCCACGGCCTGCAGCTGACGGCCACGGGCAACGACCTGCTCGAGCACGTGCGGCCCATGGGTGAGGCGGCGGTCCGGGTCTCGCTGACCGCGGCGGGCCAGTCGCTGTCGATCGACGGGCAGGTCTGCATCAGCGCGGCCGAGATCGAGGCGTTCTACGTGCTCCCGCCGATCGTCGCGCGCCTGCGGGAGAGCCACCCGGGCATCGAGATCGAGCTCGTCGCGACCAACGCGACCAGCGATCTGGGCCGGCGAGAAGCGGACATCGCCGTGCGCAGCTTCCGGCCGAAGCAGCCCGAGCTCGTCGCCCGCAAGGTCAGGGACGGGCGCGCCTGGCTCTACGCCACCCCGGACTACCTCGCGCGTCTGGGCAACCCCACCACCGCGGCGGATCTGTCGAAGGGCCAGTTCCTGGGCTTCGACCGCAGCGACACTTTAATCAAGGGGCTCAACGCCATGGGCTTGTCGCTGACGCCGGACAACTTCCCGGTCATCGTCGGCAACCAGCTCGTGCAGTGGGAGCTGGCGAAGCAGGGGGTCGGCATCTGCATCATGACCGAGGAGGTCGGCGACCCGGAGCCCCGGGTCGTGCGGGCGCTCGAGGACTTCCCCCCCTTCCCGGTGCCCACCTGGCTGACCACCCACCGCGAGCTCAACACCAGCCGCCGCCTACGCGTGGTCTTCGACCGCCTCGCCGAGGAGCTCAGCGCGTGTTGAGACCACAGCGCGGGCTCAGCCCGCGACTCGAGCCCGCGGGCGCCAGCGCATCATCAGGCCGTTGCGCGGCCGCGTGGTCAGCTGAAAGTCCATCTCGGGCTCGAAGTCGGGCACGGCCTCGAGCTCGACGCGCTGAAACAATCGCGTGAGGACCAAGACCGACTCGAGGGTTGCGAAGTGCTCGCCGACGCACTTGCGCGGGCCGTGGGTGAAGGGCAGGTAGGCGAACTTGTGCTGCTTGGCGATCGCCTCGGGGGCGAAGCGCTCGGGGTCGAAGCGCTCGGGCTGGTCCCAGAACTCGGGGTGCCTGTGGGTCAGCCAGATGAAGTTCATGACCCGCGTGCCCGGCTCGACGGCGTAGCCCTCGCCGAGGACGTCGGGCTCGACGCAGTTGCGCGCCCCGGTCCAGACCGGCGAGATGAGCCGCATGCTCTCGTAGAAGACCTGCTTGATGTAGGCGAGGGCCGGGAGGTCGGCGCTCGTCGGGCCTCGCTGGCCGACGGCGGCGTCGATCGTCTCGAGCATCCGGGCGCGGACCTCGGGCTGCTCGCGGAGCTGCCACAGCGCCCAGCCGAGCGAGACGGCGGTGGTCTCGTGACCGGCCAGGAACATGGTCAGGACCTCGTCGCGCAAGAGCTCGTCGTCGAGCGCGTCGCCGCGCTCGTCGGACCCACGCAAGAGCGCGCCGAGCAGATCATCGTGATCCTCGCCGCCTTGTCGGCGCTCGTTGATGATGCGCATGACCACGCGATCGAGGCTCGCGATGGCGCGCTCGAGCTTGATGTTGCCCGGCGTCGGGAGCCAGCGCGGGGCCTCGAGCGGGGCGGTGATCCGCGCGGCCACGACCCCGAGCGCGTCGGAGAACTCGCGGGTCGAGATCGACGCCCGGTCTTCGGCGAAGCGCAGCCCGAACAGCGCCTCCCCGGTGATCTCGAGGGTCAGGCGCATGAGCTCGGCGTGGATGTCGATGACGCCGCCGCCCGGATCCGCCGCCGCCCAGCGCTCGAGCATCACGTCGACCTGCGCGACCATGCCCTGCCCGAGGGCGGTGATCGTGTCGCGGTTGAAGCTGGGCTGGATCAGCCTCCGCTGTCTGCGCCACAGCGCGCCCTCGCTGCTGATCAGACCCCGGCCGACGAGGCGGCGGAACTGATCGTAGGACGCGCCCTTGGTGTACTTGTGACGGCGACGCAGGAGCATGGCCTCGACGTCGTCGGGGTGGACGATGACCTTGATCGTCTCGGCGCCAGCGCGGAACTCGAAGCAGTCTCCGAGCTCACGCCACACGCTCTCGATGAAGGGGACCAGGCCCAGGCTGATCATGCCGGGCAGGTGACCGATGACCGGCCACGCCGGTGTGCTGGGCCAAAGGTGCTTGGCGGCCTCCGCGGGCTCCACGCGATCGAGTACACCACCAGTTTGGCGTCTTCGACAGCCAACCTCGTTCGAACGCCGATCCGCGATCCCCATCGGCGATCCGAGCGTGGTCGAGTGACAGCGCCTCCGGCGCAGGCTCCGCCGGTCGGAGCCCGAAGACAAGCTAACATCGCGCCCCGCCCATGTCCGACAGCCGCCAGTTCGTTCCCTCGCTCACCGCTTCTCTCGCGCGCCACGACGACGGCCGGCTCTCGCTTCTGGCTCCGACGCCGGGCCTGTGGTGCGACGCGCCCGAGCTCGGAGCGCTCGTCCGCCCCGGCGACTCGCTCGGCACCGTCGAGATCCTCGGGGTCCACCATCGCCTGTGCGCGCCCGAGGGTGCGCTCGGGGTCGTCGACGGCCGAGGCCAGGACGAGCTCGCCCGGCGCCCGGTCGACTACGGCGCGCCGCTGTTGACCCTCGACCCCGACGCCCTCGGCGGCGAGCTCGTGGCCGCGACCGAGGCCGGCGCGAGCCCGGGCACCGACGAGGGCGCCCTGGTGTTCGCCTCACCGTCGAGCGGCCGCTTCTACCGGCGGCCGGGGCCAGACAAGGCGATGTTCGTCGAGCTCGGTCAGATCCTCGAGCGCGGCCAGACGATCGGCTTGCTCGAGATCATGAAGACCTTCACCCGGCTCAACTACGACGACCCCAAGCTCCCGGCGCGGGCCAAGGTCGTGAAGATCGTCGCCGAGGATCAGCAGGACCTCGGCGCGGGCGACGTGATCCTCGAGCTCGAGCGGGTCGACACCTAGCAGCCCGGGGTGCTAGCTCGCGTTACGCCGGATCCCGGGGCTCCCACAGCTCGACCTTGTTGCCCTCGGGGTCCATGACCCAGGCGAAGCGGCCGTTGAACTCGTCGTCGGGGCCCTTGACCG
>NZ_PVNK01000013.1 GCF_002994615.1 Enhygromyxa salina | reverse complement strand
GGAGGGGTCCGGGGGCGTCAAGTGCCCCGGACGGCATCAGCGGCGCCGACGGAGGAAGGCGAGCGTGAGGAGGGCCAGGCCTGCGGATCCAAGCGGCGCGTTGGCGGGGGACTGCTGGGTGCATGAGCAGCCCTCGCCGCCCTCGCCGCCCTCGCCGTCAACGGGGAGCCCGCCGGTCTCGGCGCTGTCGTCGGTGTCGTCGCCCGGGTCGCCGTCGCCGTCGCCGTCGCCGGGATCGCCGTCGCCGTCGCCGTCGCCCGGGTCGCCGTCGCCGTCGCCGTCTCCGGGTCCGCCGCCGATCTCGTACATCTCGGCCTCGGAGCAGGCCGTGTTGCCCGCGCGGTCCTCGGCGCAGACCTGAAAGACCACCGTTCCCGAGGGGGCGCCGGGCAGCATGACCCGGAACAGGTCGCCGCCGAGGAACCAGCCCTCGACCTCGGTCCCGGCGCCGTCCGGATCAACGGTGGCGTAGGCCCGAGCGAGGCGGGGCCCCTCGTCGGTCACGGTCCGATCGCTGACGGCGAAGGTCACGGGGACCTCGGCGTCGGCCGGGGCCATGCTCGGCGCGTCGACGGCGATGATCCGCGGGGGCTGGCTGTCCGCGGGCTGGAGCATGTTGCCGAGGTAGACCTCGTCCGCGGAGCTGCACTCGCCCTGGCCGGTCACCAGATCGAGGCGGCCGTCGCCGTTGAGGTCGCCGAACTCGCCCCACAGCGTGCAGTCGGTCGGGCCCGGGAAGGAGTCGGCGACGTAGGTGAAGTTGCCGCTGCCGTCGTTCTCGAGCAGGCGCTCGGGCGTGCCGAGCGAGACGACGACCGCGTCGAAGTCGCCGTCGTCGTCGATGTCGACGCAGATGACCCCGTTGTCGTCCTCGCCGGGGTTGCCGTCGACGCGGGCGTCGGTCTCGTCACTAAAGTTGCCGGCGCCGTCGTTGATCAGCAGCTGCTCCCGGAAGCCGCCGCCGATGTTGTCGATCCACAGATCGAGGTCGCCGTCGCCGTCGACGTCGCAAGGCGCGATGTTGTAGTGGAAGTTGCTCGTCGCGGGCGGGTCGATCGAGGTCTCGGCCGTGAAGTTGCCGGTGCCGTCGTTGAGCCACAGGGCCCCGGTCCCGCCCTGGTGGGCGTTGACGATCAGATCGAGGTCGAAGTCGCGGTCGGCGTCGAAGAACTCGACGTCGTCGATGTCGCTGCCCTCGATCGAGCCCGGGATCGCGCCCATGGCCTCGGTGAACACCCCGCTGCCGTCGTTGATGTACAGGTGCCCGGGCGGGCCGTTGCTCGCGTAGCCGTCGGCCGCGAAGATGTCGAGGTCGCCGTCGCCGTCGACGTCGGCCATCCGCGCGGCCGCGCCCTGGGGGTAGTCGTTGGGCAAGCGCAGATCGGCCTCGTCGGTGAACGCCCCGCTGCCGTCGTTGATGAACAGCACGTGGGCGTTGCCCGCTCCGTCGGGCGCGTAGAGATCGGGCGCGCCGTCGCCGTCGACGTCGCCGACGGCGACCATGCGGACGTTGCCGCTGTAGTCGCCGAGCGCGGCCGCCGAGGCGTTGCTGAAGCTCCCGCTGCCGTCGTTGAGGTAGGCGACGAGGGGCTCGGGGCTGTTGTTGCCGTTGAAGAAGTCGGCGTAGTTGGCCAGGAGGATGTCGAGGTCGCCGTCGCCGTCGAGGTCGGTGACGCGCAGATGGTTGGTCCAGCACCCCTGGCCGTCGCAGGCCTGGGGATCGAGGGCGCCGTTGATGCGGTCGACGAGCGGGGCAGCCGTGGCCGTCTGGCTCAGCGAGAGCCCGGCGATCAGCGCCGCCGCGGACGCGACCTTCGCAGCGAGACCCGTGGTGTGGTCGAGGGAAGCCATCGCCGCGATGGTAGCGGCCGAAGGCGACGAACGCCGCTCACCTCGGTGATCGGGCTCACGGTGACGGAGGCGCCGGAGGCGGGAGGCGAAACAAGGCGCGGGTGTTGGCGGCCGCTCGCGCGGCGAGCTCGGCGGGCGCTTGACCGCGGAGCCCGGCCAGCGCGACGCAGGTGAAGGCCACGTTCGCGGGCTCGTTCTTGCGGCCGCGCAGGGGCTCGGGCGCCAGGTAGGGGGCGTCGGTCTCGAGCATGATGCGCTCGGTCGGGACCAGGGCCGCGGCCCGCCGCAGCTCCTCGGCCTTCTTGAACGTGGCGATGCCCGAGAACGAGATGTGCCAGCCGAGCTCGAGCCAGCGCTCGGCCTCGGCCGCGGTGCCGGTGAAGCAGTGTACGACGCCGGGGTTGTCGCGGGGCGGATGCTCGGCGAGCACGGCCCAGGCGTCGGCGTGGGCGTCGCGGATGTGCAGGACCAGCGGCATGTCGAGGGCTTTGGCCAGCTCGATCTGGCGCCCGAAGGCGACGAGCTGACCGGCCCGCGGCGAGAAGTCGTAGTGGTAGTCGAGGCCGGTCTCGCCGATCGCCACGACCTGTTCGGCGCGGGCGAGCTGCTCGATCTGGCCGAGCAGCGCGTCGTCGAGGTGGTGGGCCTCGTGGGGGTGGATCCCGACGCTCGCGAACACGTCGGCGTGGGCCTGGGCGAGCTCGACGGCGGGGGCCATGGTCTCGGGGCTGCAGCCGATGTGGACGCACTGCTCGACCCCGGCTGCGCGGGCGCGGGCGAGGGTGCCGGTGATGTCGGAGCTCATCGGCTCGTAGTCGAGGTGGCAGTGGCTGTCGATCAACCCCGGGACGAGCGGCGGTAGGGGGCGAGCTTTTTTGGACTTGGCCATGTCGTGTCATCGCGCGCTTGGGCGCGTCAACTCGATCCAGTACCACGGGGGCTTTGCTGCTGTGGAGCTGAGGGGCGGGCAGAGCGAGTTCTTTGATGAGGCGGTGTCGTGGCCGTCGAGGGTCCGCGCGTGGCCGCAGGAGGTCCGCGCGAGGACCGTCGCCTCTCCATCTGGGGTGCAGAAGCGTCTTGGTGCCTCGGCTCGGTTGTGGTCGGCTTCGCGTCGATGGTGCTTTTCGGGCGGCGATAGTCCTCGCTCGGACCTCCTGTGGCCTCTTTGCGCTCATCTTTTGGCGGTGGGTGACTCCGCTCCGAGCGGCTGAGCGCCGGGGTTGGGGGCGGGCAGCTCGCATCGCGGCCATCTCTTGGCGATGAATGACTTCGCTCGGAGCCGCTGAGCGCCGGGGGCGGTGGGCACCTTCAACGAGTTCGAGAGCGTCCTGGACTTCGGGGGGCGGCCAGCGGATGCGCGGGGGATCAGAGCGCTTGTTGATACTCGGCGACGCCCATCTCGGTTGCGAAGTCCGCGAAGAGATCCGGGCCCTCGACGCACTTGAGCGACTGCTCGAGGACTGCGGTCGTCGCGTAGTTGATGATGTGGCCCGAGATCGACGCGTCGATCAAGCTGGGATCGCAGTCGAACAAGAGCCCGGCGAGCTCGGCCCCGCAGACGCCGGTCTCGAGCGCGACCTCGAGGATGTCCTGGCCGTCGGCGTTGGTCAGCTCGCAGATGTCCGAGAACGCGAGGTGGCCGGCGTTGTCGATGCCGATCAGGCGCTTGGGCGTCGGTGAGTCTGCGTAGCCGTCTTGGGTGCCGCTGTAGGCGACGACCCCGTCGGCGAGGCCGCCGAGCAGGAGCGAGGACTCGAGCGTTGGCGTGGGCTGGACGGCCTGGTTCGCGGCCATCGGGATCGAGACGCGGACGCCGGGCTTGTCGGTCTGCTCCGAGGCTGCGCTGCCGCCCGCGCTGTGGCCACTGATCGCCACGCGGGTCTCGTCGACGAAGCCAGCGAGGAACTCGAGCTCACCGACCGGGTTGGCGAGCGCGGCCAGGACGAGGTCGGTGTCGCCGCTGAGGTCCTGGCTGGCGCCGGGCTGCGCGCAGGCGAGGGCGAGGATGTCGCGGAGCCACAGACCGACGTGGTCGGAGCTCACGACGATGAACCCGCGGCTGGCCCAGTGGGTCATCTGGGTCAGCGACTGGCTGCGCCACGAGGCCGTGCCGTGGATGAACACGACGACCGGGTAGGGGCCGTTTTGCTCGTCGAGCGCGAGCTCGGGGTAACAGTCGCAGACCTGCAGGGGGTTCTTGTCGTCGCTGATCTTGCCGGCCTCGGACTCGGGCAGGGCGTAGCGGATGTCGTAGGTCTTGGGCTCGTGTCCAGCCTCTGCGCCCCAGCTGGCCGGGTACCAGATCTCGGTCGTGACGCCCTCGATGACCACGGTCCGCGCGCCGACGGCCCACGGTCCCCGAGCGGCAGGGTCGGCTGGGACCTCGTAGAAGCTCGCGCCCGCGCAGCCTTCGACCTGCGCGGGGGCAGGGCCGGGGTCGCCGTCGCCTGAATCGCCGTCGCCGGGGTCGCCGTCGCCGTCGCCATCGCCGTCGCCGTCGCCGTCGCCAGGATCACCGTCACCGTCACCGTTGCCGCTGGTCTCGGTCTCGCTCTCGCCGTCGTGGCTGTCGCTGCTGGCGGTGCAGCCGGCCAGGGGAGCGATCGATGCGATCGATGCGATCGATGCGAGCGCGAGCGTGGGACCAATACGAGCCATCGTCGGGTCTTAGCACGCCCCTTTTGTCGCCGTCAGCTCTTTGTGCTTCGCAGCAAACCTTCGGCCAGCTCGCGCCACGATGGCTCCGGGGCGCGGGCGCCCGTGAGCGTGACCCCGCGAGCGCGCAGGGGCTGCAGGTCGTCGATCTCGCAGGCCTCGACGCCGACCTTGCGCAGCGCGGGCAGCTCGAACAGCGGGCTGAGGTCCGCGACGCTGGTGCCCGCGAGCTCGATGACCTCGAGGCGTCGGAGGCCGGCGAGGGGCTGCAGCCGACGGACGCGGGTGTAGCCGAGCTCGAGGCGCTCGAGCGCGTGGAGCCGGGCGAGCGGCTCGAGATCGGTCACGTCCGTGCAGCCGCTGAGGTCGAGCTCGCGCAGGGCCGCGAGCTCAGCTAGCGGCGCGAGCGAGCTGATGTCGGTGCTGCGCAGGTCGAGCTGCTCGAGCGCGCGCAGGTCCGCGAGCGCGTCGAGCTCGGACCAGCCTCCGTCGCGCAAGCTCAGCTCGCGCAGCTCGGTCAAGTGTGCGAGCGGAGCGAGGGCGCCGTCGCCGAGCTCACCGACGTCGGCGCGGGCCGAGAGCTCGAGGCTGCGCAGCCCGGTGAAGCCCGCGGCGAGGCCGACGACCTCACCCCGACAGCGACGCAGGCTCAGGCGCTCGAGCCGGGGCAGGGACGCGAGGGCCTCGACGCCGGTCGTCGAGCCGCCGTCGACCACGAGCTCGCGCAGCTGCTCGAGCGCGGCCAGATCCTCGAGCGAGTCGCAATGCGGGGCGCGCAGGGTCAGGGTCTCGATCGCCCGGTCGCGTAGGTGCTTGGCGATCGAGGCGAGGCCGCGGGGGCGGACGAGGACCAGCTCGCGCAGGAGCGCGGCGGTCGGGAGCTCGAGCAGGGCCGCGAGCGTGCTCGGGTGGTGTCGGGCGATCACGGCGTTGATCGCAAAGCCGCGCATCCACGTGATCTCGAGCCCGGCGTCGGCCAGCGGTCCAAGCCAGCGCCGACGCTCGCGCTCGGCCAGCTCGGCCGCGCGGTGCTCGAGGACCGAGCGCTCAAAGGGCTTCTCGCTCGCGGCGGCGCGCTGGTCGAGGGCGATCAGCTCCCCGCGGATGTCGCCCTCGGCCGCGAGCAGATCACCGAACACCGCCCACGCGTGCTCGTCGTGGGGATCGCGGCGCAGCGCGGCCTCGAGCTCGGGGCGACCCATTCTCAAAATGCTAGCAAAGCTCGACCTGCGCGACCCGAGCTCAGCGCCGGGCGAGGTCCAGCCAGATGCCGCCCTTGGCGCTCATCGTCGTCGAGATCCGCATCACGGGCTCGCGCCCGGGGATCGGCGCGAGATCCCATCGCTGCGCGACCCGGGCCAGGGCCAGGGTGCCCTCGAGCATGCCGAGGTGTTGGCCGATGCACATGTGCTGGCCGAGGCCGAAGGGCATGTACGCGTGGCGGCTGCGCGGCTGGTCGGAGCCCTCGGCGAAGCGCTCGGGATCGAAGCGCTCGGGCTCGGTCCAGGCGTGGGGATCGTGGTGGACCAGGTAGGGCGAGCACAGGACCGCGGAACCGGTCGGGATCGTGTAGCCCGCGAGCGTGCCCTCGCTCGCGGCGTTGCGCGGCAGCCAGATCCCGCTTGGGTACTTGCGCAGGGCCTCCATGAACACCTGGCGGGTGTAGGGCAGGGCGGTCGGGGTGTTCGGGACCCCCGCCGACAGGACCTCGTCGGCCTCGGCGCGCACGCGATCGAACATCTCCGGGTGACGGGCGAGCTCGTACAGACCCCAGGCGATGCTGTTGCCCGTGGTCTCGTAGCCCGCGACGAGCAGCGCGTAGGCCTCGTTGCGGATGTTCTCGATCGTGAGCCCGTCGTCCCCGGACATGTGCAGGAGCATCCCGAGCAGGTCATCGCCGAGCTCGCCGCTGGTCAGGCGCGCGTGGATGGTCTCGCGCAGGAGCTCGTCGATGACCTCGAGCTCACGCTTGAAGCGGCGGCGGCCGGGGACGGGGACCCAGCGCGGCAGGCGATCGGCGACCCAGCCCACGGCGATCCGCCCGAGCGTGTAGTCGACCGCGCCCGCGAGCTCCTCGAAGCCGGGCCGGCTGAGCTCGAGGCCCATCAGCACCGCGACACCCACGGCCATGCTCATGCGCCCGCTGACTTGATAGATGTCGCGGGGGCCGGGCTCGAGCTCGCCGAGGACCTCGACGACCATGTTGTCGATCCGGCTGGCGATCTTCGCGATCGCGCGCTGGCGAAAGTGAGGCTGGGCGCCCCGTCGTCGGCTGCGCCAGACCGCGCCCTCCGAGGTCAGCATGCTGTCCTCGCCGAACATCGGCTTCATCGGCTGGTACATGGGCCCGCCGCGGGTGAAGGTCTGGGCGCCGTCGATCAGCATCTCGGCCGCGGTGTTGGCGTCGGCTGCGATGATGAAGGAAGCTGGCCCGAGCCGAACCTCGAACAGGCCGCCGTAGTCTCGCTGCCATCGCCTCAGGGCAGCGTACTGATCGCGCAGCAGCTCCGAGAGCGCGCCCAGCGGTCCACTGGCCTCGACGCGGGGCAGGCCGCCGACGCGCGCGAGCGGGCGCGTGTCGCCGTTGTCGAGCGTGGCTGTGGATTGCGAGGCGACCATTGTGCGCACTTGTAGGGTCAATGGTGCCTCAAACACTAGCTCTCGACCCAGCACTTTTTGCCAGATCCTGATCGTCTTGGCCATGCGTGTACGCCGCTTTCCCTGCGCGAATTCAGACCGGGCGGGACGGCCGGGCGCAGGCCGGTTAGTGTCGGTGGGTGACGCCCGCCAACCGCGGTCTCGCGCCCGATGAGGCGGCCGCTCGCCTTACCCGCGACGGACCCAACGAACTGCGCCAACGACCGCCGACGCCCGCGTGGCGGGTCGTCGTGCGCCAATTCGAGAGCCCGCTGGTGCTGATCCTGCTCGCCGCGGTCGTGATCTCGGCGGCGGTCGGCGACCTCACCGATGCCGTCGCGATCACCGTGATCGTCGCGCTCAACGCCATCATTGGGTTTGCCCAGGAGCGGCGAGCCGAGCGAGCGATGGCCGCGCTGCGGGCGATGACGGCTCCGCGCGCCACCCTTCGCCGCGGCGGTGAGCTGCTCGCCGTGCCCGCCCGCGAGGTCGTTGTGGGCGATGTGCTGGTCCTGCAAGCCGGCGACGTGGTCGCCGCCGACGCGCGGGTGCTCACCTCCAACGCCTTGGCCACAAACGAGGCCGCGCTGACGGGCGAGAGCCTGCCGGTCGCCAAGCAGCGACGCGAGGGGCCGGAGGCGGGGGACCTCGCCGAGCGGCGCGGCAGCGTGTTCATGGGCACCGCGATCGCGGGCGGCACCGGTGAGGCCGTGGTCGAGGCGATCGGCATGGCGACCGAGCTCGGCCAGATCGCCGAGCTGCTGGTCGAGGACAGCGACGACAGCACCCCGCTCCAGCGTCGGTTGGCCACCGTCAGCCGGATGCTGCTCGTGGTCTGCGTGGTCCTCGTGGCCTGCGTCGCGGGGCTCGGAGCGCTGCGCGGCATGGGCTGGGAGGAGCTGCTCATGGCCTCGGTCTCGATGGCGGTGGCCGCGGTGCCCGAGGGGCTCTTGGCGATCATCACGATCGCGCTCGCGCTCGGGATGCAGCGCATGGCCGCGCGCCAGGTCCTGGTTCGGCGGCTCGCGGCCGTCGAGACCCTCGGCTCGGTCACGGTCATCTGCACCGACAAGACCGGGACCCTGACGACGGGGATCATGAGCGTGCGCGAGCTGTGGACGCCCGAGGGCGAGGCGTCCGAGCACGCGCTGCTCTACGGCGCCGCGGCCTGCTGCGACGCCGAGCTCGGCGCGGCCAGCTCTGGCCCGGGCGATGACGAGGCCGAGACCGAGGCCGGCACCGGCGACACGACCGAGCTCGCGATTCTCCGGGCCGCCCGCGCCCGGGGCATCGAGCAGGCCGAGATCGATCGCGAGCGTCCGCGCCTGGCCGAGGCGCCGTTCTCGCCCGAGCGCCGCCGGATGTCGGTGACCCGCGGCAGCGCCGACCCGGCCTCGAGCTCGGCGCCGACGCTGTGGATCAAGGGCGCCGTCGAGGTCATCGCCGAGCGCCTCCACGACCGCGAGCGGGCCGCGCCCGAGCTGCTCGCCCGGGCCGAGGACATGGCCGCGCGGGGGCTGCGAGTGCTCGCGGTCGCGATCGGAGAGGGCGAGGACGAGCAGGAGCTCGAGCTCCTCGGCCTGATCGGTCTGGCCGACCCCCCGCGCGAGCTCGCCCGTCAGGCGATCGCGGGGGCCCGCGCGGCCGGGGTTCGGACCGTGATGATCACCGGCGATCACCCGGTAACCGCGGCCGCGATCGCCCGCGAGCTCGGGTTGATCGACGCGAGCACCCCCGCCGAGGACCGCGAGGGCCTGGTCCGCGCGCGGACGACCGCCGCGCACAAGACCGAGATCGTCAAGGAGCTGCGCGAGGCGGGCGAGGTCGTGGCCATGACCGGCGACGGGGTCAACGACGCCCCGGCGATCCGCGCCGCCGACGTCGGCCTCGCGATGGGCAAGACCGCGACCGAGGTCACCCGCGAGGCCTCGGACATCGTCCTGACCGACGACGATCTGTCCAAGGTCCTCGACGCGATCCGCGAGGGCCGGGTCATCTATCAGAACATCAAGAAGGCCGTGGTCTACCTGCTCTCGGGTAATTTCTCGGAGCTCGTGATCATGCTGGTCGCCGCGGCCATGGGCATGCCCTTTCCGCTGCTGCCGCTGCACCTGCTGTGGATCAACCTCGTGACCGAGCCGCTCCCCGGGCTCGCGCTGGTCGTCGATCCGCCCGACGACGACGTCCTGCGCAGCCCGCCGCGCGACCCCGACGAGCCGCTGCTCGGCGGGCGCGAGTGGTCGATCATCGTCGCCACGGCCCTGGTTCAGACCGTGGTCGGCTTCGGGGTCTACTATTGGGCCCTCGAGCTCGACGGGCGCCCGCTGGTCGAGGCCCGGAGCCTCGCGTTCACGACCGTCGTGTGCAGCGAGCTGCTGCGCTCGTTCGCCTTTCGCAGCCCGCGGCGCCTGCTGTGGCAGATCGGGGCCTTGCGCAACCTCGGGCTCGCGGCCGTCGTCGGGGTCTCGTTGGTCCTGCAGCTGGCCCTGTTTCAGCTGCCGCTCACGCGCGAGCTGTTTGGGCTCGGGGTCCTGTCGTGGGCCGAGATCGGCGTCGTCGTCGCGATCAGCTTCATCCCCGTCAGCGTGCTCGAGCTCAGCAAGGTCGTCGCCCAGGTGATCCGCTGGGCCCGGGCGCGGTGACGAGCTGCCGGCGTCGAGCTGCGCCTGCGATCGCTCGAGGTCCCGAGCTCACCCGGAGCGATCTGGGGTGCCTTGGGTGGAGGTCCCGAGCACCTGTGAAGGGCGTGGGGGTCCGTTGACGGGTGGTCCGGACCTCGTGCGAATCGCGCCGGGGTGCCTTCGACCTCGGTCCGGACCTCGTGCGAATCACGCCGGGGTGCCCAGGACGGACTTCATACAGTCCACGGCGTCTTCTTCCGGGGCCGGTCACACGCCTCAACGCCGCTCAGGTTCACGAAGGCCTGCCTGAGGATCGCAACGAGAACCGGCAGCGCGAAGAGTCGTCTCATTGGACCTGAGTCGAGGGGCCGTCCGAAAAGGCCCCTCGCTGCGGCGGCGAAGCCCCTCCTTGTCGCGCGGGCTCAGGCGGGCGGTGCAGCGGGCGGCGAGACCTTGGCCTGTTTCCGGGCAGCGCGGGCCTGCTGGTAGGCCTCGTAGTGCATCGGGTTGAACAGGTTGGCCTGCTTGTGGTGGTAGCCGTGATAGTAGATGCCGAACCAGATCCGGTTGCCCAGCCAGAAGTAGCCGCGGTCGAGGTTGACCGGGAAGAAGCCCTCTTCGGGCTTCATCGCGTTGTGGGTCGACCAGTTGAAGTGCATCAGGTGGAGGAAGCCGATCAGCGAGGCCGGGACGAAGAAGACGAAGAAGCCGATCGGGCCGAGGAACACATACCAGCACGCGATCAGGACCAGGTTGGTCGCGTAGCTGGTGTACGCCCGGCGCCGCTCGAAGCGGCGGTTCTCGGGGGTGTCGCCGCCGTGGAGCTCGAAGAACTGGCGCTGGAGCTGGACCTCGACGTTGACGATCGTCTTCTTCACGAAGGGCCAGTAGCCGGCGGCGTCGGGGGTGATGGGGTGGGGATCCTGATCGGGATCGTCGGAGTACTTGTGGTGCCGACGATGGATGATCTCCCAGCTCGCGTAGCGGGTCAGGACCACGATCCCGCACAGCTCACCGACGAGCCGGTTGATCGGCCTCGGGAAGTTGCCGTGGCTGCAGTTGTGGATGAACACGCTGCACAGGATCTGAGCGTGGGTAGCGAGGGGCAGCAGCAGCAGGTACCACCAGTGGAATTCGGTCACGAGCCCCTGCCAGCCTGCGGCCAACATCAGCGCGAGCACGATCGACGTCATCACCAAGTAGGTGCCGTCGTACATCAAGTAGAACGCCCGCCGGTGCCGAAAGCGGACTGAAGGCTGCGCGGTGAGGGCTGCGGCGAGTGCGGTCACGGGCTGAGCTTGGATATCACAGCCCGCCGACAGACGTCGACAGCGCCTCGCTGTGCATAACCCGCGCTTTGCCGCAGTCCTGGGGCTGCCCGCGCTGGCCACCGATCCGTGAGCTGGCTCGCTCAGCTGCGTGGGCGTGGACGGAGGCGGCGCGGCTCTGCTAAGTCCGCAAGATGGCCGGCGAGATCGCGGCAGCTCGGGGGACCTGGCTGGTTCGTCGACGTGAGGAATGGCGGCAGGTCGGGATCGTCGCGGTCTACTGGGCGCTGCTCGGCGCGATGTTCTTCGCGCCCGCGGCCCGCAACGTGCTGGTGTTCGCCGCGGCCTGCTACTTCAGCTTCCTCAACTCGGTCGTGATTCACAATCACATGCATCAGGGCGTGTTCAACAACAAGCGCCTCAACCTGATGTGGCGCGCGGTGCTCAGCTTCGGCGCGCTCTACCCGGCCTCGGCCAACATCCCGGCCCACAACCTCGTCCACCATCACTTCGACGCCGACGGTGACCTCGACTGGGCCGCGCCCGATCACGTCCGCTTTCGCGTCAACGCGCTCAACTTGCTCCACTTCCCCAACGTCGCCGGGCCGCGGACCTTCGCGGGCGTGCAGCGCTGGGCCGCGAGCAGCCGCCACCCGACCTTCGTGCGTCAGTATCGGCTCGAGACCGCGTTCGCGTTCGGGCTGACCGGGCTGCTGCTGGCGGTCGACTTTTGGACCGCGCTGTTCTTCGTCGTCATCCCCCAGCTCTACGGGGCCCGCTGCATCCTGCGCATCAACCTGATTCAGCACGACCGCGTCGACGTGCACAGCGAGTGGAACCACTCGCGCAACTTCGTCGGCCGCGGGTTCAACTGGATCATGTGCAACAACGGCTATCACACGATCCATCACAACCGCGCGGGCATGCACTGGTCGGAGCTCGCGAGCGCCCACGAGCGCGAGGTCGTGCCGCGCATGGATCCGCGCCTCGATGAGCCGAGCATGGTCGGGTACCTGCTGCGGACCTACCTCCTGCGCCTGCGTCGACCGGCGGTCGAGCCCTGGCGCGAGTCCGGCCTCGACGAGACCCTCGCCAGCCGTGAGCGGCGCCGAGCCGAAGCCGACGCCTCGGCCCTCGCCGAGTCGACGCTGGTGATGAGCTGAAGCGGTGCCCGAGCTAAGTCGCGAGGTCATGGCCGCGCTCGCGCTCGCGGTGTTCTGGATCCACGTGCTGTTGATCGCCGGGGCCGCGTGGCTGGATCTGCGCGATCTGATCGGCCTGCGTCGAGCCCTGCGACCGAGCGCGACGCCGGTCGAGGGCGCGCTTGGCCTCGCGCGGGGCGTCGTCCGACGGGGCGACGGGCCCGGCCAGACCCTCGCGCGCAACGTCGTCGAGCAGATCGGGCGCGGCAAGGGCGAGGGCCTGATCCTGTTCAACGACGCGGCTCACCGCAGCGAGGTGTTTGGCGGCGAGGTCGAGCTCGACGACGGGACGCGGATCGAGATCGGGGCCGTCGCGGGCGTGGTCTGGCCCGACCGTGATGCGCGAGACAGGGCCGCGGCGCCGAGCTCGAGCGATCAGGTCGCCGAGGTCGAGGGCCAGGCCCGGCGGGCGAAGGGGTTTCGGCGTGAGGTCGAGGTCCGGGTCGGCGTGGGTCAGCGGGTGTGGGTTGGTGGGCGCTTCACCCAAGCAAAGGGCTGGCGTCTCGAGCCCGGCGTCGCGGGGAGCGAAGGGGAGGCGGTGTTGATCTCGGCGAGCGAGCTCGATCCGCGCCAGTGGCTGGGCCGGCGCTGCTGGCTGATCGTCGGGTTCATCCTCGCGGACCTGGCGATCGCAGCGGGGTGCACGGTCCTGGCTCTGTGGCCGCCGCTGTTCGACTGGGTCTCGATGATCGGGGCCGGGGCGGCGCTCGGCTTCTTCCTCGGTGTGCAGCCCTTGGGCGTGAGCCTCAACGAAGGGGTGCGGACCCCGGATCGGGCCTACCTGCGCGGCAGCTGGTCGCGTTGACCGGGCCTCGCGCGGGATGGGCGCTCAGCCGCCGTGGCGCTCGCGCCAGGCCTCGGCGGCCGCGAGCTCGGCGGTGGCCGTCGTTGAAGCTGCGCAGGTCACGGAGCGCGGACCGAGCCAGCGGGGCCGACGGGCGGAGCGCGAGGGGGTCGCTCCAGTCTCCGTTGAACTCGTGTCACAATGCCCACGAACGAAGGAGCCAAGCCACGTGAGTGAAGACCGCAACCCCGAGTCGAGCCCCGCGCGCGTCGTCAAGGACGAGGCCGAGTGGAGGGCGAAGCTGAGCCCCGAGCAGTACCACGTCACCCGCGAGGCCGGGACCGAGCGCGCGTTCACGGGCCGCTACTGGGACACGAAGACCAAGGGGGTCTACCGCTGCGTGTGCTGCGGCGCGGCGCTGTTCTCTTCGGAGCACAAGTACGACTCCGGCAGCGGCTGGCCCAGCTTCACCCAGCCCGAGGCGCCCGGGGCCGTCGTCACGCGGACCGACGCCAGCCACGGGATGGTCCGGACCGAGATCCTCTGTCAGCGCTGCGACGCCCACCTCGGCCACTCCTTCAACGATGGCCCCGCGCCCACGGGCGTGCGCTTTTGCATCAACTCGGCCTCGCTCGAACTCGACGAGGCCGAAGACTAGCGGCGCTGCCCTGAGCGAGCTCCAGCACCGCGAGGCTCGTCGACGGGCCGACTTTTTCCCCGCGCTCCGGTACAGGGGTCCTCGGTGAGCCCGACCGCGCAGGTGTTCCTCGTACCCGGCTTCTTCGGGTTTCAGACCATCGCGGGCCTGCCCTACTTCACGGGGGTCAAGTCGCTGCTGCGCGACCGCCTGGCCGAGCTCGGGCTGGCCGCGCGCGTCCACGCCCTCGACACGCTGCCGACCGCGTCGATCGAGAGCCGCGCCCGCTACCTCGGCCGCCGAATCTCGGAGATGGTGCCGGCCGACGGATCGCCGATCCACCTCGTCGGTCACTCGACCGGGGGGCTCGACGCCCGGGTGCTGCTCAGCCCGACCACGCTACCCGAGCTCGCGCCCCTGCGCGGCCGGATGCGCAGCCTGATCTCGGTCTCGACGCCCCACCACGGCACGCCCTTGGCCGACTACCTCGTGCGCCTCGAGGGCCAGAAGCTGCTGCGCCTGATCTCGCTGCTGAGCGTCCACGGGCTGCGCTTCGCCGGTCGTCCGCTCGCGACCACGATGACCCTCGGGCGGCTGGTCACGCACATCGACGAGCTGATCACCCTGCGCGAGCCGGCGCTCGACCGCGTCTACAGCCTCCTGGCCGATCCCCTGTCGCGCGAGCGCGTGCGCCCGATCGAGGAATTCTTCTCGGACGTGCGCGCCGACCAGAGCCTGCTGCGCCAGCTCAGGCCCCGGGCCATGGCCGGCTTCGATCAGCGCGTGCGCCAAAACCCCGACGTCCGCTACGCCAGCGTCCTGACCCGCGCCCGGCCGCCGCGCCTGCGCGGGACGATCGAGATCGGGATGAACCCGATCGCGCAGCTCAGCCACCTGATCTACCAGGGGCTGTACCGGCTGTGCGCGACCCAGGATCCCGCGAGCCAGGCCACGCCCGACGAGGCCCAGCGCCGCGAGCTGATCGAGACCTACGGCAAGGTCCCGGACTCGCGCGCGAGCGACGGGCTGGTCCCGACCCGCTCGCAGATCCACGCCTCGGTCATCCACGTCGCCCGCGCCGACCATCACGACGTGATCGGCTACTTCGACGATCGCAGCCACGATCCGCCCCACATCGACTGGGTCGCGACCGGCTGCGGGTTTCGGCGGCCCGACTTCGAGCGGCTGTGGGCCGACGTCGCGGGCTTCATCGCGCGGCGCGGGGTGGGCTCAAGCTCCGCGGGCGCCTGACTCGCGGCTGGTGTTGGTCTGCGTGGCGACGAGGCGGGCGACGAGCACGACGAGGTAGATCTGGCCGATCAGCGCCTGCATCCCGACCAGCGCCTGGGTCAGCGGGTGCGTCGGCGTGGTGTCGCCGAAGCCGAGGGTCGTGAGGGTCACGAAGCTGAAATAAAGGGCCCGATCGAGGCGGACGCCGTCGACGAGCGCGACGTTGAACGAGCCCGGAAGCGCGATGTCGGCGATCGCGTAGATCAGCGCCCAGGCGAAGCCCAGGAGGTAGTAGCCAGACAGCGCCGCGAAGATCGTGTCGACGGTGACCTGCCGGGCTCGGATCGTCCAGCGGATGACCACGACCGCGGTCAGGGCGATGAGCGCGGCGTGAAACACCAGCCAGTAGCCGCGCCAGCTCGGGCTGTCCTCGCTGGCGATCAGCCCGGCGGTCGACAGCGCGCTGACGAGCACGAGGGCGAGGTAGGCGACGCGCAGGGGAGGGCGCTCGAGCGTGATCCAGCCGGCCACGCCGACGACCCCGACGAAGCCGACGCCCGCGATTAGGTTGAGCCACCCGACATCGCGAAATATCGGCAGCGCGACGTGGAGGGCCAGCGTCAACACGAACAGCGCGATGAAGCGGCCCTCGCGGTCGTGGCCGCGCTCCTGTGGTGCCCCGCGCTTCATCTCGCGTCCAGCATAGTCGGCGAATGAGAGCGGAGCCGCGACGTCGTCGGCGCCGCGGCGTCGACGACAATTTGCCGGGCGCGTCCGCTTGTTCGGCTCGAGATGCGTGCCACCCATCTGTCATGCCAAGGTTGCGCCGTGGACCGTGGGCGCGGGCGCTGCTCGGTCTGTCCGTGTGGGTCTCGCCTGCCTGCGGCGAGCGAGGGCCCGAGCCGGTCGAGGCGCCTCGCCCGGTCAAGACCTTCGAGCTCGGCGCGGCGGACGACGGCTTCAGCCGCGAGTGGCCCGGTCGCGTCGAGCCCACGCAAAACGCCGAGATGTCCTTCGCCGTCGCTGGCGACATCGTCGAGCTGCCGGTCGAAGAGGGCATGCTGGTCGCCAAGGACCAGCTGCTAGCGACGCTCGACGCGCGCCACTTTCGTGCCCGCCTCGATCGCGCGCGGGCCCAGCTTCGCTTCGACCAGACCGAGTACGAGCGCAGCGCGACCCTGGTCGAGCGCGGCGCCGTGGCCCGGGCCGAGCTCGACCGTCGGACCCGAGCCCTGGCCGTGAGCGAGGCCGAGCTCGCCGAGGCCAAGAAGGCGCTCGCAGACACCGAGCTGGTCGCGCCCTTCGCCGGGACCGTGGCCAAGAAGCTGGTCGACAATTTTCAGAGCGTCGCGGCCAAGCAGCCCGTGGTCGTCATTCAGGACGCGACCAGCCTCGAGATCGTCACCCACGTCTCGCAGCGTGACTACGCGGCGGCCAAGCCGGGCCTGACGGTCGCGGAGCGCAGCGAGCGGGCCGCCGGCCGGGTCCACGTGGTCCTCGACACCCTCCCGGAGCTGCTGATCCCCGCGCGGCTCAAGGAGCTCGCCACGGTCCCCGATCCGATCACGGGGACCTATGAGGTCACCTGGTCGTTCGACCCGCCGCAGGACGTGATGATCACGCCGGGCATGACCGCGAAGGTCATCGTCGCCGGGCTCGCGCCTGAGGCGGTCGAGGCTCGCGCCGTGCTCGTGCCGATCGAGGCGCTGGTCGGGTCCGACGAGGGCGGCGCGCAGGTCTGGGTCATCGAGCCCGAGACGATGACCGTGGCCCGCGCCGAGGTCGAGACCGGGGCCGCGATCGGGGGCTCGGTCGAGGTCCGCGCGGGCCTCGACGGCGACGAGCTGATCGCAACCACGGGTGTCCACGCCCTGCGCGACGGGCTCGTCGTGACGCGCTTCGAGGATCTCTACGGCCGACCATGAACAGCGCGCTCAACCTCGCCGAGCTGGCGATCCGGGCCAAGACCGTGACCCTGGCCTTCGCGCTGGTCTTGCTGGTCGGTGGCGTGACCTCGTTCATGGGCCTCGCCCGGCTCGAGGACCCCGAGCTGACGATCAAGGACGCCCTCGTGGTCACGCCCTACCCGGGCGCGAGCGCGGCCGAGGTCGAGGCCGAGGTCAGCGACCGCGTCGAGCAGGCCGCCCAGGCCCTGGCCCAGACCAAGCACGTCCGGTCCAACTCGATGCCCGGCATGTCGATCGTCAAGGTCACGATCGAGGATCACTACGACTCGAGCGAGCTGCCCCAGGTCTGGGACGAGCTGCGCCGCAAGGTCACCGACATCCAGGGCCAGCTCCCGCCCGGCGCCGGGCCCTCGGTCGTCAACGACGACTTCGGCGACGTCTACGGCGTGTTCGTGGCGATCACCGGGCCCGAGTACGCCCCCGCGGAGCTCGAGGAGTACGCCAAGCAGCTGCGGCGCGAGCTGTTGCTGGTCGAGGACGTCGCCAAGGTCGAGCTCGTGGCGGCGATCCCCGAGGTCGTCTACGTCGAGATGAGCGCCGAGGCCAAGCTTCAGACCGGGCTGTCCCCGGAGCAGATCGGGCGGGTGCTCGGGGCCAAGAGCCTCGTCGCCGATGGCGGGCGTGTCGCGGTCGGCCCCGAGTTCGTCCGGATCGAGCCGAGCGGCGGGGTCCGCAGCGTCGCGGACTACGAGGCCGTGCTG
Source organism: Enhygromyxa salina (assembly GCF_002994615.1). GTDB lineage: Bacteria > Myxococcota_A > Polyangia > Nannocystales > Nannocystaceae > Plesiocystis > Plesiocystis salina_A. The sequence goes on along the minus strand of NZ_PVNK01000013.1, from coordinate 26,341 downwards.
ATCGAGAACCCGCAGTCCGGCGCGCTGGTCCGGCTCGGCGACGTCGCGACGATCCGCCGGGGCTACCGTGACCCGCCCGCGCAGCTGCTGCGGGTCGACGGCGAGCGGGCGCTCGGGCTGGCGATCTCGACCGCCCCCGGCGGCAACGTCGTGACCATGGGCGAGGCCCTGACCGCGCGGGCCGCCGAGCTCGACTACCTCCGGCCCCACGGCGTGGACTTCCACGTCATCGCGCTCCAGTCCCGAGCCGTGACCGCGGCGATCGACGCGTTCACGATCAACCTGGCCGCCGCGGTCGGCATCGTGATCGTCGTGCTGCTCCTGTTCATGGGCCTGCGCAGCGGGCTGATCATCGGCGGCGTCCTGGTCCTGACGATCAGCGGGACCTTCATCTTGATGGCGATCGGCGACATCGCGCTCCAGCGGATCTCGCTCGGGGCCCTGGTCATCGCGCTCGGGATGCTCGTCGACAACGCGATCGTCGTGACCGACGGGACCCTCGCCGGGCTCGCGCGCGGCCAGACGGCGCGGATGGCCGCGGTCGCGACCGTCAAGCAGACCGCGACCCCGCTGCTGATCGCTACGCTCATCGCGATCGCGAGCTTCGCCGCGATCGGGACCTCCGACGACGCGACCGGCGAGTACTGCGGGTCGCTCTACCAGGTCCTGCTCTACTCGCTGTCGCTGAGCTGGGTGACGGCGATGACCGTCACGCCGGTCCTGTGCGTGATGTTCCTGAGGCCGCCGCGAGCCAGGCCGGAGGTCGTCGATCGGCCCGAGCGCCCGCGCCTGGCCGGGGCCTACGAGCGGGTGCTCGCAGCCGCCCTGCGCCGCCGCGGGCTCACGCTGCTCGTCGCCTTTGGTCTGTTGGTGGCGGCCGTCGTCGGCTTCGGCCAGGTCGATCAGAGCTTCTTCCCGGACTCGACGCGCCCGCAGTTCATGGTCGACTACTTCGCGCCGCGCGGCACCCACATCGAGCAGACGGAGCTTCAGCTCGGCGAGATCGAGGCCTGGATCGGCGAGCGTGACGGCGTCACCCAAGTCGCGACGGTCGTCGGTCAGGGCGCGCCGCGCTTCTTGCTGACCTACGCGCCCGAGGAGCCGGACAGCGGCTACGGTCAGATCTTCGTCGAGGTCGACGACTACGCGAAGATCCCCGGGCTCCAGGCCGAGATCCAGGCCGCGCTCGAGACCCGCTTCGTCGACGGCGAGGGCAACACCAAGCTGTTCATGCTCGGGCCCGGCGAGGGCGGCAAGATCCAGATACGCCTCAGCGGCCCCGATCCCGATCGCCTCCGGGCGCTCGCGGGCCAGGTCATGGACATCCTCGAGGACGCGGGCGCCCGCGGGGTCCGCAACGACTGGCGCGAGCGGGTCGAGGCCCTGCGACCGCTGCTCGCCGAGGAGCCCGCGCGGCTCGCGGGCGTCGATCGTCGGGCCGTGGCCGAGGCGATCCACGCGACCTTCGAGGGCCGCACGATCGGGGTCTATCGCGAAGGCGACAGGCTCTTGCCCCTGATCGCCCGGGCGCCCGAGCACGAGCGCGATGACGTCGCCCAGCTCGGCAACGCGCAGGTCTGGTCCCCGACCGCGCGGCGCTGGATCCCGATCCGCCAGGTCGTCGCGGGCGTCACGATCGTCGAGGTCGACGACCTGATCCGCCGCCGCGATCGGATCCCGACGATGACGATCCACGCCGACCCGCCCCTCGCTGGCCTCGCCGATCAGCTGCTCGCGCGCGTGGTCCCGGACATCGAGGCGATCGACTATCCCCAGGGCTACGGCTTCGAGCTCGGCGGCGAGTATGAGAAGTCGAGCGACGCGCGGGCGGCGATGGCCCTGAGCGTGGTCCTGTTCGGGGTCCTGATGATCCTGATGACGATCGTGCTGTTCAACGCCGTGGGTCAGGCCCTGGTCATCTGGCTGTGCGTGCCGCTGTCGATCGTCGGCGTGACCGCCGGGCTGCTGATCACCGACAACCCCTTCGGGTTCATGGCCACGCTCGGGCTCCTGAGTCTGGTCGGCATGATGATCAAGAACTCGATCGTGCTGATCGACGAGATTGACCTGCAGATCGGCGAGGGCGTGCCTCGCTTCGCGGCCGTGATCGCGGCCTCGGCCAGCCGCGTGCGTCCGGTCGGCATGGCCGCGCTGACGACCATGCTCGGGATGATCCCGCTGTTCACCGACGCCTTCTTCGTGTCGATGGCGGTCACGATCGTGTTCGGGCTTGGCTTCGCTACGATCCTGACCTTGCTCGTGGTCCCCGTGGTCTACGCGACCGTGTTTCGCGTGGCCGAGGAGGAGGTCTGAGGCGTGGGCCCACGGCTGGCGATCGCCGCGCTGCTGGTCAGCGTGCTCGCGCAGCTCACGGCCTGCGTGCACGCCCGCGACTTCCGGGCGGCCGACGAGCGCATGACCCCGCACAGCGCCTACGCCGAGCACGCCCGCGTCCGCCTCGACCTCGAGCTGCTCGGGCCCGAGCCCTACAATTTCGTGCTCAACACGGGCGTGACCGTGGCCGCGGTCCCCGACCGCCTCGACCTCTCGCTCAACCTCGCCCACGCGGGGATCGGCGCGCTCAGCTTCCAGTCCAAGTTCACGCTGGTCGACTCGCGGTGGTTCGGCCTCGGTGGTCGCGTTGGGTTGACCTACGTCAACCCGCGCACGTTTTGGTTTCTACCGCGAGACCTGCGCGAGGTCCTCGGCTCGTTCAACCTCATGTCGGTGCCGGTCGAGCTGTGGACCAGCTACCCGGTCGCGCGCTGGGTCGTGTTTCATTTGGGCCTGAGCTACCGCCACGCCGCGCTCTGGGGCCGCTACGAGGGCGACGAGCTCCTCGCCGATTCGAACATCGCCCAGCGCTCGTTTGGCTTCGCGCCCTACCTCGACCTGTTCATCGCCGAGCGCGTCGCGATCATCCTCGGCGCGCGGCTGCCAGTGTTCATGCAGGCCGTCGCGCGCAACGACGTCGAGTCCGAGCTCGGGCCGGGCCTGCGCGTGGGCGTTCGCTCTGTCGAGTGGGTCGACCTGCGCTTCACCGACGCCTTCCGGGCCGAGCTCGGCGCCGAGACGCGCTTTGGCGCCAACACCCACCTGCGGCTCTCGGTCAACGTCGGCGCGTTTCGGCCCCTCGGCGTGCTCCTGGTCGCGCCCTCACTCAACCTCTACTGGCGGTTCAAATGACACGCGCGGCGCTCGTCCTTTTCGCCCTCGTCTCGGGCCTCGCCTGCCTCCCGGATCCGGCCCCGATCCAGTGGGCGCCCGTCGACATCGAGGCGCTCCGCGAGCAGCTCGCCAACCCGAGCGGCGAGGTCTCCGAGGCGACGACCGACGAGGTCGCGGCCCGCTTCGTTCGGCGCCGTGAGGCTCACCGCGCGATCGGCAACTACATCCACGGCGTGTTCGCGGGCGAGGGGGAGGGCGCGTCGGCTCGCTTCGTCACACCCCGGGCCCTGAGCGGGACGAGCGTCTATGCGCTGGTGGCCTGCCCGGGGCCGGATCTCCGCGCCGCGGACGTCGGCTTCGCGTACGGCGCGATCCGCCTCGACTCGCCGACCTTGACCGAGGAGCTGATCGCAAGCCGGAGCTTTGGCGGGGATCTGCTGCTGAGCTTCAGCGGCTGTCAGATCGCCGGCTTCACCTTCGACGGCAGCGCGCCCGCCCACTTCGATGATGATCGCCTCGAGCTCGCGGTGGATCTGAACATCGACTACCGCAACGAGGCCGCGGGGATCGAGCGGTCGCTGAGCGAGCCGCTCCTCGTTGGGCTGGCGTGGACGAAGATCCTGTTCACGCTCGAGTCCGGCGACACGCTCACGATCGAGTGGGCGCCGCTCGAGCTGAGCCTCGAGCTCGTCGGGGCCAACGGGTCGCTGACCTGCGAGGTCGTCGGGGCCGGGCTCGACTGCGAGCCGCCGTGAATGGGGGCTGGGTAGATAACGATGGGCGCGACAGGACTTGAACCTGTGACTTCCACCGTGTGAAGGTGGCACTCTACCAACTGAGTTACGCGCCCGAGAACGGGAACGGGCTTCTAGCAAGCTTCGTGGTGCCTTGCAAGCCGGCGCGCGCCGAGCCATGCTCCGCGCGTGAGTGAGTTCAAGCGCGAAGTCGTGAGCAGCGATCGAGCCCCGGCCGCGGTCGGCAACTACAACCAGGGCATCGTCGTGTCCGGCGCTCGGACCCTCTACGCCTCGGGCCAGATCGGCCTCGTCCCCGGCAAGCCCGAGCTCGGGATCCCCGGCGACGTCGCCCAGCAGACCGAGCAGGTCCTCGACAACCTCGGCGCGGTGCTCGAGGCCGCGGGCATGGGCTTCGCCAACGTCGCGCGCGCCACGATCTACCTGGCCAACATGAGCGACTTCACGACGGTCGACGAGATCTACGGCCGCCGCTTCGAGCCCGGGTTGCACCCCGCGCGCGTGACGATCGAGGCCGCGGCGCTGCCCAAGGGGGCTCTGGTCGAGATCGACGTCGTCGCCGTCGCTTAGAGCGCGCAGGGTGCGAGCGAGCGGCAGATGCCCTCGCCGAAGGCGCAGCATTCCGCTAGTCTATGCGTGAGATGCGCGGTGCGCCGACCCGATGATCCGACTCCACGCCAAGAACTGGACGGTCCGCGGCGACCTGATGGTGTGCTTCTTCCTGCCCGGGCCGCTCACGACCGAGGTCTGGCAGGACTGCTGCGACACGATCGCGTCGCCCGAGGTGACCAAGCTGCTCGTGGCCTCGATCGGCGCGGTCGAGATCGACGCCAACCAGCGTCGGCAGATCAACGAGGCGCTGAGGACCCCGCCGACCACCGCGACCGCGGTCGTGACCGACGAGGCGATCGTGCGCGGCCTGATGACCGCGACCGCGTGGCTCGGCCGCATCGACATCAAGGCCTTCCCCTGGCACAAGCTCGCCGAAGCCGTCGACCACCTCGCACCGGTCGGGCTCAGCGTCGCAGAGGCGCTCGATCTGGTCGACCTCGTCCGCCACCGCGCCGAGGACGATGAAGACAGGTAGACGATCACCGAGCGGTCGCCCGCTTGCCGCGGTGCTGGGTTCTCGAGCAGCCTGCTAGCGGTTGGGGCCTCGGGGGGCGCACGAGTCGGTCCCGACCGCGCTGGCGGTGTGGATCGAGCGCGCAGCGCAGATCAACTTGGCCGCGTGGCCCGACTTGGCGCGCGCAGACTCGCCGTCGTCGGCCGAGGGGGGCGCGGGGTCGCGGGGCGAGGTGGCTTCGCCGAGCGTCGCGCTCTCGGGCACGAAGCCCCAGCCGCAGGCGAAGGTGGCGGCCACGGCTGCGGTCATGAGCACCGGGCGGACGTGACGACGGCGACGGAGGGGGGCGGGGCGCTCGAGCTCGTGGATGAGCTCCGCCATGGTCTCGAAGCGATGACTGGGCTCGAAGCTCAGGCCGCGCGCGAGCGCCGAGACGAGCTGTTGCGGGGCGCTCGGGCGGCTGCCCCGGGGCCCATGCTGAATCGAGCGGTAGCGGGGGAGGGGCGCTGCGCCCGTGAAGGGGTTGGCGCCCGTGAGCGCCTCCCACAGCACGACGCAAAACGAGAATTGATCGCTGCGCTCGTCGTTGTCGCGGCCGGCGATGCGCTCGGGGGCCATGTACTCCAGCGTTCCTGCGGACGAGCGGCCGGGCTCGAGCTCGCGCCACCGCTGAGGTCCGAGCTCGCTCCCGAGCGCGTCCGGGCCCCCACGCACGCGGTGGCCGAGGCCGAAGTTGATGACGACGACGCGGCCTTCCGTCGTGACCATCACGTTGCGCGGCTTGAAGTCGCGGTGGGCGAGGCCGGCCTGATGGGCCGCGCTCAGGCCACGTCCGGCGTCGAGTAGGCGCTCGAGGGTCTCCGCGGATGCCGGCCCGCCCTGTAGCCAGTGGCTGATGTCGCGGCCGTGAAGGAGCTCGAGGACGATGTAGCTGCCGCCCGCGCCCGGGCCGAAACCCCGGCCCACGTCATGAACCGTGACGACGTTGCGGTGCGCGACCTTGGCGAGGATCCGGGCCTCGCGCTCGGCCACGGCGAGCTCGCCCGGCTCGAGCAGCTTGACGGCGACCTCGCGGACCAGGGTGTGGTCGTACGCGCGGTAGATGGAGCCGGTCGCGCCGCGGCTGAGCCGGTCGAGGAGCTCGTAGCGCCCCGCGATCAGGGGCGTGTCGTCGGCCTCGAACGACCCGGAGTCGAAGCTTTCGTCCTCGTCCTCGACAGCTCGAAGCAACGCACCCACGGCCCACCTTCAATAACATGGGTTGAGTCAAAATGTGCAAATACAGATTGATCGCCTCGTTGCCTTTGCGCACGGTCGAGGTAGAGGACGGGCGGTGCGTACGCCGCTGAACGGACTCCAATCGCTCCCTGGGATGTTTTGACACAGGGTGGGGCGATTTGCCACGCACTGTTCCTTTGGCCATTCGTCGATCTCATGCTGTGATGATTCGAGAATGAGGAGTGTCCATTGGGACAGCGCGAGGCGATCCACGATGAGTTGTGGGGGTGTGTGGTGACCCGGCGATTGGTAGGGTGCGGCGATGGCAGACGAGCGGGAGCCGCCAGGCGAACTCGACCGGGCCGAACCCGGGGACGATCCCACCCCGCGCTCGGGCGTCGGCGCCGCGCTGCTCGCCATGGTCCTGATGGTCTTCGCGGCCACGTGGACATCTCGCTGCGACCGCGAGGCCGAGGCGACGGCCGAGGTCTCCGCGGGGGGCGCCGACGATGAGCACGAGCGGACGCGTAAAGAAGAAGACGAGCGCCCAACCCTGATCACCGGGATCGTGCTGCGAGAGCTGCCGCTCGGCGACGAGGTCGAGGGCCCCGCGTCGGTCCAGGCCAAGCCCAGCGCCGAAGCCCTGGCCGATCCCGAGCTCGCCGCGCTCCTCGAAGATCTCCCGGCCTGGACCCTCGAGCCGCCCGGCGAGCAGGGCTGTCGGGTGCGGGCGTGGCAAGAAGGACAGCTCGTTGGTCGTGAGGTCAATTGTGAGGCCGACGGTCGCTACGCGCTGACGCTCGAGCCGGGCGTGCGCGGGCGGGTTCAGGTCGAGATGCTGATCCCGGGCCAGCTCAGGGGGCTCGTCGACGCCGACGTGCCGAAGGCCGGTCCGCTCGCGCTGGCCACGGTCGCGCTCGGGCCGGGTCACACGGTCAGCGGTCAGACGGTCGACGCGCGCGGTGAGCCCCTCGCCGAGGTCCGCGTGCAGGTGCTCCCGCGGCCGACGGTCGAGGGCGGACAGGCCGACGGGGCGCCCCACGAGCAGCCCGTGCCCTGGCGGACGGTCAGCGACGCCGAGGGCCGCTTCGAGTTCACGACCTTGCCTTATGGCCCGGTCAGCTTGCGCGCGATCAAGTCGGGCTACGCGCTCTCGGTCGTCGAGGCCGTGGCGCCCGAAGACGCGGTCTTGATGGTCCTCGACGAGCTGATCGATCTCGAGGGCGCGGTCGTGGCCGACGCGAGCTTGATCGAGCGGGCCGTGGTCCGGCTCGAGGGCTCGTCGGTCTGGCCGGCGATCGAGCGGCCCCTGGCCGCGGACGGGAGCTTCGTGTTCGAGCAGCTGCCCGACGGCATCTACGGGGTCGAGGTCACGGTCCCCGGAGCCCCGGGCGAGCAGGCCCAGGAGTTCGCCTCGGTCCCGCTCGAGAACATCACGCCCGACCTGCGCATCAACCTGGCCCTGGTCCCGGCCTTTCGCGTGCCCGTGCGCGTGGTCGACCCCGACGGCGAGCCGGTCCTCAGCGCGCGCGTGACCCTCGGCTACGGCCAGCTCGGGATGCTGCAAAAGAGCGCCGAGACCGACAGCGAGGGGCGCGTGCGCGTGGGCCCGGTCGTGCCCGGGCCCTACTTCGTGCGCGCCGACGCCGACGGCTTCTTGCCCCCGGAGTCCGTCGAGGTCGAGGTCGGGCCCGAGGGCTTCGCCGCCGAGGAGCAGGTCCTGGTCTTGATCCGCCCGGCCAAGATCGAGGGCGTGGTCGTCGACGAGGACGATCGCCCGGTCGCGGGCGCCGACGTGCTGCTCGACGGCGAGGTCGCGTTCGCGGTCGGCGAGAGCGACACCCGTCGGCGGATGTTCGCGGTCGCGATCGGAGCCGACGAGGGCAGCCTCGGGGTGACCACGGGCGAGGTCCCGGACATCCCGCTGTTTGGCGCCGACGAGGACGAGGGCGCGCTCGGCTCGATCGTGACCGACGAGGACGGCCGCTTCGAGATCGATCTGCTGCTCCCGGGCGCGTACCGGATCTGGGCGATGCACGGCGAGCACGCGGCGTCGGCGGTGTCGAGCTTCGAGCTGCGCTCGGGCGAGGTCCGGGGTGGGCTGCGGCTGCAGCTGCGCGAGGGCGTGCCGCTGACCGGGGTCGTGCGCAGCGCCAACGGCCAGCCGCTCTCGGGCATCCAGGTCGACCTCGGCGACGGGCTGGTCCTGACGACCGACGATCGCGGGGTGTTCGACGCGGGCTTTCGCCGGGGTCGCCAGGAGCTGATCCTGCGCGGGGTCGGGATGATCCCCAAGGTCGTCGAGGTCGAGCTCGGCGACGCGGGCGTCGACGTCGAGGTCGCGCTCGAGCCTGCGCGCGGGCGCTTCGAAGGCCGGGTCGTCGACGGCAACGGCCAGCCGATCGTCGACGTCGAGGTCGAGCTCCATCCGCGCGACGGGCTCTCACCCTCGCTGATCACCTGGACCGACGCGCGCGGGCTCTACGAGTTCGAGGCCCTCGCGCCCGGCCCGGTCGAGCTCGAGTTCCATCACCTCGACTACGTCTCGGCCAACGACGACGCCCTCGTCGACGAGTCGGCCGGCATCGATCACGAGCGCGTGCTCGAGACCGGGTGGAGCGCCGCGGTCCTGGTCCGCTCGGCCGTCCGCGGCGACCCGCTCGACGGCGTCGAGCTGCTCGCGGGGGACGTCAGCGCGACGACCGACAAGCAGGGCAGGGCGACCCTGACCCGCCTCGTCGGCGATCCGATCGAGCTCGAGGTCCGCGCTCCGGGCTGGGTCGGCCAGACCCTCGCGCTGCGCGACGACGGGACCGGGCGGATCAGCGTGACGATCGAGCTGGCCGAGGGCGGGTCGATCAGCGGGACCGTCGACGACGACATCGGCGAGGCGATCGCCAACGCCCGCGTCGAGCTTCGCTCGCTCGGCGGTGAGCTCCTCGGCGCGACCCTCAGTGACGGGCGGGGGCGGTGGCGCGTCGACGGTGTCCCGGCTGGCGACGTCCTGATCCGGGCCGAGCCGCCGCCTGCGCTGTCCGCGGTCCTCGCGCCTGTGGAGCTGCGATCGGACGTCATCCGGGGCGAGGTAACAACGGCGGTCCGGTTGCGGTTCGAGCAGCTGTGAGGTCTACTTCTTTCCCGCACCACCGAGGCAAAACCATGCGCCAGTCCAAGCTCCTCCGCGTTTGCTCGTCCTTCTCGCTCTTCGCCATCGCCGGCCTCGTGATGCCCGCCTGCGCGAACAATTCCGGTGACGAGGCCGCCAAGGGCAAGGATGGCGACGCCAAGCAGCAGGCCGAGCCCGCCAAAGAGGTCGACAAGGCCGCCCCGATCGAGGGCGAGCCGGTCGAGGGCGAGCAGAAGGTCGGGACCCAAGCGGGGGACGGCGGGGCCAAGAACGAGCAGTACGCGCTCCAGATCGACCCGAGCGAGGGCGTGGTCGGCGAGGAGGGCAAGGTCAACATTCGGGTGGTCCCCAGCGCCGACTGGCACATCAACCTCGAGTATCCGACCAAGCTCTCGGTCACGCCGCCGGCTGGGGTCGAGGTCGCCAAGGCCAAGCTCGGCAAGGGCGACGCGGTCAGCCTGACCGAGGAGAGCTGCGAGTTCGCCGTCGCGTTCACGCCGTCCGAGGCCGGCAGCAAGACCTTCACGGGCGAGTTCAAGTTCGCCGTGTGCCAGGACACCGCCTGCGTGCCCAAGACCGAGAAGCTCGAGTTCGAAGTCGCGGTCAAGTGAGGCCGCGGGCCGCGAGCGAGCGAGCGAGGAGCGAGCGACCATGCCCGATTCGAGTCGACTTCAAGCGCCCGAGCGCCTCGCTCAGCTCGCGGATCGCGTCGCCGAGGAGTTCGCCGCGACCCGGCGGATCCTGAGCTTCGACGAGTGGTTCGAGCTCCTGCTCGAAGATCCGCGGACCCACGCCCGCAACAGCCCGCACTACGTCCGCGACGCCCTCGACTTCTTTGGCAGGTCCGAGGTCCGGACGCCTCAGGGCACCGTCAATCGCTTCAACCTCTTCGATCGCGAGTTCGACGATGGCCCCCGCCTCGTCGGCCAGGAGCGGCCCCAAAACGAGCTCTACGAGGTCCTCGACGGCTTTTGTCGCCTCGGTCGGGTCGACTCGCTGATCTTGCTCCACGGGCCCAACGGCAGCGCCAAGAGCACGCTGCTCGAGTGCCTTCAGGCCGGGCTCGAGGCCTACTCGCACACCGAGGCCGGGGTCTTGTACCGCTTCGCGTGGGTGTTCCCGACCCGCGCGCAAGGAGGCAGCGGCATCGGCTTTGGCGCGAAGCCGCTGCGCGAGGCCCTCGGCGAAGAGAGCTTCGCGCGGCTCGAGGGCGAGGTCATCGCCTCGCGCGTGACCGACGAGAACAAAGACCACCCGATCTATCTGCTGCCCGTGGCCCCGCGCCAGGAGCTGCTCCGCGAGCTGTTCGGCGACGACGACGACTTCGTGGTCCCGTATACGATCCGCAACGGCGAGCTCTCGGCCCGCAACCGCAAGATCTTCGACGCGCTGCTCGCCGCGCACCAGGGCGACCTGCGCAAGGTCTACCAGCACGTCCAGGTCGAGCGCCTCTACCTCAGCCGGGCCTACCGCACGGGCCTCGTCGACGTCGAGCCCAAGCAGGCCGCAGACGCGCGCTCGTTTCCGGCGACCGGCGATCGAGCCTTCGCCCACCTGCCGCCCTCGGTCGCCGGGCAGGTGCTCTACGGGACCCAGGGCGACCTCGTCGACGCCCAGCGCGGGATCATTAATTTCTCCGATCTGCTCAAGCGCCCCTACGAGCACTACAAGTACCTGCTGACCGCGACCGAGAGCGCGCGGGTGGTCCTCGATCACCTGCTGCTCGGGCTCGACGTGGTGTTCACGGGCTCGGCCAACGACATCAACCTGCTCGAGTTTCGGGCCCGGCGCGCGGCCGAGTACCAGAGCTTCCGCGCGCGCCTCGATCTGATCTCGGTCCCCTACCTGCTCGACTACCGGGTCGAGCGCAAGATCTACCAGGAGCAGGTCGGCGACCTCCTGCGCGGGGTTCACATCGCCCCCCACGTGCCTCGGATCCTCGCGCTGTGGGGCGTGATGACGCGGCTGCGTCCGCCCGATCCGGCCAAGTACCCGGCCAAGATCAAGGCCGCGCTCGAGCGCCTCGGTCCGCTCGAGAAGGCCGACCTCTACGCCTACGGGCGGGTGCCCTCGGGCCTGTCGAGCGAGGAGGCCCGCGAGCTCCTCGCCGCGGTCCCCAGCATGTACGCCGAGCGCTTCGAGCACGCGGTCGCGTCGAGCCAGGGCACGGACCACATCCTCGGCGACTACGAGGGCAGCTTCGGAGCCAGCGTCCGCGACCTCAAAAACGTCCTGCTCGCGGCCGCCTCGGGCCTCGGCTCGAGCCTCGCGCGCGAGCAATTCGCCGACGGGCGCACCATCACCGTCCCGCGCCTGTTCAACGAGCTGCGCGCGCTGCTCGGCGACGCCGTCCACCACGGCTGGATGCACCTGAGCCCGACCGAGTCTGGCTTTCACCGGCTCGAGGGCGAGGGCTCGATCACCGAGGTCGCCTACGAGCACTGGCTCAACCTCTCCGACCGCGAGGTCCGCGAGGCGCTCGGGCTCGTCGACGAAGATCGCTACCTCGAGCTGTTCCGCAAGTACGTCGTCCACGCCAGCCACCACGTCAAGGGCGAGCGGATCTTCGACGAGGTCACGGGCCAGCTCGGCGACCCCGACGAAAAATTCATGCGCGAGCTCGAGAAGGCGATGGATCCCAACGCCAAGGACGGCTTTCGCCAGGACATCCTCGCGCGGATCGGGGCCTGGGCGCTCTCGCACCCCAACGAAGAGCCGGACTACGCGGCGATCTTCGCCGACTACTTCTCGCGGATGCGCGAGGAGTACTACCGCCAGCAAAAAGACACGGTCCGCAAGGGCATCGAGTCGATGCTCGAGCTGCTGACCGAGGACAAGCCCGCGGAGCTGGATCTCAGCCCCGCCGACAAGCAAAAGGGCAAGCACGCGCTCGAGGTCCTGCTCGGGGAGCACGACGGCGACGAGCGACGCGAGCGGCACACGCGGGAGTCGCTCAAAGAGACCCTCGTCGAGCTGTCCAAGCGGCGCTATTGAGCGCTGTGGGTGTGGTCCCGGGCGTGAACGAGCCCCGCGTCAGCTCGAGACGATCGGGGCTTGGAGGCTGTTGGCGGCCGCGAGGGCGGACTCGAGGATGAGGCGCTTGGGGCCGCGGGCTCCCGCGCTGGAGGTGGGGGCGCTGGCGGCTTGTTCGCGGCGGCGGTCGGCGAGCTGGTGGGACACGGAGCGGAGCAGCCGAGCGGCGGGGCGCAGGGCGGCGCGGAGCTCTCGGACAGCGGCGACGGCACGGACATGGGCGCTCATGGGCTCCGCAACTTGCAAGGGGTAGACCAGCTTTCACCTGGTTTACCTCGGCCCGACGCCGCCTTTACGAGCGCCGCAGGAGATCCCGATGTCAGGGGGGGCGGACATCGGCGTCGCACAGGGCCACTTGATCTGAAGATCAGTCGGCCGAGGTGCGCGCGGCTTCGGCGGCGAGCAGCTCGGCGATCGCGTCTTGGAGCGCGCGGGCCTTGGCTCGGTGCTTGCGCTCGAGGCCGTTGAACAAGATCGAAAAGGCGATCGGATCACGGCCGACCGCGCCCGCGTAGCCCGACAGCGCCGAGACGTCGTCGAGGGTGCCGGTCTTGACCCGAACCCAGGTCCGGGCCTCGCTGTCGTGGAGGCGCGAGCGCGTGGTCCCGTCGCTGCCCATGATCGCGAGCGAGGCCATGTAGTCGCTGCGATAGCGAAAGTCGCCGTAGACGTGGCCGAGCAGGTAGGTGAGCCCGGCGGGGGAGATCATGTTGTTGGCGTAGAGGCCCGAGCCGTTGCCGAGCACGAGGCCGTCTTGGGCCATGCCGATGTCGCGGGTGTACTGGCGCAGCTGCTCGAGCGCGGCCTCGGCCGTGGCCCCGTCGCCGGGGGCGAGCGCGCGCAGGATCTGCTCGGCCATGAAGTTGTTCGACCACTTGTTGACCGAGCGGCACAGCTCCGAGAGCGTCTCGCTCCGAAATGTAGCGACGAGGTCGGCGTCGGACGGGACCTCGCCCGGCTCGATCTTGGACTTGGTCACCTTGACGCCGCGCTGGGTCAGGGCCAGCTTCAGCAGCTCGCCCGCGTAGCGCGAGGGATCGCTGACGGGGTAGCGGTAGGAGCTGCGCCCGTTGTCGATGCCGAGCTCGCCGTGGAACTCGACCACGGTCTTGCCCTTGCGCTCCTTGGTCGAGACCCACAGCTTGTTGCGGGTCCCGGCCACGGTCGTCGCGGCGCTGCTGTCGAGCTCGATGCTGGCCACGGGCGGCTGAACTCGGAGGACCGGGGGCTGGCCGACGACCTTGGCCGGGCTCGCGAAGACCTCGTAGGTGTTGTAGTTGACCGACATCGCGCCGCCGGGCGCACGGTAGGAGGCGAACTCGGTCTTTTGGTCGAAGCCGGGCGGGAGCCCGTCGTGATCGAAGCGGCTGGCGTCGACCACGATCGGGCCGCGGATCTTGGTGATGCCCGCGGCCTGGATCTGGCCGGCGAGCTCGTAGATCTCGCCGCTGACCAGGGAGGGATCGCCGCCGCCTTGGAGGTAGAGCTTGCCGGAGACCACGCCGTCTTTGTTGGACCCATCCTCGAGCCAGACCCGGGTGCTGAACCGGTGCTCGGGGCCGAGGCTGGCCAGGGCCGCGGCGGTCGTGACCAGCTTGGCGTTGCTGGCCGGGTTGAGCGGCGTGTCGGCCTCGCGCGCGTAGAGCGATTCGCCCGTGCGGAGGTCGACGACCGAGATCCCGAGGCGCGCGTCGGTCACGAAGCTGGCCTCGGCGATCAGCGCGTCGATGCGCGCGTCGAGGCTGGCGTCGTCGGCCTCGCGCGAGTCGCTCGAGGGGGCTTCGCGCGGCGCCGTCTTCGGCGGGCTCGCCTCGGCCTGCGCGGGCGTGAGGACAGGCGTGGACACCGCGTTGGGATCGGCGTCGGGCCAACCGAGCGCGAGCGCGAGGACGGCCAGACCGGAGCCCGCGATGACGGGCGCACGACGAGCGCGGATCAGTCGATGGACCACACTGCCACCCTAGTCGCACAGGCCCTCGGGACCCAAGTTTTTGCGGAGCTCGCCTTCAAGTTGCGGTTGTCGCGCCGACGGTGGCCCCGGGTTCGCAACGCCGCAGCCTCGACCTGGCTCGGGGCGGGTTGCACCGCGGGCTGGTAGTCTGCGGCTGTGATGAAGGAGCTCGAGCGTGGTGGCAGTGGCAAATGGTCGGTGCGCGCGCTGGGTCTGCTGGGCCTGCTCGGGCTTGGGGTCTGGGCCAGCCCAGCCCACGCGGGGGAGCCTCGCCTGGATCAGCTCGCGGCCGAGCGGGGGATCGCCGCGGGCGAGCTCGAGCTCGGGCGCCAGGTCGCGGTGCCAGCCGGGTCCACGCGGCGCCAGGTCAGCGCCGAGCGCCGCAGCCTCGAGCTCCACGGGATCCCGCTGCGGGGCGCGTTCGAGACCACCTGGACCGCCAGCGACGGCTCGGCCCGGGTCGTGGCCTCGCGCTACCCGGCCGCCGACGCCCAGCTCCGGCCGGACCAGCGCCGCGTCGAGCTCGACGACGCCCGCGCGGCCCTGGCCCCGCGCCTGCGCCCCGACCAGCTCCGACGCGCAACCCAGCTCGACGGCGAGCTCGTCTACCTGCTGGTCTTCGATCGCCCGATCCTGACCTGGGAATTCACCTTGCCCCTGAGCATGTCGCCCACGCCGAGCCGCGAGCGGGTCTGGGTCAGCGCCGGGACCGGGCGAGTGCTCGACACCGTCGAGCTGGTCGATCTCGACAACCAAGCCGAGGTCTACGAGATCAACCCCCAGCACACGCCGGTGCCGTCGACGGTCACCCTCGACAACATCGACCTCGATCAGCAGCCGTGGGCCGAAGACACGGCCCTCGACGGCGTCTACCTGACCGGCAGCCGCGTGCGCGTGTTCAACTGCATCGACGCGCCCGACGGCCCCTATGCCCCGTGGCGGGACGACGAGGCCGAGACCCCGGAGTGCTACCCGACCCAGCAGGTCGTGGCCGACGCCGAGGGCGACTTCTTCGTCCCGCTGCCCGACGTCTCGCTGATCGCCGACAACCGCGACCCGAGGGACCTCTACGCCGAGCTGTCGATGTACTGGCACGCGGAGAAGTTCTTCTCCTTCATGGCCACGCTCGGGGTCGAGACCTTCCCCTGCGAGCTGTCGAACATGGTCGCCAATTTTCACTGGCTCGACCCGGCGCCCGCCTACCCGGAGCTCGACTTCGGGCCGTACAATAACGCCTACTACAGCGGCGCCTGCGACATCGAGGACGGCCCGACGATGCTCTTTGGTCAGGGCTCGTCGGTCGACTTCGCGTTTGATGGCGACGTCGTCTACCACGAGCTCGGCCACGGGATCGTCGCGGAGCTCACGCCCGAGGGCCTCCGCCGCTACCGCGCCCGCGAGGACGGGGTCTTGCGCGACGCCCGTTCGATCAACGAGGCGATCGCCGACTACCACAGCTTGATGATCACCGAGCGCCCGGAGCTGGCCGAGTACGTCGGCTTCTACTGGGCCGAGCTCGGCCGGGGCTGGATCCGCAACGCCGAGAACGAGCTCCAGTGCCCGCGCGACATGACCGGCGAGGAGCACTACGACAGCGAGCCGGTCAGCGCGGCGCTGTGGGCCGCCCGCCGTCGGATCGGCTCCAAGCTCGATCCCGTCGTGCTCGGGATGCTGCCGCTGCTGGCGAGCGACGCCTCGATCGAGGAGGCCGCCGCCGGCCTGCTCGCCGTCGCCGCGGCCGAGCGCGACGCCGGGGTCTGGACCGAGGGCGACTACGAGCAGCTCGAGCGCGCGCTCGCGGGCCGCAACCTGATCGACTGCGAGCGGGTCGTCGACGACCCCACGAGCCTCGACGATCCGCGCCGCTTGTACCTGCGCCCCACCGGCAATTACGTGTCGCCCTTTTGGCCGGGCCCGGTCCAGTACCGCCAGCGGATCCCGGCCGGCTCCGACAACCTCCTGATCACCTTCGAGGTCTCGGCCGCGGGCAACTCGGCGGGCCAGCCGGTCAGCCACGACGTCGACGTCGAGGTCCTCGCCAAGCGCAGCAGCGTGTCCGAGGACGCCTCGATCGCGTTCAGCTACGAGCTCGGAGCCCTCGGCCACGCCGACGAAGAAAAGGGCGACATCGACGAGACCTGGGAGGTGTCCGGCGACTGGGACGAGATCTACACGCCGACGACGCTGAGCGAGGCCCGTCGCCAGGTCCTGATCCGCGGGCTCGAGCCCGGCGAGGTCGTCCACGTGTCCTTCGTCAACCTCGACCGCGACGAGGCCGTCATCCGCGAGCTGCAATTCGCCAGCGTGCCGACCGAGGAGCTCGACCAGGGCTCGCCGAGCTCGGAGCCCGAGCCCGAGCTCGACGACGACGGCAGCTCCTGCGCTTGCACCACCGAGCCGACGGGCGGTAGTGGTGGGCTGGCCGCGGGCTTGCTGATGTTGCTCGCGCTCGGCCCCGTCCGGTCTCGACGCAGGTCACGACCCAGGTGAGCGAAGCCCAGACACCCGCGCCCTCCGAGCTCCTCGAGCCCTCCGAGCCCTCCGAGCTCCCCGAGCCCTCCGGGCCTCGCAGGGGGCGCCCTCGCTGGCGTCGGGCGCCGCTGCCAGGCTGGCTCGTGGGCCTGCGTCGGGTCGTCAACGTGGTCTTCCCGCTCGCGCTCGGCTACGCGCTGCTGCTCGCCGCGTGGCCCCGCGACGAGCTCGCCCCGCCCCGCCAGGCCCGCCACGACGAGCTGATCAAGGCCATGCGCCAGATCTCCTTGAGCCAGGCGTGGAGCATGTACGCGCCCAACCCGGGCCGCGGCCACTTCTACATGACGCTCACGGCCCACGACGCCGACGGCAGCGTCCGCGAGCTCGAAGAGAGCTACATGAGCGAGCACGGCTGGGGCACGGCGTGGGCCTGGCGACGCTCGCGGCTCGACATCTGGCAGCACGCGGTCACGCGCAAGATCGACAAGACCAACCGCAACCGAACCTGGTACCTGCGCGGGGTCTGCGTGCGCGAGGCTCGACGCGGCTACGACGTCAAGCGGCTCGAGATGAAGCGGGTCTACCGGCGGATTCGATCGCCCGAGCGGGTCCGCGAGGGCAAGGAGGTCATCGGTCCGCCGCGGCTCAAGCGAGCCCAAGACGGCAGCTGCCGGGTCAAGATCATCCGCGACATGATCGCCACCGATCGGGCGCTGCGCGAGGCAGGGGAGGGGGGCGCGTCGGGTGGCTGAGTCGAGCAAGAGGGGAGGCGAGGCGCGACAAAACCCCCTGGCCCGGGTCTGCGACGCGCTGTTGTCGGGCCAAGAAGACCCGCTCGCGCTCGGCGTCCTCCGGGCGGTGCTCGCCGGGATCCTGTTCGTGTCTGCGCTGCTGCACGTCGGGGCCGTCGGCGAGTACTTCTCCGACGAGTCGATGATCAACGATCGCTTCGCGCAGCTGGCCTTCCCCTCGCGCTGGTCGCTGTTCTTCGAGATCCGCGACCCGACGACGGTGCGCGCGATCTGGGCCGTCGGGGTGCTCGCGCTGGGCATGTGGACCGTGGGCCTGTTCACCCGGGTCAGCTCGATCGTCGGGCTGATCGTGTGGATCAGCATGTACGGGCGCAACCCGCTGCTCTACGCCTACCCCGACCAGCTCGCCCTGATGTTCGGCTGCCTCCTGGCCCTGATGCCGGCTGGCCGCGGGTTCTCGCTCGACGCGCGGTGGTTCGGCTGGGGCGGCACGGTCCCGGTCTGGTGTCGGCGGATCATCCAGCTGCAGCTGGCGATCGTCTACACCGTCACCGGGCTCGAGAAGACCGGCGAGACCTGGGTCGAAGAGGGCACGGCGATCTTCTACACCCTCAACAACCCCTACAACCGCCACTTCGACGCCGGGCCCCTGTTCGCCGCGCTCCAGCCCTGGCTGCTCGAGCCGCTGACCTTCGCGGTCCTGATCTGGGAGGTCTCGTTCGGTGGCTTCACGGCCTACAACTGGGTGCGCGAGGCCGCCGGGCGGCGCTTCCCTGCGCTTGGCGAGCGCCGCCGCGCGGGCCGGCCGGGCTGGCCGATCCCCGACCTGCGCTGGCTGTTCCTCGGCTTCGGCGTTGCGATGCACGTCGGGATTCAGCTCGGGGTCTACGTCGTGTTCTTCTCGCCGCTGATCGTCGGCTCGTACCTGAGCTTCCTGTCCAGCGAGGACCTGCGACAGCTGGTCGCGTGGCCGCGGCGCGCGGTCGCCAGGCTCCGTTCGTTCCGGGGCTCGCGGCGGGCAGCTCGAGCTCGTTGACGAGGCGGCGCCGCGGCTACCGGCCCGAGGGAATTACTGACGGGGAGTGTCAGCGGAGCCGGCGTCGTCGGGGCGATCCCGCGCGGTGGTGCAGGGTTGAGCGAGCGAGCGTGGGGCTTGCTATCGTTGCCGCACGTGCCCGGAGACTGGGAACTGGACGCGGCTCTGCTCGAGGCCTGGCGCAAGGGAGACGGCCAAGCTGGCGAGCGGTTGTTTGATCGCCACGCCGACGCGGTCGCTCGTTTCTTCGAGAACAAGGTTCGAGTCGGGGCTGAGGACCTGACCCAGACCACCTTCGAGCGCCTGATCAAAGGGCGCGATCGGGTTCGCGAGGGAGTCGCCTTTCGGGCCTTCGTGCTCGGGATTGCACGCAACGTGATGCGCGAGCACCTGCGCGAGCTCGCGCGGGGGCGCGAGGTCGATCCCGAGGTCGAGGCGATGGCCGATCTCGCGCCGGGGCCGACGACCGCGGTCGGCCGTCGGGAGGAGGAGCGGCTGCTGCTCGAGGGCCTGCGCCGGCTTCCAGTCAATTTTCAGATCTTGCTCGAGCTCCACTACTGGGAGGGGCTCTCGGGCCGGGACATTGGCGCGGTCATGGATCGGCCGAGCTCGACGATCCGCGGCCAGCTGGTCCAGGCGCGCAAGCTGCTGCGGGACGCGATGGAGGAGATCGCGGCCTCGACCGAGCTCCTCGACAACACCGTCAGCGACCTCGACGGGTGGGCGACCGAGCTGCGCGACCAGTTTCAATCCGATCGCGCGACCGACACGGGGTAGGCCAGCGCGATGCGGGAGACAAAACCAGAACTTTTTTCGAGTCGCTTCGATCCCTTCGCGTGCTGGCTTCACTACGAAATTGTTGCGAGGGACCACAACCAGGGCCGCGAACATGGGACAGTTGCTCGACATGAGTAGAGGACGCGAACATCGGGCCATGACCGACGGAGCGAGCGCAGCCAGAGGGGCAGGCCTGGGGCCGGTCGGCAGCTTCGAGCATCGGCGGGTGGTCAGCACCGTGCGTCAGCGGCTGTTCGGCTCCGGCGCGCTGCCCCAGATCGGTCGCTATCGGATCGACGGTCGACTCGGCGTCGGCGGCATGGGCGAGGTCTACCTCGGCTACGACGAGGCCCTCGATCGCAAGGTCGCGATCAAGCGGGTGCTCGGGGCGCTGACCAGCGAAGTCGGTCAAGCGCGGCTCCGGCGAGAGGCGCGGGCCCTCGCGCGGCTGTCCCACCCCAACGTCGTGCAGGTCTACGAGATCGGTGAGCACGAGCAGTGCACCTTCGTGGCCATGGAGTTCGTCGACGGCCAGACCCTCGCGAGCTGGCTGGATGCGGAGCCGCGCTCGTGGTCGGCCGTTCTCGACCGCTTCGTGGCCGCGGGGCGGGGGCTGGCCGCGGTTCACGAGGCCGGCCTGGTCCACCGTGACTTCAAGCCCGACAACGTGCTCGTGAGCGCCGACGGTGGGGTCCGGGTCGCGGACTTCGGCCTGGTGTTCACGGGTGACGACCCGCGGCTCGAGCCCGCGAGCGCCGAGCTCGGCCAAGCTGGGTTCAACGTGCGCATGAGCGTGACCGGTGCGGTCCTCGGCACGATCCGCTACATGTCCCGCGAGCAGCTGTTGGGCCGCGAGGTCGACGCGCGCAGCGATCAGTTCTCGTTTTGTGTCGGGCTCTACGAGGCCCTGTGGGGCGTCGCGCCCTTCTCGCTGGCGAGCGCGGTCGAGCGCCTGCGCGCGCTCGAGCGCGGGGTCCCGACGCCGCCGCCGCGCACGGGCGCGCGGCCGCCAGCGTGGCTGTGGCGGGTCATCCGGCGGGGCTTGAGCAAGGACCCCGCGGCCCGCTGGCCCGACATGCACGCGCTGCTCGGGGCCCTCGACGAGGTCGGGCGTCGGCGTCGGCGGTGGGCGTGGGTCGGCTCGGGCGGCGTGGCGGTGGCCGTGGGCGTGGGCGCGCTGGCCCTCACGCCCGAGGCCGAGCTCGACCCCTGCGCCGCGGTCGAGCGCGAGCTCGACGGGACCTGGAGCGACGAGCGCCGGGCCGCGGTCGAGCGTGAGCTCGCCGATCTCGACGCCGAGCACGTCGAGGGCAGCCGCGCGCGGATCTTCGAGGGCCTCGATCGTTGGTCCACGCGCTGGGTCGACGAGCGCGAGCGAGTCTGTCGGGCCAGCGCCGAGCAGCGGATCGAACCCGAGCTCGCGCGCCTCGAGGGCGCCTGCCTGACCCGCCAGCGCCAGCAGGTTCAGGCGCTCGTCGAGCTGCTGCTCGACCCGACCTTGACCGTCGACGGGCTCGCTAACGCCGTCGAGGCCGTCGCCGATCTGGCCGAGCCTGCGGCCTGCGAGGGCGCGCCCGCGTCGCTCGGCCTCACGCCCGCGCCGTCCGCGGTCGCGGACGAGGTCGCGGCCCTGCGTCGGGACATCGACCAGGCGCAGGGCCTGCGCCTGCTCGATCGGATCGAGGAGGGCCTGAGCTTGGCCACGACGACCCAGCGGCGGGCGCAGGAGCTCGGCTACGGTCCGGCCAAGGCCGAGGCCCTGGGCGAGCTGGCCAAGGCTGAGATCGCCGCGGGCGCGCTCGAGCGCGGGGTCGAGCTGGCCGAAGACGCGATCGACGAGGCCGAGCTCGCCCATCACGACTACCTGGCAGCCGAGCTGTGGACGCTCCTGACCCTGCGGACCCTCGTCGGTCTCGACGACGCCGACATGGGCGCGGTCTGGTTGCGGCGAGCCGAGGTCGCCGACGGTCGCGTCGCGTCCTCGCCGCGGGCGCGGGCGCGCCTGATCTTCGCTCGGGGGCGCCTCGCCGAGCTACGCGGCGAGCCCGACGCGGCCGAAGACGGCTACCGACGCGCGCTGGTCGAGCTCGAGGGCGACCAGTCCGCGGCGATCGATCGACCGGTCTATCGGTCCAACCTCGCCCGGATCGTGGCCCTGCGAGACACCGACGAGGCCATCGCGCTGCTCCGGGCCGCGCTCGTCGACGCCGAGCAGGCCTTCGGTCCAAACCACCCACGGACCGCCAAGCTGCTGTTCGAGCTGGGCTTCGCGCTCCCGAGAGACAGCGCCGAGAGCTCGGAGCTGGTCGAGCGTGCGGCGCGGATCTGGACCCAGACCCGGACCCGGCCAAGCGGCGACCTCGCGACGGCCGAGTATCGCCTCGGCGTCCTCGCGCTCGAGCGCGGGGAGCTCGAGGCCGCCGAGGCCCACGCCCACGCGCTGGCCTCGGTTCACGCCGACAGCTTGCCCCCGGGCCACCATGCCCACGGCGAGAGCCCCCAGCTGCTGGCCAAGATCTACGGGATCCGTGGCGATCACGAGCTCGCGCTCGAGCAGATCCGGGTCGCGCTCGCGCTGTGGCTGCCGATCCACGGCGAGACCGACGAGCGCGTCATCCAGCTGCGCGGTGACGCGGCCTCGAACCTGCTCGCCCTCGGCCGCGTCGACGAGGCCGCGACCGAGCTCGACGCCCTGGTCGAGTACGTCCCTGACCGCTCGACCCGGTTGATCCCGATCCGCGTCGACCGCTGCGAGGTCGCCCTGCGCCGCGGGGATCTCGAGGCCGCGAGCGCCGAGCTCGACGCGCTCGACAGCCCGGAGCCGGGCAAGCTCGGCCCCTATGAATTCAGCTTCGCCCTCCTGCGCGCGCTCGTCGATCAACGACGCGGGCGTCTCGGGCACGCGGTGCTCGAGCGCTTGAGAAGCGCCCGCGCTGACGCGGCGCCGACGGATGAGCAGATCAGCGCCTGGCTCGATCAGCTCGAGGTCAGCGCCGCCGAGCGCAGCGCCCTTGGCCTCGACTGAGCGACGGATTACTTTGTAGGGCCCCAACGCGGACGCGTCGGGTTGAACTGGATAGGGGTCGCTTGTACGCGACTGTATGTGTGGTCCCCTCAAAGGGGCTCGAGCCCTGTGCTCGAACACTTGGTGCTCGTGTCCATGGGACACGCGACTCACGGAATAGACACACGGAATAATCGAGCTCGATAGAACGACCGATAGACCGTTAGCTAGCGACCGATAGACCGTTAGCTAGCGACCGATAGATCGATAGATCGATGGAATCGCCGGATCTCCGGCGAGACAGGAGAGTAGTATGAAAAACACAAAGATTGTCTCTCGACACCTCACTCTGTTCGCGCTCCTCGTTGGCCTCGGGCTGCCTTCGGTCGGCGCCGCGTCGACCCCTGCGCCCGCGCCGATCCCCGCCGGGGACGGCGATCCCTGCGGTCAAGCCATCGTCGCCCTCGAGCTCGATGTTGCGGCCGGCCTCGTCTACCGCGTCACGCCGACTGGCCGCGAGCTGCTCGTCGACAACGAGCTCGACCTCTACTTCGGCTCGCTGGACCGCGTGGTCATCGATCTCGAGCTGACGGTCGGCGAGTGGGAGGTCGAGGTTTCACCGCAGGGGGCGCCGACCGAGGTCCGCTACACGAGAGGCGGCGCGCTGCGCCATGTGATCGAGACGGGCCCCGACGAGTACCTGCTCTCGTTCACCGAGCTGTCGGCGAGCGCGTCTGCGATGACCATGGGCCCGCTCTTGCCCGACGTCATCATCAATCCGATCCCCGACTGCCCGTCGCAATAGCGCGCCGAGCACCTACCGCCGCTGGCCGTCGTCGCGCTGCTGCTCGGCCTGCGCTGGCGGCGGTTCACGGCCTGGGGCGCCGCGGCTTCGATCGTGCTTGATCAGCGCCCGAGCGCGCCCGGTGCCCGGCGTGCTGCTGTGGATCAATACACCCTACCTGACGACACACCGCAACCGCCTGGCCCCGGGCATGGAGAGGGGCTACAGGGCTGCGCAGCAGGGCTGCGCAGCAGGCCCGCACCAGCGGGCCTCTCGCAGGCGGGGATTGAACTTGACCGCGGCCGGGCGAGGTTGGGAATGTCGCCGGCGATGCAACGCCTGGCTTTGTTCTCGATCCTGAGCGCGTTCCCCATGCTGACCGCCTGCGGCGGCGACCCGAGCAGTGAGGGCGACGCGAGCTCGCAGACCGGCATCACGACCGCGCCCGAGACCGGCGGACCCGAGACCGGTGACGGTGACGGTGACGGTGACGGCGACGGGGGCGAGGGCGACGGTGACGGCGACCCGGGCGACGGCGACACGAGCGACAGCGGCGTGAAGTTCGACATGGCCGAGCTGCCCGACGGCGGCGACGACGGTGGCATGGCCGTGCCACCGAGCTGCGACAACATCGACGACTTCCCCGCGACCAGCGTCGGCTGCGAGTACTTTGGCGTGCAGGTCCCGAGCTACGGCAGCAACCTCCCCTACGGGATCGCGGTCGGCAACCCGAGCACGGAGACGGCCACGGTCACGATCGAGGACATGCGCGGACCCGGCGACACCCTGCGCGAGATCACGACCTTCGAGCTCGAGCCGACCGACAGCGTGCTGACGCCGATCAACGGCCTCGGCGGGATCCTCGACGGCAGCCACATGGTCTCGGATCCGGGCCTCAACCCCTTCGCGGCCTTTCGCGTGAGCTCGGACGTGCCGATCACCGCGATGCAGCTGTTCCCGGTCGGCGGCGGGCCCTCGCACGTGTCCGAGGCCAGCATGCTCTTGCCGGTCAACGCCCTCGATCAGTCTTACATCGCGTCGACCTGGAGCAGCTTCTCGGGCTCGCAGCAGGGCTTCGTGGTCGTGGTTGCGATCGAGGACGCGACGACCGTGTTCACCGACAGCGGCGACTACATGCTCGACGCCTTCGACGCCTGGCACTTCCAGTCCGGGGCCGACGGGACCGGCTACTTCGTCGGCGCCGACAAGCCCGTCGCGGTGTTCTCGGGCATCGAGTGCACGATGATCCCCGATCTCCCGTGGTACGCCTGCGACCACCTCGAAGAGCAGATGCTGCCGCTGTCGGCCTGGGGCACCCACTACGTCGGCGCCCGCCACCCCCACCGCGTGCCCAATCTCCTCTCCGAGCCCGAAGATGTGTACTGGCGGGTGATCGCGGCCGTCGACGACACGACGATCACCTTGAACCCGGCGGTCGCGGGCAACGAGATCCAGCTCGAGCAGGTCGGCGATTGGGTCGAGTTCGGGACCCCGGTCAGCTTCGAGGCCACGGGCGACAAGCCCTTCTTGCTCGTGCAGTACATGTCGGGTTGTTACAACGTGGTCAAAGAGACCGACGTTTCGAATTCGTGCGATCAGGGCCCGACGGGTGATCCCTACATGATGCAGTCGGTGCCCGCCGAGCAGTGGCTGACCCAGCTGCCCTTTTTGACCGATACCTCCTACCCGCGTGACTTTGTGACGATCATTCGCGAGCAGGGGACCGAGGTCACGCTCGAGTGCCTCGGGGTCGTGAGCGACGACCACTTCACGTCGATCCCGGGGACAATCTACGAGGTCGGGCAGGTCGACCTGGACATTGCGGGGAACGGCGGCGAGGGCGACTGCGTCGACGGGGCCCAGTTCTTGACCGCCGACAAGCCCGTGGGGGTGCTCGTGGGCGGGGTCGACTGGGCGACCTCCTACGGCTACCCGGGCGGGCTCAGCCTCGACGCGCTGTGGGAGCCGCCGATCGTGCCGCAGGGGTGAAGAGCTGGCGGTCAGGGCTCTTGCGCGTCAAGCGGGGTCACCCCCCGCAACGAGCAGAGCGCAACAAGGCTGGAGGAGTCCGAGTTCGGGGTATCGCGGTACGAAAAGCACCTTCGACGCCGAGGCGACCGACATGGCGGCGCGGCACCAAGAGCCTTTTGCATCTCCGATGGGAGGCGACGCCCCGAACTCGGACCTCCTCCAGCCCTGCGCGGGGCCTCAACGGTCACGACACAGCCTCATCAACGACGCCGAGCTACCCGCCGCGAAGCACACCCCAGCCCACCGAGCGAGGAACGAGTCGCTGACGGCTGTGGGGGGTCTAAGGTCCTTCACGAGCCCGGGAGCGATTCGCTGCGCTCGTAGATCGTGTCGAGCGAGAGACACACGCCCGACAGCTCGACCTCACCCTCCGGACCGGTATCGACCAGCTTCCAACTCCCGTCGTCTTGGCGGGTGACGGTCGTGACCCTCCGCTCCTCGGCGTGAATCAACAGCACCTCGCGTACCGATGGGATGCGGCGGTAGTGTCCCAGCTTTGCGCCGAGATCGAGGTCCAGAGTCGAGCGCGAGAGCACCTCGACGATCGCGCTCGGGTTTCGGAGGGAGGCCGGTCGCGCGCTGGTGTCGAAGCTCGGCTCTTCACAAACCACCACGATATCGGGGTACAGGTAGCTCTCGGTCGCCTCGACCTGCACCCGCTGGTCCTGAGAGAAGACCCGACAGGGCCCTTTACGCAAGACCGCGTTCAGGGCGAAGGCGACGTTCGAGACGATCTGATTGTGGCGGGGCGAAGCCCCCGCCATGGCGACGACCACCCCGTTCAGTAGCTCGAGCTTGCCGTCCGCTTCTGCGTCGAGCTCGAGATATTCCGCGATCGTTGTCTGGGGAGCCGGGTCTCGCACACCCTCACTATCGCGCGCCTCGGGACAAGCGTCGACCCGGGACGGCGGGATCGACCACGCTCCCGCGTCAGCTTCGCCGCCTCTTGCGCTGCGACCGCCTCCCGCCGTCTTCCGCCCTCGTCGCTCGGCGCTCGCCGTATGCCCGCAGCTCGTAGTCCGGGGGGATGAGCGGGCGGTGGCGGGGGGGCTCGCGGTGTCCGGGTGGCCCGAGGCCGCGAATTCGTACCCCGATTCAAACCCCGAGCCCCCGCAA
Source organism: Enhygromyxa salina (assembly GCF_002994615.1). GTDB lineage: Bacteria > Myxococcota_A > Polyangia > Nannocystales > Nannocystaceae > Plesiocystis > Plesiocystis salina_A. The sequence goes on along the minus strand of NZ_PVNK01000013.1, from coordinate 51 downwards.
AGCACACACCACGTCGGCTCGCCCGAACTCGGAGCCCCGCCACCCCCCGAC
>NZ_PVNK01000012.1 GCF_002994615.1 Enhygromyxa salina | reverse complement strand
GTGCTTGCGCAGCGGCTCGGGCGGGGCTGGCGGGGCGAGCTCCTCGGTCGGGGGCGAAGCTACGACCTCGGCCGCGGGCACACCTCAGCCGGCGCCGAAACCGTAATCGTCGCCGCCCAAACCGGACTCCGCGCTTCGCGCAGCTCCAAGCTACAGCGCGGCCCCGGCTCACTCGCCCCAACCACCTCAAAGGTCCGAAGCCCCCCGACCCCTGGCCAGCCCCGCTCTGCCACCCGAGGGTCAGCCGCCTCGCCCACACTCGCGCCGCGGACCAACCCGGTGCACGCGAGCAGTCCCACCACGAGCACCACCGGCGCCTGGTCTGGACGCCGCCTCCCGAGCCCCACGCTCACCGCCAGCACGATCCCCAGCGCCACAGGCAGCACCCCCGGAGCGTCGAGCCAGACCAGGATCCACCCGCACGCGACAGCCGCGATGCACCCAAACGCCGCCAACATGGTTCGCATGCCCGGGTATCGGCCCGCGCGGCCCGGCGTTGCACGACCCGGTCACAAGCCCCCTGGACCGGGCCCCAACCGCCGTCGTGACCCCAATGATGGCTTTTTTTCCACTTTGTCGCCGGAAACCCTACACTGGGCAGCGGTCGTGCTCTTCACGAAGATTTGGACTGCCGTTCTCGCCGTCTTGGCCACCGCGTGCCTCGCCGGGATGTACCTGCTTTCGACCGGTTCGTCCGGCGGCTTCACCGAGGCCGATGAGACGGCCGTTCGGGCCGTGACCGAGGCCGGTATGGCCGCGCTCGCGTCGGACATCAATTCCTCTCCGGTCTCGCTCGGACCCTCGCTGCTGTCCGACACACGCCTCAAAGAGGCCCTCGACGGACCCGCGGTCCCCGAGCCCGTGGCCGCAGGCGAGATCCCGGCGGCGACCCTCCAAGAGGTGTTCGTGCAGGTCGCCAACGAGGGCCTGCTCAACGAGTACCCCCGCATGAGCATGGCGATCACGGACAAGGGCGGGAACATCCTGGCCCGCACCGGCCTCGCGCCGGAGGTGTTCGACGAGCTCATCAAGATGCCCGCGGTCGACACCGCGCTGGCCAGCGAAGAGGCGGCGCTGCTCTCGGCCTCGCTCGCGGGCAAGCTCCACGCGGTCAAGCTCTCGCGCTCGCTGACCGACGCGACCCAGCGGCGGCTGATCACGATCCGCGCCGTCGAGCTCGGCGGCGGCTCGTTCTTCCGCCGGGTCGTCGGCACCCACAACCCCGGCGGCCTCGTCCGCGACGGCGAGGTCCTCGGCGACGCGATCGGCGGAGCCAAGCCCGAAGAGCTCGTGGCCTTCGCGGCCCAGCACACCGACAACATCCCGCCCGAGGGCGCCAGCGCGGTGTTCCTCGTCGGCGAGGGCGCGAGCGCCCGCATCGGCTCGGCCGCGCGCGTGCCCGGCCCGGCTGGCAAGGGCAAGGGCGGGACCCTGTTCGTGGTCCTGTCGAAGAACACCCTGGCCTCGACCCAGCAAGACATGGCGACGGCGCTGCAGGTCGCGCTCGACTCCGGCGGGCTCGGCCAGCTCAACTGGCTGCTCGTCGGCGGGCTGCTCGTGATCAGCCTCGGCCTGACCTTCTATCTGCCCTTCATCGAGTACAACGGCCCGCTGCGCAGGCTCAGCAACGAGTTCAACGGCATCACCGAGGGCCGCCAACACGAGCTCTACCACGACACCTACGGCGGCGAGCTCGGTAAGGTGGCCCGCTCGGCCGCGACCGCGATGGAGGCCTTGCGCGTGTCCTGGGAGAACGAGCTGATGGACTCGGACGCCGAGCTGTCCGACGTCGCGCCGCGACGCACCCGGAGCACGAGGAGCCTCCGCGCCGCGCCCAAGCGGCGATCCCGGGCCCACAAGAGCGCGGCGAGCGAGCCCGAGCCCAAGCAGCTGCTCGAGTCCGACGACGACTCCGGCCTGCCCGAGGCCATCGACCTGCCGAGCGCCGACACCCGGGCCAAGATCGAGCGCCACGCCGCCGCAGAAGCTCCGGTGCTCCCGCCCGACGCCCCGCCCGCGCCCGCGTTCTCCGACGAGATCGCCCCGACCCCGCTCTCGCCCGGCGACAGCTCCGACTCGGTCAGCTTCGCCGACCTCGGCGGCGGCCAGGACCGCGAGAGCTACTACCGCGGCATCTACGACGAGTTCGTCGAGACCAAGGGCGCCTGTGGCGAAGCGACCGAGGGCTTCACCTACGAGAAGTTCGCCAAGAAGCTGCGCAAGCAAAGCGACACCTTGATGGCCCGCCCAGAGGTCACCGACGTGCAGTTCAGCGTGTACGTCAAGGACGGCAAGGCCGCCCTGCGCGCCAAGGTCATCAAGAGCTGACTGCGGCCAGGAGCGTGGAGCCGGGCGGGTCACCCGCGTCGCCTGGGCTGAGGGTCTCGACGAGCGACGCGCGAGTCGCCGGCGCCAGGGCCACGCGGCGGCGATCGATCGTCGAGTCGACGCGCAGCCAGACCGAAGCCGTGGACATGGCCTGGATCGCCGGCTCGGGGATCGAAAAGCCGACGTAGTGGACCGCCGCCGGGCCGTCGTCACCCGGGCGCAGGCGTCGACACGGACACTGCCAGCCGTCGACCTCGAGGCACAGCAGACCACGATCGATCTCGCTCGTCGGGCGCCGCCGAGTCGCTCGTGGGTGGGCCGAGCGACAGACCGAGCAGACACCAACCGAGCAATGACACGAAGGGGGAGACCTGCAGCGGGAGAAGGCGCGAAAGTTATGGAAAATGAGAGTCATTTTCAAGTTATAGTTTCGGGGCCCCCGTGAGCCAGCAGCACCTCGTCATGACTACCTCCCGCGCGCTCCTCATCCTCGCCTCCTCACTGTCGCTCGGCTGCGCCAAGCCAGGCGCGTCCGCGAACCCCGAGACGCCGCTCGAAGGCGTCGAGCACGAGGGCGCGCCGACCAGTGAAGACGGCGCTCCCGCGATCGAGCCCGACGACTGGCCCGCGCTCGAAGCTGCGCTCGGCGGTCCGGGCCTCGTCGGGTGGATGCACGCCTCGGTGCCCGACGCGGGCCTGTTCGTGTTCACCTATCGCAAGCCCGGGGACTTCTTCGCCTACGTCGATCTCCCGATCATCCCCTCGGGTGACACCTACACCCAGCTCGCGGAGCTCCATCGCCACGACAAGGTCCGCCTCTTCGGTCAGTTCGCCGACAACGACGCCGCCAAGCCCCACGTCCGGGCCACGGGCGTCGAGCTGCTCGAGGCCTACGCGTCAGCCTACGAGACGCCGAGCTACGAGCGCGAGCTCGCGCTCCCCGACGGCGTCCCCGAGCGCGACGCGCTCGTCGGCAAGGTCCACGCCGTCGACGGCGAGGGCAAGATCTTGGTGCTCGAGTGGCGCGACGCCGTGATCCCCGTGCGCGTCGATCGGCCCGAGCAGGTCCGCGAGCTGTGGCGCAACGACAAGGTTCGCGTGCACGTGAGCCGCGCGAGCTACCCGGCCAAGCCCGCCCACCTGGTCCTCGACCCCGAGGTCGAGCAGCCCGTCGAGCTGCGCGAGCGCGTGGCCGAGCACCACGGCGAGGCTGTGACCATGCGCGGGAGCCTGGTCCTGTTCCCCGAGAGCCCGCAGATCGTGTTCGACATCTACGCCCTCCAGGTCGAGGACGACGACGGCATCGAGCGCAACTACACCCTGGTCAACTTCGAGGACATGGAGGTGTTCGAGGCGATCCGCGCGCGCCTGGGCGAGATCTGGCACGATGCGCCCGAGACCGCGAAGAACGGGCGTAACAAGCTGATCAAGCCCGGCCTCGAGCTCGAGGTCCACGGCGTCCTCAACGTGGTCTCGCCGGCCCAGGCCAACCCGCAGCTGCTGCTGTCCTCGCCCGAAGACGTCCAGGTTCTCGCCGGGGGCGGCTGACCTCCCGTCAAAGATCTGGCCGCCGGGCCCATCGCTCGGATACCATCCACGTATGCGCATAACGTGGTTTGGGTTGATCTGTGCGGCCGTCGCCCTCGCGGGCTGCAACTCCAACAGCAGCGCCGAGGCAGGCTCGGACACCCAGGCCGAGACCGGAAACACGAGCGAGACCGGCGACACGAGCGAGACCGGCGAGACCGGTGAGCCGCCCGAGCTCGACACTTACGGGTTCGCCAACGGCTGCTTCACCGTGCGCAGCGACGACACCTGGCTGACCGCCAGCAGCTCGGGCGACGCCTACGCCTTCGCCGCGAGTGAGGACGCGGCCGCGCGCTTCTTCATGAAGGCCTCGGACCTCGGAACCTACCTCCTGTACGACCAAGACGGCGGCTACCTCGTGTCCGACGACGGACCGCTGCTGCGCCAGACCACCCTCGCGTCCGACGTCCTGCTGATCGACGACACCTACATCTCGGGCGCCGAGTGGCTGCCCGAGACCTCGGTCGTCGACTGGGATCAGTATCAGCTCCGCAACCGACGCAACGACCAGCTCCTCACCACCGACGGCCTCGCCGAAGACGGCGTCCCGATCACCTTCGAGCCGGCCACGGGCTGCGTCGAGCACCCCGAGCTCACCCTCGACGCCAGCGGCACCGTCGAGCGCACGACCTTCGAAGATGGCGACCTCTACGGCATCGTCGACACCCACTCGCACATCCTGTCCAACTTCGGGTTCGGCGGCGGCGGGATCTTCCACGGCGGCGCCTTCCACCGCCTCGGGGTCGAGCACGCCCTGCCCGACTGCGAGCTGTACCACGGCGAGAAGGGGCGCAAGGACTTCTTCGGCTACGCCTTCGACACCTCGGGCGCCGACGGAGCCGACCTCACCGGCCTGATCCCCGACATCGTCGCGGGCGAGCTCGCCGAAGACAACCACCTGACCGCGGGCTACCCCGAGTTCACCCAGTGGCCCCACGCGCCGACGAGCTCGACCCACCAGACCCAGTACTACAAGTGGCTCGAGCGGGCCTACCTCGCCGGCTTGCGCCTCGTCGTCCAGCACGCGACCACCAACTCGGTCATCTGCCACTTCACCGTCGGCCAGGGCCTGCAAGAGACCCGCTATGACTGCGAAGACATGACCGCGGTCGACCGCATCATCGACGAGACCTACGCGATGGAGCGCTACATTGACGCGCAGTCGGGCGGGCCCGGCATGGGCTGGTTTCGGATCGTCCAGACCCCCGCCGAGGCCCGCGAGGTCATCGCAGGCGGCAAGATGGCCGTGGTCCTCGGGATCGAGACCTCGAACCTGTTCGAGTGCACCTCGGTCACCAAGGCCGGCAACCCGACCTGCGACGAGGCCTACATCCAAGAGCAGCTCGACTACTACTACTCACTCGGGATCCGGGCGATGTTCCCGGTCCACAAGTACGACAACGCCTTCACCCCTGGCGATGGCGATCGCGCGTTCATCGAGCTCGGCAACTTTCTCAACAGCGGGCACTGGTCCAACTTCACCGAGGACTGCCCGGCCGAGGTCACCGACGGCTTCGACCAGGGCGACCTGTTCTTCGGCGGCCTCAACTCCCCGCGCGACGAGTACATCTCGGACCCGCCCAACGACCTCAGCAACTACCCCGAGGCGCCGATCAACATCATCTCGCTCTACATCAACGAGATCATCGAGCCCCCGGCCGAGGGCGACTACTGCCAGAACGCGACGATGACCCCGCTCGGCGAGACCCTGCTCCACGAGATGATGGCCCGGGGCATGATCATCGAGGTCGACCACCTGCCGCAGTGGTCGTACCAGCGCGCCTTCGAGCTGCTCGAGGCCGCCGACTACCCGGTCGCCGGGACCCACGGGCGCAACCTCGACGGCCGCGTCTACGAGCTCGGGGGCGTGTCGAAGACCGGGTTCGGTCGGTGCCGCGGAGACAGCCCCGGCTCGACGGTGGCGGGCTTCATCAACAAGATTCAGTTCATCGCCGACCACGGCGGCTACCCGGCCGAGGGCTTCGGCTTCGACCTCAACGGCTTCGCGGGCGCTCGCGGGCCGCGCTTCGGCGACGGCAACTGCCCGACCCCGCAAGACGACCCGGTGACCTACCCCTTCAGCTCCTACGCCAACGACGTCGAGTTCACGCAGCCCGTGATCGGCAACCGCGAGCTCGACTTCAACTACGAGGGCCTGGTCCACATCGGGCTGCTGCCCGAGTTGATCGAGGACGCCCGGCGCGACGCGGTGTCCGAGGAGGACCTCGAGCCGCTGTTCCGCTCGGCCGAGGGCTACATCCGGATGTGGGAGCGCGCCGAGGAGCGCGCCGCCGCGCTTGGGGGCTAGCACCCCGGGCTGCTAGGAGCCCGGGCTCTCGAGAGCCCGGGCTGGGGGCCTCCTACTGCAGCGCGGCCGATGCCTCAGGGCATGAAGTCGCGGCAGCAGCGGATGCCCGTGTTGTTGAGGCGGTAGTCCCGTGCGCGGACGCTGCCGACGGCGCAGCGGACGATGTTGGCGCTGCTGTTGAACGAGCCTCCACGACGTCGGCACTCTTGCTCGCTGTCGGGGACGTCGGCGTCGTCACAGGCCGAGGTCCACTCCCAGACGTTGCCGCTCATGTCGCGCAGCCCGGGGATGTCGCCCTCGCAGCCCGGTAGGGTGCCGACGTCGACGACTTCGTCGATGCCAGCGTCTTCGCCGTTGCAGGCGTTGGCGTCATACATCGCGCCGTAGGGATAGGTCTGGCTCGCGTCACCGCCGTTGCAGGCCCGGAACCACTCGTTGTTCATCGCGTCGTTGGCATCGGCGAGGGTCGCGGGCTGGCCGTCGGTGAGCCCGCACAAGCGCTTGCCCTCGCTGGCACAGTAGGCGTATGCGTCGCACCAGTCGACACCTGTGACCGGCGCGTCAGAGTCGAACAGCTGAGAGTCCCAATACTGTGGGGTGAAGCTGTCCTTCCACGCGCAGACCTCAGGCAGATCGTCGAGGTTGGCCTGGGGCAGGAAGCCCGCGTACTCAAAGACCGAGACCTCGGTCGCGTCGATCCAAAACTCGCCGTTGGTGACCATGCCGTCTGGGTCTGGGTCGCCGTCGCCGTCGCCGTCGCCGTCGCCGGGATCACCATCGCCATCGCCATCGCCATCGCCATCACCATCACCATCACCATCACCATCGCCGGTGCTGGTCTCGGTGTCGGTGTCGGTGCCGGTCTCTGCACCGCTCCCTCCCTCCGGGCCAACCTCCGTGCAGGCCACGATGGAGACGAGTGTCAGTGAGGACGCAATCGAGAATAGGGTTGAGTTCTTCATGCTGAGTCCGCTTTCGCGCATGGTACTTCGTGTGAACAGCGCGAGTGCGAGACCGTGGCCAGCCGAGCCCTCCTGCTGGCCTTCTTTTCAGCCCGAGAACATTAATCAAAAGATCGTTTGACCAAATGAATAATGGGGGCTAGGACTATCCCCCATGACGGAACACGAGCTCACTCCCGCTCGCGCCTGCTACCAGGAGGCCGCGCAGATCGCGTCGGCTCTCGCCTCCGCGCCTCGCCTTCGCCTGCTGAACCTCATCGTCCAGACGCCTCGCAGTGTGGGCGAACTCTCCGCCCTCATGGACCAGAGCAAGGCGGCGACGAGCGCCCAGCTCAAGGTCCTCCGGGACGCAGGCCTGCTCATCCGTGAGGCTCGCGGTCGGCAGCGCCTACACCGCATCGCCAACCGCGCGGCGCTCGCGCTGTTTTTGGCCCACCGTGACTTCGCCCTCCACCAGTCCGCGAGGGTCCGCGAGCGCATGCGCCGAGCCGAGGATCAGGCGCCCCTGGTCCACGAGGATCCACGAGAGCTGGCCCAGGCGGTCCAAGACGGGACCACGCAGATGCTCGACCTGCGCCCCCCAAAGGAGTGGCTCCACGCCCACCCCGCGGGGGCCCAGAACCTGCCCTTCGAGACCCTCGACGACGATGAGCTCCCCCGCGACGCCAACTACGCCGTGTTCTGCCGCGGCCCGGTCTGCGCCAAGGCCATCGAGGGTACGGCGAAGCTGCGCGCCCTCGGCCTCGACGCCCGGCGGATCCCCGCGGGGATCGCCGAGTGGCGCCTCGCCGGGCTGCCCCTGACCACACAGCTGGAGGAGCTCGCGTGAAGGCCAAAGCAGAGCCCTCCTCGAGCCTGGCCCTCGTGCCCTTGCGCTGGGTCGTGGGCTGGCTGTTCTTCTCGGCGCTGTGGCGCCGGACCGTGCTCTCGCCCAGCAAGCTCGACGTGTGGGCGCCGGGCAGCCTGGCCGAGAAGACCAACCACTTCCTGCCCCACGCGCTCGATCCCGGACAGATGCTCGAGTGGACCTTGCGCCACCCCGAGCTGCTCCAGGTCTTGCTCGTGGTCGTCACGGTGCTCGAGGGCGTCGCGGGGCTGTTGCTCCTCCTCGGCCTGGCCTCGCGTTTCGCCGGCGCCCTGGTCACCGTGCTGTCCGGCGCGATCTTGCTCAGCGCGGGCTGGCTGGGGACGACCTGCCTCGACGAGTGGCAGATCGGCGTGCTCGGGATCGCTGGCGGGCTCGCCATCGCCATCGCCGGGGCGGGTTCGCTCTCTCTCGACGCCCGCTGGGCCAGGCGCCCGGGCGCCGAGTCGTCCCGCGCCTTTCGCCTCCTCGCCGGCGGCGAGCTCCCTCGCGCCCTCGTTTTCGGCGGCGCCGTGGCGACCTTGGCCCTGACCCTCGCCACCAACCAGATCTTTCACGGCGGCCTGTGGGGCGAGCTCCACAACCTCTCGGCCAAGCCCCACGTGGAGATCTTTACCGCGGCGCGGGAGGGGGACTCGGTCCACGTCGACCTCATGCGTGACGAGGGCCCTGACACGCACGGCGCCTTCGTGATCGCGGCCGAGTACCTCGACGCCGACGGCGAGGTCGTCGAGCGGCTCGAGCCCGAGCTGCTCTCGAGTCTCCCTCGCCGCGCGATCGCCAACCGCTACATCGCCCAGGTCCAGACCGGACCCCACGGCCTCGTGCTCCCCCTCGGTGCCCGGGCGAGCGTGGTCTTGCCCGTGAGCGCCCCCAACGCGGCCTGCTTGCGCCTCGTCGAAGTCAGCGGCCGCCAGTGGACGGCCCCGCTGAGCGCAGCGACCAACGCATCTCGAGCTCTGCCGGGAGTTGAGCCCCAGCGCGGGCTCGCTCGTTGTCAAACGAGGCCAAGCTGAGCATGAACGTTGAGGCGGGCGAACTCGATACGCATGTCAGGTCTGCTCCGAGATGAGCGCAATCAGCCCGTCGGGGATGGGCGCCGCCAGGTCTTCGATCCCGTCGCCGTTGAGGTCGCCACGCAGCAGCAGAGCCGGGGCGAGGTCGACCACGCTCGAGAACGGGTCAGTATCCATCAACTTCGTGATGTCGTCCGCGACCCTCAAAGTATCATCGACGCGAACGACGATCTCGTCGACGCCATCACCGTCGAGATCGACCGGCACGCCAAACTCGACGCCATCGCTCAGCGAGTGAACCACGGGCGCGGAGTCGGGAGTTAGCGGAAACTCATCGAAGATCAGCAATTCCGACGCAGTGGCGGCGACCAACTCTAGGCCCGGTGAGTCGTCGAGTTGTCCCACCAAGAGCCGGCCCAGCGAAGGAGCTGAATACGTCTCGCTCGACGCGATCGAGGCCCCCTGCTCCGACAAAATCAAGTCCGACAAAATCACGAACAATCCCTGTCCCGGATCAGAGTATTTTTCGCAGTCTCCTGTGTCAAAGGTGAACGCGGCGTCGACGGTCCCATTGCCATCGAAGTCTCCGCTTGCCGCCCCGCCCGCCAGCCAACATCCGGCGGTACCAATGGGCACGCTCTCCTCCAGGGTGCCTTGGTCGTAGTGGAATACAGAGACATTCTGTTGAAAGGGGACGCCGGACGAGGAGGCGACCACCGCAGCCGGACCGCTCGGCGAGCCAAAGGGCTGGGGATAGTCGAACGCGCCCATCGCTTCGCCGCCCCAAATTGGACTGGTCAACTGGCCGGCCTCAACGCGGTGAAGTGAAGCGGCACCACTGCGCGACACCAGAATCTCTTGACTGCCATCGCCATCGAAATCTGCGGTGGCGATGCGCGAGACGCCGCTGGAGGTGTCGAACGCGATCGTCGCGGTGCTCGTCCGTACAACCTGGCCGTCAAGGTACTCGAGCAGGTGTAGGGTGCTGTTTGCAAATGAGTAGGCGAGCAACTCCGCGCGACCGTCGCCGTCGAGATCCGCGAGAGTGAGGCCGTCCGAGGGCAGCGCTGCGCTCACCAGGTCGAAGCAAATACCGTCGTAGGTGGCATCTCCTTCGCATCCTGCAGGCAGGTCCCCTTCGCCGTCCCCCGCGATGTCGGCGTCATCTGCTGCGATGGGAGGATCGCGGTGGCAAGCCGCAAGAGCCACAAAGGCCGCGAAACCCAGCGTCCATACTCGACCCGGTATTCTGCCCATGCGCTGACGCTAACACACTCGTCGGCGCAGGAGCGGAGCTTGCGGTTCCCGCGCGCATCCCGACCCTCGACGGCAGCGCGCTACATCAGGATCTGGAAGCGCGCCGCAGCGCTTGATCAAGGGCTAGCACCACGGGCTGCTAGAGCGACGACCGCAGACTGCAACAGTTTCCGCCTGCGGCCGACTACATCAATATGACGGTCGCACCACACCATCCTGCTACGCTCACGCCCTACATGAGCAAGAAGCGCCTCCGGGGCGCGGCTGCGCTGGACGCGGTCGCACAGGCCCCTCCAAACATGGTCGCCGAGGTCCTGGACGGCGAGCTCCACACCTCGCCGAGGCCGCGAATCCGGCACGCTCGGGCCTCCTCGGTGCTCGGGGTGATCCTCGGGGGCAGCTTCGACGGCGACAGCGAGCCCGGCGGCTGGATCCTGCTCGACGAGCCCGAGCTGCATCTAGGTGAGGAGCCCGACATCCTGGTCCCGGACCTGGCCGGGTGGCGGCGCGAGCACATGCCACAGCTGCCGGATCATGCCTTCCTCGAGCTCGCGCCCGACTGGGCGTGTGAGGTCCTCTCGCCGTCTACCGAAGGGATCGATCGGGTCAAGAAGCGAGCGATCTACGCGCGGGAAGGCGTCACGCATCTGTGGTTCGTGGCACCGGAGGCGAAGGTGCTCGAAGTCTTCGCGCTCGACGCCGGAGGCTATCGCCTGCTCGACTCGTGGGCAGCGCAAGCGCTCGTGTATGCGCCGCCCTTCGAGGCCCTCGGGCTCTCGCTCGCCGAGCTCTGGCTCAGCTAGCAGCTAGCAGCTAGCGCTGCTCAATGCTCGGTCTGGATCGCCTCGATCTGATTCGACCCGAGGTAGTAGCCCGCGATCCGGATCACCCCCGACGGGGTCACGAGCACGTAGTCGCTCCCGGCTCGCAGGGGCGTGAGGTCATCGGGCCCGACGCCGCCGAGCCACAGCAAGTCGTTGCCGCCCTCCTCGCCGTCGATGGTGTCGTCGCCGTCGTCGACCCGCCAGATGTAGATGTCATCCTCGGTCCCGCCCGCGAGGATGTCGTTGCCCTCGCCACCGATCAGGGTGTCGAGCCCCTCGCCGCCGAACAGGGTGTCGTCGCCGAGCTCGCCCCACAGCTGGTCGTTGCCGTCGCCGCCGTCGAGCAGGTCCCCGTCGTCGCCGCCAAACAGCCGGTCGTCGGCGGTCTCGCCGTAGAGCTCGTCGGCCTGGGCGTCTCCGAACAGCACGTCGTTCTCGGCCCCGCCGTAGAGCTTGTCCTCGCCAGGACCGCCCATGACCAGGTCGATCCCGTTGAAGCCCTCGCAGATGTCGATGCCGGACCCGCCCTCGAGGCGATCGTTGCCGTCGCCACCGTCGAGCAGATCGTTGTTGGTCCCGCCGAGCAGGAGGTCGTCGCCCTCGAGCCCGGTCAGCTCGTCGTTGCCGCCGAGCGCGTCGATGGTGTCGCCGAGCTCGGCCCCGGTCAGGTTCTCGCTCGACTCGCTGCCGGTCACCATCATCCCGCCGACGCCGGCCGAGGCCCACTGGCCAAAGTCGACGGTCTTGTCGGGCACGATCGAGCTCGACACGCCGCCGGTTATCGGGATGTCGCCGCTCGCGTCCTCGCAGGGGCTCGCGCCCGCGCAGGGATCGCTGCCGTCGTCCTCGCCCGTCTCCACCCCGTCGCCGTCTCCGGAGTTCGAGTCGGTGCCCATGGTGCCGCTCATGGTGCCCATGGTGAAGGTCCCGAAGCCCCCCCCGTCTTCTGAGGCACCCGTGGCGCAGGCGAACAGCGAGACTAGCGCGAAAAGCGGAGTCGAACGAGCAAGGCGCATGCCTACGACAGTCGCCGAGCTTGGTCGCGTTGTCGAGCGGATTACTGCTCGGTCTGGATCTCCTCGACCACGTTCTGGTTCGAGTAGTAGTTGACCATCGTGATCGTCGCGCCCTGGACGACCACGCGCAGGTCGTCGTTGACCCGGAGCAAGACCAGGTCTCCCGGGCCATGGTCGCCGATCCACAGGATGTCGGTCCCGGAGGTCTCGCCGCTGATCGTGTCGTCGCCGTCGCCGGAGCGCCAGACGTAGACGTCGCTGTCGAGACCCCCGCCGAGGATGTCGGTACCAGTCCCACCCTCGAGCACGTCGTCGCCGCTCGAGCCGGTCAGCGTGTCGTTGCCGCTGCCGCCGACGAGGATGTCGGCCTCGCTGCCGCCATCGAGGATGTCGGTCCCGCTGTCGCCGAGCAGCCAGTCGTCGCCCGCGCCACCGTTGAGCTCGTCGTCGTCGTTGCCGCCGAGGAGCACGTCGTCGCCCTCGCCACCGTTGAGCACGTCGTCGCCCTCGGAGCCCGAGACGAGGTCGTCACCGTCCCCGCCGTAGAGCACGTCGGCCTCGCTCTCGCCCTCGAGCTTGTCGTCGCCGGCGTCGCCGAACACCAGGTCGAGGCCGGAGCCCGCGAGGATCCAGTCGTCGCCGTCCTGGCCGTAGATCTCGTCGTTGCCGTTGAGCCCGTTGATCGTGTCGGCGTCGTTGGTCCCGTACTCGTTGATGTCGTTGCCGTCGGTCAGCGTGATGAGGTTGCCGCCCGCGTCGTTCCATGGCGACTGATCGGGCGACGCGCTCGGCAGCGGATCCGCTGACTGGCCCTCGATCATGAAGTCCGCGGTCACGTCGGTGCAGTTGGCGATGCCTTCGCAGTTGGGGTCTCCGAGATCGCCGTCCCCGTCGCCCGTGTCTCCGTCCCCGTCGCCCGTGTCTCCGTCTCCGTCGCCCGTGTCTCCGTC
>NZ_PVNK01000011.1 GCF_002994615.1 Enhygromyxa salina | reverse complement strand
GATCGGGCTCGGCGCGGTTGGGCTCGCGGGGGTTGGGGTGGGGGTCACGTTCGCTGTGCGCGGGTTTGAGCCAGTCGACGAGTTCAAGAATGAGCGCATCAACTACCGAACGCCTGGCAACATCGTGCTGGCGGCGGGTGGCGCGGCCTTGATCGCTGGTATCGTGATGATCGCCGTCGATGTGGGCAAGCGGAAGAAGGCGCGCGCCAAGAGCCAATCGTCTGGGGCCAAAACGCGCGTACAGCCGCACGGTCTCGGCGTCGCGTTTTGAGGCACGAGGTCACTTGACGATCCGGCGCGGCGAGCGGACACTCGAGGAGTGAGCTCTCGTCATGTGTTCATCCTCGGTCTGGGCTTCCTCGGCGGCGCCATGCTGCCCTCCATCTCGGGTTGCGTGGAGCCGAACCCTGACCACTGCGTGAACAACGGTGGCGATGAGTACTGCGCACAGCAGCACTCAGACTGGGACAACGCGTACTGCTCTGACAATCGTTGCGTCGATGAGATCACCGAGGACGGGTGCCAGCAGGAAGTACCGACCGGTTGCTGGTACTGCAATGGGCGGGACGAAGACGAGTGCAGCGAGGTGGCGGACGGTGACGGTGACGGGGACGGAGATGGTGACGGAGATGGCGATATGGGAGACGGAGACGGAGACGGGGATGGGGATGGTGATGGCGACACCGGGCCCGAGTGCATGACGAGCGATGAGTGCTCGGGAGAGACGCCGCTGTGTGAGGATGGCGGCTGCGTGGGGTGTGGGGAGGCGATGACGGCGAGCTGCGCGGGGGAGTATCCGGAGACGCCCGCGTGTGCAGAGGGGGGGGCGTGTGTGGTGTGTACGGGAGAGGATGTGACGGCGTGTTCGGGGGAGACGCCGGCTTGTGCGGACAATGTTTGCGTACCGTGTGACGAGCACGACCAGTGCCCGGAGAGCGCTTGCGAGATTGAATTAGGCACTTGCATGCCGCCGGATCGGGTATGGTTTGTAGATGGGGATGAACCCAATTGCGATGACGACGGTAGTGGAACAGAGGATACGCCGCTGTGCAGTTTGCTCGGTGGTCTCGGGAGGATTGGGGCGAACGAAAAGGGGACGCTGGTGTTGCGAGATATGCCAGGGCAGACTTACGAGGAGTCGCTAACCGTGCAGAGCGGTCGCACTGTGGCGATCGTTGGTGAGGGATTGGAGTATCCGGTGTGGTCGAATGGGGTCGAGAATTTTGCGCTGCAAATTAATGGTGCATCTCTATATTTGAGTGATGTGGAGATAGAGTCAGCAGATGCGTACGGTGTCGAATTGTTGCAAGGGAAGGCTTGGATTCAGAGGGCGAAAATCGTGAACAATACCGGTGGGGGGGTGGCCGCTGCGGCCGGGACGCTAGTGATTGAAAACTCCTTTATCGGAGGTAGCCTTAGTGACGTGAACGCGATTGAGAACAACGGTGCAGATCTTCTTCTCTCGTACTCTACCGTTGTTGCAGGTGCTGCTGGTTTTGGGATGCCGGCCGCACTTGCGTGCACGGATGGGACCACGACGGTGCGGGGAAGCGTGCTAGTCTCTGTTGCTATGAATGACGAGGTGGCCTGTCAGGGGGCGATGATTTCCGGGTCAGTTCTTGAGAATGACGCTGGCTTTCCGGGAAATACAGGTCTTCAGTTTGAAATGGATTGGTTCGTCGACCTATTAAAAGGCGACTTTCATTTGGATGTGGCCCCTGACGGAATCGAGAACGCTGCGGTGTGGGCGAGCGGTGACCCACGGAGGGATATTGATGGCGAACCTAGGCAAGACCAAGAAGGTGAAGCCGGTTACGCTGGCGCCGATGTGCCGCTCTGAGCGTGTGCTGGCCCAAAGAATCTGTGGGAGCTTCCCGGCTCTGAACCCTCCATGGGCGCCCCCCATCAAGCTCGCACCCCGTCCCGGCGCATCAAGTTCTTCTCGCTATGGTTCTGGACCTACCTCGCCGCGTGCCTGACCGTCTTTTGGTTCGCCGTCCTGCTCCCCTGGCTGCTCATCACTCCCTTCGACCGGCGGCGTCGCTTCTCCCACTGGTACGCGTACACGTGGGCCAACCACCTCCACCGGGTCTCGCCATTTTGGACGGTGGTGGTCGAGCACGCGGAGCGGATGCGTGACGATCGAGCCTACGTCCTGGTCTGCAACCACCAATCGAGCGGGGACATCCTCGCGATGTTCGCGCTGCGCAAGCAGTTCCGCTGGGTAGCGAAGCGGATGTTGTTCGCGGTGCCCTTCCTCGGTTGGATGATGGCGATGGCGGGTTACGTCGGCATCAAGCGAGGCGCGAAGCGCAGCCGTGAACGGATGATGGCGAAGTGCAAGCGGCAGCTCGAGCTGGGCAACACGATAGCGATATTCCCCGAGGGAACGCGCTCGACGACGAAGGAGATGCGGCCGTTCAAGCGCGGGGCGTTCGTGCTCGCGTGTGAGGCCGACAAGCCGGTCCTGCCGGTGATCATGGAGGGCACGCTCGAGACGCTGCCGCGCGAGAGCTGGGTGTTCACGCTCGAGCGGCCGATCTACCCGGTGGTGCGCGTGCTCGAGCCGATCGAGCCAGCGGATCACGACCACGACCCGGATAGGCTGTCGGATGCGGTGCGCGCGGCGATGACGGCTGGGATCGCCGAGCTGCGAGCCGAGATCGAGGCGCGGGGCGGGCTCGAGGTGCGACCGCCCGGGCTCGAGTGATCGTCACACCCGCGGTAACCAAAGGGCGGCGGCCGGTCGGCCGGTGAGGCTCGGGGACCGAGGGGGCGCGAGCCTCACCCAGTCGACGTGCGTACCTCCGCTCTGAGTCAGCTCAATCAGCAAGGTTCCGCTTTCCGCTGAAGCAACGGAAAACCCGTCCCTTCACCTTGACGTGTCTGTTCTGGGCTCGGACACTAGCTTCGTGGATATCCGCCTCACCATCACTCTCACCGTTGGTTTCGCTGTTGGCGCCTTCATCCCGGCGCTGCAGGGGTGCAGCGTGGAGACGAACCCTGACCACTGCGTGAACAACGGTGGCGATGAGTACTGCGCACAGCAGCACTCGGACTGGGAGAACGCGTACTGCTCTGACAATCGTTGCGTCGATGAGGTCACCGAGGACGGGTGCCAGCAGGAAGAACCGACGGGTTGCTGGTACTGCAATGGGAAGGACGAAGACGAGTGTAGCGAGGCGGCGGACGGTGACGGTGAGACGGGAGACGGGGACGGAGACGGAGACGGAGATGGGGACGGAGACGGAGATGGTGATGGCGACACCGAGCCCGAGTGCATGACGAGCGATGAGTGCTCGGGAGAGACGCCGCTGTGCGAGGATGGCGGCTGCGTGGGGTGTGAGGAGGCGATGACGGCGAGCTGCGCGGGGGAGTATCCGGAGACGCCCGCGTGTGCGGCGGGCGGGGCGTGTGTGGTGTGTACGGGAGAGGATGCGTCAGCGTGTCCGGCGGAGATGCCGGCTTGTGCGGACAATGTTTGCGTACCGTGTGACGAGCACGACCAGTGCCCGGAGAGCGCTTGCAACATGTCTACGGGGGCTTGCATGCCGTCGGATAAAGTTTGGTGGGTAAACAGTGGAGCGCCAGGGCCAGGGGACGGCTCCGAGCAGGATCCGTTTGTTAATTTTGCAGAGGCACTTGTCGCCATTGGTGATGGCGGCGAAGGTACAATCTTCGCGGTTGGTGGTGGGCCACCCTATACGTCCTCAATAACTGTCAATCCGGGGCAGACCGTTGCCGTTATAGGTGATGGTGAAGTCGTGGTCGCAGTTGCGGGGCAGGCTGTGATCGTTAATGACGATGCGGTTGGTATCTTGGCAGGGATCAATATTATTGGTGGTACGACAGGTGTCAATTGCCAGGGGGAAGTGTGGCTGGACCAAGTCTCCATTCTTGATAGCATGGGGATGGTTGGCGGCGGTGTTGTCGCAACCGGCGGACACGTTGAGTTGCGCAACTCGTTTGTGGGGGGCAACTCGAGCACCGCCCCAGGGGTCGTCGTTGGACAGGGGAGTGCTCGAATTCTCTACTCGACCTTGGCGACAGGTGTCGATGCGCCCGCGATCGAGTGCTTGTTCGGTGGGGCCGGGTCTGTGGTGAGGAATAGCCTCATTGTGTCGCGCGCCGTCACAGACGAGATGGTAGGGTGTCCAGATATAACAACCACTTCAAGCGCACTAGAGATGACAATTCCTGGGAACACTGACCTTGACGAGATGGTCGACACGGCTTGGTTTGAGAGCTTCAATTCAGGCGACTTTCATCTCTCAGGGAATGCCCCGGCGGAGATCTCGAGTGCCGCGTCGTGGTTGGCAGGTGATCCGTCGATCGACATCGATGGAGAGTTGCGACCAACCCGTGATGGGGTGTCAGACTACGCTGGTGCGGATATTCCCGAGTAGCGCCGACACCGATGTGAGCAAGCGAACTGAGGCCGAGCGGTGTTACTCCGGGCACTCTTGTTGCGCCCGGTTCGCACCTTCCTCGGGGTTTAGGATGCCACCCAGCCGTCAGCGCGAGCGCGCGAGCGCCATCGTCCACGGGAACACCTGCGGCATCGAGATGATGTCGAAGCGCGAGTTGATGAAGCGCGAGAAGCTCCGCCGACTCCAATGGTTGATGTGGTCCGGGTCGTTCCCGAGTCGGGTGACGTTCTTGCCGCGCATCAGGTTGAGGCCGCGAAACGCGGGCTCCCAGGGCACGCTGAGCAGCAGCCAGCCGTTGCTGAGCTGATCGAGGATCGGCAGCATCTGCTCGGGATCGGGGATGTGCTCGAGGACCTCGAGCATCATGACCATGTCGAAGCGCCGACCGTCGGCGGCGAGCTCGCGGGCGTCGCGGTGCTCGATGGTCGCGCGCTCGCCGAGGCGCTCGGTTGCGACTCGAACCGCGCGGGCGTTGAGCTCGACGCCGGTCAGCTCGGCCTCGACGCCCGCGTCGGCGAGGGCGCTCAGGACGTAGCCCTCGCCGCAGCCGAGCTCGAGGATCGTCGAGGGCTGTGCGCGCTGGATCAGCTCGACGGCCTTGGCGTGGAAGTTGTCGATCAGCGCGCGCTGGATCGGGTTGCGGCTCTCGTGCTTGCGCTGGTTGGAGCTGCGCTCGTCGAGCTGGGGCGAGGACATGATGTGTTGCGGCGGGGGGTTTAGAGAGACGACTTCGGTCGGACGTCTTCGGGTCCGACGATCGGGATGTCTTGGCGGGTCTCGGCGGCCGGGTCGGGGCGGGGCTCATCCTCGCTGGTGACGGTCTCGGGATCGTGGGCGACGGCGGCTGGCGCCGACTTCCGGGCGGCGACCGGACGCGACGCGGCCACGTTGGCGTGGTCGTGCTCGCGGATCGAGTAGATCTCGCGCGGCGCGACGGTCGTGCGCACGAGCAGCTCGCCGAGGAGCCCGAAGCACACGAACTGCAGGCCCATGATCGTCAACAGCACGCCGAGCGTCAGCAGCGGCCGCGTGCCGATCGACTGGCCGAGGAACCACAGGACCGACAGGTAGATCAACAGCCCGACGCCCGCGCCGCTGAGCAACATGCCGGGGACGCCGAAGAAGTGCAGCGGCCGGGTCCGGTACTTGGTCACCAGCAAGACCGTGAGCAGATCGAGGATGCCGTCGAAGAAGCGCTTGACGCCGAACTTGCTGACGCCGTGCTTGCGCGGGCGGTGGTTGACGACGAGCTGCTCGATGCGAAAGCCCTTGGACCCGGCGAGCACGGGCAAGAAGCGGTGGAACCCGCCGTAGACCGAGAGCTCGCGGATGCACTCGATGCGGTAGGCCTTGAACCCGCAGTTGAAGTCCTTGAGCGGGATGCCGCTGAGCTTGCGGACGATGAAGTTGAACACCTTCGACGGCAGGGTCTTGCCGATCGGGTCGTGGCGGCGCTTCTTCCAGCCCGAGACCAGGTCGGCGCCGGCGTCGATCCGCTCGACGAAGTCGGGGATCATCGCCGGGTCGTCTTGAAGATCGGCGTCGAGGGTCAGGACGACCTCGCCGCGGACGCGCTCGAACGCGGCGGCGAGCGCCGGCGACTTGCCGAAATTGCGGCGGAAGTGGATGACCTGGACCCGGGAGTCGCGGGCGGCGAGCTCGTCGAGCTTGCGGTCGGAGCCGTCGCGGCTGCCGTCGTTGATGAATACGATCTCGTGGCCGCGCCCGAGGTGGGAGCACGCGGTCGTGATGCCCTGGTAGAGCTCCTCGAGCGACTCGACCTCGTCGAACACCGGGACGACCACGGAGATCCCCGGAGAGTTTGCGACTGTGTCGCTCATCGGCAGGGGGGATAGCACGTCGGGCGACGGTTGAAAGCCGGATGACCGTCGGCCGCCGCTGCTTGGCCCTGGCGGCCGATCCTGCGTGGTGCTCAGCACAGCGAGCCAGGCCACGATCGGGGACAGTCGGATGACAAACGAGGTTCTGAGGGCCTTCGATGACGAGGCGTGAAAACCGCGTCGTGCTTGATGGGAGGGCGGGCATCCAGCCCGTCGAGGCGGTCGGTCGCGCCCCCGAGCCGCGGATGGCGTATGCTGCCCGGCCGTGGCCCTCGCACTTCCAGCGATCGTGGTGGTCCTTGGACTCGTGGGTCTCGTGTTCGGGGCCGACCGCTTCGTGTTCGGGGCGTCGAACCTCGCGCGGCGCCTCGGGGTGTCACCGCTGCTGGTCGGCATGCTGATCGTCGGGCTCGGGACCTCGGCGCCCGAGATGTTGGTCTCGGCGACGGCCGCGCTCGACGGCAGCGGCGGCATCGCGCTCGGCAACGCGGTCGGCAGCAACATCACCAACATCGCGCTGGTCCTTGGCGTGAGCGCGATGATCAAGCCGATCTCGCTCCATCGGGACGTGGTTCGGCGCGAGCTCCCGGTCGTCCTCGGGATCACGGCGCTCGTCGCGGTGCTGCTGATCGATGGGGCCCTGACGCCGATCGATGGTGCGATCCTCGTCCTGCTCCTGATCGTGTTCTTGATCCGGACGATCCGAACAGGGCGCAAGGCCGAAGAAGAGGACGACGAGACGAAGGAGCCCCTGGTCGGCTACGCGCGCGCGTCACTGTGGCTCGCGCTCGGGCTGACCCTGATGATCGCCGGGTCACAGGCGGTCGTATGGGGCGCGTCGACGATCGCGTCGGCGCTCGGGGTCAGCGATCTGATCATCGGCCTGACGATCGTCGCGGTCGGCACGAGCTTGCCCGAGCTGGCGGCCTCGGTCGCGGCGGCGTTCCGGGGCGAGCACGCGATGGCGATCGGGAACGTGCTCGGGTCCAACGTGTTCAACCTGCTCGCGGTCCTGCCCTTCCCGGCGCTGCTCGACCCCGGCCCGCTCGACGCGGGGCTGCTCGAGCGCGACTACGCCGTGATGGGCGGGCTCACGCTGCTGCTGATGCTGTTTGCGCTCGGTTTCGGCAAGCAGGGCCGGATCAACCGGATCGAGGGTGGCGTGTTCACCCTGATCTACGTCGGCTATTTGACCCTGCTGGTGCTCTCGGCGATGGGCCAGCTGTCGGGCTGAGCTCGGGTCGCCGGGTCGAGCCGGCTCAGCCGCAGTTGACCCCATCGACCACGACGCCCTGGGTGTTCCAGATCGAGGTCGAGGGGGGATCGCTGTTGATGTCGAGCTCGAAGTCGAAGTTGAGCACGCAGGGGTAGGTTTGGAGGGCGTCGTAGCCCCCGAAGGTGATCTCGCCCCAGCCCTCGTCGGGGAAGGTGTCGGGGTCGGCGTTGTCGTCGGGGCACCAGCCCTGGCGCCAGTTCGTGACCTCTTCGATCCGCCACATGTCGGGGATGTCGATGTCGAACATGTCGAACATCACCGGGCTGCGCAGGACCATGCGCGTGCAGTTGGGCTCGTCGACGTTGACGCGCGTGATGGTGATGCGG
Source organism: Enhygromyxa salina (assembly GCF_002994615.1). Classification (GTDB taxonomy): domain Bacteria; phylum Myxococcota_A; class Polyangia; order Nannocystales; family Nannocystaceae; genus Plesiocystis; species Plesiocystis salina_A. The sequence continues at coordinate 10,482 of NZ_PVNK01000011.1, read as the reverse complement.
TCGAAGGCGCCGGGCATGATCACGGCGGAGTAGGTCGAGGTGTCGATATCGGCGTCACCGTCGCCGTCGCCGTCGCCGTCGCCGTCGCCGTCGCCGTCGCCGTCACCGTCGCCGTCGCCATCGCCGGAGTCGCCGTCACCGTCACCGGAGTCGCCGTCACCGTCGCCGGGGTCACCATCACCATCACCGGAGTCGCCGTCGCCGTCGCCGGGGTCGGGGTCCCCAGTTTCGCCGAGCAGCTCTTCGCCGCCGCCGTCATCGGCGCAGCCGACGAGCGGAGCCGTGAGCGGCACGGTCAGGGGTAGCGCGAGAAGCCAGGTAAGCGCTCGGGAGCGGGTCATGGGCCGATTCTATCGCATGGCTGGGTAAGGTGGGCCCAGTGGCTTTGGAGCTTCCGATCCACGCGGTCCGCGGGGCCTTGGTCGCGGCCCTCGGTCAAGCGCGGCCGATCGTGATCACGGCGCCGACCGGATCGGGCAAGTCGACGTGTCTGCCGTCGTGGATCGCGGCTGCGTGCGGCGGGCCGGTCCTGGTCGTCGAGCCTCGCCGCGTCGCTTGTCGCGCGCTCGCGCTCTACGTCGCGCGTCAGGCGGGGGAGCGCCTCGGCGATCGCGTCGGCTACCGGGTTCGCTTCGACGACAAGACCAGCGCGCGGACCGAGCTGTGCTTCGTGACCCCCGGCGTCGCCCTCAACCTCGCGGGCGCGCGCAACGACGAGCTCGGCGCCTACGCGGCGCTGATGCTCGACGAGTTCCATGAGCGCAGCTGGGAGCTGGACCTGCTCGTGGCGCTCGCGCGTCGTCGGGCCGGGCCGCGGCTGATCGTGTGTTCGGCGACCCTCGCGGTCGAGGGCCTCGTCCGCGAGCTCGACGCGACCTTGCTCGAGGCCGAGGGCCGCAGCTTCCCGGTCGAGATCGAGTACGAGGGCGAGGACGCGCCGAGCGAGCGAGGGCTCGAGGTGCGGGTGGCCGTCGCGGTCGAGCGCGCGCTCGCCCGAGCAGATGGCGAGATCCTGGTGTTCTTGCCGGGCAAAGGGGAGATCGAGCGTTGCGCGGCCGAGCTCGCGCGACGTCGCTGCGCGGCGCCGATCATCGCGGTCCACGGGGGCGTGCCGCCCAAGCGGATCGTCGACCTGTTCGCCGCGGCCGGGCGCGAAGGCGGGGGCTCGCGGGTGTTCCTGGCCACGAACGTGGCCGAGAGCTCGCTGACCCTGCCCGGCGTGCGGACGGTGATCGACTCCGGCCTCGCGCGCATGCGCCTGCATCGAGGCGGGCGCTCGGTCCTCGCGCTCAACGTCATCGCCCGCGACAGCATGGACCAGCGCGCGGGCCGGGCCGGGCGGGTGGCCCCCGGACGCTGTGTGCGGCTGTGGTCCCGGGCGTTCGTGCCCCGCGAGGTCACGACGCCGGAGCTCGAGCGGATCGAGCTCGATGATCTGATCTTGCGCGCGGCCGGCTGTGGGCTCGACGCCAACGAGCTCGAGGCTGCGCCGTGGATCGATCGACCTCCGAGCTTCGCGCTCGCGGCAGCGCGCGAACGCCTCGCGCGAGTCGGGGCCCTCGACGGGGACGGCCGGGTCAACGCGCACGGCCGCTCGCTGGCTCGGCTGCCGGTCGCGGGTCGCCAGGCTCGGATCCTGCTCGGGGCGCCGCCCGAGCTCGCGGGCGCCGTCGCCGATCTCGTCGCGCTGCTCGAGTACGGTCGCGCGCTGTGGCTGCGCTGCGACGGCCCTGGGTCCGCGGAGGTCGAGGAGGCGCGGGAGGAGCTGGCCGACGAGCTGCCCCCGGGCCAGCGTGACGAGGTCCATGGCGCGCTCTGGGGCCTCCGGCGTGGTGACCCTCGGCGTCACGGTCTGCATCGCGCGGGCCTGAGCGAGGTCCGGCGCCTGGCCGACTCGCTGCGCGCGCAGATCGGCGCGCCCCCGCTCGCGGACGAGCGCGACACGCCGCTGCCGGGGCCGGGGCGGCTGGCGGCCTTCCTGCTCACGCGCGTGCCCGAGACGGCCTTCGTCCGACGCCCCCGCGGCGAGCGGGGACGTCGGAGCTCGCGTGACCCGAGCACGGCCTGGGCCAACGGCGAGATCGAGCTGCTGATCCGCGAGACCTCGGCGCCCGGTGTGCGTCCAGACGCACGCGACCCAGCGCCGAGCGCCGGGCTGATCCTCGATCACGAGTGGATTGGCGCGGGTCGCAGCGCCCGCGGCCGCGGGCGGATGCTGCTGCCGTGCGCGCTCGAGCAGCTCGCCGCCGCGGGCCTCGGCGAGGTCGAGCTGTGCGAGCCGAAGGTCGAGCTCGCGGCCGGGGTCGTGGCGACGATCGAGGCCACGCGCGAGCTTCGGCTCGCGGGCGTTCGGCTGGCCCGGCGACGACGGGCGCTGACGGGGTCACCGCTGCGCGCGACCCTGGCCACGATGATCGTCGAGGGCCGCCGCCTGCCTCCGCTGACCCGAGAGCTCCGCCACGCGGTCCTCGACGAGCTCCACCTGTGGGAGCTGCTCGCCCGCGCGATCGAGGGTCCGCTGGCCGGGCGGGTCGCGGCGATCCGTGCGGCGCCGCCCGCCGAGGTCTGGCTGAGCGAGCGCCTGGCCGTGCTCGGCCTCGAGGACGCCGCCGAGCTGGCGCTGTTGGCCGACGAAGATCTGCGCCCGCGCCCGGCGGCCCTCGACCAGCTGGCCGAAGCGAGCGCCGCCCTCGGCGAGCGTGAGTGGACCCTCGACGCGCTCGCCCAGGACTTCCCCAGGGTCGTGTCGGAGCGTGGTGCTCACTACGGATGCGAGGTCCGCTTCGATCGCAAACGGGTGACCTTGGAGCCCCTCGACGCGCTCGCGCGCAAGCGTGGCGAGCCCAGGGTCGAGCAGCTGCCACGCTTTCGCGGGTTCCGTCTGGTCTATCGCCAGGCCAGCCGCCGGGTGGTTCTGCGCCAATAGTCGGCTGTCTGTGCCCGGCTCGACAGGGGACGGCGGACTGTTAGCATGGCCGCGCATGTCTGCGCCTGACGACGACGACGAGCCCCGCGACACCGACGCCGACTCGCACGACGAGGACGACCACGAGGTCGAAGCCAAGCCCGTCGAGCCCAAGCCCACGCCCCGCGCGGGGCTGTTCGACTCGCCCTGGACCTACCTGCTGGCGATCCCGCTCATCGTCGTGGTCTGGATGGTCCTGGCCGACAGCCGCAAGAACGCTGCGCGGGTCGACATCGAGCCCACCGCCGACACGGTCGCCGAGCACCCCCTGACCGACGCCGATCAAGACGCGCTCGCGGCCGCGCTCGCCAAGGCCTGGGCCGGGGAGGCCGTCGATCGTGCGACGCTGCCCGAACGCCTCACGGAGCCGGGCCAGGCCGTGTACCTGGCCTTTCGCGCCGACGGCAAGCGCCTCTATCACCTCTGGCGGACCCCGGCCGATCTCGCGAGCGGCAAGGGGATCATGTGGGACGTGGTCTTGCAGGCGCTCGAGGACGGCCGCCGCGGGCTCGGGGATCGAGCGCCGCGCGTCGATCGCCTCGAGCTCGACCTGACCCACTCGTACCGAACCCACGACTACGCCGACGAAGACCAGCGCAAGCTGCTGCTCGACCAAGACCGCCACAAGGTCCCCCATCACATGGGCATCCGCGGGCTCGAGGTCACCCACGGCGACAAGACCAAGCGCTACTCGCCGACGTGGTTCGTGTCGCAAAACCGCAAGGTCCCCAAGCAGCTCAAGCTGATCCGCAACGACTGGAGCCTGACCGACGCCGACTTTGCGACCTCGACCTTCCGGACCTTCGAGGCCGATCAGGTCCTGGTCCGCCTCGATCGCTCACCAGCCGAGGCCGTGGTCATGACCCGGGGCAACCGCCTCGTCGACGTGTCGGAGGTCAACCAGGCCAGCACCGACGCGCTAGCGACCGGAATGGCGAACTGGTTGATCAACAACGTCGACGAGGACGGCCGCCTCGTCTACCACTACTTCCCGAGCCCCGAAAAAGAGGCCAAGGGCAACAACATGATCCGCCAGTGGATGGCGACCAACGCCCTGGTGCGCTGGGCCCACGACCGCGAGGATCAGGCCGTGTTCGACCTCGTCGAGAAGAACATCGACTACAACCTCGAGCACTTCTTCCACTACGAGCGCGATCGCGTGGTCGAGCGCTTCGCCGAGGGCGAGCTGATCGGCGACGACGTGCTCGGGGTCATCGAGTACAACCGCAAGACCAAGCTCGGCGGCGTCGCGCTGGCCGGGATGGCCATGTGGCTCCACCCCAAGCGCGACAAGTGGGCCGACGAGATCGCCGGGCTCCAGCGCATGGTCGACTACCTGTGGCACGACGACGGCTCGTTCACGAGCTTCTACAAGGGCTCGGACAAGGAGTACTTCAACTTCTATCCGGGCGAGGCGATGCTGTGGTGGGCGACGATCTACGCCGAGACCAAGGACCCCGAGCTCCTGCGCAAGTACAAGCTCTCGTTCGAGTACTACCGCAAGTGGCACCTCGAGGAGGCCAACCGCAACCCCGCGTTCGTGCCCTGGCACCTCCAGGCCGACTACGCGATGTGGAAGGCGCTCGGCCCCGAGGAGCAGGCGTTCAAGGACGATCTCGTCGAGTTCTGCTTCGAGATCGCCCACTGGCTGGTCGACAACATGCAGCAGTGGGACGAAGGGGAGTACGTCTACGAGGACGAGCGGGGCCGCTTCTACGCGCCCGCGGAGCGCTGGGGGGTCCCGCACGCGAGCTCGACCGGCGTCTACCTCGAGGGCTTGATCGACGCGTGGCAGCTCGCCCGCGACCTCGGCGACGCCGAGCGCCAAGAGCACTACCGGGTCAGCATGATCCGCGGCATCCGGAGCATGATGCAGCTGCAGTTCGTCGATGACGTCGACATGTTCTACGTCAGCGATCGCAAGTATGTAGAAGGTGGGATCCGGACGACGGTCTACGACAACCGAATCCGCTGCGACAACGTGCAGCACCCGATGATGGGCATCATCAAGATCGTGCGGATGTTCGGCGCCGACGAGTACGGCGGCGCACTGTAGTCGTTCGTGGGGTGCGAATGGTGCGCACCTGATAGCAGTTGCGAGCGCCTTTCACTGCGATGCGCGCACGCCTCGCTGGGCGCGCGCGCGGTCCGCATGCTACGCATGCTCACTATTTTAACGCTGTAGCTGCCCGAATTCGGCCAGCCCTGGAAAAGCTCGCGAACCAGGAGTACACCCCGGCCGTGAGCAGCACCGCGTTTACCTTCGACACCGAAGACGTCCTCTTCACCTATTTCGACCAGCTTCGGATTCACGAGCGGCTCGGCGAGTGTGAGCGGTACGCCGACTTCGATCGCGACATCTACGAGACGGTCGTCGAAGAGCTCTACAAGCTCGCCCGCGACGTGTTCGCTCCGATCAACGCCAGCGGTGACCGCGAGGGCTGCTCGCTCGACGACGAGGGCAACGTGACCGTGCCCAAGGGCTACAAGGAAGCCTGGGACCAGATGCGTGAGGGCGGGTGGACGGCGCCGCGAGCCGAGCCGGAGCTCGGCGGCGGCGGGATGCCCTCGGTCATCGGGGCGTTCTTCAGCGAGGTCATGTCCGGCGCCAACATGTCGCTGCAGATGTACGTCGGCCTGTCGACGGCCGCGGCCCGCGTGATCCGAAAGTACGGCCTCGAGCAGCTCGCGAAGCCCGTCGCCGAGAAGATCTTCACCGGTGAGTGGGGCGGGACCATGTGCCTGACCGAGGCCGGGGCCGGCTCCTCGGTCGGCGACAACCGGACCAAGGCCACGCCGAGCCCCGACGAGGACCAGGTCTGGCTGCTCGAGGGTGAGAAGATCTTCATCACGGGCGGCGACTCCAACCTCGTCAGCAACATCTGCCACCTGGTCCTGGCTCGGACGCCCGGCTCGCCCGAGGGGACCAAGGGCCTGAGCCTGTTCGTGGTCCCCAAATTCTGGTTCGACCCGGCGACCCTCGAGCTCGGCGAGCGCAACGGCGCGCACGTGCTCAAGCTCGAGCACAAGATGGGCATCAAGGGCTCGGCGACCTGCGTGCTCGGGCTCGGCTCGCGCGGGCCGTGCCGGGGCTGGATGGTCGGCAAGGAGCGCGAGGGCATCCGCATGATGTTCGACATGATGAACGAGGCCCGGATCGGCGTCGGCATCCAGGGCCTGGCCGCGGGCTCGGCCGCGTTCCAGTACGCGCGGAGCTACGTCCACGAGCGCGTCCAGGGCACCTCGCTCAAGCAGATCCGCGACCCCGAGGCCCGGCGCGTGCCGATCGTGCAGCACCCTGACGTCCGCCGCATGCTCATGGATCAGAAGGTCCTGGTTCAGACCATGCGCGCGATGGCCTATCGCCTCGCGATGACCGACGACATCGCCGAGGCCCACCCCGACGAGGACACCCGCGCGAAGCTCCACCGCCGCGTCGATCTGCTCGTGCCGATCGTCAAGTCAATGTGCACGGACCTCGGCTTCAACGTCGCCGTGACCGGCGTGCAGATCTTTGGCGGCTACGGCTTCACCCAGGAGTTCCCCGTCGAGCAGCTGGTCCGCGACGCCAAGATCCAGTCGATCTACGAGGGCACCAACGGGATTCAGGCGCTGGACCTGCTCGGCCGCAAGATGCGGATGGAGGGCGGCCGCCTGTTCATGGAGTGGATGCAAGACGCCAAGGCCGAGGTCGAGGCCGCGCAGACCGAGGGCTTCGTCGACCAGGCGAGCGCGCTGGGCAAGGCCATCGACGCCGTCGCGGCCGCGGCCATGCACATCGCATCGGTCGGGCAGCGCGACATCGAGGAGGCCATGCTCCAGGCGGTGCCCTTCCTCAACGCCTTCGGCTACACGGTCCTCGGCCAGGAGGCCCTCGATCAGGCCCGCGTGGCCAAGAAGAAGATCGCGGACTCGGGTGAGACCAACTTCTTGAAGGGCAAGCTGCTCAACCTCGACTACTACGTCGCGACCTACCTGCCCCACGTGATCGCGTCGAGCAAGGCGATCCGGGCGGGCAACGTGAGCTGCCTCGACCCCGCCCTGTTCACCGAGTAGCCGAGTCAGAACCAGAGCTGGATTCCGCAGACCGCGGCCGCGTCGGCGACACAGAGGTTGCCGACGCACGAGGCGTCGACCGGGCAGACCGCGTCGGCGCCGCAGCCATCGCCGAGCTCGACCCGCGGCTGGCAGGTGAAGTCCTTGCCGCCGTCGCAGTAGGTCCCCGGTCCGCACAAGAACTCCTGGAAGCAGGGCTCACCGACCCCGGGCGCCGGCTCGCAGGTCGCGGTCTCGCCGTTACAGATCAGGTCGTTGGCCGCCGGGCCGCACAGGGAGTTCCCGGTGCAACTGTCCCCGGCCTGGGGCAGGGTCTGACAGGTGCGCTGGGTGTAGTCCTCGTTCCAGTCGCAGATCGCACCCGACTCGCAGGGCAGGGTGTCCCAGTTGTACTCGCAGACGCCGCCCACGGCGATCGGGAAGGTCGGGGACTCGACGCAGACCTGGTCGATGCACGCGAGGCCCGGCTGGCAGTTGTCACCGAGCCCGGACACAGAGCAGTCGGCGCCGAGAGCGAGGGTGCCCTTGACGATCGGGCAGGTCCGGGAGCTGTAGCTGGCCTCGCGGCTGGCCGAGGTCGGCCCGAGGCACGCCCACTGCGACCAGGTCTGGGCCAGCTCGCCAGCGCACTCGGCACTCCAGGTCCCGCCGGTCCCGATGATCGGATCGATCATGACCTCGATCTCGGCGGTCTTGGTCGCGACGCACTCGGCCTCGTCCTCGTAGCCGACCGCGCTCGGGCAGCTGCACGCGAACAGCTGGGCGCAGACCTGCTCGGCGAGCAGCGCGGGCGCGTCGTCGAGCTCGATCGGCGTCGCGGGCTCGTCGCCGTCGCCCTCGTCGCCGTCTCCGCCGGGGGGCTTGCAGCCGAGCAGGGTCAAGGTCGCGACACCCGCGGTAATCAAGGTACGCAAAGTAGACACTCGGGCAGGGTAACAGAGCCGATACGCGACCGAGGATGGAGCCAGCTCCACATGCCTCACGACTCGGGCCTGATCGGTTTGGCCGTCGATGGCACGCACGGTCTCGAGGCGTCGTGGGTCGGGTCACGGGCGCCACGCTTGCGGCTCGGGTGCGCGAGCTTAGCTTGGCCAAGCGATGGCCGAGCTCCAGATCGACGACAAGGGCATCCGACAGCGCTGCGCGGTGTGTGGCAAGACCAACCGCGTCCCCTTCGCCAAGCTCGGCGCGGTCGGCAAGTGTGGACACTGCGGGGCGGAGATCGGCGGCCCGATCACGGGGCCCGCCGACGTGTTGAGCGAAAACGCGTTTCACGGGCTGGTCGCGGCCTCGCCGATCCCGATCTTGGTCGACTTTTGGGCGCCGTGGTGTGGGCCGTGTCGGATGGTCGCTCCGGAGCTGGTCAAGGTCGCCGCTCGCCTGGCCGGGCGGGTCCTGGTCGCCAAGCTCGACACGCAGGCGCTGCCGCAGCTCGGCGCGCAGCTCGGGGTTCGCAGCATCCCGACGATGGCCGTGTTTCGTGACCGGCGCGAGATCGGGCGCTTCGCGGGCGCGCGCCCGGCCGCGGCGATCGAGTCTTTCGTCGAGGAGACGCTGCGAGCGTGACAGCCTACTGCGGGAACAGGCAAAGCTCGGAGCCGATGGCGCCGTCGCAGATCATCCCGCTCGGGCAGGTCTGACCCCCGGAGCAGTCGAGCACGCAGGTCCCGTCGTCGCCGGGCGCGAGCGCGATGCATGCGACGGGCGCGTGGCCGTCGGCCGGCGGCGCCCAGCAGTCGCACTCGTCGGCGCAGGGGCGGCCACACACCGCGATCTGGGCCATGTCCTGGCTGTCGAGGATGCACTGCTTGGGCCCGTCGGTCATGCACGCGTCAAGGCCGGACGCGCAGTCGCCAAACACACCCGGAGGGGGAGTGCAGTCGCCGTCGCCGTCGCCGCTGTCCGTATCGGTCGCGGTCGTGGTCTCGGTCCCCGTGTCGCCCTCGCTCTCGGGCCCGTCCGAGCAGCCGGCGAGCGACGCCAGGGCGCCGAGCAGGGCGGCCGGGAGGCCGAGCTTGCGGTGGAGGCCGAGTCCGATCATGTCCCCCAAGTTACCTGTTTTTGACCCCGGGGGGTTTTCTTGACCCCGGCTGTTTTTGACCCCCCCGACCATCAGCGACTTTGCCACGCACGGCCGCTGCGCGGCCGGTCGCGTCCTCGCTGCGCTCGGTCGCTCGGTGGGCTGGGATGAGCTTCGCAGTCGTTTGTGTGGCCCCCTAGAAGGGGGCTCGGATTCCTTTTACCCCCACAGGCGTCAGCGACTTTGCCACGCACGGCCGCTGCGCGGCCGGTCGCGTCCTCGCTGCGCTCGGTCGCTCGGTGGGCTGGGATGAGCTTCGCAGTCGGGTGCGTGGCCCCCTAGAAGGGGGCTCGGGTTGTTTTTTGACCCCCCCGACCATCTGCGACTTTGCCACGCACGGCCGCTGCGCGGCCGGTCGCGTCCTCGCTGCGCTCGGTCGCTCGGTGGGCTGGGATGAGCTTCGCAGTCGGGTGCGTGGCCCCCTAGAAGGGGGCTCGGATTCCTTTTACCCCCACAGGCGTCAGCGACTTTGCCACGCACGGCCGCTGCGCGGCCGGTCGCGTCCTCGCTGCGCTCGGTCGCTCGGTGGGCTGGGATGAGCTTCGCAGTCGGGTGCGTGGCCCCCTAAAAGGGGGCTCGGGTTTTGACCCCCCACAGCCATCAGCAGCTTTGCGTCGCGTGCTCGATCACTCGTTGGGCTGGGATGAGCTTTGCGGCAGCCGGCTAGCGGAGGCGCAGCGTGTAAGTGTCCGTGCCGCCTTCGTGGGTCGCGGGGAATTCGACCCGGTAGACGTGCTTGACCACGCAGCTGCCGAGTTGGGTGTCGGCGAGGGCTCCGAGCACGCGGGCGAAGGTGACCTCGCCGTTGGGCGCGACCTTGACCGAGACTTTCAGCGTGCGTCGCATGCGAGAGTCGAGGCACTTTTTGACGATGTCGTCGCGCGCGTCGACCATGGCCTCGCGGAAGTCCTTCTCGCTCAAGGAGCGGTTCATCGGACGTACGGGGCCGGGGCTCTCAGGCTCGGGCGGGAGCTCGGAGGCGATCGCTTCTTGTACGCTCAGCGGCCGGGTTCGCGCCTGAGCCCGAGCAGCTGGGGAAGCCGGGGAAGCTCCGTCGCCGGGCTCTTCGCTGGTTTGCTCTTCGGCGGGTGCGGGCGCGGGCGCGGTGTCGGTCGCCGCGGGGGCGGCGTCGCTCGCGTCCGCGACGGCCTGTGCGTCGTCGCGGTCGGAGGCGAGCAGCCTCCAGGTCGCGAACACGAGCAAGTCGAAGCCGAGGAAGATGAGGATCGCCAGCTCGAGCTTGCCGAGCCGACGCTTCGGCGGGGCCGTGGGCATCGGGCTGGCAGCGGTGGCTGAATCGGCGGCCCCGGTCGCCCCGATCGCCCCGGGGATCGGCCCGGGGACAGCCGCGGGAGCGCTCGGGGGACGGTGGGCCTCGGCG
>NZ_PVNK01000010.1 GCF_002994615.1 Enhygromyxa salina | reverse complement strand
TTAGGGGGCCACGCATGCCATTGCGCGGCACATGAAGGCCCACCGAGCGGGCGAGCGAAGCGAGTCCGCGACCGGCCGCGCAGCGGCCGTGCGTGGCAGAGTCGCTGACGCCTGTGGGGGTCAATGACTCGAGCCACGCATGCCATTGCGCGGCACATGAAGGCCCACCGAGCGGGCGAGCGAAGCGAGTCCGCGACCGACCGCGCAGCGGCCGTGCATGGCAGAGTCGCTGACGCCTGTGGGGGTCAATGACTCGAGCCCCCTTTAGGGGGCCACGCATGCCATTGCGCGGCACATGAAGGCCCACCGAGCGGGCGAGCGAAGCGAGTCCGCGACCGGCCGCGCAGCGGCCGTGCGTGGCAGAGTCGCTGACGCCTGTGGGGGTCAATGATAATACTCGTAGGGACCGTAGTGGGGGGCGCTTGGGATCACCACAGCGGCGGTGTCGACCACGGTCGGCACCGCGCCCTCCAGCGGCACGATCGCCCACCCGCGCCCCCCACCCAGCATCGGCACATCGAGCTCGACCCCGCCGAACTCAAAGCGCTCCCAGTGGCTGGCGGTCGCAAGCCCGACGACGCCGCTCGGACGCCCGCGGATTAGCACGAAGCGAGCCTTCGGATCGCGCGACTCGAGGGTCAGCGCTGCGCTGGTCCGAGCCCGCATCTCCGAGTCCCGATCGGCCTGCAGCGACAGGCGCGAGCGCACCAGCGCGGCCGGCTTGCGAATGACACGCAGCGCGAGCGCCGTCGCGGCGCGAACCCGCGGCGAGGGATCGGCGAGCAGCATCTCGAGGAGGGGATCCTCGCCGTAGCGGGCGAGGGCCAGCGCCGCGCAGCCACGGACGTCGTCGTGGTGGGCGGCCGCGAGCCCGTGGAGCTCGACGCGGACTTGCTCGGCGTGACGCGTCCCAACCCCGCGCCCGAGCGCCAAGGTCGCGATGCAGCGCGACTCGCTGCTGGCGTCTCGATCGTGGGCCCAGCTCGCGATGCGTCCCCAGACGACGTCGTGGTCGTGGTCGTCGAGGAGCGGCTCGGGGGCCAGGGCCAGCGCCGTCAGCCACGGCCGGACCTGGGCAGCGCCTGCGGCCCGATCGAGCTGCCACGCGAGCGCGCCGCTGAGCCACGCGGGCGCGAGCTCGGCGAGCGCGGCCCCGGCGGTCGCGGCCTCGGGATCTCCGAGCAGCTCGAACCATGCCGCACGATCGTCGATCGAGGGCAGCTCGACCCGCGCGGCCTCGACCGCTTCCGCGGTCCCAGCCGCGCGGCTGATCGCGACGGGTCGCGGGGTCGGCTCGAGCCGACGAGCGGCGAGCAGGCGCTCGACCTCGAGCGCGATGTCGGGCTCGAGCCCGCGCTCGGTCGCGGCGCTCAGCTGGGCGACGGCGCGGTCGCCAAGCCACAGCAGCGCCTGCGTCGAAGCCTCGCGCAGGTCGGGGTCACGCATGCGCTCGACGAGCCCGGCGATCAGCTCGGCGCCAGGATCGGGCCGGCCGCCGATCGCCTTGGCCACGTCGGGCCGCCGAAGGTTGCGCGGCGGCGAGTCGAGCAGCTCGAGCAACGCGACGTCGATGTCCTCGCCGGGGAGCCGCGCGAGCGCGGTCACGGCCGCCGACGCCATCTTGGCGTTGGTGGGGGTCTCGAGCGCGCGGCGCAGGGCCGGCCCCGTGCGCGGATCGGCGAGCTGACCGAGGCTGATCGTCGCGGCCGTGGCCACGTTCGGATCGATGTCGTCGAGCAGCCGGACGAGGGCCAAAGCGCCCTCCCCCGGGCCGAGACGTCCGAGGCTTCGCGCCGCGGTCCGACGGACCCGGGCCGAGAAATCGCCGAGCTGGGCGACGAGCTCCCGGCGCGCCTCCTCGGCCCGCTCGGAGCTCAGCGGCGCGTCGACCAGCAACATGATCGCCTGCTCGCGGATCAAGTCGTTGGGGTCGCGCATCGCGTCGTAGACGAGATCGAGGTGCTCGGGGGTCGGATCCTGACTGAGCAGCTGCAGCGCGATCAGGCGGATCCCGCCCTCGCCCTCCTCCCACAGCTGCTCGGCCTCGTCGACGCACGCGAGCAGCTGCCGCGACGCGCACAGCTGCAGCGCTTGCCTACGGACCTCGGGGGAGGGATCACTCAGGGCGAGCTCGAGGTCGGGGAGGATGACCTCCGACGCGTACTCGCGCAGCTCGTCGAGCGCGGCGATCCTCGCGCTCTCGCTCATGATCGAGGGGTCGCGCAGCGGCGCCGCGATCCGATCGATCTCGCTTGGCCACACGGGATAGCGCCCGTCCGCGTCCTCGCCCGCGGCCGAGTCCGGCGCGAGCGCGGGCAAGGTCGCGAGCAGCAGCGCGGGCAGTCGAGAGCGGCGCATCGCCGGAGTGTAAACCCTCGGCGGCGCTCGTCGGGCGGTCTTTACCCTCTCCCTGACTCGGGGCTGCGCCCCGCCCCCCTCGCTTCGCTCGGGCCCTCAGCTCCTGGGCGACTCATCTGGATCGGCGATCACCCGCAAGGGCCCAGGGCCGAGGCCCGCGCCGAGTTCCGCGCTGGGCGCAGACGCGGCCGCGTCCGTCGCAGCGCGGGGCTCGGCGGCGGTGCCCGAGCTGGCCGAGGCCTCTTCGTTCTGCCACGGGTAGGTGATCCGGCCATGGGCCGAGGCCAGCAGCGTGTCGGCCAGGGTCTCGATGATGCGTCGCAGCTCGCGGAGCCCGAGCCCGCAGTCATCGAGCTGCCCGGCGGTGAGCTTCGAGAACACGATCTGGCGCAGGAGCTTGTCGATCTCCTTGCGATCGGGCCGCGCGAGGGTCCGGCTCGCAGCCTCGACCGAGTCGACGATCAACAAGATCCCAGTCTCGGGCGAGTGCGGGCTGACGCCCGGATACACGAACGCGCGCTCGTCCACGCGCTTGGGATCTTCACCGGCCGCGAGCGCCTGGGCGCGGGCCTTTTGATAGAAATACTCGACCCGCCCGTCGCCGTGGTGGGTGTGCATGAAGTCGATGATCGGCTCCGGCAAGCCAGCCGCCCGCCCGCGGACGACGCTGCTGCGGACGTGGTGGATGATCTTCTCGGCGCTGCGCTCGGGCGTCAGGCTGTCGTGCGGGCTCGCGGACCCGCGCGGGAGGTTCTCGATGAAATTCTGGGGCTCGTCGGCCTTGCCGAGGTCGTGATAGTAGGCGCCGACTCGAATCAACAGCGCGTCGGCGCCGACGCTGTGAGCGGCCGACTCGGCCAGGTTGGCCATCGCGCGGCTGTGGGCCCAGGTCCCCGGCGCACGGGTCGAGATGCGCTGGAGCATCGGGTTGTTGAGGTCCGAGAGCTCGAGCAGGGTCGAGCGGCTGACGTTGCCAACCACGCGCTCGAAGACCGGATCGAGCGCCAGCCCGACCAGCGGCCAGCACAGCCCGCCGATCAACGCCCAGCTGAGCCGCCCCCACTCGACGCTGACGAGGTCGAGCGGATTGAGCGCCCCGTGGATGAACAGCTGGGCCGCGAGGTAGCCGAGGACTGTAGCGGCCGCGCTGCCGAGCACGAAGGGCACCAGCCACAGCCAGCCTCCGGGCCGGCGCCGCGGGGTCAGGTGGGCCACCGCCATGCCCTGGGCCGCGACCGTGACGCCCAGGACCGGATCGAAAGGCGGGATCATGAGCGCGCTGCACAGGCACAAGATCAGCGCGCAGCCAAAGGCCACCCGAGCACCGAGCTGCAGCGCGACCGGGACCAGGAGCGCCGCGATCGGGATGAAGGTGGCCGCCAGCGGCACCCACAGCAGGCACGCGCGCAGGAGCAGCAGCCCGCCGGCGAGCCAGGCAAAGATCGCAAGCTGCTCGCGCCGCCGTTGCAGCCGGCGCTCGAGCCGAGCCAACAACAGCTGCAGCGACGCCCCCGAGAGCAGCCCGAGCATCACCACGCCCACGATTCGCGCGAGCCCGCTCGGCCCCCCGAGGCCCGCGTAGAACTGACGCAGCTCCCAGGCGCTCGCAAAGTCGGACACCGGGTGGCCGCGGGGGATGAAGGTCCGGCCATCGGCGAGCACGAAGTGGTGCGTGACCGAGGCCAGCTCGCGCCCGAGCCCGTCGCGGATCAGCCACAGCGGGAGCTCGACGACGGCGAGCAGAACCAGCGCCCAACCGACCACGAGGGCGACGCGCAGCCTCGGGCTGGCGCAGGGTCGCGCGAAACGGATCGGTCCGCTGACATCGGCGAGGTCGGGCTCGACGAGCATGACTGCCGATCATGTTGCCGCGAACACCATGCGCGCGACAAACGCAGTTCCTACGAGTTTGCGCCAGGTGCACTGCCCGTCACCACGCTTACGCTCGCAAACCGAACACGCTTGCAACAATTTGTTGCGTCGGATGTCAGCGAACGCGCCGCCAGCACATAAGTACCTAAAATCATTCGCAATTACAGAATGGCTGGCCTGCTGCACTGCAACCAAGCATGACCGCCACCACCTGCAACGAGTTCGTGTGCCTGACCAACCCTCACCTCCCCCGTCTGTTTCGCATCGGGATGCGGCTCACGCATCAGCCGAGCGAGTCGCAGGATTTGGTCCAGGAGGCGCTGACCAAGGCCTGGGCCAACTGGCACCGCTTCGAGCAGTCGGGCAGCGTCGGCGCGTGGCTCTCGCGGATCTTGATCAACACCTTCATCTCGCGCCACCGCCACCAGAAGGTCGTCGACGCGACCGCGGCGCGACCCGACCTGCTCCCCCACCTCTACGATCCCCACCGCCTCGACGAGGCCGCCATGCCCGAGGGCAGCTGGCACAGCCGTCACTTCTCCGACGAGGTCCTCGACGCGCTCGCCGAGCTCCCGCCGCACTACCGCCAGGTCGTCGAGCTCGTCGATGTCCAGGGCCTCGCCTACAAGGACGCCGCCGACGAGATCGGCTGCCCGCTCGGCACTGTCATGAGCCGGCTGCACCGCGCCCGCAAGCTCCTGCGTGAGCAGCTCGCCGAGTACGCGACCAACTACGGCCTCGGCCACGCCGAGGCCCCTCGCCAGGCTGCCTGAGCCCTCGGCCCCGAGCGTCCCCCCACTTGGCGGTGTGCGGTGGACGCTCGATGGCCGGCGCGGTAGATCAGGCCGCGCAGTGACGAGCGAGCAAGACAGCGACAAGGCGGGCGCCACCGGGGCTCGCGTGCGACGGGTGTCGCTCGCGCTGACCCTGCTCTTTGGCCCTGGCCTCACCCCGATCGCGGGGTGCATGAAGAAGACCGACGAGCCGGCGGGGCTCCGCGATCCCGCGCCGAAGTTCGAGACCAAGAGCCTCGACGGTGAGGACGTGAGCCTGGCCGACTACGAGGGTCAGGTCGTGCTGCTCAACACCTGGGCGACCTGGTGCGACCCCTGCGTGCGCGAGCTGCCGGAGCTCGCCCGGATGCACGAGGAGCTGAAGCACAAGGGCTTCACGGTCATCGGCCTCAACACGGACGTCCGCAGCAAGCTGCCCGCGGTCCGGACGATGGTCGTCCACCACAAGCTGCCCTTCCCGGTCTGGCTCGACTTCGAGAGCAAGGCCCAGGTCGTGTTCAAGCTCCGCGGCTACCCGACCTCGTTCTTGATCGATCGCGCCGGCAACATCCGCTGGAAGCGAGAGGGCGAGATCGTCAAGAACGACGCCGAGCTCGGCGCCATCCTCGAGACCGTGCTGGCCGAGTAGCGGAGCCCAGCGGAGCTCAACTCAGCCCGGAACCCAACCCAGAACCCAGCCTGGAACCCAACCCGGAGCTCAGCCAGGATCGGGGACCGGAAAGCCCTGCGGGTGCGCGGGCTCGGACCGGGACTCGCCGACGACGACCTCGCGGCCCTCTTCGGGGCGCGAGGTCAGCGGCTTGCGCTTCTCGAGCGGGCCGAGGGCCCGCCCCGCGACGAGGTCGCCGACCTCGTCCGCGGTCAGGACCTCACGCTCGATCAGCGCGTTGGCGATCCGCGCGAGGGCGTCATAGTTGTCTTCGAGCAGCTTGCGAGCGCGCGCGTACTGCTCGGTGATGATCCGGTGGATCTCGGCGTCGATCGTCTGCGCGGTCGCTTCGGAGTAGTTTTGCTGGCTTCCGATGTCGCGGCCGAGGAAGGGCTCGGACTCGGCCTTGCCGAAGGTGATCGGCCCCAGCCGATCGCTCATGCCCCACTCGCAGACCATCTTGTGGGCGAGCTGGGTGCACTTGGACAGGTCGTTGCCCGCCCCGGTGCTCTTGAGCCCCTCGAACTCGATCTCCTCGGCGATCCGGCCGCCGAGGCTCACGGCGATCATGCCCTCGGCGTTGTCCTGATCGTAGGACAGCTTGTCTTGCTCGGGCAGGAAGTGCGTCACGCCCAGGGCCCGACCGCGCGGGATGATCGTGACCTTGTGGATCGGATCGACCGAGCCCGGGGGCAGCAGCGCGGCGACCAGGGTGTGGCCGGCCTCGTGCCACGCGGTGGTCTTGCGCTCCTGGGTCGAGATGTAGACGCTCTTGCGCTCGGCGCCCATCATGACCTTGTCGCGGGCGTGGTCGAAGTCGTGGTGGATGACGCGGTCGCGATTGCAGCTCGCCGCGTGGAGGGCGGCCTCGTTGACGAGGTTCTCGAGGTCGGCGCCCGAGAAGCCCGGGGTCCCGCGAGCGATGACCGCGAGATCGACGTCGTCGCCGAGCGGGACCTTGCGCGTGTGGACGTCGAGGATCGCCTCGCGCCCGCGGACGTCGGGCAGCCCGACGACGATCCGGCGATCGAAGCGACCGGGCCGGAGCAAGGCCGGATCGAGCACGTCGGGCCGGTTGGTGGCCGCGACCAGGATGACGCCGTCGTTGCCCTCGAAGCCGTCCATCTCGACGAGCAGCTGGTTGAGGGTTTGCTCGCGCTCGTCGTGACCGCCGCCGAGCCCGGCCCCGCGGTGGCGGCCGACGGCGTCGATCTCGTCGATGAAGATGATGCAGGGCGCGTTCTTCTTGCCCTGCTCGAACAGGTCGCGGACCCGGCTGGCCCCGACCCCGACGAACATCTCGACGAAGTCCGAGCCGGAGATCGAGAAGAAGGCGACGCCGGCCTCACCGGCGATCGCCCGGGCGAGCAGGGTCTTGCCGGTTCCGGGCGGGCCCATGAGCAGCACCCCCTTGGGGATGCGGCCGCCGACGCGCATGTACTTGCGAGTGTCGCGGAGGAAATCGATGATCTCTTCGACCTCTTCGCGGGCCTCCTCGATGCCGGCAACGTCCTTGAAGGTGACCTTTTGTTGGTGCTCGTTGAGCAGCCGGGCCTTGGACTTGCCGAAGCTCATGGCCTTGCCGCCGCCAGCTTGCATCTGGCGCATGAACATGATCATCACGGCGATGATCAGCAGCACGGGCAGCCACATGATCGCGAACTGAAACAGCACGCCCTCATCTTCGGGCTCGACCTTGTACTGAACGCCGTTGGTCTCGAGCAGCGTGTAGAGCTCGTCGGTCGCCGGTGCGACGACCTCGACCAGGGCGTTGTCACGCTCGTAGGTGACGTTGACGTGGCTGGCGTGGACCTCGAGCTCGACCGAGGTCGAGGCCTTGTCCGCGCTGAGTTTGCCGGCCTCGACCTGAGCCCGGAACTCCGAGTAGGTGATCGGGTCGGCCTCTTTGCGGCTGCTGATCAGGCTGGCCAACAACACCACGACCCCGATCAGGCCGAGCCACACGAAGAGAGTCTTGGTCTGCTGCTTCACGTCGGTGCTTCCGAGTGTCCGCCGCGGGGGCGCACGGTCCTGGGCGGGTGCCCAAACGTGCCTTGTAACGCACGAAAGCCGAGACCTGTCCAGGTGCGGACGCGGCCCCCCGGGCTGGGGGGGTGGTCGAAGCTCGAACCGGCTGACACCGGCCAGGAGAACCCGTTCGAGGGAGGATAGCCCTGGCCCCCAGAGGGGTCAATGGTTCGAGCTCTCGCGCTTCCTTGCCGCTTGAACCGCGCAAACGCCGTTCTTGTTGATCTCGATCCGGCACCTGGGGTGCAGGTCCCAGCTGCGCGGGGCCGGACTGGGGCTGCCGGCGCCGCGCCCCCGAGCGCGCGCGACGGCGACCGCCGACGCGTCCATCGCCTCCACAACTCGCCAGCGCAGCTGGGTGAGATCGACCCCGCAAAGCTCACACATCCGCCGCAGCGCCCGGGTCCGGATCGCCCGGGGGAGCGCGTCGAAGCCCGTGAGCCCCCAGCCCCGGGGCCCCGCGCGCTCCTCGACCTCGGCTTCGGCCCAGACCGACAGCGCCTCCTCGGCGTCGCCCGCCTGGCGCGCGAGTCCGGTCAGGGCGAGCTCGAGCCTGGGGTTGTGCTCGCGCAGGTGGGGCAACACCCGGGCACGTAGCCAGATGCGCAGGGCCTCCGTGTTGGTGTTGGTCGGATCGTCGACAAAGGGCAGCTCGAGCTGGCCGCACAGAGCACGGGTCTGAGCCCGGGTCAGCTCGAGCAGGGGTCGCAGCCACGGCGGCTCATACTCGCGCATGGCCGCGAGACCCTCGAGCCCGGCGCCGCGGGTCAGGTGCATGAGCATGGTCTCGACCTGGTCCGTCGCGGTGTGGGCCAGGACGATCGCCGTCGCACCGCACTCGAGCTGCTGGCGTCGGAGCGCGGCGCGCCGGGCCTCGCGGGCGCGCGCGGGCAGCCCCGGTCCGGGCTCGAGCTCGACCCGATCGCGCAGGCACCCGAGCCCGAGCCCGCGGGCGACGTCGGCGACCTGATCGGCCTCGGCCCCCGACTCCGCCCGGAGCCCGTGATCCACGTGACCGACCGTGAGCTCGAGCGCCTCGGACCGGCGCAGGATCGTGAGCAGACCGAGCGCCGCGATCGAGTCGGGCCCACCCGAGCATCCGACCAACAGGTGCCGGGGGCCGGCGCCAGGCCCGAGCGCGGCCCGGAGGGTCTCGCGCACGGGGCCCAGCGCCGCGGCGATCTCGGGGCTGCGCGGCGGCGACTCGGGATCCAGCACCCGCGCACCCTAGCAGCCCGTGGTGCAATGCATCGTGTCGCCTCGCGCCGGAATTTTCGCCGAGGGCGCGAAGCCAAAACGCCGCTGTACCGGGCGTACTGCAAGTTTTGGCGACAAAGCCCTCGGCAAAAACGCCAAGCGAGGCGGCGCGAGGCATTGCACCACGGGCTGCTAGCAGCCCGGGGTGCAATGCATCGTGTCGCCTCGCGCCGGAATTTGCGTCGAGGGCGCGAAGCCAAAACGCCGCTGTACCGGGCGTACTGCAAGTTTTGGCGACAAAGCCCTCGGCAAAAACGCCAAGCGAGGCGGCGCGAGGCATTGCACCACGGGCTGCTAGCCCCAAATCGAGCGCTGAATTGAAAAAGATGAATGATTTTGGGCTCGTACGAGCCGAGAGGCGAGGTTTTTGGGGGCGCCGAGGGCCGCTTTGCCGCCGCAGCGAGGGGCCTGTTCGAAAGACTCTTCCAGGCTCGTGGCGCGCCCGCGAAGCGACTACCCTGCCAGCCGTGAGCACCCCCGAGATCCGGGCCGACGACCGCCCGAGCTACGCGCCTGAACAGGCCCAGCTGGTCGTCGACGATCCCCTCAGCCTCGACAGCCGGGACGACGCCCCCGCGCTGATCCGCGCGCTCCCAGTCCAGAGCTTCGTGACCGTCGCTCGCAAGCTCCGGGACGAGCAGCGCCTCGACCTCCTGTTGCCCCACGCCAGCGCCGAGCAGATCACCGGGATCTTCGACCTCGACGCGTGGGAGCGCGACCGGATCGCCGTCGCGCGGGCGCGCGAGTGGCTCGACCGGATCGTCGACGCCTACCGCGAGGGCGAGGTCGAGCGTGGTCGGCTCGCGCGCTTGATCCACGACACCGACCCCGAGATGTGGATCCTGGCGACGGCCGCCGCGACCGCGGTCGCCGAGCTCGACGAGCCCGACAACGACGAGCGCCGCCAGCAGGTCCTCGAAGACATGTCGGCCCTGCACACCTGGGAGACGCCCGACGGTCACTACATCGTCGGCGTGCCCGACAACGAGCTCGGGCGCATGGCCCTGCGCGTGCTGTTTGCGGTCTACGACGACAACCTCGTCGAGGGCCGCAAGCTCGTCAGCGCGATCAAGTGGAGCGTCCACGCCGAGGTCGAGGAAGACCTCCTGCGCTGGCGCAAGGGCCGGCTCGCCGATCTCGGCTTCCCCGAGTGGGACGAGGCCATGCGCCTGTTCACGCCGCTCTCGCGCGACGCCGTCAGCGGGCGCACGGACGACGGCGAAGACAGCCCGCCCGCGGCCCACATCCCCGAGCGCCGCGCCACGCTGCCGCCCGCCAACCTCGGCGCGCCCCACGACGTCCTGCGTCGGGTCATGCACCACCTCGACGACGCCGAGTACGACCTGCGCCTGCGCGAGTTCCTGCTCCTGGCCAACGAGCTCATGGCCGCGCAGCGCTACGAGCCCGGCGACGAGGCCCTCCAGGAGCGCGCCGTCGGTCAGGCCCAGGCGACCCTCAACCTCGCCTGCGAGCTGCTCCTCGCCGCCGAGCCCCACGACGATCCCGAGGCCTTCATCGCGGCCCGGATCACGAGCGTCGGGCTCCGCAAGCTGTTTCGCTTCGGCTACGGCCCGCTGGCCAAGCTGCGCAAGGCCGCGCTCGCGCTCCACCGCGGCGGCCAGGTCTCGCTGAAGCAGGTCGGCTCACTGCTCGATCGACCCTGGGGCCCGGCGCTGGCCACCTTGGTGGGCTGGTACCCCGAGCTCCCGGTCGACAGCAAGGCGGGCAGCAGGCCGCTGCGCAGCCTCGCCGACCTCGCCCACGCGACCGCGCTGATCGGCGAAGCCGGAGCCCTCGCGCAGCTGACCTTCGCGGCCGAGGGCCTGGGAGTCGATCCCGTCTGGATCAACCGAGTCGATGAGCCCGAGCGCCTGTGCCTTGGCGACCTCGTCCGCACGGCGCTCGTGTCCGCGCAGCTGCCTGGCGTCGGTCCCGGCGATGAGCTGCGCCCGCTCGGCCCGGCCGATCTGCGCTGGGCCGCCGACCAACTCCTCGACGCGCGCGGCCAGGTCCCGGCCGTCGACGCGGCGCTGCGAGCCAAGCTCCGGGCGATCGGCGCCGAAGATCGAGGCGACGCGCTGGCCAAGATCCTGCTCCCGCGCCTGGCGATCGAGCTCTCGGGCCTCGAGCTCGGCGAGGGTGGCGAGCCGGATCTGACCAAGGTCGGTGGGCTGCTGACGATCCAACACGTCGGCATGTGGCTGAAGACCTGAGCTCAGGTCTTCAGCTCGAGTCACCCCGGCGGCGACGCAGGGCGTCGAGAGCCGCGTTGCGCTCGGCCGCGCGGAGGCTGCGGCCCTCGCCCTGGCCGAGGATCTCGAGCTCGTCGGCGTCACCGCGGATCTCGACGCGCGCGCGCCAGTGCGGCGCCTCGGGCGGCGGCGGATCCCCGACCGGGGTGTAGACCGGGGTCTGCTTGCGCTCGGCCTGGATCAGCTGTTGAAGCCGCGACTTCGGATCGAGGCCGTCCTCGGGCGCGAGCGTCTGGACCCGGGCGCCGAACATGCGATCGAAGACCACGGCCGCGGCCGCGCTCGGATCGGTCCCGGCCTCGCGAGCGTCGAGGAACACCGCGCCGAGTACGGCCTCGAGGGCGTCGGCCAGGGTCCCGTCGCGGTCTCGCGCGCCGCGTTGCTCGTCGCCGCGGCCGAGAAACAGCCACTCGCCGAGCTCGAGGTCGCGGGCAACCCGGGCCAGCGACCGCTCGGACACCACCGACGCGCGCAGGCGAGTCAGCGGGCCCTCGTCGAGCTCGGGGAAGCGCCGCCACAACGCGTCGGCCGCAACGAGATAGAGGACCGCGTCGCCGAAGAACTCGAGGCAGGCGTTGCTCGGCCAGCCAGCGTCGCGGTTCTCGTTGGCCCACGAGCCCACGGTCAGCGCCACACGCAGCAGCTGCGGTCGCGCGAACCCATGGCCGAGGCGCTCGCCGAGCGATGTCAGGGCGGCGAGTTCGTCCGAGCCCGCGTCCTCGCTGACGCTCGGCAGCTCCCGCAGAACCTTCGGCAGACCCGAGCTCACGCCCGCAAGCTACCAAGCCCCCGCCCGCGTGTCTCTTCCTTGCCCCCGCGCTGGCACAGAACGCGCTATAAGTGGCGGCCCGGGTCATACGCGCCATGAAAGACCACATCCTCACCATCACAGATCTGTTGCTCGGGGCCGCCTACGCCGACAAGCGCCTCGAGGGCCAGGAGACCGCCAAGATCCGCAGCCTGCTGACCAAGCTCGTCGGCAAGCCGGACCTGCCTGTGACCGTCGAGTCCCGGTTCAAGGAATTCTCGCCCGCCGCGTTCGACGTCGACGCCGCGGGCAAGGGGCTCGCGGGGCTCGGCGATCAGCGCCGCAAGATCCTCGAGATGATCGCCGCCGTGAGCGAGTCCGACGAAGAGATCGACCTCGCCGAAGATCGCTACCTGCGGCGTGCGGCCGAGGCCATGGGCCTGCCCGCGGCCGCGTTTCGGGATCTCGTCGTCGACTTCTCCGAGATCGACGATCTCGAGGGCGTGCTCAGCGAGACCTTCGGAATTTAGCGAGGCTCTCGCACCAGCAGCGGGCTGGACCTGCATCGAGCGCGCAGCGCTTGGTTCAGGACTAGCAGCCCGGGGGTGCTAGCCCGCAGACTCGATCCAGCCGCCGCCGAGGACTCGGTCGCCGTCGTAGACGACCGCGGCCTGGCCGGGGGCGACGGCGCGGACGGGCAGATCGAAGCGCACCCGCGCGCGCTGCCCGTCGAGTTCGACGATCGCGGAGTGGGCCTGACCACGGTGGCGGACCTGGACGTCGGCGTGGAAGCCCTCGCCGTCCTCGATGTCTGCGAGCCGGCGGAAGTCCTCGACGATCACGCTGGTGACGTCGAGCTCGTCGGCCTCGCCAACGATGACCGCGCGCGACTCGGGCACGACCCGCAGCGCGTAGCGAGGCCGGCCGCCGCCGATGCCCAGGCCCCGGCGCTGACCCACGGTCACGCGATGGATGCCGCGGTGCTCGCCGAGCACCGCGCCGCTGCGATCGCGGACCTCACCGGGCGCGAGGGCGTCGAGGTCGAGCCCGAGCGCCCGCGCGCGCGCCTCGACGATCTCGCCGTGGTCGCCCCCGGGCACGAAGCACAGCTCCTGGCTCTCGGCCGCGTCGGCGTTGACGATGCCGAGCGCGCGCGCCTTGGCCCGGACCAGCTGCTTGGTCCAGCCTCCGAGCGGGAACTCGACAGCGTCGAGGGTCTCGCGGCCCATCGCAAACAAGAAGTAGCTCTGATCCTTGCTCGAGTCGGCCCCGCGCAGCAGCGCCCCCGACTCGACCCGCGCGTAGTGTCCGGTGACCAAGCGCTCGGCCCCGAGCGCGCGCGCGCGCGCCAGCAGCGGGCCGAACTTCACGTGCTCGTTGCAGCGCGCGCAAGGGTTGGGCGTGCGCCCGGCCGCGTACTCCCGGGCGAAGTCGTCGATGACCGCGGCCTCGAAGCGGGCGCGCTCGTCGACGGTGTAGTGAGGGACCCCGAGCTGATCGCAGACCCGTCGCGCGAGGTCGATCTCGGCCGGAGAGCAGCAGGTCCCGCCACGCCCGCGCCGCGCGCCGCGCGCACCGCTGGCCGCGTCGTAGAGCGCCATCGTGAGCCCAACGACCTCGTGACCGGCCTCGACCATCAAGGCCGCCGCGATCGACGAGTCGACGCCGCCGGACATCGCCACGACCACCCGCATCAGCTGCGCTCCCCTGCCGCCGGCCGCGGCGCGTGGGCGCGGACGCGCTCGATGATCCGCGGCAGGCAGTCGAGCAGCGCGTCGACCTGCTCGGCGCTGCTGTCCTTGCCGAGCGACAGACGCAAGGCGGTGCTCGCGAGCTCGGGCGCGACGCCGAGCGCGAGCAAGACCTTGCTGCCGCTGACCTTGCCGCTGTTGCAGGCCGATCCGGTCGAGACCGCGATGCCCTCGAGGTCGAGGTTGATCAGCATCAGCTCGCCGACACACCCGGGGATCGAGGCCAGGATCGTGTTGCCCAGGGTCTGGTCTGGATCGCCGTGGATCACGACCTCGGGCACCTGCGCGCGCAGCCCCGTGAGCAGCCGCTCGCGCAGGGGCACGAAGCGAGCGCGGCGCTCGTCGAGCTCGCGGGCGACGAGGCCCGCGGCGACGCCAAACCCATGGATCGCGGGGACGGCCTCGGTCCCGACCCGGCGCCCACGCTCTTGCGACCCGCCGATCCACAGTGACTCCAGCTCGTGATGCTGACGGTGGATCAGCGCCCCGACCCCCTTGGGCCCGTGGATCTTGTGGCTCGACACGCTCATGAGGTCGAGATCCCAGGCGCCAAAGTCGACGTGGATCTTGCCGAAGGCCTGGACCGCGTCGCTGTGGATCACGATCGGACGCTCGACGCCCGCGCGGACCGCCGCGACG
The DNA here is from genome assembly GCF_002994615.1 of Enhygromyxa salina. Lineage (GTDB taxonomy): Bacteria > Myxococcota_A > Polyangia > Nannocystales > Nannocystaceae > Plesiocystis > Plesiocystis salina_A. The sequence continues at coordinate 1,577 of NZ_PVNK01000010.1, read as the reverse complement.
ATCGCCGGGATGTCGTAGCGGTTGCCGAGCTCGTGGTTGGCCGCGGCGATCGACACGACGCCGAGCTCGGGGTGCTCGTTGAGCGCGGCGACGACCTCGCCGGGCGCGAGGCGTCCGCGCTCGTCGACGGCCACGAACACCCGCGGGATCCCCTCGAGTTCGAGCCGCGCCCCGGCTCCGAGCACCGCCGGGTGCTCGACGACCGTCGACAGCAGGCCGCAGGCTTTGCCGGCCCGACGCAGGGCCCGGCAGGTCCCGAGCAGCGCCAGGGCGTCGGCCTCGGTCCCGCCGCTGGTGAAGGTGACCCCGAGCGCCTCGGCCCCGACCGCCGCCGCGAGCTCGCGCCGCGCGTGGTCCACGACCGCTCGTGCTGCACGTCCGCGTCCGTGAACACTCGACGGGTTGCCGTCGAGGGCCGGGTCACCGAGGAGCTCGATCATGCCCCCCCGGACCCGCGAATCGAGCGGCGTCGTGGCGTTGTGGTCGAAGTCGATCACGGCCGAGGCGTATAGCACGGCCCAAGAGCGCGGTCCCGAGACACCTGCAGGCGCCAACATCGACACCCAGCTTGCCTCCACATCGAGGGGCCACGGGGCCGCCCCGGGGCCGCTGCGAGGCACATACCAGCCCACCAGAGCGAGTTGTCGAGCGACCGGCTGCGGAGCGGCCGTGTGAGGCAAAGTCCAAGGTGCGCAGGGGGTCCATAGACTGTTGACGTGGGGGCACGCCACGAACGATGATTTGACCGACGCACAGATGAGCGTGCTCGGGACCATGATGTTGAGGGCTGGCCTCCTCTCGGAGAGCCAAGTCGCCGCCGCGAATGAGCAGGCCGCTACGCGATCGACCTCGCACGTGGACGCGATCCTCGAGCTCGGCCTCGCCGACGAAGACACGCTCGTCGCGTTCCTCGCCAGCAAGCTGATGATCCCGCGCGTGCGCTCGGCGGTGCTCGAGCGCCTCGATCAGCACACCCTCGAGCGCGTGCCCGCGCTGCTGGCCTGGGACTTCAAGTGCATGCCGGTCAGCTTCGACGAGATGGGCAACCTCACCGTCGCGATGTCCGACCCGACGGACGAGCGCGCGATCCGAGCGATCGCCGAGCAGACCAACTCCTATCTCGTGCGCGCCGTCGCGTCGGCCTCGGATCTGCGCCGCGCGCTCGACCGGCACTATGGCGCCGAGCACGAGGTCCGCGAGCGCGCCGCCGCCCAGCTGAGCGAAGGCGTCAACGAGTCGGCGCGTCCGACCGAACTCAATATCGAGCCGAGCCAAAGTGACCAGGCGCCGGCCCCGGTCGCCGCGCCCTACATGCAGGTCGGAGTCATCCCCGAAGACGATGACGACGTGCCCGTCCGCGGCAACCACGGCGCCGCCGAAGAGGTCAACAGCGGGCCGCACGAACACGCCTACGAGCCCGCCGCTGCCCCTGTCGCCGCGCCTCCCGTCGCTGCGCCCTACGTCACCGCCCCGCCCGTCGCCGGTCGTGTCGCCGTCGCCCGTGCTCGCGGCCGGCCGGCACAGACCGGCTTCGCACATCAAGCCGGGATCCCAGGCGCCGCCTCCCGTACACGAGC
>NZ_PVNK01000009.1 GCF_002994615.1 Enhygromyxa salina | reverse complement strand
GGGGGTCGGCCGCTGCGGGGGCCGGGCCCGAGCGGCGCAGGGCGGCGGCCTGGTCCTCGGCCTCGCGCCGATCGACCTCGGCGATCACCCGCTTTCGCGCCGCGTCCTCTTGCTCGATGCGGTTTTGCGCGGCCTCGATCTGGCGGCGCTGGGTCTCTTCGGGGTCGATGGGCTCGGTGTGGGCGAAGGCCCCGCTGTCGCTCGCGGAGTCGACGATCGCGCTGAGCTTGTGATCGAGCGCCGCGAGCCCGTCTTCGGGCAGCGGAGGCAGCGGCTCGTCGTCGATCGGGCCGCTGTCGGCGGCCGAGGGCGGGGGTCCCCAGCTGCCCTCGCTGCCGCCTTGGCGGAGCTCGGGCTGCGGCTCGCCGACATCGGCGCCGCTCTCGAGCGCCTGGAAGCGGTTCGCGATGTCGCGAAACATCGGGTCGTCGTCGTCGTCGTCGTCCGAGCCCGGGTCGTGGAGCGGGGTGAGGCCTTCTCCGAGCGAGGGGGTCTCGTCGGGGAGCCCGGCGACGAGGCCGTCGCCGTCGGGCGGCGCGGCGGCCTCGTGGGGGTAGCTCGGCATCGGCGGGACCTCGACGGGGACCGCGTGGGGCCCGGACTCCGTCGTGACCTTGGCCGGCTTGAAGTACTCGATCGCGGTCGTGGGCACCTCGCCCCAGGCCTCGAGCTGCAGGGCCGTGCTGCTGTCGCCGAGGCTCACGTCGGCGAGATCACCGTCGACCGAAGGCGTGAGCAGACCTTGGAAGAACAAGGTCGAGATGGCCTCGAGCGCCTCGAGGTCGTCCTTGCCGGTGTCGTCGACGACCTCGATGATCGTCCGGCGCCCGTCGAAGCGACGCAGGACCTCGACGAGCTCCGGCGGGAGCAGGTCGTCGGGCAGCTCGGCGACCGCGGTCCGGTCGACGGCGAGGACCTCGTCGAGGGCGGGGAGCTGCTCGAGCAGTCGACCCCACTCGTCGACCCGGCGCATGCCCTCCATGAGCAGGCTCTGGGTCGACTCCTTGATGACCGGGTTGCGGTTGATGTTCTTGAACTCGACGGCGAAGCTGCCGTCGGTGAGACCGAGGAGGCGATAGACCGCTTGCTCGGCCTGCAGCCGGCCCATCTCGGCGTCGATGATCGTGCCGTCCCGAAACCAGATCGTGGCGTCGCCGAGGTCGGTCTCGAAGTCGATCGTGCCGCTCTTGCGCGAGATCTCGATGGTCTGAAACAGGTCGACGACCGCCATGTCGGCGAGGTGACCCGTGAACTTGGTCCGCGCCGCGTTCTTGCTCTCGAGCTTCTCTCGCTGCTTGCGCTGCATCAGCATGCGCAGGCGGGTGGTCACCTCTTTAATGTAGATGGGCTTGACGAGGTAGTCCTCGACGCCGAGCTCGAGCCCCCGGACCTTGTCTTCGATCGCCTTCGCGGAGGTCAGAAAGACGAAGGGGATGCCGGCCCACTTGGAGTTCTTCTTGACCTCGGTGCAGAACGCGAACCCGTCTTTGCCGGGCAGGCGGGTGTCCGAGATGATCAAGTCGGGCTCGCCGTGCTCGAGCACGAGCAGCGCCTGGTCGATGTCCTCGGCGGTGGTCACCGAGAACCCGGCCTTGCGCAGGCTGACCTCAAGCACCCGGCGACTGCGGGTGTCGCCATCGACAAGGAGTAGGTTTTGCCTCGCCACCTAGGTTGGGCTCCTGCGCGATAGGCGGGGCGGCAGCCTCGTCGACGGCGTGTGCGGTGCAGGCGAGCTGGGCATGCGGCTGAACCGGTGCAGGGCGGAGGTCGGTGCTTTCGTGCCGGTTGTGACGCTCACACGACCAAACGTGGGGACGATAGCAACGGCGCCGGATGGGCCGCAAGCTACGGGAAGTGATCCCGCGGAGGTTAGGGGTCGCACTGGGAGTTCGAAATGATAACAAAGTCAAATAGATGGCGCTGGTTGGTGCCGCAGTGGCGAGGGTCGGAGGAACGAGAATGTGGGAGACATCGGTTAGGGTGCCAGCATGTCTCCCCCCGGCCCGCGGCTGACGGCGCGACCAGCGACGGCGGGCCTCATTGGCCTTTGCTGCCTCGCGTTCGTCTTGTGTGTGGTGGCGATGCTCGTGCGCTCAGACGCACCGGGTGACGCGCTCGTGCGGAGCCTGTGGACCTTCGAGGATCCTGAGCTGCTCCGCGCCGCGGGGGGTCTCGCGGCCACCCGCGTCTGGCTTCACGGCGAGTGGTGGCGAGTGCTCAGCGCGGGCTTGCTCCATGGGTCCTGGCTGCACCTGGTGCTCAACATGATGGGCTTGTGGGTGGTGGGGCAGTGGACCGAGAAGGCCTGGGGCTGGTGGCGGCAGCTGCTGCTCTTTTTCGTGTCGAGCGTGGGCGGATGCCTGGCCTCGCTGGCCTGGGCCGAGGCGCCGCTGGTCGTGGGGGCCTCGGCGGGGATCTTTGGTGTCGCGGGGGCGCTGGTCGTGGGG
>NZ_PVNK01000008.1 GCF_002994615.1 Enhygromyxa salina | reverse complement strand
ACCTCGCCGATGACCTGTCGGCGCCGCTGGCTCACGGCGTGGTCCAGAGCAAGGCGCTGGTCTACGACACCGACGCGATGGCGATGACGGAGACGCAGCGGCAGGCGGTGTTCGGTGCGCTGACGGGGGCGCCGAGCAACGCTGAGCTGCAGAACGAAGGCAAGTACGTGCTCACCGACGATGCGTGGTGGGTTCGCACCGGGCACCCGAGTTACGACGCCAACAAGTTCTACGCGGTGACCTCGGTCGAGGACCCCTACGGCAAGGTCTACTCGACCACCTACGACAGCCACGCGCTGCTGACCGCGAGCAGCAGCGACCCGCTCGGGAACACCGTCAGCGCGGCGCACGACTACCGACTGCTGGCGCCGTGGGAGCTGACGGACGCGAACGGCAACCGCAGTCAGGTTGCGTTCGACGTGCTCGGCTTGGTCGAGCGTAGCGCGGTCATGGGCAAGCCCGGTGACGACGACGGCGACACCCTCGACGAGCCGACGAGCACCTTCGAGTACGACCTGTTCGCCTGGAAAAACACTGGCAAGCCCAACTGGGCGAAGACGCGTGTCCGCGAGATTCACCAGGACGTGAACACGCGCTGGCTCGAGCAGCGCAGCTATTTTTCTGGCGGCGGCGGGACCGTGATGGTCAAGGCGCAGGCCCGGCCGGGTCTCGCGCCCGCGCGCGACGTCGACGGGGCGCTGGTGTTCGTCGACGGCGAGCTACAGTACGCGGAGACGAGCCCGAGCCTGCGCTGGGTGGGCAACGGCCGGGTCGTCAAGGACAACAAGGGCAACGTCATCAAGGCCTACGAGCCGTACTTTTCCAGCACGCCTGAGTACGAAGACGAGGCCGAGCTCGTCGAGCAGGGCGTCACGGCGCTGAACCACTACGACCCGCTCGGCCGCCTCGTCCGAACCGACCTACCCAACGGCAGCTTCTCCCGGGAGGAGTTCACGCCGTGGAAGCAGACTAGCCACGACCCCAACGACACCGTGCTCGAGAGCGGCTGGTACGCCGAGCGCATTACCTACGGCGGCAACGACGTCGCCTTGCTCGCGGAGAAGCGCGCCGCCGTCCTCGCGGCGAGGCACGCCAACACGCCGAGCGTCGTTCAGCTCGACACCCTCGGTCGTCCGTTTCTGTCCGTCGCGCACAACAAGGACGCGGAGGGCGGCGACGAATTGTTTGCGACCAGGTCCGTGCTCGACATCGGGGGCAACGTGCTCG
>NZ_PVNK01000007.1 GCF_002994615.1 Enhygromyxa salina | reverse complement strand
GGGGAGCCCTCCGGGATGACGCACTCGATCGCACTGACGTTGTATCCACACTTCAGCGTGGCGTCTTGGCAAGGACTGTCGCCGGTCGCCGTACACTCGACGTGGCAGGGCCCGTCGGCGCACTTGACGGTGGCGCCCTGACAGACCTTGGTGCCGTCACAAGTCAGGTTGCACGGGTGCGGGCCTGGGCATTCGAGCGTCAGACCCTTGCAGGCCTTGTCGTCCCCGGTGCACCTCAACGCGCAGGGCCAACCCGGGGGACAGACCACCGTCGCGTCTTTACAGCCCGCCCCCGCGCAGGCGAGCCTGCAAACGCCTCCCTCGCACGAGCTGCAGCTCGCCGGGCACGACCCCTCGGGCGTCGGGGGCGTGGCCATGCACTCGCCGTCTCCGTCTCCCCTGCCGTCTCCGTCCCCGTCACCAGGTCCGCCCTCCGTGCCGTCGCTATCGCCGTCGCCCGAGCCGTCGCCCGTGCTGTCGCCATCACCATCACCGTCGCCATCACCGTCACCGTCACCGTCGCCGTCGCCATCGCCATCGCCATCACCAACGCCATCACCAACGCCATCACCCGTGACATCGGCGTCCCCGTCTCCGGTCTCGCCGACCTCGCCGACCTCGCCCGAACCGAGACCGGCCTCGTAGTTGGGGTTGACGCCCGTGA
>NZ_PVNK01000006.1 GCF_002994615.1 Enhygromyxa salina | reverse complement strand
GCTTCGCAATCGCCTCCGTGGCCCCCTAAGAGGGGGCTCTTTGTTTTAGACCCCCACAGCCGTCAGCGACTCTGCCACGCACGGCCGCTGCGCGGCCGGTCGCTCGGTCGCTGCGCTCCCTCCCTCGGTGGGCTGGTATGGGCTTCGCAATCGCCTCCGTGGCCCCCTAAGAGGGGGCTCTTTGTTTTAGACCCCCACAGCCGTCAGCGACTCTGCCACGCACGGCCGCTGCGCGGCCGGTCGCTCGGTCGCTGCGCTCCCTCCCTCGGTGGGCTGGTATGGGCTTCGCAATCGTTTGCGTGGCCCCCTAGAAGGGGGCTCTTTCTTCTCACGGGCGTGGAGCTTGCTAGTACGAAAGGTCGCAATGCGACCAAGATCGCCTAAAAGGGGACCACAGTGAGCCTTTTGGGCGGGTTTGATTCACTGTGGCTGCGACATCCATGCGGGTGCGAGAGTCTCCACTCACGGGCGCAGAGCTTCCTAATGCGAAGAGTCGCAATCGCATTCTCGCACCCGTATGAACATAGCAGTCACAGTGAACCAAGCCCCCTTTTAGGGGGCCACGCAAACGACTGCGAAGCTCATCCCAGCCCACCGAGCGAGGGAGCGCAGCGACCGACCGACCGGCCGCGCAGCGGCCGTGCGTGGCCGAGTCGCTGACGCCCGTGGGGGTCTAAAACACTCAACGGCCGGTCGCTAGCGGGAAGTTGTTGGCGGTCAGGCTGCGGCCCTCGAGCTCCAGCCCAATCGAGATGCTGCGTCGCCCCCCGCCCGCGGACCAGCTGCGCAGCAACGCGAGGCGCTCGCCGAGCTGCTCGAGGTTGGCGACCGGCTGGCCGAACAAGCTGGTGATGCGGGCGCCCGCGAGCAGCTGGGCGCCGCGCATCCGGGCGATCGGCGAGCTCGGGACGAGGCCGACGATCCGGGCCTCGTCGCCGCTCGGAGCGAGCGCGAGGCCGAGCAGCTGCTCGGCGTCGATCCGGGCCTGACGCTCGACGCTGGCGGCCTCGACGACGATCTCGAGCTCGTGGAGCTCGCCGTCGCGGACGACCTCGACGACGAGGGTCTCGCCGGGCAGGAGGCCGCGGATCGTCTCGCCGAGCAGCTGACTGAAGGCCTGCCGACCGCGATCCGAGGCGTCGAGCTGGTCGTGGCGACGGCCGCGGAGGGTCACGATCACGTCGCCGGGCTGCATCCCAGCGAGCGCCGCGGCCCGGCCCTCGTCAACCCCGGTCACGGCCACGCCGCTGTGGTAGCCGAGCGGCGCGATCGCGTCGCTGATCTCTCGGCTCGGGTCGAGCTCGACCCCGATCACGCCCGAGCGCCCGCGCATGCCCTGCTCGAGCGCGCGCAGGAACAGGCGGATGCGATCGATCGGGATCGCAAAGCCGATGCCCTCGCCGCGGCTCGACCGGGCCGTGGTGATCCCGACGATCTCGCCGGCGAGGTTGAACAGCGGGCCCCCGGAATTGCCAAAGTTGATCGCCGCGTCGAGCTGCAGGACCGGCAGCGAGCGCTTGGCGAGCACGCCCGTACGCTGGAGCGACGAGATGATCCCGGTCGCAACCGTGCCCTCGAAACCAACGGGTGAGCCGATCGCGAAGACCTGCTCGCCGAGGCGGAGCGAGGCCGACTGGCCCAGGGGCGCGGCGCCGAAGCGCTCGTCGGCCCGCTCGGGGGTCACGCTGAGGACCGCGACGTCCTCGTCGGGATCGGCGGCGAGGACCTTGGCCGAGCGCTCGCGACCGTCGACGAAGCGGACCCGGATCGAGGCGACGGCGCCGGGATCTCCGAGCTGTAGCCGCGCGCGCAAGACCGGCTCGATCACGTGGTAGTTGGTCAGGAGCGTGCCGCTGGCGTCATAGACGACGCCCGCGCCGGCCGGCCTGCCGCCGAGCTCGATGCTCACGACGCTGTCGCGGGTCCGCTCGAGCGCCCGAACCAGGGGGCTATCTCCCGGGTCCGACGGCGAATTTGGGTCGAGGGCAACTTCCTCGGTCTTCGGCTCGGTCTTCGGCTCGGGCTCGGGCTCGGGCTCGGGCTCGGCTGCGTCGACCGCCTCGGCGGCCCGGAGCTCCTGCGCCGCGGCGCGCTCGACCTCGTCGAGGTGCCGGTTGACGCCGATCCAGACCGCGCCACCACCGAGCAGCGTGCCGACGAAGGCCGCTCCCATCGCGACCCAGAACGGATAGGGGTCTCGCTCGCTCATCCGCCCGGAAGCCTAGCCCGCTCGACGGGGTGACGCAGAAAATGCCGATTGACTTGGCCCATCCCCCGATGTAGACCGCCCTTGCATCAAAAGTTCATTTCAGAATGAAATGAACATCACCCGGTGCAAATCGCCGAGCGAACGAAGATCGCAAGGCTTTTCATCCTCTCGTGGCTCCCAAGTCAACGCGCGCCGAGGCCACCCTCGATCAGGATCCCAGCGGGGTCGTGGTCGCGCAGGCGCAGGACCGCGTCTCGGCGGTCATGGGGGAGATCGCCGAGTTCTGGGGCTTCACCCGGACGATGGGGCGGATCTTCGGGCTCGTCTACATGTCGCACGAGCCCCTCGACCAGAGCACGGTTCGCTCGCGCCTGAGCATCAGCGCGGGATCGGCGAGCACGACCATGACCGCGCTGCTCGAGTGGGGCGTGCTTCACCGCGAGGGCCGGCTCTACGTGGCCGAGACCAACTTCTTCAAGCTCATCACGGCGGTCTTGCGCCAGCGCGAGGCCGCGCGGGTCGAGCAGGGCATCGGCGCCGCGCGCGAGGTCATCGACACGCTGCGGGCCGCCGACCAGGACGACGCCCGCGTACGCTTCGCGCTCAAGCGCGCCGAGCACATGCTCGGCTTCTTCGAGATGGGCCGCTCGTTTCTCGAGGCCTTCGTCGAGCGCAGCCCGATCCGCGCGATCCTCAACGGCTTGGCCCGAACGGCCTCACGCCTCCGACCTGCCCCGCTGCCCGGACGCTCGACCCTCGAGCTCGACGACGACCACGACACCGCCGAGGCCGCGCACGACCAGGACACCCATGACCAACTCGATCCATGAACCGGCCCACGACCTGGCCCTGCAAGCGCGGACCCACGACCCCGATCAGGTCGAGGCCGCCGACGCCCAGCTGACGCCGGTCGCGTCAGCCATGGCCCTCGTCGCCGACGAGCTCGTCGAGGTCGAGGCCCGGCTCGGCGAACTGCTCCACTCGACCGTAGCGATCATCCCGCGCGTCGGCGGTCACCTGACCTTCGCTGGCGGCAAGCGCTTCCGCCCGGTGACCACGCTGCTCGCCGCCCAGGCCGCCCGCTACCGGTCCGACAAGCGCATCACCGTCGCGGCCGCGGCCGAGCTCCTGCACACGGCCACGCTGCTGCACGACGACGTGATCGACGAGGGCGAGTTTCGCCGCGGTCGCCCGGCGGCCCACCTGCGCTACGGCAACGGCCTCGCCGTGCTGACCGGCGACTACTGCTACGCGCGCGCGCTCCAGGCCGTCGCTTACCTCGGCGAGCCCCGGGCGATCCAGACCATGGCCGACGCGGTCACGCAGATGGCCGAGGGCGAGGTCGCGCAGCTCCACGTCGCCGGCGAGTGGGACCTCAACCGCGAGCGCTACTACATGGTCATCGAGCGCAAGACCGCCGCCTTGATCGCGTGGAGCTCGGCGGTCGCCCATCTGATTGAGCCACGCCACGCCGAGGCCCTCGCTCGCTACGGCCGCGAGGTCGGCTACGCGTTTCAGATCGCCGACGACATCATCGACTACAGCCTCGAGCTGCGCGACTCGGGCAAGGCCCGCGGCCAGGATCTGCGCGAAGGCAAGACGACCCTCCCGCTGATCCTCGCCTGCGAGTACCGCCCGGCCCTGCGCACCCGGCTCGAGGCCATGCTCCGCCAGGGCCCGCCCGTCGACGAGGCCGAGCTCGCGGAGCTGCTCGATCGGGTCATCGCCGCGGGGGGCCTCGACGGCGCCCGGCGCTCGGCCCAGGCCCACGTCGACGCGGCGATCGAGGCCCTCGCCGCCCTGCCCCGCTCCCCAGCCCGCGGCGCCCTCGAAGACCTCGCGCGCTACATCGTGCGGAGGACGGGATGACCGAGGCCCTCGCCAACTCCGGGCCGGAGATCCCGACCCACGACGAGCACGGTCGCCGGGTCCAGGCGATGTTCAGCGACATCGCCCACGGCTACGACCGCGCCAACCGGGTCATGAGCGCGGGCACCGACGTCCGCTGGCGCCGCAAGGCCGTGGCCTCGCTGCTGCCAGCAGACGGCGCTGAGGCGGGGTCCGAAGCGACGACCGGCGCGGGCGCGCGGATCTTGGATCTGTGCGCCGGGACCCTCGACTCGACCCTCGAGATTCACCGCCGCTACCCCGAGGCCGAGCTCGTCGGCGGCGACTTCTCGGCCGGCATGCTCGAGACCGGCATGCGCCGGATCGCCGCGCTCGGCGATCCCAAGGCGAGCGCAAAGATCCGCGCCGAGCGGATGGACGCCCACGCGCTGCCCCTCGACGACGCCAGCGTCGACGCGATCTTCTGCGCGTTCGGGGTCCGCAACCTCTCGGATCTCGAGCTCGCCAGCGCCGAGCAGCTGCGCTGCCTGCGACCCGGCGGGCGGCTGGTGATCCTCGACTTCTTCCGCCCGACGGCCTGGACGACCCGGGCGTTTCATGCGGTCTACAACCGCACGGTCCTGCCCCTCGTCGGCTGGGCCTGCACGGGCAATTTGGACGCCTACCTCTACCTGCCGCGCAGCATCGGCAACATGCGCGCCGCGTCCGACTACGTCGCGCTGCTCGCAGAGATCGGCTTCGAGGACGTGAGCGTCGAGGCCCTGACCTTCGGCGTGGCCTCGATCGTCCGCGCGACCAAGCCGGCGAGCGAAGCGGACGCCCGAGGACAAGCTTCATGAAGCTCGTGCTCGCCGTGACCGGCGCGAGCGGGGCGATCTATGCCCGGCGCGCGCTGAGCCTGCTCGCGCTCGCGGCTGGTTCAAAGGCGCGCGCGCTCGAGGTCAGCTGGGTCACGTCCACGACCGCAGCGCAGGTCTGGCGCGCCGAGCTCGGCGAGGAGCTCCCCGCGTCGATCGAGCACCTGCGTCGCTTTGATCGGACCGACTTCAACGCCCCCTTCGCCTCGGGCTCCAACGCGCCCGACGCCGTCGTCGTCATGCCCTGCTCGATGTCGACGCTCGCGCGCGTGGCTCACGGCGGCGGCGACGATCTGATCGCCCGCGCCTGCGAGGTCGCGCTCAAGGAGCGGCGCAGGCTGATCCTCGTCGTCCGCGAGACCCCGCTGAGCCTCGTGCACCTGCGCAACATGGTCGCGGCGACCGAGGCGGGCGCGATCGTGCTGCCCGCGGTCCCGAGCTTCTACGCCGGCGTCGAGACCCTCGAACAGGCGATCGATACGGTCGTCGGCCGGGCGCTCGAGCGCGCGGGCCTGCCCCTCGATCTGCTGCCCCGCTGGGGCGCCAACCAGGCAAAGACAGCCACAGCATGACCAACTCCCCCGCGCTGCCCAACGAGCTCCCCGAGCGCTTCGACGTGGCCACGCTGGTGGCGCTGCGCGACAACCCGCCGCGCATGGGCCTGTGGGCCATGGAGGTCCGGCGCGAGCTCTTCGATCGGCGCACCTTGCTGCGCCCGACCCCGGCCTTCGACACCCCGACCGGCCCCGCGATCCTGCGCCGCGACGAGCTCGTGGCCCTGACGAGCTGGCCCGACCCCGACGCCTGGCAGCCGGGCGATCGGGTGATGCTGCCGATCGAGCCCAGCGACGAGGCCCTGGCCCGGCGCTACGCCGAGTGGTTGCTCGCGCTGGCCGAGCGCTGGCGGGCGGAGCCGCTCGGCGAGAACCCCCACCTCGGGCCCTGCGCCGTCGCGCCCTTCTCGCTTCACACGGCCGGGACCCATCGCCTGTGGGCGATCGCGGCCGCGCGCCTCGCCCTGCCCGCCGCGATCCGCGTCGAGGCCCGTCACGATCTGATCGGGGTGCGCCTGGCCCAGGTCGCGCTGGGCTTCGGCGCCGACACGCTCTCGGGTCCGATCACGACCGAGCGCCACCTGCCCGTGGCCGGCGTCACCCGGCCCGACGAGACCACGATCACCGGCCTGCGCAACCTCATCGAGCAGGCCGGGCTCGAGTGCGCGCTGCATGAGGACACCGCCCCCCGCGCGCTCGAGACCGGCCGCCAGACGGTCCGCGTCGAGATCTCGAGCCTGGATCTGAGCCCCAAGGGTCGCAAACAATGAACGCCCACAAAGACACCGCACGCTTCGCAACGATCGCCGCCAAGGTCCGGGCCGAGCAGCCCCTCGATCTCGACGACGGCGTGTTCTTGTACCGCTACCCGGACCTGCTCGCGATCGGGGCCCTGGCCAACGAGCGCCGCGAGGCCCTCCACGGCGACAAGACCTTCTTCAACGTCAACTTCCACATCAACCCGACCAACGTGTGCGTGGCCGACTGCAAGTTCTGCTCCTTCGCCCGGCTCGAGCCCGACGCCCCGGCCGCGTACACCATGTCCATTGATGAGGTCCGGCAAAAGCTCGTCGAGCGCATGGACCAGCCGGTGACCGAGGTCCACATCGTCAACGGCCTCCACCACGACCTCGACTTCGACTACTACAAAGACTGTCTCCGGGCGCTCAAGGCCCTGCGCCCCGACATCCACCTCAAGGCCTACACCGCGGTCGAGATCCACTACTTCGCGCAGAAGTACGGGCTCAGCTACGAGCAGGTCCTGACCGAGCTCCGCGACGCCGGGCTCGACAGCATGCCCGGCGGCGGCGCCGAGATCTTCGCCGAGCGAGCGCGGCGCAAGATCTGTCGGGGCAAGGCCGAGGCCGAGGACTGGCTCGAGGTCCACCGCACCGCCCATCGCCTCGGCATCCGGACCAACTGCACGATGCTCTATGGGACCGTCGAGACCCTCGAGGAGCGCGTCGATCACATGCTGCGTCTGCGCGAGCTCCAGGCCGAGACCGGCGGGTTTCAGACCTTCATCCCGCTCGCCTTTCACGCCGACAACAACGACCTGGCCAAGCTCCCGCCGCCGACCGGGGTCGACAACCTCCGGACCTACGCGGTCGCGCGCCTGATGCTGCACAACATCGCGCACATCAAGGCCTACTGGATCATGATCGGGATCAAGACCGCTCAGATCGCGCTGAGCTTCGGCGTCGACGACCTCGACGGCACCGTCCAGGAAGAGAAAATTTATCACATGGCCGGGGCCGAGACCCCGCAGGCGCTCTCGCGGGTCGACCTCGTCCGCCTGATCCGCGAGGCCGGGCGCGTCGCCGTCGAGCGCGACACCCTCTACAACGAGCGCTGGGTCGACGACGGCGCGGCGCTCGAGGGCATCCGCATCGACGCGAGCCTGCCCTTCTCGAGCGAGGCCGGGCGCGTCTCGCTGCCAGTGCTGTGAACGGAGCAAGCATGACCACGGGCAAGACCATCCGCGTGCGCGCCGTCTCGTTTCTCAACGGCCGACCGCTCTATCACACCCTCGCCGACCCCAAGCACACGCCGCGCTACGACGACGGCACGCCGATGTTCGAGCTCGTCGAGGCCCTGCCGGCCGACTGCGCCGCGGCCCTCGCCGCGGGCGAGTGCGAGCTCGGCCTGGTCCCGGTTGCGAGCTACGTCGCCCACCCCGAGTGGGAGGTCGTGCCCGGCATCGGCATCGGCTGTCGCGGGCCGGTCGAGACCGTGATCGTGTGCGCCGACCGGCCGATCGAGGAGGTCGAGACAATCTACCTCGACGGCGCCTCGCGCAGCTCCGCGCTGCTCTTGCGGCTGCTGCTCCACGAGCGCGGGCTGAGCCCGAAGCTCGAGCGCGTCGCCCATGGCCGCGGCGAGGGCCTCGTCCACGCGTCGAAGGGGCGCGCCGCGGCGCTGATCATCGGCGACGCCGCGTTCGGGCTCCAGGCTCGCTTCGCGCACACCTGGGATCTCGGCGCCAAGTGGTTCGAGGCGACCGGGCTGCCAATGGTGTTCGCGTTTTGGGCCGCGCGCCCGGGCGTGCTCGGGCCCGAGCACGTCGAGGCCCTCCAGCGGGCCCGCGATCGCAGCCTCGGCAAGTACGCCGAGGCGATCGCCAAGCAGTATCGCGACGAGCTGATCGCCCGGCTCGACGAGCAGCAAGACCCCGCGGACGCGGAGCCCGTGCTGCCCGAGACCCGCTACGCCGACTACCTGCGCAAGACCATCCGCTACGGGCTCGAGACCCAGCAGCGCGAGGGCCTCGTCGAGTACCTCGCCCGCTGTCGCGCCGCCGGGCTGATCGAGATCCCCGGCCTCGACGACGAGGACCAGATCCACGTCAAATTCGTCGGCACCGCGACCCCGGAGGCCCTGGTCGCCGCGCGGGCCCGCCGGGCCGCCCCCCTCGACCTCGACGAGATCCTCGCCCGGGCCGAGGCCGGCGGCCGCATCGATCTGGCCGAGGGCATCTTCTTGTACGAGAACGCCCCGCTGATGCGCCTGGGCGAGGCCGCCGATCGCCGCCGCCAGGCGCTCCACGATCACGGCGTCGTCACCTACATCATCGATCGCAACGTCAACTACACCAACTACTGCGTCACGCGCTGCAAGTTCTGCAATTTCTACGTCCCGCCGACCGACAAGACCGGCCGGGGCTACGTGCTCAGCAAGGACCAGCTGGCCGAAAAATTCCGCGAGACCGAGGCCCTCGGCGGCATCCAGATCCTGCTCCAGGGCGGCCTCAACCCCGATCTTGGCCTCGACTACTACGAGGATCTGTTCCGCTGGACCAAGCGCAACTTCAGCCTCCGGCTCCACGCGCTCTCGCCGACGGAGATCATCCACATCGCCCAGATCGAGGAGCTCCCGGTCATCGAGGTCTTGCGCCGGCTCCAGGCCGCGGGCATGGACTCGCTGCCCGGCGGCGGCGCGGAGATCCTCGACGACGAGATTCGCAACCGCATCAGCCCGTTCAAGAACTCGACCGACGAGTGGCTCGCGGTCATGCGCGCGGCCCACGAGCTCGGCATGCGCAGCTCGGCGACCATGGTGTTTGGCTTCCAGGAGACGGCCGAGCACATCCTCATGCACCTCGATCGCCTCCGCGGCCTCCAGGACGAGACCGGCGGGTTCACGGCCTTCATCGCGTGGCCCTTCCAGGCCGACGGCACCCGCCTCAAGCTCCGCGACGACACCTCGGCGTTTCGCTACCTCCGCGTCCAGGCCCTCGCGCGCCTGTACCTCGACAACATCGACAACATCCAGGTCTCGTGGCCGACGCTCGGCCCGGAGATCGGCGAGATCGCCCTGCGCTTCGGGGCCAACGACTTTGGCTCGGTCATGATCGAGGAGAACGTGGTCTCGACCGCGGGCGCCCACTTCATGATGACCGCGAAGCAGATCGAGCAGCACATCCGGCTCGCCGGGTTCGAGCCCCGTCGTCGGACGATGACCTACACCCTGCTCCCGCGCAGCCCGGGCCCGGGCGAGCAAGCGGCGTCGAGCTCGAGCCTCAGCCCGTCGGCAGCTTGACGTCCATCCGCCCGAGCTCCTTCTCGATCGTCTCGCGGAGCTTGGCCTCGCTCATGCCCAGGCGCTTGGCCGCGGCGGCGAGCGAGTAGCGCGAGTCCCCCACGCGCAGCTTGGTCTTCGGGCCGAGGGCCAGCTTACCGCCGCCGCCGTCGGCTCCACCTTCGATGCCGACGTAGACGTCGCGGCCGGTCAACGCCGGGAACGCGTCGATCGTGTCCTGGTAGCGCTCGCGCTCGGCCGGGCTCAGCGAGTCGAGGTCCATCTGTGACAGGTTGAGGACCGCCCCGGCCTCGAGCTCGCCGCCGCTGTAGGTCGCGCGCGACTGCTTGATCGCCTTGCGCAGCGGCGCCTTCTTGGCCTTGGTCGCGCGCAGGTGAGGGTTGCGTAGCTCGTAGACCTCGGCCTCGGCCTCGGCCTCGGCCGGGGCGCTCGCGGGTCGCTCGCTCGACGGGATCCGGACCCAGTCGTCGTCGACGGCCGGGCTCCCGTCCTCTTCGATCATGTCGGCGCTCCCGTACCACTCGGGCAGCGCCGTGATGCGGTGCCACATCCATCCGAGCCCGGCCGCGATCAAGACGACGAGCACGAGCACGACGAGGCCGATCTTCTTCTTGGTCTGACCGCGCATCCGCGAGAGTGTAGCCGAGCCCCGAGCTCCAACTCGACGCCCGGCCCGGCGACGTGCTGGAGTCGCACTTCGGCCGCCAAGCTCGCTGGGCCCGCAATCTCGGGATCGGGCTGCGAACCCTCCGCGAGCGTCGGACGCTGCTCGGCGGGCTCGAGACCAAGCTCGCGGCCAGGGACGCCGAGCAGACCGCGCTCATCGCCACGCGCCTGGGCGAGCTGCTCGCTGACGGGGGCGTCGAGCTGCGCAGCGCGGACGATCAGCGCCCGTGCGTCGCCCTCGCCAGCGTCGGGCTCGAGCTCGCCTCACTCCGGACCTTTGTCGGTGGCCTCGTCGCGCTGGCCAAGCGCCTCGCTGCGCTGCCCCCGGAGCTGCCGGCCCCCGCGGTCATCCGCGACCACCTCCAGGCCTGGACCCAGGCTGCCAGGTCCCTCCGCGGCCAGATCAGGCCCAGCGCTCTGACCATCGAGCTCACCCGCGACGAGCTGCGCGTCGCGGTCGCTTGCGACGACGACGACGACGGCCAGGTCCGCGCGACCCAGCTCGTGCTCGATCCCAAGCTCGCGCTCCCCACCCGCCACCACCTGATCTGGGCCGGGGACACCGAGCTGCCCGAGCACGAGCTCGCGCTAGCCCTAAGTCCTTCGGCTTCTTCAATTCAGCGATTGATCTCGGGCTAGCAGCCCGGGGTGCAATGCATCGTGTCGCCTCGCGCCGGAATGTTCGCCGAGGGCGCGAAGCCAAAACGCCGCTGTACCGGGCGTACTGCAAGTTTTGGCGACAAAGCCCTCGGCGAACATTCCGGCGCGAGGCGACACGATGCATTGCACCCCGGGCTGCTAGCGAGCGCTGAACCCCCGTGGGCGCCCGCGGTCGTCGTCGACTCGATGGTCGGGCTGTTCATGTCCGAGC
>NZ_PVNK01000005.1 GCF_002994615.1 Enhygromyxa salina | reverse complement strand
ACCTCGTGGTCGAGTGTTTGCACGAACGTCACACAGTCCAAATTGGGCTACGGAGCCGCTCTGGGGGCGTAAAGGCGTCATTGACGCCCTGTCGCGGCCTCGGATTTTTTCCGTCGTGACCGGGCTGCTAGCGCGTGATCGCGGCCGTCGCTCAGGATCCTGAGCGTTGAAGAGGGGCAGCGTCGCTCGACTCGCTGGAGTTCACTCCACGGGTCCGCGCGAGGAGCTCGGCGAGCTCGGCGAGCTCGGCGCCCAGGTCGAGCTCGTGGGCCCGAGCGGGCGAGCGTGAGCGCTCGACGCGAGCGACAAAGCGGGAGACAACGTGAGCGTGAATCTCGGGGTCCGGGCCAAGTTCTTGATCGTGACCGTGATGATCGTCGTCGCGGTCGACCTCGCCGCGGGCGTCTACTTGCAGTGGAAGCTCCGCGCCGCCGAGGACCAGCGGGTCGAAGACGAGCTGTCCCGCAACGCCCAGACCGTGGCCGAGCTCGTTGAGTGGGGCTTCGTCCATGGGTCGGTCGCGCTGTCGTCGGAGAGCATCGATCCGATCGCCGATCGACTCGGTGAGACGATGGCGGTTCGGGTCACGATCATCGGAGCCGATGGCGTGGTCCTCGGCGACTCGAGCCTGGGCCTGGCCGAGGTCTCGCAGGTCGCGAATCATGGCGATCGACCCGAGGTCCTGGAGGCGGGCCCCGAGGCCTGCGGGCTCGCGCGTCGCTACAGCGACACCCTCGGGACCGAGATGCTCTACTGCGCGATCGCCTTGGAGGTTCCGGGCGACGGCGCGGGGCCTGCCTTCGTGCGGGTGGCGACCCGGCTCGAGGCCCTCGACGACTCGTTCGCGCAGATGCGCCTGATCTTGGTGTTTGGCGGGTTGCTGTCCCTGGCCATGGCGATCGGGGCGGGGCTGGTCGCTTCGCGCGTGATGTACGGCAAATTTCGCGAGCTCGTGGAGTCGACGCGGGCCGTGGCGGATGGCGACAAAGAGCGGCGCTCGTCGGTCAAGGGCGGCGACGAGTTCGGCGGGATGGCGGGGTCGCTCACCCGCGTGTCCGAGGAGCTCGAGCGTACGGTCAAGCAGCTGGCGCGCGAGCGCGATCTGTTCGAGGCGGTGATCCACTCGATGGACGAGGCCGTGCTCGCGATCGACAAGAAGCGGCGGATCATCGCGCTGAACCGCTCGGCCCGGGAGATGCTGTCGATCACGACCGAGGTCAGCGGGCGCCTGTTGCTCGAGGCCGTCCGCATCCCCCAGCTGTCCGAGGCCCTCGATCACGCCCTGCGCGGCGAGTCGCGCAGCATCGACATCGAGCTCGAGTCGGCGGGCTCGCTGCGTCAGCTGATGGTTCGGGCCACGCCCCAGGGTGAGTCTGGTGGCGCCGTCTTGGTCATGCACGACGTGACCGAGATCCGTCGGCTCGAGACCGTGCGCCGCGACTTCGTCGCCAACGTGTCGCACGAGCTGCGCACGCCGGTCAGCATCATCCAGGCCAACGCCGAGACGCTGCTGCTCGGCGCGATCGACGAGCCGGCGGCGGCCCGGCGCTTCCTCGACGCGGTCAGCCGCAACGCGGAGCGGCTCGGTCAGCTGATCTCCGATCTGCTCGACATCTCGCGGATCGAGGCTGGCAAGTACAAGATGGAGCTCGACGCTCTGTCGCTGACCGCGGTCGCGCGCTCGGTCAGTCGCTCGGTCAGCGAGTCCTGCCGCCGTCGAGAGGTGGTCTTTGGCGTCGACATCGCGCCGGAGCTCCAGGTCCACGGCGACGCGCGGGCGCTCGAGCAGGTCCTGGTCAACCTGGTCGAGAACGCGGTCAAGTATGGGCCCGAAGGTGGCGTCGTCGATCTCGTCGCGGTCGAGCAGGACACGGCGGTGCGGATCGAGGTCCGCGACGAGGGCCCTGGGATCGGACCCGACCATCGCAGCCGGGTGTTCGAGCGCTTCTATCGCGTCGACCCCGGTCGCTCGCGGCACATGGGCGGGACCGGCCTCGGCCTCGCGATCGTCAAGAACCTGACCGAAGCCATGGGCGGCGACGTCGGCGTTGATCCCCGCGAGCCCCGGGGATCGTGTTTTTGGGTCCGGCTCCGCAAGGTCTCGCCCAAGGCTCCCGAAGCCGACGCGCCCTGAGGCTCAGCGCGGCCGTGCCTGAGCCGCGAGCCGCGAGCAGGACCACGCGCGAGCAGGGGGGCCTCGACTGAGGGCAGGCGCCGTCAGAACGAGATCTGGGCCTGGACGCGGAGCTGGTCGATGCCCTGGCCGATGTCGTCGGTCCAGATTCGAAAGTAGTCGGCCTGGAGCTTGAACGCGTGGCCTCCGATGTACCAGCTCGGGCCGCCGCCGAGCGCGTGGCGATCGCTCATCGAGGTCTGGGTGTCATCGCCGATCGCCCGGACTTCGCTGTAGCGGGCGGCGAGCTCGACCGGCGCGTGGGGGATCATGAAGCCGCTTTGGACGTACCAGCCGAGGCCGTCGCGCGGCGCCTCGATCGGCGCGGGGACCAGGTCGCCCAGCTCGTCCTCGATCTCGGCGTCGCCGGGGCGACGGACGCCGCGTCGCCAGAAAAATTCACTGGAGATCGACAGCCCGACGATGTGCAAGACCATGCTCGCCGTGGCGTTGTGGTAGTTCGTCGTGCCGCCGTCGGTCGGGACGCTGCCCTTGGTCCCGCGCATGAAGATGGCGTCGTCCATGAACGAGTAGGCCGCCCCGAGTGACAGCCGCGGCTGCTTGATCCTGACGAAGTCTCCCTCGCGGTAGTCCTTGAAGCTCCCGAAGGGCATGACCTCGACGCGCGCGATGTAGACGAGCCCGCCGCCTCGGGTGATCGGCTCGGCCGCAAAGTTGTCGCGACCGCCGCCGAGGTAAGCGCCGAGGTAGTAGCGGAGCCGGTCGAGGCCGAGGAAGTCCTCGGACCTCAGATCGAGGCCGATGTCGCGATCGAAGTCGAACTCCGAGCCGACGATCGAGCGATCGACGAGCTGCAGCTTGCCGGACGAGATCACGCGCTGCTGGCTGTAGGGCAGCTTGTACTGACCGACCCGGAGGGTCAGATCTCGGAGGTGGTCGAACTCGAGGTAGAAGTCGCGGAGGATCGTGTAGCGGGCCGCGCCGTCCTCGAGCCCTGTGTCCTTGGGCGAGAACGACAGCTCGGCCTTGAAGCGGTTGTGCTCGCCGAACATGTGCCCGGCGAAGACCAGCCGCGCGCGGCGGACCTGGAGGGAGTGGCTGACCGGGGGCTCGGTGTCCGCCGCGTGGTCGTTGGCCATCGTGTAGAGCAGCTGGACGCGCAGGCCGGTCGTGAGCGAGAACTTGCCGCTCTTGCTCGCGATCGTCAGGCCCTTGCCAGGACGGAATTGCACGCGCTCGAGATCGACCGGGTGCCCGCTGAGAAACTCGATCTGCGAGCGGGGCACGAGGGGCGAGACCTCTGCGTCCTGCTCGGTCTCCCGATCGGGGGCCGCGTCGTCCTGCGGATCGCGCTCCGGCGGCGCCTCGGCGGGGGGAGCGTCGGCTGGCGCGACCTCGCTCGAGGGCGCGTCTTGCCCCGGCGCGTTTGCGTCGGAGGGGCCAGGCTCGGCTCCAAGCTGGGTCGAAGGGGGACCAACGAGCAGCAGGGACACCAAGGGCAGGATTGGGAGGCTCACCGGGTCCGGCTCCAGACACGGCGGACGCTACTCAGCATTGATGACATCTTCGTAACAGTGTGGTGTCGGTTTGACTGCAGAAGGCCTGAATGTCACGCCGCAGCGCCGGCAATGTCACGCTTGTTGCGCGAATGTTGCACAAGCGGCCTCCAGACATGGAGCCGGGGCATCGGAGATCGCGGCGCTCCCTGTCGTTGGCCTGGTGTGAGTGATGCGGGGCCGATCGCGGCTTGTCACCGGGCCGACACGAGAGCGTCATGTTCGAGACACAGTCGAGAGCCAGACCGGCGAGGCAGGATCGGGCACACGCGAGCGCCGATCGACACGGGCAGGAGCGGAAAAAAAATGGGATCCGCCTGCAACTCGTCCACGCGCGGGCCGATGACAGGGCGTGCACTCCCTGCGTGTTCGGATCGCCCTCGTCGTTCTCGTGTCCCTCGGTGGGTGTCTGCCGCCTGTGGAGGTCGACCTCGACGGGCCGCGGATCGTCCACAGCTCTCTCGCGGGCCCGCGCAGCGTCGAGGTCTCCGTCGCGCCCGAGCTGATCGTCGAGTTCAGCGAGGCGATCGATCCGGCCACGGTTCACCCGGGCAGCGTCGTGCTCGTCGCCTGGGAGCTGCTCGAGCAGCGCTGCACGCCGACGCCCGTGTGTGACGAGGGCAGCTGCGAGCGCGGGCGCTGCCAGGTCCAGTCGCTGTCGTCGAGTGAGCTCGGGGCGATCGAGCGGGGGGAATTCGACGCCAGCGAGCCCCACGCGGTCGCGCTCGACTACGAGCTCAGCGAGGGCGATACGCGCCTCGTCGTGCGCGCGCGTCGGCCGCTCGCGGCTCACCGTCGTCACACGCTCTCGATCGGTCCGGCGGTGCGCGATCGGGCGGGGGCGCCCTTGGTCGACGAGCACGATCGTGCGCTCGTGTGGCAGCGGGACTTCGTGACCGCCGGTCGGGGCAGCGCGGGTCCGGAGCCGGGCCTGGTCGTCCCGGGTCCGGGCCAGCTCGGCGTTGCGACCAACCTGGCCCACGTCGAGACCGAGCTGTGGCCGCCAGTCCCGGTGCCCCAGCCCGGCGCGACCCTCGAGCTCGAGGCGCGAGACGGCGGCGCAGCGATCGAGCTGGTCGATCCCGTCGATTGCCCCGGGTGGGTCCCCGGCACTTGCCTGCGTTGGCGGCCCGCCCGGGCGCTCGAGCCCGATGTTCGCTATCGGCCCGCGAGCGGGAGCCTGGTCGATCGCGCGGGTCGTCGAGCGCGGCTGGCTTCGGCCTCACGCGAGACATGGTTCGAGGCTGGCGCGGGCTCGGACCTGACACCGCCCGCGGCCGAGCTCGTCGCCAAACTCCGCGGCCGCTGCCTCGCGCTGTGGATCGACGCGGGCGAGCCGGTCGAGGCCACGCTCGTCGTCGGCGAAGCCCAGGCTCGCGCGGCGATCGATCACTCCGGCTGGATCGGCCTCGAGCTCGACCTCGCGCTCGCGCCCGACGAGCCGATCGCGTGGGCGCTCGAGCTGCGCGATCTCGCCAACAATTTTTCGGCGACGCAGGACGAGCTCCCCGCCGGGCCGAGCTTCGACCCCGCGCTGCCGCGGATCCGGATCACCGAGCTCCTCGCCAACCCCAGCGGCCCGGAGCCCGACGCCGAGTTCGTCGAGCTCCTCGCCGGCCCCGAGGGCGCCGCGCTCGACGGCCTCTACCTCGCCGACGTCGCGCTCGCCGAGCTCCGCGAGGCCTGGCTCGCGGGCGACGAGCCGTCCGGCGATCCGCTGCCGAGCCTGACCCTCGCGCCGGACGAGCTCGCGATCGTGGTCGCGAGCGGCTGGAGCCCGAGCAACCCCGAAGACCCCGCGCCTGCGCCCGGGACGAGGATCGTGCGCGTCGACGCCAGCCTCGGCGAGAGCGGGCTCAAGAACGCTGGCGAGCCCCTGACGCTGTGGGCCATGACCGAGCAGGGCCCGGCCGCGCTCGCCAGCTACGGCAACTGGATCGACACCAGCGCCGCCTCCCACGGAGGCCGCAGCGTCGTCTCGGGCCGCGATGGCTGCGATCTCCCGAGCCGCTGGCGCGCGCAGCCCCAGGGCCGCTCGACCCCTGGCGCGCGGTGAGAGCTAAAAGGCCGGGAGCAGGCTCTCGAGCACGGACAGGAGCTCGGTGCAGCCGGGGTTCTTGACCGCGCCACCGTCGGCGCCCGAGGCCCGGATCGTCTGGATCAGCTCTGGCCTCGAGCAGTCGCTGTACAGCAACACGGGGCAGTCGTGGATGTGATTGCGGCGAATGATCGACAGGAGCGAGGGACCATCGAGCTCGGGCATCCCGATGTCGAGCACGAGCACGTCAGGTCTGATCTTCTCGACCAGCTCGGTGCACTCGAGCGGTGCGTCGGTGGTCTCGACCTCGAAGCCGCGCTCCTCGAGGATCTCGCGCACGATCTCGAGGACGATCGGGCTGTCGTCGACGATGAGCACGGATCCACGCTTGGGTGTCATGTCTCGGTCCTCGGGAGCCGATTCAACTTGATTGTTTTGCAGGCTCATCATCGCATCTCACCCTTGCACGCAAGGCAAGTATGGCCCGAGATTGAAAAATGCGCGAGGTGCGCTTTCGCCCCTGGGGGCAGGTAGAAGATGCCGGGGGGCCCGCGCGCGATCAACCTGTGGCCCCCAGTGTCATCGTTTGCTGCCAGCCGGAGCATCGATGATGCTAGGCCCATGCCCGAGCGCGAGGCCAAGCCGGCCGCCGGCGATCTAGAGCTGCTCGAGGGCGTCGTCGAGCGCACGGTGTTCCACGCGCCGGAGACACGATGGACGGTGTTGCGGGCCAAGATTCCCGGTGAGCCTGGCCTCGTGTCCGTGGTCGGTCGCTGCGCGGGGATCGAGGAGGGCGCCGACTTCAGCGCCCACGGTCGCTGGGTCGTCCACCCGACGCACGGGCGCCAGTTTGCGTTCGAGGCCCTCAAGCTGCGCCGCCCGACGACCGCCACGCAGATCGTCGCCCGGCTCAAGACCTACCCTGGCATCAAGGACGTGATGGCCGAGCGCATCGTCAAGCGCTTTGGCACCGACACGCTCGAGGTGCTCGAGCGTCAGCCCAAGCGCTTGCTCGAGGTCGCCGGCCTCGGCGCCAAGACCCTCGCCAACATCACCGAGCACCACGAGCAGCGCCAGGGCCCGATGGCCGAGCTCGAGAACCGCCTGCTCGAGCTCGAGGTCTCGCCGCGGCTCGGCGAGGCCCTGCACAAGCGCTACGGCGAGCAGGCCATGGCCATGCTCGAGCACCACCCCTACAAGCTCGCCCGCGAGGTCCACGGCATCGGCTTTTTGACCGCCGACAAGATCGCCCGGGCGCTGGGCATCGATCTCGAGGGCCACGAGCGCGTCGACGCGGGCCTGCTCTACACCCTGGAGAAGGCCCAGAGCGACGGCCACTGCGCGCTGCCGCCGGGGGTTCTGCTCGAGGACGCGCGCCGCATCCTGCGCCTCCCGGCCGCGCTGCTCGAGCTCGGGATCGATCGCCTGGTCGATGAGGGGGCGCTGGTTCCGCGGCTGCGCCCGCCGGGCAGCGAACCCGACGAGATCTACTTCCTGCGCCGCTTCGACGAGGCCGAGGACAACCTGGTCGAGAGCCTGCTCGAGCTGGCCCTGGTCACGCGCGAGGAGTGGGAGGTCGGCGACTTGCCCGAGCACCTGTCCGACGGCCAGCGCCGCGCGGTCGAGGCGATCGCCGGCTGCGGCGTCGTGATCCTGACCGGCGGCCCGGGCACGGGCAAGAGCACCGTGGTCGCCAACGTGATCGAGGTAGCGAAGCGGGCCGGGTCGGCGCTGTTGTTGGCCGCGCCCACTGGTCGCGCGGCCAAGCGCCTCGAGCAGACGACTGGCGAGTCGGCGAGCACCGTCCACCGCCTGCTCGAGGTTCGGCCCGACACCGGGGAGTTCGTCTACTGCGCCAACAACCCCTTGCCCGACGGCCTCGTCGTGGTCGACGAGAGCTCGATGCTCGACCTCGAGCTCGCCGAGGCCCTGGTCACCGCCTTGAGCCCACAAAACCGCCTGCTCCTGGTCGGCGACGCCGATCAGCTGCCCTCGGTCGGGCCCGGCAACGTGCTCCGAGATCTGATCCGGGCCGCGACTGGAGACTCGCCGATCCCCGTCGTGCGCCTCGATCAGATCTTCCGCCAGGAGGAGGGCTCGACGATCATCGCCAACGCTCACCGAGTGCTCCACGGCGAGGTCCTCGAGCCCGACGAGTCCAGCCGCGGCAAGGCTGGTGAGTTCTACGTGCTCCGGGCCGCCGACGCCGAGCGGACCCACGCGAAGATCGTCGAGATGGCGGCCGAGCGGATCCCCGCCGCCTACGGCTTCGATCGCGTCGGCGAGATCCAGGTGCTGTGCCCGATGCACAAGGGCCGGGCCGGGACCGAGGCGTTCAACCTCGCGCTTCAGCAGGCCTACACCGGGGACTGCGAGGGCCTCGAGGCCCCGGGCCCGAGCGGCGCGGGCGGGCGGGTCTTTCGGCTCGGGGATCGGGTCATGCAGATCCGCAACGACTACGAGCGCAACGTGTTCAACGGCGACATCGGCGTGGTCGAGCGCATCGTCGCCAACGCGGGCACGCTGACGGTCAGCTACGAGGGCCACTTCGCAACCTACGAGCGCCGCGAGCTCGGGGCCCTGCGCCTGGCCTACGCGATCTCGATCCACAAGAGCCAGGGCAGCGAATTCCCGGCCGTGCTGATCCCGATGCTGACCGAGCACCACGTGATGCTGCGCCGCAACCTGCTGTACACGGCGATCACTCGGGCGCGGCGGCTGTGTGTGATCGTCGGCGATCCTCGCGCGATCGAGCGGGCGATCCGTCGGGCTGACGCCGCGCGGCGCTGGACCGGGCTCGCGGAGCGGACCCTGGCTGTGCTCGACGCGCGGCGCGGGACCACCGAGCTCGTCGACCTCCGGTAGGTGCTCGTGGTATGCCAGCGCCCATGTCGGGGCACAGCAAATGGTCCACGATCAAGCGCAAGAAGGGGGCGACCGACGCTGCGCGTGGCAAGGTGTTCACCAAGATCGCCCGCGAGATCATGGTTGCGGCCAAGGAGGGCGGGGGCGACCCCGACGGCAACCCGCGCCTGCGCACGGCCCTCAACGCGGCCCGGTCCGCGAACATGCCCAAGGACAACCAGGAGCGGGCGATCAAAAAGGGCCTCGGTGAGCTCGAGGGCGTGAGCTTCGAAGAGGTGCTCTACGAGGGCCGCGGGCCCGAGGGCACCGCGTTCGTGCTCGAGGTCCTGACCGACAACCGCAAGCGCACGGTCCCGGAGCTGCGCCACATCTTCGGCAAGAACGGCGGCGAGATGGGCTCGACCGGCTCGGCGACCTGGATGTTCGACCACAAGGGCGTGGTCATGGTCGCCAAAGAGAAGATCGACGAGAACGCGCTGATGGAGCTGTGCCTCGAGGCCGGAGCCGAGGACGTTCAAGATGAGGACGAGGTCTGGGTCGTGACCTGCGAGACCTCGAGCTTCTCCGATGTCGAGAGCGCGCTCGCGCAGCTCGAGCCCGAGAGCGCCGAGATCCAGTGGGTCACCCGGCCCGAGAACACCTTCCCGCTCGAGGGCGGCGGCGCCGAGGCGGTCGCCCGGCTGTGGGCCAAGCTCGACGATCAGGATGACGTTCAAAAGGTCTACTGCAACGCCGAGCTGCCCGACGAGATCATGGAAGCACACGGGCTCTGACATGGCGGGTGTCGGAGCCGTAGACGCGCAGCCAGCAGTCTCGGGCCGCGTGCTCGGGGTCGATCCCGGGACCCGGGTGGTCGGCTACGCGATCCTCGACGTGCCCAACCCGGGCCGCTTCGACTACGTCGAGTGCGGCGTGCTCGCGGTCCCGGCCCGGGATGAGCTGAGCGCGCGGCTGCTCGAGCTAGCGACCTCGCTGCGCGAGATCATCGAGGAATTTCGCCCGGCCGGGCTCGCGATCGAGCGCGCCTTTCACGGCATCAACGCCGCGAGCGCGCTCAAGCTGGCCGAGGCTCGCGGCGCGCTCAAGCTCGTCGCGCTCGAGCACGGCCTCGCGGTCAGCGAGTACGCGCCCGCGATGATCAAGCGCGCGGTCGTCGGTCGGGGGCGGGCGACCAAGGTCGAGGTTCAGGCGCGGGTCCGGCTCCTGTGTCGGCTCGGGACCACGCCCAAGGCGGACGCCGCCGACGCGCTCGCGATCGCGATCTGTCACGTCCAGGCCAGCCGCCTGCCCAACATCGAGCGTGACCGCCGCGCAGACCTGCGCAGGCAGCTGGCCCGGCGACGAAGGCGAGGCTCACGATGATCGGCTGGCTGCGCGGCAAGGTCGTGCGCCGCGACCCGGCGCGCGGGGTCGCCATCGTCGAGGCCCAGGGGGTCGGCTGGGAGCTCCACGTCTCGATCCAGACCCTGGCCGGGATCCCCGGCGAGGGCGAGGCGGTCGAGCTGTGGGTCCACACCAACGTGCGCGAGGACGCGATCCAGCTGTTCGGGTTCGCGAGCGAGCGCGAGAAGCAGCTGTTTCGGATGCTGACCTCGGTGCCCAAGGTCGGGCCGCGCAACGCCGTCGCGGTCCTCGGTGGGTTCCCGGTCCGCGAGCTCGTCGAGTGCATCGCCGCGGGCGAGAGCGCGAAGCTGGTCAAGATCCCCGGCATCGGCAAGAAGACCGCCGAGCAGATCGTGCTGACCCTCGGCGACAAGGTCGTGACCTTGCTCGAGCTCATGCGGGTCGAGAGCGGCGCCGCGCCGGTCCAGGCCGAGCTCCCGAGCGCCGACGCGGGCGAGCTCGGGGTCGCCGCGCGCGACGTGCTCTTGTCGCTCGGCTGGAAGCTCAAGCCCGTCGACAAGGCGCTCGGGCAGGTCCTCGACGAGCTCGGTGACGCGGCCAAGTCCGCCGACCTCGACGCCCTGGTCCGCGCGACCCTGGCCAAGCTGATGGAGCGCTGATCGCAGCCTCGCCTGGTCGAACCGGTGCACACCTCCGACGACGCCTACGGCGAACACGAGACCCTGCCCGGGCTGGCCCCCGGGGCCATCGACGACCCCAGCGGGGTCGGTGGCGCCGATCTCCAGCTGACGCGGATCGATCACTACGTGCTGCTGCGCTGCGTCGGCGAGGGCGGCATGGGGGTGGTCTACGCTGGCTACGACGAGACCCTCGACCGCAAGGTCGCCGTCAAGCTGCTCCGGTCCGACGCCCACAGCGAGCCGAGGCTGCTGCGCGAGGCCCAGGCGATGGCCCGGCTGTCGCATCCGAACGTCGTCCAGGTCTACGAGATCGGCGAGTTCGAGGGCGCGCCCTTCATCGTCATGGAGTTCGTCGACGGCGAGACCGTCGGCGCGTGGCTCGAGTCAAAGCGGCGAACCCAGGCCGAGATCCTCGCGGTGTTCGAGGCCGCGGGCCGGGGTCTGGTCGCGGCCCACGCCAAGGGCCTGGTCCATCGCGACTTCAAGCCCGACAACGTCATGGTCAGTCGCGACGGCCGGGTGTTGGTCATGGACTTCGGGCTCGCCCGCGGTGACGGGTCGGCGCCCTCGATCGCCGAGCTCGACGAGCTCGGTCAGCTCGAGCGCAGCGCCGACGCGGCGCCTACGAGGACGCGCTCGAGTCCAACCGCAGGGGGCTCGAGATCAAGGAGGCCGCGCTCGGTCCCGACCACGCCCTCATCGCCGTCTCGCTCGGCAACATCGGCGAGGTCGAGCGCCTGCTCGGGCGCCACGAGCAGGCGCAGGAGACCCTCGAGCGGGCCCTCGCGGTCCGCGATCAGGGCTCGCGGCTCCCGGCCCAGCGAGCCAAGAACGCGTTCTCGCTCGCGCAGGTGCTCGTCGAGCTCGACCCGGGCGCGGCGGCGCATCGCCGCGCGCGCGAGCTCGCGCTGGCGGCCGCGGCCGACTACAGCGAGGCCGGGGACGCCGAGGCCGAGGCGCTCGCCAGGGTCGAGGCGTGGCTGCGCGCGCACCCAAAGCGGTGAGCGAGGGGGCCCGCGCTCAGATCACGTGCCGGGCGAAGGATGCCGAGATCAGCTCCCAGACCCACGCGTAGCCCTCGGCGTTGCGCATCAGATCGTCCCACAAGACCGGCGGCGCCTGCTCGAGGGTGTCGTGAAGCAAGACCGCGTCCCAGTCGATCCGGGCCGCCCCGATCGCGGCGTCGCCCGGGTTGTTGGCCTGGATCTCCTCGAGGAAGCGCTCGGCCGCGAGCCCGTAGCCGATCGTGCTCGGGTGGACGTGGTCGAGGCTGAACAGGCCGCCCGCGCTGCGTTGGTGGGTACCGAGGGGATCGGCCCTGACCTCGTAGGCGGCGATCGAGGGCACCGGGTCGAGCGCGAGCAGGGGGTGCTTCGTGTGGTCGTGACCGCTGAGCTTGGCCCGCGCCGCGAGGTAGTCGCGCAGCGGCTCGCCGGGGTCGGCCTGGCAGGCGTTACGCTTGATCGAGAGCTGATCGAGCATCTGCGCGGTGTCGACGATCCGCCAGCCCCGGGCCGCGGTCAGCGAGCGGATCGCGTCGTTGAAGTCGTCGACGCGGCGGTCGATGCGGATCGCGTCGTCGCGCTCGAGCACCCGTGAGGTGAGCGAGCTGTAGTTCTCGTCGTTGCGAAAGAAGCGGGCGTAACGCTCGAAGTACTCGCCCTGCATCGCGCCGAGGCCGTTGGTGATCGGCGGGATCGTGACGTGGGGGACGGTCGCGACGTAGACCTGCCCGCGCCCGGGGTTGGGGTCGAGGATCGCCGCGACCTCGTCGAGGAGCTGCTCGTAGTCCCGGCGGAATTGATCTTTGGAGGTCAGGTTGAAGTCGCGCCGCGCGAAGGGATCGGTGCCGGTGTAGCTGGCCGGCATGTCCTGGATCTTCATGTGCATGACGGTCCCGAGGCAGTCGTTGGCCCCGAGCCACAGCAGCAGGATGTCGATGGGCTCGTCGCGCGCGAGGGCCCGGAGGTTGTCGAGCATCGTCGCGTCGTCGCGGGCCGGGTTCGCGGCGGGGTTGAGCACGCGCTGCGCCGCCCGGTACATCGGCGCCGAGGGCATGCCGAACAGGTCATCTTGGATCAGGCCCTCGTCACGCTCGACGAAGGCCGCGCAGGTCCTCGCGGTCAGCGTCAGGGCCTCGTTGACGGTGAAGCCCCAGCTCGCGAGGTTGTGGTAGTGGACGTCGTGGGCCTCGGGGGTCGAGCCTGGGCCGCGCTCGTAGAAGTCCTCGATGTGGTCGAGGTAGGCGGCGAGGAGCTTGGGCAGGCGCAGGAGCCTTTGGTTGAGCGCGACGCCCTCGCCGAGCTCGACGCTGACGTGGCGGAGCATGTGCTCGAGGTTGAAGGGGTAGCCGGGTCCGCCAAAGGCCGGGACCCGATGATCGCGCGGGACCTCGAGTCCGAGGCCGCGGGCGAGGATCGACGGGAACGACCAGTCGAGGCGATGCGCGGCGCCGTGCTGAAAACCCTGGGTCAGGCTGTCGCCGAGCGCAACGATCGTCGGTCGAGCCACGAGGACCAACAGTAGGCCGATCGTGACACCGTCGACAAGCCCCAGTCTTGGTCAGGGCCGGGCCTTGGCCCAATTTTCGAGCGCGGCGAGGGCCAGGGCGTGATCGCTGGAGGGCAGGCGGGCGGGGCCGATCTCCTGGACCTCTTCGTGGCCCTTGCCGGCGATCAGCACGAGGTCGCCCGGGACCGCGGCCGCGATCGCGCGGGCCACCGCCGCGCCGCGATCGAGCTCGACGCGATCCTCGACCTCGCCGAGGCCGAGGCGGAGCTCGTCGACGATCGCTCGGGGGTCCTCGTGGCGAGGGTTGTCGTTGGTCAGCCACACGAGGTCGGCGGCCGAGGCCGCGGCGCCGAGGGGCCGGCGCTTGCTCGCGTCGGTGTCACCGCCGGCTCCAACCACGAGGACCACGCGCCCCCGGCACAGCCTCCGCGCGCTGGCCAGCGCGGCGGTGAGCGCCTCGGGCGTGTGGGCGTAGTCGACCACGACCCGGGGCCGCGCGTCGTCGTTGGGGTTGAGCGCCTCGAAGCGACCCCGGGGGGGCTCGCACTCGGCGATCGCGTTGGCAGCGTCGGGGCCGGGGATGCCGAGGGCGACGCAGGCGAGCAGGGCGGCCGCGGCGTTCGGAGCCTGGAAGGCTGGGAGCGCGCGGAGGCACAGCGCCGCCGGGATCGGGCCGAGGCTGGCGGAGGCTTCGAGCTCGAGCTCGAGCCCGGCCCAGCTCGGCGTCGCGCGGAGGACTCGCAGATCCACGGCGCGGTCTCGTGCCTCGCTTGGCCCCGCGAACCACAGCGCGCGCACGCTGGCCGGGAGGACCTCGGCGATCAGGCTCGAGGCCGGATCTTGGGCGTTGAGCACGGCCGCGCCCCCGTCGGCGAGGGCGACGAAGAGCTGGGCCTTCGAGGCCAGGTAGTGCTCGAAGGATCCGTGGGTCCGCTGATGATCGTGGCCGAGGTTGGTGAACACGCCGACGTGAAAGGGCCAGGCCCGGGAGAAGCCCAGCCCGAGCGCGGCCGAGGTCGCCTCGATCGCCGCGCGCCGACCCCCGCGCTCGCGCAGCCTCTGCATGAGCGCGAGGAAGCCCTGATGATCCGCGGGCGGCGGACCCGCTTGATCGCCGATCGCCGCGGCGACCGTGGTCACGCGGCCGACGGGCCCGGGCGTCCCGACGCCGAGGCCGGCCGCGACGAAGCGGGTGGTCGAGCTCTTGCCGTTGGTCCCGGTCACGCCGACGCTGGCGATCTCGGCGGCCCAGCTCGGGGGCGGAGGGTAGGGGTTCACAGCGAGGGCCCCCGTGGCTCCGAGGGGCTCAAATCCAGCTGAGGTCCGTGACGCAAAACGAGACCTCGCAGTGCTCTTCGACGCAGTTGGCCAGGCGCCGGATGTGCTGGGGCTGGACGGCTGAGAGCGCCTGCTGGCAGGTGAAGCGGCTGAGGCTCCCGCCGCAGGTGTCGCTGATCACGTTGCACTTGGACTGGGTCTCCGCTTCGATGCAGGTCGCCTGGAGCCCGGCGCTCGTGCACTGGTCCCAGATCCGCAAGTCACAGATCTGGCGGGTGCCGCTCGCCGCCTGGAGGCAGGCGACGGCGGCCTCGGCTGCGCGCGGCTGCATGAACCTGGAGAAGGAGTCGCACACCTGCATGGTCGACTGGAAGCTCTCGCAGTGACTGCCCGGCGGCGACAGCGTGCAGCCCCCGGGCCGGCCCGCGCTGTTGTCACAGTCCGCGCCCTTGGTCGCGGCTTGGCCATCTTCGGTCCCGGGCTCGATCTCCAGCCAGACCGCGGGGTCGCCGGGCTCGGGCTCGCCCTGCTCGGCGCTGTCACTCGATCGATCGCCGGACCGAGCCGGTTCGGCGTCGCCAGTGTCGGGGCCGGTGGCGGGTCGCGGTTGGTTGCAGGCCGCCGCGGCGAGCGAGGCGGTCAGGAACAAGAAGCGAGAGCGGTCGACGTGCATGGCGCGGGGGGCAGTAGACCATGAGTTGCAGCTCCGCTCGATGGCGCGAGCACAGCGCGGTCGAGCGCGTCGGTCCCGAGCCCACGCTCGCGCACGAAGTCAGGGGCAGGACCCGCCTGGGCCGGTCTCGGTGAGTACTCACGCACCCCCGCACCCCCGCACCCCCGCCGTAGTGGGGCGATGGGCCTCGTCGGACACCTGCGCGCGGACAGGGCTCTGCGGCCTCAGTAGACCACGAGCTCGTCGAGCTCGCGCAGCTCGAGCGCGCCGAGCTGCGCGAGCGCGGCCATGTCCATCCGCGCCGTGTCGCCGACGACGACCATGGCGAGCCCGGCGCTGGCGAGGGGGCGAACGAAGGCGCGCAGGTCGTCGATCGTCAGCGCCTCGAGGGCCGCGAGGATGTCGGGCCGCGGGTCCGCCTTCAGGCCCCGCAGGCGCCAGCTCTCGGCCGCGAAGCCGTAGCCCCGAAAGCGCACGCGACTGCCGAGCAGGCGCTCGATCGCCGAGCCGCGCGCTCGCTCGAAGCGCTGGGCCTGAACGGGGAACTCGCGCAGCAGCCCGAGCAACACCGCCGCAGCCTCGGCGGCGCGATCGGGGCGCGAGGCCAGGCTCGCCCAGATCAGGTTTTGATCCCCAGCGCGCGCCCCCGCCCCGTGGCCGCCGTGGGCCGCGTAGGCCAGGCCCCGAGACTCGCGGATCTCCTGAAACACGAGCCCGGCCGCGCCGCCGACGTACTCGTGAAACAACCGGTACAGGGCCGCGCGAGCCGGGTCGTAGCCCTCGCTCGGCGCAAACAGACCGAGCTTGGTCTGGGCGGCCTCGTGGTGGCACACGAGCACGCGCAGCTCGTGCTCGGGCCGAGCTTCGAACTGCAGCGGCTGGTAGTCGGGGACGGGGATCGGCGCCGCGTCGAGGCCGAGCAGCTCGACGAGCTCGGCCTGCTCGTGCGGTCCGCTGTAGACGACCACGCGCTCGTGCTCGAGCAGCTTGGCGGGGGCGGCCCGGAGCGCGTCGAGCTCGAGCCCGAGGACTTGCTCGTTGGTCAGCGCTTCGGCCAGGTAGGGGCTCTTTGGCCCGCGCAGCGCCCACTGCTTGAGGGTCGTGAATTTGAACTCGGTCGTCTCGCGTCGCTGCTTGCGCTTGCCGACGAGGTCCTCGGCCCAGCGCGCCCGATCGGTCTCGCTGATCACGGGCGCGCGGAGGCGCTCGCGCACGAGCCCGAAGATCTCGGCCAGAACCGGCGCGCGTCCGGCCATGGTCAACGTGCACTGCTGGCGGCGGGAGTCGAGCGACACGGCCGCGGCCGCGTGAAACAGCGCGCGGCGGTAGCCCTCGAGATCGAGCGCGCCGACCCCGGCCCGAGCCCACAGCGCCAGGGCCTTGCCGATGATCGGATCGTGGGCGCTGCCCGTGGCCACGCGCAGGGTCAGCTGGAACAGATCGTTGTTGGGGTTTTGCCCGCGGTAGAGCAGCCCGGCCCGGGTCTGGGTCCGCTCGACGTGCTCGCCGACGCGCAGGACCTGGAGCTCCAGCGCCGGGCTCGGCAGGCTCAGGACCTCCGTGAACAGCTGCGAGTGGGAGTCGGCGTCGAGCTCGAGCTCGCTGAGCCCGAACACGGGGATCTTGCTGACCGGGGGCTCGCCCTCGCTGCGCTGAACGACGACGAGCTCGTCGCCGAGCCAGCGCCGGGCGGTCTCGACGACCTGCTCACGATCGATCGCGGCGAGGCGCGCGAGCCGGGTTCGGACCTTGTCCCACTCGCGCTGGTGGGTGAAGGCGTCGAGCATCACGGCCGCGCGCGCGCCGTTGCTCTCGAGCTTGCGCAGCTCGCCGACCTCGAAGTTGGCGATCAGATCGTTGAGGTCGGCCTGGCTGAACTCGCCCGCGCGCAGGGCCTCGACCTGCTCGCGGAGCAGGGCCTCGACCTCGTCGAGGCCCTGGTCGACGCGCGGCCGGCCCCACACGGTCTCGGTCCCGCCCTGGATCCGCTGGCTCGGGAACGCGCCCGCGCTGCGGACCAGCTGGCGCTGCTCGAGCCGGGTGTCGAGCAGCCCGGTCGAGCTGTTGTCGAGCATCATGTCGGCGAGCATCAGGGCCTCGGCGTCCTCGTGCTCGCGCGCGACCGTTCGCCAGACCAGGCGGACCTCCTCGTCGCCGCGGTGGACGACGCCCGCGCGCTGCTCACCGCCGAGCGGCGCCAGGGCAGGGGCCTCGCGCGGGGGCAGCTCGGCCCGCCGGAGCTCGCCGAAGTGAGCCTCGACGAGCTCGAGCGCCCGCGCGGGATCGAGATCGCCGGCCAGGATCACCGCCATGTTGTTGGGCACGTACCAGGTCGAGAAGAAGCGCTCGGTCGCCGCGATCGAGGGCGCGAGGAGGTGCTCGACCTCGCCGAGGACGTCGCGGGCGTAGGGGTGGCCGGCCCAGATCAGCGAGTTGGCCGCCATCGAGAGCACCCGCCCGGCGTTGTCGAGGGCGCGATTCTTCTCTTCGATGATCGTCTCGAGCTCGGTCGGGAACCCGCGAAACACCGGCTCGGCGAAGCGGTTGCCCTCGAGCCGGGCCCAGGCGTCGAGGCGGTTGCTGGGCACGTCGACGACGTAGACCGTGCGGTCGTGGGAGGTGAACGCGTTGAGCCCACGGGCGCCGAGCAACCCGTAGACCTGCTTGAGCTCGTTGGCGATCGCCCAGCGGTTGGCGGCCTGGTTCTCGTCGTCGATCCGCGCGAGGAGCTCGGCGCGGGCGTGGCCCTCGGTCTCGCGCAGGCGCTCGTAGAGCTCGCGGAGGCGGTCGAGGTGGGGCTGCTCCGCGGCCGCGTCGCGGGTTCCGAGCGAGCGGGTGCCCTTGTTGGCCAGCATGTGCTCGAGGTAATGGGCGAGGCCCGTGGACTCGGCCGGCTCCTGCGCAGCGCCAGCCCGGATCGCCACGCGGCAAGAGATCCAGGGCTCCTCGTGGTTTTCACTCAGGTACACGCTCAGGCCGTTGTCCAGGGTGTGGACGTGGACGGCCATCTCGGGGATCGCTGCGGCTCGCACTGCGGCGTAGGTTAGCAGCAGCCGCGCGCCGCTGTACCAGGAGCGCCTCGACGATCCGGTCTGCGCGGAGCCCTTCGAGCGCGCGCTCGATGCTGGGGAGCGCACCGACGGGGGCGGCGGGCAGCTGCCGATCGAGCTGATGGACTGCATGACCAACACCTGCCTCGAGCTGTGCGCTCCGATCGGCGGCGAGCGCCGCGAGGTCTCGCGCCTCGACTTTTTCGACGCGCGCGAGGGCGAGGCCAAGGCGCTCGAGCTCGTCAACGCCGAGGCGACGGTTCGTGTGGTCGGGCTGGGACCTCGATCTGCGCGCCGCTCGCGGTGCCGTGAGCGTCACGAGTCGGGAGTGCTAAGGTCGTGGGCAGTGGCCCCGGAAACCTTCAACTCGGAGATCGGAGACGTTCATGAGCGACGCGGTGACCGACCGTCGTTCACGAACGAATTTGTAGGCGCGTCGGACTCGCTGATCGAGCGCGAGCGTCCGCCGCGGCCGCTCGAGGTCGGTCGCGGCGGGCGTCGCTTCGTGGCGATCATGATCGTGCTCGCGGCGCTGCTCGGCGGCGGCGGGTGGGCGCTGTGGTACTGGTCCGAGCCGATCTCCGAGTGGTTTGCAGGGATCCGCAGCGAGGCCGAGGACGAGGCCGTCGAGGACGAGCCGGAGGTCGAGGAGCCCGAGCCGGCTGCGCCCGAGGTCGAGCCTGCCGCGCCCGAGCCCGAGAAGGTGTTCGGGATCGCGGGCACACCCGAAGGCACCCCGTCGGCCGATCCGGCGTCCACGCCGAACCCCGACTCGACGCCGCCGTCCGATCAGCCCCCAGTCGAGCCAACGCCAACGCCGTCCTCGACGAGCACCAAGGTCGAGGCCACGGCCACGCAGGTCAGCGGCAAGGTCTCGAGCAGCGCAGTCTCCTCGCGTCTCGCCGCCGTCGACGAGGCGCTCACGGTGTGCTGGGCCGAGGCTGCGAAGGCGGGGACCAAGGGCCCGGTCGCGCTCCAGCTGAGCCTCAACATCAAGTGGAACGGCCGCACGAATGGGATCTCGGTCACGGGCGGCTCGGACGCGCTGCAGACTTGCGTGCGCAAGGCCGTGCCCACAGGCGGCTGGCCGCAGCCGAGCGATGGCGGTGACGCGAAGGTCACTCGCAAGTGGACCCTCGGCGGCTGAGCCCCGAGATATCCGGAAGACGCCCGCGGCGAGGGGGGTGCGAGCAAGCAGGGGCGATGTGAGCGGCGGGTGGAGCTCCGCTGCGCTCGCGGACGCCAGGATCCTGCGAGCGTGCCAGGGCCTCATCCTGGCGCCGTGATCGTCCACCATGGCAGAACAAAGGGGATGGATGACTCCGGTGAAGCCCCACGCTGTGGACGCCTGCACGATCCCTGCGTCTCACCAATGCTCGACGATCCGCGCCCGCTGTATGCGCGAGCGCGCGCCGAGGAGCCGATTTATTGGAGCGAGAAGCTCAACCTCTGGGTCGTGACCCGCTACGACGATGTCCGCGCCATCGCCCGCGACGCCGATCGCTTCTCGTCGCGCAACTCGATCTCGCCGGTGTCGTTCAGACCTGCGCCGGAGGTTCTCGAGGTCCTCGCGGGCGGCTTCTTGCAGACGGCGTGCCTCGTCGACAGCGATCCTCCCCTGCACACGCGGGTCCGTGCGCTGGCCAGCGAGGCCCTGTCGCTGCGCCGCATCAAGGGCTTCGAGCCCGCGCTGCGCGAGCTCGCCAACAAGCTCGTCGACCAGTTCATCGACGCGGGCCACGTCGAGTTCGTCGGCCAGTTCGCCGTGCCGCTGCCCGGCAGCTTCATCGTCGATCTGCTCGGGCTTCCGCGCGAGGACCTCGCGCGGGTCAACAACTGGACCATCGAGACGGGGGCCTTCTTCGCCGGCGCCGGCTCGCTGGAGGAGCTGGTCGGCCACACCCGCGAGTTCGTGGCCTTCCAGCGCTACCTCACCGAGGCCGCCGATCTGCGGCGCAGCGATCCCCGCGACGACGCGCTCTCGGTGATCGTCCAGGGCGCCGACGAGGACCCCGCGCTGAGCCCGGCCGAGCTCGTCAACATGCTCAACCAGATCGTGTTCGCTGGCTACGAGACGACCGCCGGCATGCTCGCCGCCGCGGGCGTGGAGCTGGGCCGAGATCCCGAGCTGTTCGCGGCGCTGAAGGCCGACACCTCGATCGCGCCGAAGCTCATCGAAGAGGTCCTGCGCAGCGCGTCGCCGATCCACTCGATGTACCGGACGGCCAAGGAGGACGTCGAGATCGGCGGCGTCACGATCCGCGCGGGGCAGCTCGTTCAGATCGCCTACATCTCGGCCAACCACGACGGCGACCGCTTCTCCGATCCGCTGCGCTTCGAGCTCGGCCGCCCGACGCCTCACCTCGCCTTCGGGCAGGGCCCGCACTTTTGCGTCGGGGCGCCGCTCGCTCGGCTCGAGGGGCGGGTCGCGCTCGAGGTCATCGCCGAGCGCTTCGAGACCCTGCGCCTGGTCCCGGGTCAGACCCTCTCGTACGTGCCGAGCCTGACCGCGCGACGACTCGCGGCGGTCGAGCTGAGCTGGTAGCGGCCTGGTTTGGCTGGCGTCACAGCGCCGCGCGCGGGGCAGCTCGCGTCGCAGATCTCGAGGTGTTTGGTGGTGGGCTTGGCTTTGGCCCCCCGGGGCTAGCGATATCCCCGCGAGCTCGCCGGGGCGGATAGTATCTTCGACGCATGTCGGACGAGCGGCGGGAGACCCTGAGCGACTCCACCTCGGTGGGGTTGAAGGGGAAACCCGCGCCCGACGCCCGCGCGCCGGTCACCGCTCCGCTCGTCGAGCAAGGCGCCCACATCGGTCGCTACGTCGTGTTGGACAAGCTCGGCGAGGGGACCATGGGCGTGGTCTTTGCGGCCCACGATCCCGAGCTCGATCGCAAGGTCGCGATCAAGCTGCTCAAGGCGCGCAAGCATGACCAGGCTCCGGCCCGGGCCCGGCTCCAGCGTGAGGCCCAGGCCCTGGCCAAGCTCAACCATCGCAACGTCGTCGGGGTCTACGACGTCGGCGTCCACGCGGGCCAGCTGTTCTTGGCCATGGAGTTCGTCGAGGGCCAGACCCTGCGCGACTGGGTGGACTCGGAGCCGCGCTCGTGGCGGGAGCTGCTGCGGGTCACGTCCGAAGCCGGGCGCGGGCTCGCGGCCGCTCACGGGGCCGGACTCGTCCACCGCGACTTCAAGCCCGACAACGTGATGATCCACGGCGACGGTCGCGTGCGGGTCATGGACTTCGGCCTCGCTCGGGCCGAGATCCACGACCAAGGTGTCGCGCCCGCGAGCTCGAGCCCCGAGCTCGAGGTCCTCAGCGAGATGCAGGCCAAGGACGGCGCGCTGACCCAGACCGGGACGGTCATGGGCACGCCGGGCTACATGGCCCGGGAGCTGTTCGAGGGCCAGTCCGCGGACGCCCGCAGCGATCAGTTCGCGTTTTGTGTGACGCTCTACGAGGCGCTCTACGAGGAGCGACCCTTCCCGGGGCGGACCCTCGCCGAGCTGATCCGGGCGGTCCGCGAGGGTCGGATCAGCCCGGCCCCGCGCGGCTCGGGGGTCCCGGCGTGGCTGCGCGCGGTGATCTTGCGCGGGCTCTCGGACCAGGCCTACGCCCGCTGGCCGTCGATGCAGGACCTGCTCGACACCCTGGCCGAGGGCCCAAAGCGTCGGCGTCGGCGCGTGTGGGCGGCGGTCGGGCTGAGCGCTGCGCTGATCGGCGGCGTCTGGGCGGCAGCGGTCGCGGTCGAGGACGCGCGGATGTGCGAGGGCGTCGACGCGGAGCTCGGCGCGGTCTGGAACGACGCGCGCCGGGCCGAGCTCGGGGCCCGCTTCGAGCGCAGCGAGCTCAGCTACGCCGCGGACGCGTGGCAGCGAGCCGAGCGCGGCCTCGACGACTACGCCCAGCGGTGGCAGGCGGCGCGGGCCGAGGTCTGCGAGGCCCGGCGCCGCGCCCAGCAGTCGAGCGAGGAGCTGCGCCTGCGCGTGGCCTGCCTCGACCAGCGGCTCTCGCACCTCCGCGCGACGATCGACGTGCTCGCCGCGGCCGACGCGACCACGGTCGCGCGCGCGGTCGAGATGGTCGCCGACCTGCCTCGACTCGAGCGCTGCACCGACGTCGCGGCCCTCGCGATCGACGCGCCGCCGCCCGAGGACGCGCACCTCGTCGCGCGGGTCGCCGCGCTCGAGCAGCAGCTCGCCGAGGCCGAGGCGCTCGAGAAGGCCGGCAACTACCGCGACGGCCTCGCGCTGACGGCCGCGGTGACCCGCGCCGCGATCACGCTCGAGCACGATCGACTCCTGGCCCGCGCGCGCCTGCGCGAGGGCATCCTCCAGCGCCGGGCCGGGGACTTCGAGGCGTCCGAGGCCGCGCTGGTCGAGGCCTACGAGCTCGCGGGCGGGCTGCGGATGACCGCCGAGGCGGCCGAGGCCTCGGCCTCGCTGGTGTTCGTCGTCGGCTATCGGCTCGCGCGGCACGAAGACGGCCGGCGCTGGGCGATCCACGCCAAGCCGCTCGCGCGCGCGGCCGGGACCGACGAGGCCGAGGCGCTGTTCCTCAACAACCTCGGGGCCGTCGCCTACGGCGAGGGCGACTACCCCGGCGCCCGCGAGCAGTGGGAGCAGGCCCTGACGATCCGCGAGCGAGCCTTCGGCGCCGACCACCCCAAGGTCGCCGGATCGCTCAACAACCTCGGCGTCCTCGCCCACGCCGAGGGCGACTTCGAGCGGGCCCGCGGGTACCACGAGCGCGCGCTGGCGATCTGGACCCAGGCCCTCGGCCCGGCCCACCCCCAGACCTCCTACTCGCTCAACCACCTCGGCCGCGTCGCGCTCGAGCAGGGTCGCTACGAGGACGCGCGCGACTACCACACGCGGGCGCTGGCGATCCGCGAGCAGGCGCTCGGTCCCGAGCACACCCTGGTCGCCGACACCCTCGCGAGCCTCGCTCGCCTGGCCGAGCGCGAGGGCGAGCTCGACCAGGCCCTCGCCCATGACGAGCGCGCGCTGGCGATCTACGAGCGCTCGCTCGGGTCGAGGCACCCCTCGGTCGCGGACGCCCTGACCGATCGCGGGCTCGTGCTGCTCGCGCGCGGCGACGAGGCCGAGGCCCGGGCCTCGCTCGAGCGCGCGCTGGCGATCTACGCCACCGGGGCCAGCGAGGGCGACGCGTCCAACCTGGCCAAGACTCGCTTCGCCCTGGCCCGGGTCGTGGCGGGCGCGTCTCGGCGAGACCGCGCGCGGGCGCGCGAGCTCGCCGAGCTCGCGCGGGCCGCCTATGCCGCCCTCGGTCCAAAGTCGGCTCGCGAGCTAGCTGCGGTGCAAGCGTGGTTGGCTCAAAACTAAGGAGCTCATCTTCGAGGAAGGTGAGTGACGCAAATTGCGGTGGCGAGTGACGATCTTCGTCGGCGTTGGTTGAAAGATCGAGCGTGGCGTCGGCCCTCGCCTCGGGTATCCTGCTTTGTATGGACCTCGATGGTCGGATCACGTTGGTGGTCCTCGGTCTCTCCTGCGTGTTGGTGACGGCGTGTGGTGAGCCCGAACTCGAGCTCCCCCACGCGGGCGGGTCGCAGACCGCGGGAGCGCTGAACACCTCGGGTCAGGGCAGCAGCGCGAGCGCGAGCGCGGGCGACGGCGCGGAGACGGGCGGGGACGAGAGCCCCAACGACGACGGGGGCGGCGACGGTGATCCCTGCGCAAGCGGTGGCTCCGCGGTCGACTTCAGCTACCTGTGGGTCGCAAACACCGATCAGGGCAGCGTGTCGAAGATCGACACCCAGTCGGTGACCGAGCTCGCCCGCTATCGCACGGGCCCCGCCAACGTCGAGCACAGCCCCTCGCGCACGACCGTGAGCCTCGACGGTCGCTTCGCCCTCGTTGGCAACCGCGCGTCGGGCAGCGTCACGCTGGTCGCCGCGCACCCGGGCGACTGCATCGACGAGAACGTCGACGACACGATCACCACCTCGCAGGGCCCCGACGACCTGCTCGACTGGGGCGACGACGAGTGCGTGCTGTGGTCGACCGCGCTCCCAGACGTCGGGCCGGGGATCGAGTCGGGGCCGCGCGGGATGACCTTTGATCCGGGCGATCTCGACCCCAACACCTGCGCCTACTCAAACCCCAAGATCTGGGTCGGCTGGCACGGCAGCCTCGCCAACGAGGTCCACATGGCGCGGCTCAACCCCAGCGACGGCGCGATCGAAGAGGTCGTCGACATCCAAGACTGGGATCGGGGCTGGGCCGACTACCCGCCCTATGGCGCCGCCTACGACGGTCACGGCGGCGTGTGGTTCACGGCCCTGCGCGGCGACGCGTTTCGCCTCGACACCAAGGAGCTGAGCGTCGAACGCTGGGTCGTGCCCGAGCAGACCCAGGCCTACGGCATGACCGTCGACCCCGAGGGCAAGGTATGGTTCGCCGGCTGCGGCGGCCCGGTGACCGTGCTCGAGCCCGAGACCGACACCTTCACCACGATCCCCGGGACCGAGGGCTGCAACCGGGGGGTCGCAAGCGATCGCCTCGGCAACGCCTGGATCGCCATGAACGCCCCGTGCGGGCTCGCGCAGGTCGACCGCCAGACCAAGCAGCTCATCCGGATCCATACGCCGCCCGAGTTCGACGATCAGTGCTCGACCCCGGTCGGCGTCAGCATCGACGCCGAGGGCTTCGTGTGGATGGTCGACCAGGACGGCTGGGCCTGGAAGATCGACCCCGAGAGCTACGACAAGGAGCTCCTCGCGATCCCGGGCAATCACTACACCTACTCAGACATGACCGGCGGTGGGCTCAACGCCGTGGTCTTCCCCCAGTAGGCGCGAGGCCGGGCCCGGGGGCTCGTGTATGCTCCGTCGATGGCGACCTTCACGTGGAGCCCCAAGACCTTCGACGAAGCGGTCGCGGCGCTTCATGACTTTTGTTCACACAACAAGCGCGCGCTCCACGAGCTGCTCCGACACATCGGCGCGGTGCCAGTACCCCCGCCCGCGTCGGACCCCGGCGCGCGGCTCGTCGCCGTGAACCAAGAGGGTGACCCACGGTGTGCTGTCATTGTCTTCGATGCAGACCGGGAGAGTGAGTATCCGATCCAGGCCTTCGGTCCGGACGGGGCGAAGATCGAGGGCGCCGAGCCATCGTGAGGTTGGCGCGGGCTCCGTCGGCGCCTCGATCGGGCCGCGCTCAGCTGAGCAAGACGGGGAGATCGAGCAGCTTGGCGAGCTGCTCGTCGAGAAACTCGGCGCACGCGGCCTCGAGCTCGGGCCCGTCTTCGATCGGCGCGCCGTCCTGGGTTCGAATGCTCATCTGCTTGGTGTTGACCAGGGCCGTGACCTCGGCGATCAGCTGGGCGCGGTCGCGGGTCCCATCGAGGAGCGGGACGAGGCGCTGGAGCGGGGCGGCGAGCTTGCTGCGGTTGTGGTGCAGCGTCGCGACCCAGCCCTCGCGATCGGCGGCGATCCGGTTGAACGCGCTGACTCGGGGCTTGTCGCCGAGCTCGGTCGCGAGCGGCGGCTCCCAGACCCGCGCGAGCACGGCCTTGCGCAGCAGACACTCGATGAGGTCGGCGGCGAGGCGCTCGCGGTCGGGCTCGGGCTCGGGCTCGCCGTTGTCGCCGCCGTCGCCGTTGGGCGCGACGCCGGCCTCGCGCACGCGGGCGGCCGCGGCCTCGAGCAGGGTGTCGAAGTCGAGCGTCGCCGGCCAGCGCTCGCCGAGCTCGATCAGCGCGGCCTTGGTCAGCGGCTCGGGGGAGCTGATCCGCGCCCCCGAGGCGCTCAAAAACCCAAGCTCGACGCCGGGCTCGAGCGAGGCCGGCGTGCTCGTTGGCCCGCCGGGCAAGGTGAAGCGCAGCGACTCGACCCGCCCGGGCTCGATCCGCCGGACCGGCGCGGCCTCGGTCCGACACAGCACGCTCGTGCGGAATTGCCGGTTGCGCACGAAGTCGAGGTACTGCTCCATGCTGACCTGATCATCGGCGACCCGGGCGAGGGTCTCGCGGACCTCGTCGGGCATGTCGCGCGCGACCATGAGGTGCAGATCCGTGTCGCAGACGTAGCGCAGCGGGACCCCGCGGAGGCGGTCGATGAACTCGTGAAAGTACAGCGGCGAGTTGTCGCGCTCGAGGTGCTCGTGAAACAGGTAGGCGTCCGACATGCCCTTGATCGTGTCGAGCTCCTTGGCCAAGAGCAGCGCGTAGGGATCGTCCTCGGCCGCGCGCTGCTTGACCGAGCTGGCCACGAAGTCGACGAGCCCCCGGGCCTGCTCGAGCTGCTTTTGCGGGCCCTCGAAGCGGCGCAGGTGAAAGAGCATCATGTCGCGGACGACCTCGCGCATGTGCCAGCCCGGGTAGACGTTGTAGCTGATGAAGGCGAGCCCGCGCGGGCGCAGGACCGCGGCGGTCAACCCGAGCAGGCGATCTTGGACCTGGCGCGGGACCCAGCTGAGCACGCCGTGGCAGACCACGTAGTCGAAGCTGCCGATCGTCTGGGGGTCGACGCGGAGGATGTCGCCGTGCTCGAGCCGGACGTTGGTCAGGCCGAGCTCGCCGATCAGCGCGCGCCCGCGATCGACCTGGACCCGCGATCGATCGATGCCGACGAACTCGCTGTCGGGCAGGAGCTCGGCCATCGGGATCAGGTTGCCGCCGGTCGCGCAGCCGAGCTCGAGCACCCGACAGGCGGTCGGCGGCGCGGGCGCGAGGCCGAACAGCCGCCCGAGCACACCCAGCGCGTCGGGGTGTGTGTAGCCGTAGGCGAAGCTCGTGTAGGGGACGCTGTCGTAGGAGTCCGGCATCGGGGGTCGCGAGTGTACCCTCCGTGGCCATGGCCACCATCCTCATCACCGGAGCCAGCCGCGGGATCGGTCTCGAGCTCGCGCGGCAACTGAGCGCGCGCACAGACGAGGTCATCGCGACCTGTCGGCGATCGAATTCGGCCCTCGACGAGCTCGGCGTGCGCGTCGAAGCTGGGATCGACGTGACCGACGGCGAGAGCCTCGCGGAGCTCGATCGCCGCCTCGGCGACCTGTCGATCGACGTGCTGATCAACAACGCGGGCATCCTCCAGCCCTCGACCCTCGACGCCCTCGACTTCGACGCGATTCGCAGGCAGTTCGAGGTCAACGCCATGGGGCCGCTGCGGGTCGTCTCGAGTCTGCGCGCTCGCCTCGGCTCGGGCTCGAAGATCGCGATCGTGACCAGTCGGATGGGCTCGCTCGCCG
Source organism: Enhygromyxa salina (assembly GCF_002994615.1). Lineage (GTDB taxonomy): Bacteria > Myxococcota_A > Polyangia > Nannocystales > Nannocystaceae > Plesiocystis > Plesiocystis salina_A. The sequence continues at coordinate 141,701 of NZ_PVNK01000005.1, read as the reverse complement.
ACAACAGCTCGGGCGGCAGCTACGGCTACCGGATGTCCAAGGCCGCGGTGAACATGGCCGGGGTCTCGCTGGCTCATGACCTGCGACCCGAGGGGGTCGCGGTGGCGCTGCTTCACCCGGGCTGGGTCCAGACCGAGATGACCGGCGGGACCGGGCACATCACGGCCCAGGAGTCGGCCCGGGGCTTGATCGCCCGCATCGACGCGCTCACGCTCGAGACCAGCGGCGGGTTCTGGCACCAGGACGGCTCGCGCCTGCCGTGGTGAGGCGCGGCGGTCGGGTCGCCTCGCAACCACCAAGGCCGCCGCCAGCTCGTCGCGACGAGCTCGGCGGCCACGGGGAGCCCGTCGCCAAGAGCGGTCCCAGCCACGAAACTCGAGCCGCTTGGCCGGGAGCTCGCCGACGACGTCAGCGTGTCAGAGCCAGTCGATGAATTCGATCAGCGAGTCGCCGTTGTCGTTCACGAAGTCGGCCATGTGCGGGCCGAGGGAGTTGGTCTCTTCGTAGTGGTCGCCCTCGGCCTCGCTGAGGTAGGGCAGGTCGCCGAGCTCGAAGTTGTACTTGGGCACGATGTAGCCGAGCTCGTCGTTGCCGAGGCCGATCAGCCAGGTGTAGTCGGCGGCCATCCGCTCCTTGAGGTAGGGGCCCTCGGGCGCGGCGTCGAGGTCGGGCGGGTTGGGGTTGTCGGGCTCGATGAGCTCGACCTCGGTCGTGAACATCTGCGAGCCGTCGTAGCCGCCGACGGCGAGCTCGGGCAGGAGCTCGCCGGGGATCGTGAGCATCCGGACCGGGCCGAGCTCGAGCGCGCCCATCTCGGTCCGGACGTACATCTTGTTGTCCCTCTCGATGACCTCGCGGTCGAAGATGCTCTGCATGAACAGGAGCTTGAACCCGTCGTTGATGACCTCGGCCAGGTAGGTCTGGCTGGCGAACTCGAGCCGCGGGTTCTCGATGACCTCGCCGTTGTGGATCGCGTCGATTGCGATCTCGCCGAGCAGCTGGCCGATCGCGTCGGCCTTCTCGAACTCACCGGTGTTCCAGGTGTCGCCGTCGGGCGTGGTCGTCGAGATCCGCAGCGGGGTCATCATCCCGCCGAGCGCGCCGCTGATGAAGATCGCCTCGCCGCCGAGCCCGGCCGTGGCGGGCGCGGCCTGCCACTGCGAGCCCTGCTCGACGGTCTTGCGCAGGGCGTGGACGTAGTCGGCCGTCAGCAGGGTCTGCTCGCTGGCGAGCGACTCGGGGTGGCTGGCGAAGTTGATCAGCGTGACGATTGACTCGCCCTCGCCGTTCTTGAAGTTGAGCACGTCGACGGCCTCGTCGACGATGAAGGGGGCGCGGGTGTCGTTGCTGACGTTGCGGATGCCCTTGGCTGGGTCGCCCTGGTGGGCGGTCGAGGCGTCGCCGCGGCCGACGGTCAAGGTTGCGACCTCCTCGAGATCGGCGACCGCGTCGGTCACCGCGCTCGCCACGGCCAGGCGGATCTGGGCGCGGTAGTCGGGGTCGAAGCCGCCGCTGAACATGCTCTCGCCCCACAGGCCCATGGTGTCGGGGCCCTCATGGTTGTGGATCGAGTGGACGACGAGCCAGTCGATGTCCTGGTCGCCGAGGGTCTCGCGGATCGCCACGACCTCGTCGTAGAAGTAGCCGATCGTGTCGAGGGTGACGATCGCGACCCGGGTGTTGCCCTGGTCGAGGACGACGGCCTTGCACCAAATTCCGTCGCCCTCGCCGACGAGCCCGACGCTGTCGTCGCGCACGCCGGTGGCCGGGCGGTTGTTCTGGAACCCCGCCATGTAGATGGCCTGGAACACGCCGTCGTTCTCGCCCTCGTCGGGCGCGACGTAGCCCGGGTCCATCGGGCACAGGCGGTCGCAGCCGCAGTCGAGGAAGTCGTCCTCGCCCTCGTCGAAGTCGCCGTTTTGGGCCACGTCGGTCCAGCTCTCGAAGCACTCGGGGACCAGATCGACGACGGCGGTGCCAGCTCGCAGGGGCGCGTCGGGGACCTCGTCGCAGTTGCCGTCGGGGTCGCCGGGGCAGAAGTTCTCGGGTGGCGTGCCCGGGAAGTCGCCGTCGCCGTCGCCGTCGCCGGGGTCGCCGTCGCCGTCGCCGTCGCCGTCGCCGGTCTCGCTGTCGCCGGAGTCGCCGTCGCCCGTGTCGCCGTCGCCGTCGCCGGTCTCGCCGCTGGTGTCCTCGGCGGGCGCGTCATCGCTGCATCCGGCCGGGCCCAAACCAACGCTGAGGGCGAGGAGGAGCACAGATGGCAATGCAAGGCTCGAGCGGCGCATGGGCGGAGTCTCGCATAGCCTCGCCGCGCTGAGCTATTGTCGTCATCGTGTGGGATCCCGATCAGCTGGCCGAGATCCCCGTGATCGCGGACCGGCTCCAGGCCGAGGGCGATCTGCTCGGCGAGTGGCTTGCGATCCGGATGCGCCTCGATCGGGGCGGGGTCGCTCGACCCGAGCGCAAGACCCTGCGGAGGCGCGCGCGGGCCCTGCGTGACCGCCTCGGTCCCCGGGTGATCCTGGCCCAGGATTCGCGCCTCGGTCGGCCCTACGTGGTCCGCGACCACGGGCAGATCGCCGACCTCAGCGTTGGCCAGGCGACGCCCGAACGGCTCGGGCTCCTGCTCGACCGGCCCGACGCGGCCTTCGTGCTGCGCCTGCGCCTGCGCGGGGAGATTGAGGCGCTGCGTGGATGCGTGGAGCTGTTGCTGGCCCCCGGCTCCTCGCCGGGTCGGAGCTTGCGCGAGCTCGGGCTCGAGCTCGTCGACGCGGGCGATGAGCCCGATCTCGGCGCCGGTCGGGCGCTGGGCGCCGAGCTCCGCGAGCGCGCGCAGGGCCTCGGCGAGGGGCTGCCGAGCTTGTTCGGCCTCGACATCGATGGCGTCTCGCTGGCGCTGCCCTTCGATCGGGTGGCCGTCGGGAGCGATCAACCCTGGACCGCGCGACGCCGGACGGCGCTCGGCCGGGCGCTGGCGAGCCCCGAGCCCGCGGATCGGCTCGGCGCGCTCGAGCGCCTCCTGGACCACGGCGAGGACGCGGGCCAGCTCCGGGCCCCGCTGCTTGCGATCATCGAGCGCGACCCCGAGCCTCGCGTGCGCGCGGCCGCGTTCGCGGTGGTGCCTCGGCTCGGTGAGGTCGCCGAGGCGATCATGGCGCTGTCCGCCGACGCGGCCCGCGAGCGCGACGACCCCCAGCTCCGTGACTGGCTGAAGCTCGCGCGCGGGCCGTGAGCGCGCCGCGGTCCGAGCCCGCGGCCGCGACCCCCTTTACGAGCTCTTGCGCTTCTTGGCCGTCTTGGCGCTGGCCTTTGGCGGGGCCGACTCGCTGGCCTCGCCCGCGAGCTGCTCGGCGAGCTTGGCCCGGGCCTTGAGCGCGCGCTTGTTGGCGCGGGTCGTGGCCGCGAGGACCTGCTCCTTCATCGGCGCGGCGAGCTCGTCGAGCTTCGTGCGGAGCTTGCCGAGCTCGGCCTCGAGCTTGCGGACCTGGGTGTCGGGCAGCCCGTCGATCTCGGTGAGGAGCTCGGCGAGCTTGCGCGCGGTCGAGCTGGCCTTCTTGAGCCGGTCGAGCTCGTCGGCGCCCTTGGGCTTGGGGAAGAAGTGGGGGTCGAAGCGGCGGCGCAGCTCGCCGAGGGCCTGGCCCTCGTTGAAGACCGCGTCCTCGAGCTCCTGGCGCAGCTCCGGCCCGGGCAGCTGCGGGACCCGGCCGCGGCGCCGCGGGAGCTCGGGATCCTCGTTGGCGGCCTCTTCGGTGGGCGGGGCCACGGCCTCGAGCTCGCCGACCGTGCGGTGGTAGTAGTCGAGCGAATCGTAGGACGGGATCGTGGTCGCGACGCCGTCACGCTCGAGCACGTGGGGGGCGTGGCGCTCGAGGGTGTTGTAGCTGATCGTCAGCTTGTCCACGGTCCCGCGCTTGAGCGTGAGCTCGTCTTGGGCGTAGGCGTACAGATCGCTGTAGCCCCACTTCTCGTACAGGTTGTGGGTCCGGACCTGGACGAGGATCTCGGCGAGGTCGACCCACGATCGGCGGAAGTTTTGGGCGCGGCGCACGGCCTCGATCCGCTTGGGATCGCCGCCGGTGCGCTCGAGCAGGGCCGCGAGGGCGTCGAGCTTTCGGGCACTCTTGGACACGGCCCGGAGTTGTAGCGTATTTGACCCGGGATCGGCGAGGGCCCGGCGACAGTGCTAACGTGGCTCCCGTGTCGGGCTCGGGAACGGCCGCGTGGATGCCGAAGCAGCCGGAGCAGGCGCCTGCCTCGGTCAGCGGGCCGCGGTTTCGGCGGGCCGTCACCGAGCGCGATCGCCCGACCCAGATCGCGGAGGGCGGAGGCGGGCGCGCGACTCGACCCTTTCGCTTCGGCAGCGAGGATCGTACCGATCCCGATCCCGCGCTCGAGCCCGGCGCGAGGGTCGGCGAGCGCTACCGGGTCGTGCGCTTGCTCGGCGAGGGCGGCATGGGTCGGGTCTACGAGGCCGAGCACACCGTGCTCCAGCGTCGGGTGGCGCTCAAGCTGCTGCGGCGCGACGCGGCGCGCGAGGCCGAGAACCTCGCGCGCTTCCAACAAGAGGCGCTCGCGGCCAGCCGCGTCGGCACGCCGCAGATCGTCACGGTCGTGGACTTCGCCAGCCACGCGGGCCCGGGCGGACAGCAGACCTACATGGTCATGGAGCTGCTCGACGGCGAGAGCCTCGAGGCGTGGATGGACCGGGGCGCGACCCTCGACGTCGGCCTCGAGCTGCTCGCGCAGCTGTGCGAGGGGCTCGCGGCCGCCCACCGAGCCAGCGTGATCCACCGCGACATCAAGCCAGCCAACGTGTTTTGCTGCGCGCCGGATCCGACCCGCGCGAGCGAGCGAGGCCGCGGCGACCCAGCGCTCGGCCCGGCGCAGATCAAGATCCTCGACTTCGGCCTCGCCAAGATCACCGCCGAGTGCCAGGGCTTCGTGACCCAGCAGGGCTCGCTCCTGGGCACGCCCTACTACCTCGCGCCCGAGCGGGTCATGGGCGCGCAGCTGACCCCCGCCGCCGATCTCTACAGCGTCGGCGTGATCCTCTACGAGATGCTGACCGGCAACGTGCCCTTCGTGGCCGAGAGCTTCATGGGGATCCTCGCCCGCCACGTCCACGACGAGCCCCTCGACCCGCGTCAGGCCGCGCCCGAGCGGCCGATCCCCGACGAGGTCGCCAGCTTGTGCATGACCTTGCTCGCCAAGGATCCGGCCGCGCGCCCCTCGGCCGAGGGCCTCGCCGCCACGCTGCGATCGCTGCGTTCGCGCCACCAGTCGACGCTCGCGCGGGTCGTCACGGGCCTGCGCGATGGCGCCTCGGGTCCGGGCGAAGACACCCAGGTGTTGGCCGAGGGTGGGGGAGGGCAGCCGGTCGCCGAGCGGCCGACGGCGCCGCCTTTGATGGACAGCTTCGCCACGGGCAGCAGCGTCGCCACGGGGGGCCGCGAAGGCAGGGCGATCGGACACACCGCGGCCGCGACCCCGAACGAACTCCGGCCCGAGCCCGCGGTGGCGAGGGGGCGTTCGCTAGCGGGGCGGCGCGTGGCGATCGCCATCGGCGCGGTGGTCCTGCTCGGGAGCGCAGCTGCGGCGGGCCTGTGGGTGTCGGGTGAAGACCGAGGCCCAGGTGCCGATGAGAAGGGGGCCGCGAACTCAGCGGTGCTCGCGGAGCCGGTCGACTCGCCCGCATCCACGCCCACGCCCACGCCCACGCCGACGCCGACGCCGGACGTGGAAGACCCGGTCGCGCTCAGCCCCGAAGCTCCCGAGCTCGCGCCGTCCGAAGCGGCGCCCGCCGATGAGACGGAGGCCAAGCCGCCTGCGGGCGACTCACGCAGCTCAGAGGGCTCGCGCTCCAAGCGCGGCTCCGGGGCCAAGCCGAAGCCGAAGCCGAAGCCCAAGCCCAAGAAGACCGAGCCGAGCCCGGCGGAGCCCGAGCCGGCCCCGGCAGATCCCCCACCGAGCACGCCCGATCCTCCGCCGCCCGACACAAAACCAGATCCGGAGCTGCCCACCATCAAAGACGACGTGTATGACTAGGCTCGTGCGCAACAGGACCGGACATCGCGTGTGCGCGGGGGCCGTAGCGTTGGCGCTCGGCTCGATGGCGCCGACGACGATCCACGCCGCGCCTGCCGAGGTCGAGGCGCCGCGCCAGGAATTGTCCGAGGCGCCCGCGCCCGAGTCGGCCCCGGACGCGGCGCTGATCCGCGCGGCCCTCGAAGACGGCGATCTGACGACGGCTCGCGAGCTCGCGCTCGCCCGCAGCGAGGCCGAGCCCAGCGCGGCCAACTTCCAGCTCGAGGCCGAGGTCTGGGAGGCGCTCGGCGACTACGCCAACGCCAAGCGAGCCTACGGCCAGGCGCTCGAGGCCCTGCCCGAGGGCGCCGACGAGCGCGAGGAAATTCGAGCCAAGATCGCCGAGCTCGAGGCCGCGTCGCGGGGGACCCGGGCCGACGAGCCCGAGTCCTCGCACCGCGAGCGCCTCGACCGTGAGCGCGCCGATCGCCTCGCGGCCCTGGCCCCGAAGCTGCCGCCCCCGCCCGAGGTCGTCGACACGCCCGCGCCCGAGCCGATCGTCAAGAAGTGGTACTTTTGGGTCACGCTCGGGGCGATCGTGGCTTCGGCGGGGGCGATCGTCGGGATCGCGGTCGCGTCTGCGGTCGAGGACAGCCAAGACACCGCCACGGGCGCGGCGCGCAGGCCGACGCCTGCGGGCGGCGTCGTGTTTCGCTTCTGAGGTGCTCCTTTGCTGCGTCGCCAGATCCACGCCTGCATGCTGTGTTCGTGGGTCTGCCCGTGGCTGGGGGCCTGCGCCGGGGCCGACGCTGCGCCGCCTGATCGGCGCGCGGAGGTCGTCGAGCCCTTCGAAGACGAGGGCGAGGGCGAGCGCTTCTTGGGCGAGATCGCGCTGCCGCTCGCGACCATCGACGGGCGCCGGATCGGCCCGACGCCGCTGATCCCCGCGCGGATCGGAGCTTCGGGCCAGGCCGTGATCGTCGAGTTCGAGACCACCGGTCTGCGCGGCGCGAAGGGCAAGCTCGGCCTCCTGCCCCCGCGCGGCGCGGCCCGCCAGGAGGTCGCCCACGACATGCCTGGCCAGCCCGCGGATCCACGCAGCGAGTGGGTCGAGATCACGATCGAAGACGACGGCCCGCAGCGCTTCGAGCTCCCGCCGCCGGGGCCCAGGTGGCACGCCGAGTGGGCCGTGGTCGCGCTCGAGCTCAGCCGCGGGCGCACGCTCCTCTCGGCCGTCGAGGGTCCGCGCTCCGAGATGCTCTCGGACCAGACCCGCTCGCCGGGCGGGCGCTTGATCCTGGGCCTGGTCCCCGTCGAGCCCCGGCCCACGCGGGTCGAGGCCCTCGGCCTGTCCTCGCCCGACGCGATCACCCTCGACGGCGTGCTCGACGAGCCCGCCTGGGCCGGCCGACCCGCGCGGCTCGTGCACAGCCGCACGGGCGAGCCGAGCACCGAGCTCGACGCGCGGCTCGGCGGCCCGAGCGAGGTGTGGTTCGCGTGGGATGAGGCCCACCTCTACGTCGCGGGCTCGCTGCCCGATCCCGACCTCTACGCCAAGCATCGCGAGCGCGATCAGCCGCTCTACCGTGACGAGGCCTTCGAGGTCTTCATCGCGGGCGACAATTCCGGCGCCCGCTACCTCGAGCACCAGGTCTCGGCCCGCAACGTCAAATTCGACGCGCGCTTCCCCAAGTATCGCGCGGGCGACGAGGCCTGGAACGGCGGCTGGCGCAGCGCCGTGGCCCTCGACGGCGAGCTCGAGCGCCGTGGCGGCGATCGGGGCTGGACCGTCGAGCTCGCGTTTTCGTGGGCCGAGCTGTGCGCCGAGACCACGGTCAGCTGCCCCCCCGCGCCCGGACAGGAGCTGCGCATCAACGTGTTTCGCCTCGACAAGCCCGATCGCAAGCGCCAGGTTGGCCTCGCCCTCAGCCCGACCCTCGAGCCTGATTTTCACGCCTGGGGCAACGCGGCCGAGCTGATCTTGGTCGAGCCGGGGGCGGGGTCGTGACGCGGCGTCCTCGCCCGTGGCGGCTCGCGGGCGCGAGCCTGGCCTTGCTGATCTGTGCCGCGCTCGGGTGCGACGGCGGCCCCCACACCCCGACCGCGGCCCCGAGCCCGAGCCAGGGCAACACCCGGCACATCCGCGAGATCGAGGCCGTCGCCCACGCGAGCGGCAGCCCGGCCCAGACCTACGGCGTCGATCGGGCGCACCCGCTCAGCGAGGTCGAGCAGGCGATCCTCAGCGCGATCGAGGACGGGTTTCGCGGCGACCTGACCCACGACCCCGCGCTCTCGGCCATGGTCGGCGACCTCGCCCTCGCCAGCCCCAGCCGCTTCGACATGCCCCCGACGCTGCTCGACGCGCTGCTGGCCTGGCACGGCGTCCCCGACCCCCAGCCCGCGGTCGTCGTCGTCGAGCTCCAAGGCAGCGATCACGGCTGCGACCGCGCGGCCAAGCCCGACTGCCAGGAGGCCCTCGACGCGCTCGTCGACGAGGTCCTCAGCGCCCTCGGCAAGGGCCGCTGGCGCGTCGGCGTGGGCGTCGAGGCCGTCGAGGGCGGGGCCAGGACCCGGATGATGGTCGCGCTCGTCGAGCGGGCGATCGAGCTCGAGCCGATCCCCGTGACCGTCGGCGGCGGCGCTCAGATCGAGGTCCGCGGCAAGCTCCTGGGCAGGCGCGCCAAGCCGCGGATCGAGCGGGTCGACCCCAAGGGCGGCTGGGCGCGGCTGCCCTCCGTGGTCGGGAGCGACGGCTCGATCCAGGCGGTGGTCCCCTGCGACGCCGGAGACGGCGCCTACCAGGTCGAGGTCCTCGCCGACGGCAAGCTCGGGCCCGAGGTCGTGGCCAACTTCCGGGTGTTTTGTGGCGTCGAGCGACCGAGCGAGATCCGCTTTGGCTACGAGCGCCTCGGGCCGCAGGTCACCAGCGCCGACATCGTGCGCAGCAACTTCGATCTGCTCAACGAGCTCCGCGAGGCCCGGGGCCTGCCGATCCTCGCGTGGGACGAGGGCGCGGCCATGGTCGCCAAGGCCCACAGCGAGGACATGGCGGCCAACGGCTTCGTCGGCCACGTCTCACCCAAGACCGGGGACGCCAGCGCCCGCTTCTCACGCGCGGGGATCGTTGGGACCGTCGTGCGCGAGAACGTCGCGCGGGGCTACGGGCCCAAGGGCATCCACGAGAGCCTGATGAACAGCCCCGGCCACCGCGCCAACCTCGTCGCGGCCGACGTGACCCACGTCGGGATCGGCGTGGTCTTTGGCGAGCCCGAGTCGACGGCCGCCGACGCGCCGCGGCCGGTGTTCCTGACCCAAAATTTCTACGCCAAGGCCGGCGCCGACGTGCCGAGCAAGCCGAGCTCGGCGCTGCGCGATCGGGTCGACGATCAGCGCGAGGCCGCGGGCCTGCCCGCGCTTCGGTGGGACGCAAAGATGAACAAGCTGGCCCAGCGCCGGGCCGACGGGGCCGCGGGCCTCGGGCCCGGGCTCGACGACGATGAGCTGCGCGAGCAGCTGTCCTCGCTCGGGCTCGGGGCGCTCGAGCAGCACCAGGTTGGGGCGGGGAGCTTCGAGGATCTGCTCGCGCTCGATCTGTGGGCAGCGCTGGCCGCCGACGCCAGGGTTGGGGTCGGCGTCGCCCAGGCCGGGGCCGACCAGGGCCTGGTCATGGTGATCTTCGTGGGGCGATGACGCGCCCGCGCGGGGTGTGACACGGAGCAAGCTTTTCGCGCCCCGAGCCCGGGTCTGCGGGCCTGGGACGACCTACGCTCAGGGTCAATGGGCGCTGAGCGGCCACACGCGCCCGCGAAGGGGCGATTGTCGCGCCCGAGGGGCGACGGTGACGCCCGTCACCGTGCGACGCCCCGTCGATTGCCGAGGTCATGGTCGAGCGTGGACTGTGCGGGGCGTGCGTGATGAATCGAGGAATGAATGGGGCCTGGGCGACTGGCTCGCAGGCAACGGTAGCTGGCTGACGACCTCGCTCGTGCCGCTGCTGCTGGTCATCTCGACCCCGCCCGTGGCCGCGCTGCTGTGGGTCGTGATGACCTTCTACGACGGCAGCATCGTGTTGGCCGCGCGCAGCCCGGCGAGGGAGCTCCTCGGCCACATCCCCGAGCCGAGCTGGACCGCGCTCGCGATGCTCCTCGGGTGGCTGGGCTTTCAGCTCCTGCTCTTGCGCGGGCTGCCGGGCAAGCGCCACCTCGGGCCCGTGACGCCGCGGGGCAACCGACCCACCTACCGCCTCAACGGCATCGCGGCCTTCGTGATCACCCACGTCGCGTGGTTCGCGGCGACCGGCCCGCTCGGGCTGTTCTCGGGCGCGGCGGTCTACCACCACTTCGGCGCGCTGCTGGTGACCTCGAGCTTGCTGGCCCTGGTGTTGTGCGCGTGGCTCTACGTCAAGGGCCTGCGCGCCCCGTCGACGAGCGACGCGGGCGGGACCGGCAACCTCTTGTGGGACTTTTATTGGGGCACGGAGCTGCACCCGCGGCTGCTCGGCGTCGAGCTCAAGCAGCTGTTCAACTGTCGCTTCGCGATGATGGGCTGGAGCATCATCGTGCTCAGCTACGCCGCGGCCCAGGTCGAGCTCCACGGTCACCTGAGCACCTCGATGGCGGTCTGCGTCGGGCTGCAGGTCGTCTACGTGTTCAAGTTCTTCTTGTGGGAGGGCGGCTACTTCAACTCCCTCGACATCATGCACGACCGCTTTGGCTTCTACATCTGCTGGGGCGTGTGCGCGTGGCTGCCGATCGTCTACACGATCGCGGGGCTCTACCTCGTGAACCACCCGATCGCGCTGTCGCCGGCCGTCGCCCTGGCCATCACCGCGTTCGGGCTGCTTGCGATCCGGGTCAACTACGCGGCCGACGAGCAGCGTCAGCGCGTCCGGGCGACCGGGGGCGAGACCAAGATCTGGGGGCGAAAGCCCGAGATCATCGTCGCGACCTACGTGCCCGCCGACGGCCAGCCGCGCCAAAACCAGCTGTTGGTCTCGGGCTGGTGGGGGGTCGCCCGGCACTTCCACTACCTGCCCGAGCTCGGGCTCGCGCTGGCCTGGACCCTGCCGGTCGGGACCGAGCGCCTGTTGCCGTGGTTCTATCCGATGTTCTTGGCGATCCTGTTGGTTCACCGCTCGCTGCGGGATGACGAACGCTGCGCGCGTAAGTATGGCCCGGCGTGGGCGGAGTACCGTCGGCGCGTTCGCTGGCGGATGCTGCCAGGGGTGTTCTAGCAGCCCGTTCGGTTGTTCGACTCGCCAGGCGTGAATTGCGCTGCGGCCCCGCGTGGATTTCTCCGAATCCCGTGAAACTCGGCGCGGCATCGGATAGCGTGGACGTGGTGGCCGAGTCCGCACACAGTCGCGTCGGCGGCTATCGGATCATCCGCAAGCTCGCTGTCGGTGGCATGGCGGAGATCTTCCTCGCCCAGCTCGAGGCGGCGCATGGCTTCACCAAGCAAGTCGTCCTCAAGCGCTTGCTGCCGCATCTGTGCGAGGATCCCAGCTTCGTCCGGATGTTCCTGGATGAGGCGCGCCTGGCCGCGCGCCTGAGTCATCCCAACATCGCGCAGGTGTTCGACATCGGCGAGACCGATGAGCGGGTCTACTACGCGATGGAGTACGTCCACGGCCCGGATCTGCGCGCCGTCGTCAAGCGCCTCGAAGCGCTGGGCGGGGAGCCGCCGCTGGATCTCGCGGTCGGCGTGTGCATCGGCGTGGCGGCCGGGCTGCACTACGCCCACACCGCCCGGGACGAGGCCGGCCGCGAGCTGGCGATCGTCCACCGTGACGTGACCCCGGCGAACGTGGTCGTGACCTACGCTGGCGTGGCCAAGCTGCTCGACTTTGGGGTTGCGAAGGCCAAGCTCGAGGGCCGCGAGAGCACGGCCGTGGGCGTGCTCAAGGGCAAGCTGCCCTACATGTCGCCCGAGCAGATCGACTGCAAGGTGGCGCTCGATGGGCGCAGCGACGTGTTCTCCCTCGGCGTGATGCTGTGGGAGCTGACCACGCTGCGCCGGCTGTACCGCCGCGACAGCCCGATGGAGACCATCCGTCAGATCACGCGTGCACCGGCCCCGCCGCCGTCGAGCGTGCGCAAAGACTACCCGCCCGCGCTCGAGGCGATCGTGCTTCGGGCCCTGGCCCGGGACCGCGAGCGGCGCTACGCCGACGCCTTCGAGCTCCAGCGCGCGCTCGAGCTGTTCGCGCTCGACCTCCAGCTGGTCGTGTCGGGCTCGCGGATCGCCGAGCGCATCGCCGGGCTGTTCGCCGAGGAGCTCGAAACGGAGCGCGTCGAGCTCGAGTCGGTCCCGCGCGAGATCACGGACTCCGAGGTGTTCACGAACAACTGGGAGCCCGATCCCGACCCAGAGACCGGCGTGATCGACGACGAGCTCGACGCGCCCACGCGCGTCTCCGTGTGCACGCCGGAGCCGGAGCCGGAGCCGGAGCCAGCTCCCGCGCCCGCGCCCGCGCCCGCGCCCGCGCCCGCGCGGCCCGTCGACAACAATGAGCCCGAGCCCGAGCCCGAGCCCGGCCCGCGCCGTCGGCAGGCGTGGCCGTGGGTCGGTGGTGCGGTGGCGGGTGCGTTGGTCGTCGCGGGGCTGTGGAAGGTCGCGGGGAGCGAGGCGTCCGACCCCGAGCCTGTGACCCCCACGCCAGCCGTGTCTGCAGCGCCGAGCGCAGCCCCTCCGCCGCGAGCGGACCCCAGCCCGGCAGCTTCGCCGGCTCCCGTCGAGGACGCCGCCGATGCTGCGGCGGCCAGCGGGGCAGGGGAGGAGCCCGAGCCCGCGCTCGCCGAGCCCAAACCGACCCCCAACAAGCGCCGCACCCCCCAGAAGAAGCCAACCAAGGCCAAGGCCAAGCCCAAGCCCAAGACCAATTGGAACAAGAACTCGTTGGCGCTCCCTGACTGACCATGCCGCGTCGCCCCCTCATCTCCTTGCTGACGATCGCTGTCGTGACCTGCGTACCGCTGACCTCGGCGTGGGCGGCCCCGGCCGCGCCCGAGGACGCGAGGGCGCACTTTGAGGCGGCCGCCGAGCTCTACGCGCGCGAAGACTACGCAGCGGCCGCGAGCGAGTTCGCGATCGCCTACGCCTTGGATCCCCAGGTCGACACGCTGTTCGCCTGGGCCCAAGCCGAACGCCTCGCCGAGCACTACACCGAGGCGCTGAAGCTCTACGAGCGCCTGCTCGAGGGCGAGCTCTCGGCCAGCCAACGCGAGGCGGTCCAGACCTTGCGCTTTCAGGTCAGGGGCGAGCTGGAGATCGCCCAACCCGAGCCGGCGGCGAGCGAGCCCGAGCCAGTCGAGCCCACGACGGCGCCCAGTGAGGGCTCCGGCCCGGCGCCCAGCCAGGATCCCGGCCACGACCCGGCGGCGGCCAAGGGCGGCGGGGCGCTCGTTGGCGTCGGCGTCGGGATGACGGTGATCGCGGGGGGGCTGCTGATCGGAGCCGCGGTCGCCGACGGCCGCGCGCGCGGGGCTCAGACCTACCCCGAGTTTGAAGCCGCCTATGATCCGCGCACCGGTCGGGGCCGCGGATCGGTGGCCTTGTACGCCAGCGGCGGCGCGATCGCGGCCGCTGGCCTGACGACGTTGATCGTCGGCATCGTCCGCATGAAGCGGTCGAGGCAGCAGCGACCCGTCGCGTTCGCGCCAGTCCTGAGTCGAGATCGAGTCGGCGTGGCGCTGACGATCGGGAGCTGGCCATGACCCGGCGCGTGGCCCCGGTCCTGGGCTTGCTCGCCCTCGCGCTCGTGGGCCCGAGCGCGCCGGCCTGCTCGGTGCCGACGAGCTTCGTGTGCATCGACGAGAGCCAGTGCGGCGCCGGCCTCTGCATCGCGGGGGGCTGCGCGTTCCCCAGTGACGACTGCTTCAGCGGGCTCAAGTATGGCGCCCTGTCGTCCGAGCAGCTCGCGGGCATGTGCGTTCCGGTCGATACGGGCGTCGCGGATCAAGACGGCTCGGACGAGGAAAGCACGCGCGAGACCGGGGCCTCGACTTCAGATGGCACGGGCAGCGGCGAGTCGGGCGACGGCGAGTCAGGCGACGGCGAGTCGGGCGACAGCGAGTCGGGCGAGACCGAGTCGGGCGACAGCGAGTCGGGCTCGACCGACGTGACCGACACGGAGACCGAGACGACCGGCGGGATGATCCCCGACACGGCGATCGCCCACTACAGCTTCGATGACATCGCGGTGCCCACCATCTTCGATGACACGGGCAACGACTACCACGCCGCAATGGGCAACGCGCAGTCAACCGCGCCGGCGATCGTTGGCGAGGGCTTGAGCTTCGACAAGCTCGATCGCGTGATCGTGCCGCTCGCGGTGCTCGCCGGGCGTACGGCGTTCACCATCGAGTTCTATCTGTTCGTCTCGGAGGTGACCCTACCGCGGCAGTTCCTGGTCTACTACGGCGACGAGAGCGACACCACCGCGAAGCCGAACCTGACGGCCTACATCGAGTACTCCGTCGCCCCGCAAGAGAGCGGGCGGGTGGTGTGGACGACCGCCAACGAGGCGACGGGGCTGGTCGGAGGCAGCGGTCTGGCCGACAATCAATGGCATCACGTCGCGATGACCTTCGACGGCCAGGGGGTGCGGCTCTACGTTGATCACCTCCTCGACGCCGTGGACCCGCTGGTCATTGGCTTTCTCGATCCGAACCTTCAGTTCATTCAGATTGGCGGGGTGCCTTCGGGCTTCGGCGGCTTCAACGGGATCATCGATGAGCTGCGCTTCAGCGAGGGGGCGCTCAGCCCGGCGCAGATGCAGCCGGCGCCCTAGCCTTCAAGGGGCCTTTCAATAAGGCCCCTCGCTGCGGCGGCGAAGTCCCCTCCGCTCACCCCTAAATCATTCAGCTTTTTGAATTCAGCGCTTGATTTAGGACTAGCCTAGCAGCCCGGGGTGCAATGCATCGTGTCGCCTCGCGCCGGAATTTTCGCCGAGGGCGCGAAGCCAAAACGCGGCTGTACCGGGCGTACTGCAAGTTTTGGCGACAAAGCCCTCGGCGAAAAGGCCAAGCGAGGCGGCGCGAGGTATTGCACCCCGGGCTGCTAGCTCGAGGAGCTCGCTTCTTTTGACCCTCGCGAGAGCTTGCGCAGCGCAGCGCTGACCTCGGCTTTCGTCGAGAGCGGGAGCTCAACGAGGTTCTCGATCACCCGGCAGATCCCACCAAGCAGCTTCTCATCATCGAAGCCCATCCGGTCGTAGACCGCTTTGAAGTCCGGATGATCCTCAAACTCCGAGACCAACATCCCGATCGGGTGCTGAACCTTCTTCCGCCCATAGCGCCACACGAACAGGACCTGCACGGCGATCTTGCGCTCGGCGTCCTTGTCCGAGGCGCGCTCGAGGTGACGCTTGGCGTAGGCCAAGAAGTGTGTGGCGTGGCGGGCCTCATCGCGGGCGAGCAAGCGGGCGATCGTGGCCAAGACCGGCTCGGGCGCGTACTTGGCCAGGTTGCCGTAGCCGAACGAGGCCATCATCTCCGAGATGATGTTCATGGTCAGCGTGCCCATCCGAGCCTTCATGAACGGAAAGGTCTGGCGCCCCTCGGTCATGAACGCCGGCTCGAATTTGACGCCAAAATGGTCTAGCCACTGCATCAGCGCCTGTGGGTGGCGGGTCTCCTCGAAGAACCATGTAGCGAGCCACTGGCCAAAGTCCGGGTCGTCCACGAACCCGAGCTCGAAGAACTGACGAACGGCGTCGAAGGTCGTCAGCTCCGAGCGGGCGATCTCGCGGACCATCGCGAGCCAGAAGTCGTTGACCAAGCTGTCGTCGATCTCATCAAAGGGGATGTCCGACATGTTCCAGCGCCCGCGCTCGGATTGGCGGTAGAGCTGGTAGTAGACGCCGTCGTTCAAGAGGTCTGTGGTCATGAAGGTGTCGCTCCGATCGCCGCGGTGCCTGCTACTGGTAGCGGATCAGGCCCAGGTCCAGGGCCGACGCCAGCGCTCGCTTGGCGCTGTCGTTGTCGTCTTGGTCGCGGACCCAGGCCAAGACCTTGTCGCCGCGCTCGGCCGCGCCGAACAGATCGAGCAGCGCGGGCTCGGCCGTCAGCGCGAGGTCGTGCTCGAGATCGACGACGGCCTCGCTGCCCTCGACCGTCACCCGCCACAGGCTCGGTCGCGCGACCTGCAGTCGCCGGCCCGCGAGCGCTGGCAGGCGGATCGACGCGGGCCGATCCGAGCCCAGTCCCGAGCCCGACGGGGACGCTGGGCCAGGCGGCTCGACCCACCATTTGGTCAGCAGCCACCACTCTTCCCACTGCTCGGGCCGGGCGAGGATCTGGGCTTCGAGCCAGGCAAAGAGCGTGCGCATCAGCTCGGCCCGGGCCTGTTTGCGCGTCAGCCCTGCCGCCGCTTCAACGGGGGCCTCAAAGGTGAAGCGGGCCGTGTCTGTGCGCTGATCGAAGTGCGTGACGACCGGGACGATGGCCGCGCCGGTCGCCTGGGCGAGGGCCGCGATCCCTGGCCGGACCCACACGTCGCGGCCGAACAAGCTCGCGCGCACCGAGCCCTTGGCGACGAGCCGTCCGTCGATGCCGCTGTTGCCGTCGATGAACATGACGGCGGCGCGACCGGCCACGACGGCCTTGCGCAGCCGCCACAGCGACATCGCGTCCTCGCTGTCGATGGTCTCGAAGGCCCCGAGCCCGTGGGCGTCGAAGGTCCCGGCGTCCATGTACATCGGCAACATGCGCTGGGCGACGTCGGAGTTGAGGAAGGCCTGGTTGCGGGCGTCGACGAGCAGCGAGACCGGGACGCCCGCGTGGAGCAAGGCCAGCGAGGTCCAGTGATAGCCGCCGAAGTGGGCGGGGACGACGATCACGCCGCGGCCCTCCGCGCGGGCGGCGTGGAGGTGCTCGGCGCCGAGGCACTCGATCTTGGGCCAGGTCCCGGCGTCCATCCACCGGCTCATCAGGAGGCGGGGCCACGACGCGACCCGTGCGGCGAGGTGGAGGGCCTCGGGCCGCCCGATGTCGAGCTCGGACAGCAAAGGATAGATCGCGCGCAAGGTCTCGACCCGACGGCGGGCCTCGAATCCGGGGCTCGAATGGTTCGGATCGGCCTCGCTCATGGTCGACCCCGGTCCATGAGATCTGCGAGCTCGAGCACGATCTGCGCGCCGACCCGGCCGGTCAGGCGATCCCCTGGCTGGTCGTGACACTCGACGAGATCGGCTCCGACGACGCGACGCCCGAGCAGGCAGGCCCGCAGCGCCTCTCGCAGCTGGCGCAAGCGCAGGCCGTCGGGCTCGGGCGCGCCGGTGCCGGGCGCGACCGAGGGGTCGAGCACGTCGACATCGACGCTGACGTACCACGGCAGCTGCGGGTCGACGGCGGCGACGATCGACTCGGGGTCGCGCTCGACGTCGGCGGCCGTGAAGCGGCGGTAGGCGTCACGCTCTGGGGGCAGGGCCTGGAACCCACGCACACCCACTTGAACCAACTTGGCGACCTGCGGCAGCGCGAGCGCGTGCCGCATGACGTTGGCGTGCGTGACCGTGGCCGGCTCGTCGACTGGCCCGAGGTCGCCGTGCGCGTCGAAGTGCAGCACGCCAAACCCGCCGGGGTGGACCTCGGCCAGAGCCCGCAGCGCCGGCAGGGTCACGCTGTGATCGCCGCCGAGCAGCAAGCAGCGAGCGCGCTCGCCGAGCAGCCGCATCCGCGCCTCGAGGGCCGCCGCGAACACCGGCCACGCGCAGCCCGGATCGGTGACGAGATCGCCGGCGTCCGCCATCACGGCCCCGACCAACATGCGCTCACCGAGCTCGACGTGGGGCAAGCCAGCCGCCTCGACCCCGACACGGACGCGCAGGGGAAAGCTGCTCCCGGCTCGGCGCAGGGCTGTGGGTCCATCCCTGGCTCCGCGCGGGTAGGCGCTGGAGGTCGCGTCGTCGAAGCGCGCGCCGAGCACGACGATGGGTGGCGAGGAACCAGGCAGCACGTTGGGCCACACGGGCAAGCGAAACATCGGCTGCAGCGGGGCCTCCCAGCCGTAGGGCGGAGGCTGAAGCTCGGGGCCGACGAGCAGCTCGAGCTCGACCAGGGTCTCGATGAACGCCAGCATTTCGGCGGATGCGCCGGGCAACACCTCATCGACCCGCGCCGGCGTAGCGAAGCGCTCGAGGACCACCAGCGCGTCTGGCGTGAGCTCGAGGATCTGGTCCGGCTCGGATCGCAAGAACGCGTGCCGAGGAGAACCTGGCACGCGCTCGAAGTGCGGGTGGAGCTTGAGCGAGCGGCCCAAAACACCCAACGGACTACATCTTGACGGCGACGTCGACGTCGTCGAACCAGCAGCGCCCGCTGTTCGCGGACGCGGCCCGGTTGAGCACCGCGTCGAGGCCGGCGATCGACACGCCATTATTTTTGACCGACACGCCGAGGTTCAGCGTGTGGCCGGTCTTGGTGAGACCGAGCTTGGGCTCGCCCTCGAGGGGGGAGGCCTGCATCACGAAGCCGCCCTGCTTGGGGTCGATGCGGACGGCGACCTGCAGCTTGGTGCCCTCGACCTGCATCTCGACGACGCGCTTGGGGTTGATCGGGACGGCCCCGGCGTTCGCGGTGGAGGAGGTCCCAGAGACGGCGAGCGCGGCGGCGGCAGCTGCCCCCACGCCAAGCTTGGCCAACAAATTACGACGGGTCGAGTTTTTCATCTTGCGCGGATTTCCCTGCCGAACCGTACCCCTCGGATTTTTTGGTGTCAAGGTCTTTCGGGACAATGTTGATTCGTTCCATGACAGATGCCGCGATTGCGGTCGGATCAATCAATGGAGTGCGCGAGCGCGGCACGTCGTCGGGAGACGCCAATAGCTCGTCGGGATCGATGCCCATCTTGGCGAGTGCCTCGCGATATTCACCGTCGAGCGCTTCGATTTTGTTGGCGCGAAACTGCTCGAGGCTTGACTGAGAGCCCAACAGCGCCGCGAGCGGGTCCGCGAGGCCAAGCTGGGGGACGTGCAGACCGCGTTCGTCGACGATGTAGCTGAAGTCGAAGCGCCGCAGCTCCCCGCTCATCTCCGCGTACTCCCACGACACGGATCCAGCAATCAACCCAATCAGTAGACCTGCACTAATAACAGTATAGGCAGTCCGCAGGGGGTCCTCTCCGGGTGCAGCCACCAGGCCCCCATCTTCGAAGCGGGTGGTCCAGTAGCGACGCTCACCTGCGTCGAACACGACCTCGTACTGTCGGACGAGCTGCCAGCGCTGATGGAGCGAGAACGCGCCCGAGTTCTCGGCGATGAACTCGGGCAGCACGTCTTCGAACAGGCTCTGAATCGCCGCCTCGCACTCGCCGACGGACGCGGTCTCGCCGCGGTGCTCTTGGAGCGGGGGCCCGAGGAGATCGAGCGGCCGAAACGCCCGATCTCGCCAGTCGTAGTCGCGGGTGGTCGAGACGTAGTTGAGCAAGCCTTGCTCGTGTGAAATCCCTCGTGGCGAGGCGGTAATCGCGTCCCCGGGCTCGAGGGTCAAGACGCGCTGTGCCAGGTCGGGATCGAGGCCCGCGAGGTCCGAGACGAAGCGCTCGCGCGTCAGCGGAAACAGCGCAGCGTTGGTCCACGCGGCGACACCGATCGCCCAAAACCCACACGCGCCGGGGACCAGCACCCTCGGGTTGATGCGCCCGATCATGGCCAAGATCCGGCTGTACATCCGATGGGGAAATTGCGGCCCGATCCCGCTCGATACGCCGGTGTCGTGGAGCGGCTGCCACGGCGCGAGCAACACGTCGATCGCTCCGAACGCGCGCAGCACCCCGTCGATCGCGCTGAGGCTCGGGAAGGTGTCGACCATGTTCCACACCGTGACGCCGCCGTGGCGAACCAAGAAGCCGTGCTCGCGGGCGCCGGCGCTCGCGGGCGTGGGCACGAGCTCGAGCTCGCCGATCGTCACGGGCTCGAGGTCCTCGACCGGCACGACCTGCGCGAAGCCGAGCCCACGCAAGCACGCGATCATGTCGGGGTCCGCGGGCACGAGCACGGGGATCCGGCGCGGCAGCAGCGAGATGCTCGGCAGATCAAAGTGGTCCGCGTGGGCGTGCGAGAGCACGACCACGTCGAAGTCCGGCAGCGCCTGGATGTCGACGCGACGCGGAGGATAGACGTCGTAGACGCCCTCGTGATGCTCGTCGTGAAACAGCGGGTCGAACAGCACCGCGCCCCCGTCCGTGCGGATCAGGAGGTTGGCGTGGCCGAGCATCTCGACCCTCAATTTGGCTGCCTCCCGAGCGCGGCGAGCTCGCGGATGATGTAGGCGGCCAGGGTCTCGACGCTCATGAAGTCCTCGCGCGCGATCTCATCGAAGTCGAGGTCGTACTCGTCTGCGAGGGCCGAGACGATCTCGAGTGAGGCGATCGAGTCGAGGTCGAGGCCGCCCTCGGTGTCGGGCGCGAACAAGATCGCGTCGCGCGGAAAGTCCTCGACGGTGAAGTCCTCGAGCTCGAGGCGCTCGATGATGATCGCGGAGATGCGTGTGGCGACGGCGTCGGTTGGTTGGTTCATGGCTGATGCTCCGGGTGGACGAGGGCGAGGGCGGCGACGCTGCCACCAAATCCGAGGCCGTTGCAGACGGCGACGGGGATCTCGCGGGCTGCAGGCTGGGTCGGCAGGCGCAGCTTGGGCCCGTGCGCGACGGGCTGGTCGAGGGTGATGTTGGCGGGCACCAGGCCGCGCTCCATGTTCAAGATTGCGGCCACCGACTGGACCGCGCCTGCGGCCCCGAGGCTATGACCGGTCTGGGACTTGAGCGAGACCACGTCGACGGGCTCGGTCACGCCGATCGCCTCGGCGACGCGATCGATCGCGCGCAGCTCGGCCTCGTCGTTGGCGGGCGTGCCGGTGCCGTGGGCCGAGACCAGGGCCAGGCGCTCGGGGCCCGAGACCTCGGCCAGGGCCCGACGCATCGCGAGCTCGACGCCGCGGCCCTCGGGGTCGGGCGCCGTTGGGTGGTAGGCCTCGCCGAGGTAGCCGTAGCCGCCGATCCATGCCCGCGCTCGGGCGCCGCGCGCTCGGATCGCGGCTTCGCGCTCGAGCACGACATAGGCCGCGCCGTCGCCGAGCGAGAGGCCGTCGCGCTCGAGGTCGAAGGGGCGCGCGCCGCGAGGGTCGAGCGCCTTGAGGCTGGTGAAGCCGGCGAAGCTGAGCAGTGAGAAGGTGTCGTGGCCCCCGGCGATCACGCAGTCCGCTCGGCCCGACTCGATCAGGCGCAGGCCCTGACCGATCGCGTTGAGGCCCGCCGAGCAGGCGGTGTTGAAGGTCAGGCTCGGGCCGCTCGCGCCGACGACTTGGGCGATCCTGGCCGCGATGATCGAGGGCAGATCCAGCAGCAGGCTCGGGTCGTTTGGCTCGCCGGCCTGGGTCTGGCGCAGGTACTCGAGCAGGCCGTGGTTCGAGCCGTGCGAGGTCCCGTTGCACACGGCGATGCGCTCGCTGGGGTAGCGCTGCGTGACCCGCCCCGCGTCGACGACCGCGTCGAGGGCGGTCTCGATCGCAAACTGGGCCGGCCAGTCAAAGGGCGTGACGGGCAGCTCGCGGCCACGCCACGACGACACGATCGAGGCCGGGATCGGCAGCTGCATGCCGCGCTTGGTCTTGAACCATGGGTCTTCGATGTCGGCCGCGACCGCGACCTGCTCGAAGCGCCGGTCCGACTGGGCCATGGCCTCGCTCAGCGCCGCGGGGCCGCGGCCAAAGCAGGTCCAGACCGAGAGTCCACAGATGCCCACGCCCATGCTCACCTCAGCTGATCATCGAGCCACCGTCGACACGGATGACCTCGCCCGTGAGGTAGCCGGGGGCGTCGCAGGCCAGGAACACGACGAGGCGCGCGATCTCATCGGGCTCACCCATGCGGGCGACCGGCTGCATCGCGACCGAGCGCGCGTGGGCTTCGGGGCTGGCGAGGGAGTCGGTCATGTCGCTGGCGACGAGGCCGGGCGCGACGACGTTGACGGTGACCCCGGACTTGGCGAGCTCGCGGGCGAGGACCTTGGACAGGCTGATCACGGCGCCCTTCGAGCTCGCGTAGGCCGACAGGCCCGCGCTCCCGTGCATCGCCGCGATCGAGGCCATGTTGATGATCCGCCCGGCCTTGTGCCGACCGAGCATCGGGATCGCGTAGCGCGAGCAGTTGACGACGCCGCCGAGGTTGACCTGCATGATCTCCCAGAACTTGTCGATCGGCGTGAAGAAGAACAGCCCCTCGTGGAGCACGCCCGCGTTGTTGACCAGCACGTCGAGGCGACCGAGCTTGGCCTTGATGCCGGCGATCATCTGCTTGGTCGCCGCCTTGTCGGAGACGTCGGCCTCCCACAGGGAGCAGGCCAGGCCTTCGGCCGCGAGCTCGGCCTCGACGGCCTCGGCCGCCTCACGCCGGGACCGGTAGTTGATCGCAACGTGGAGGCCGCGCCGGGCCAGGCCCAACGCGATCGCGCGGCCGATGCCGCGCGACGCTCCTGTGACGAGGGCGACTTGGGTGCTCATGAGGCTGGCGACACTAGCGCAGCGAATTGGCTGGCGTGAGCGTCGAGGTGGGTGACGAGGACATTGTGCGCGAGGCCGAGGGCCGACGCGCCGGCGCCGGGCACAGGATCTTTGGTGGGCCCCGAGCGGGTCGAGTGGGTGATCTCGCCGCGGGCGACCATCGTCGCGGCCCACGCGAGGTTGGCGATCGCCCCCATGCCCATGCCCTCGCCGAGCAGCGCCTTGAGCGAGCCCACTCGCCCGGCGGGGCCGAGCCCGTCGAGCCCGAGGGTCGCCCGCATGCGCTGCTCGGCCGACGCGAACGCTGGCACCGCCGCGCCGTTGCCAGCGTGGTAGCCGATCGTCTTTGGCTCGACGCCAGCGCGAGCGAGCGCGCGCGCGGCGAGGCGAGCGAAGCCGTCGGGATCGGGCGCGCCCCAGCGCGAGAGCGGATCCCAGCCGCGCTCGCCGCGGCCGTCTGTGTTTTGCTCGCGCTCGGCGGGCTCCGCTCGGCTCGCGAGGGACAGGCCGCGCTCGACGCTCGCCAGCCTTGCGAGGGCTCGAGCGCCCCGGGCCTCGGCGCTGGCCCGGGACTCGAGCAAGACGCACACGCAGCCCTCCGACATGACCGGGCCGCGGCCGAGCTGATCGAGGCTGCGGATGCCCTCGATCACGCCGTTGTCGAGGTCGGCGGTGAACAGCTCCGAGACCAGCTCTTCGAAGCCGCCGACGAGGACGCCCGGCGCGTCGCCGCGCTGGATCGCGTCGTGGGCGGTCATGATCGCGCCGCCGCCCATGGTCAGCAGGTGAGGACCACGCAGCCCGAGGGCCGTGGCGACCGCACCGAGCGGAGCGTTGGCCACGCTCTGCGAGAACAGCAAGGGGCTGGTCTTGCGCACGCCCTTGGCGAGGACGGGCTTCATGATCTTGGCCACGACTTGCGCCGGTCCGCGGTTGCGATTGAGCATCACGCCAAAGCCGAGCCGCTCGTGCTCCGCGTCGATCTTTGCGAGGCCCGCGGCCTCGCACGCGCGCCTCGCCGCGACGAGCGCGAGTCGGGTGACCGGGATCGGCAGGGGCGGGCGGACCTCGGGGAACTCGGCCCGAAATGGTTTCCAGTCGCTGATCCGCCCGGCGAGCAGCGTCGGGTCGGGACCAAAGCCCTCACCGACGGGGGCGAAGGCCGTGCGGCCCTCGATCAGTGCAGCCCACAGCGCGTCCCAGCCGACGCCGAACGGGGTCCATGCGCCGATACCCGTCACGAGGACATCACGCTCGCGGGCAGCTCGTGGGCCGTGACTCGACAGGGCTCGCTGTTATCATAGGCATACGTGTCGCTCAAGCAGCAGACCTCGCGGGTGGGAAGCCTGTTCGCCGGTCTCACCCACGTCGACACGACCAGCGCGAGCGGACGGCCGAGCGTCGAGCTCGAGGTCCCGCCCGCGATCACGGCCCATCTTTGCCGCGACCACTTCGAGGGGGACCCGCTGGTCCCCGGCGCGTACCTGATCGGCCTCGCGGTCGAGGCCGCGCGCCGCCTCGCCGGGCCCGTCGCCCAGATCCGACGCGCCGCCCTCCGAGCGCCGCTGCGTCCCGAAGGCCACGAACACGCGGCTCCGGGTCCCGCCCTCGTGCGCGTCAGCCGAGATCCTCGCAAGCCTGATCGCAGCCGGGCCAGGATCCTCGAGGCCGCGACGATCGACATCCGCCACGGGGTCGGCCCCGCGCTCGCGCCGATCGAGATCCCCGATCCGCGGCCTGCCCGAGGGCCGCTGTGCGAGCCCGCCCACGTTCGCGCGTCGCTGCGTCACGGTCCGGCGGCGCTCTTCGTCGATCGGATGTCCGTCAGCGCGGGCGCCAACTTGGTCGACGGCGGCATCTTCAGCGCCGTCGAGCGGCCCTCGTGGCACTGGACCGAGCTGCTCGACGGCGCCGCCCAGGCGGCCGGGCTGTGCTTTCGCGCCCAGACCCAGGCCGAGGCCAAGCCCGTGTACGTCGCGGCCTACGAGCGCCTGGTCTACGCGCCGGAGGCCACGATCCGCGCGCCAGTGTTTCGGGTCCTTCGCGCTCGTCGGGTCATGCATCTCCAACAATTCGAGCTCTCGGTCGGGACCCTCGACGGCGCCCAAACCTGGGTCCGGGGCGTGGTCACGCTCGCGGGCCCGAGCCCAACTCGAAGCGACTCCGCGTGACCCTCGAATTGCCCCATCTTCGGCTCCCGGGTCAGCCCGGGCACGTGCCGCTCGTGGTCCTGCTCGGCCTCCCGTCGCGGCTCGAGAGCAGCCGTCGCTTGCTCGAGGCGATCGCCGGGCCGAGGCCGCTGCTGGCGGTCACGCCGACCGGGCCCGGCGCGAGCGCGAGCTCGTCGATCGGCTGGGACGAGCTCGTCGCCTGGCTCGAAGCGTGCGCGCTCAGCCAGGGCTTCGAGCGCTTCGATCTGCTCGGCTGGTCCTTCGGTGGCGCCTGGGCCCTGCAGCTGCTCGCGCGTCATCCTGCGCGGGTCCGGCGAGCGGTCGTGGCCGTGACCTGCGCGCACTTTCGGGCCCGCGAGCGCGCTTTGTTTCGGCTGGTGCAGGGCGTGCTCGACGCGGCGATCGACGAGCGCACCCTGATCGAGGGCATGGTCCCGATGTTGTTCAGCCCCGGCTTTCTCCATCGGCCAGGGGTGTTTGCGACCCTCGCCATGCACCTCGGCCAGCTCTCGACCTCGCGGCCCCAGTGGGCAGCCCAGCTCGCGCGCCTCGCGAGCCATGACCTCCGCGCGTCGGTCCCCACGATGACCGCGCTGCACACGGTCATCGCGGGGGATCAGGACTGGCTGTTCCCCGCCAGCGAGGTCAGGCGCCTGGCCGACGCCGCGCCCGCGGCCACCTTCGCCGAGTTGCCCTCGGGCCACGCGATATGGTTCGAGGCCGAGGCGGCCTTCGTCGCCCTGGTCCAGCGCGCGTTCGCACAGCCCGACCCCGACCCTCACCTCGACCCTCACCTCGACCTCCGCGGCGACGCATGACCGAGCCCCAACTTCCCGCCGGACCGCCCCGGCATGACTGGCCCGCGCGACCCGAGCACCTGCGCATGCTCGCGAGCTATCGCCGCCGCCTCGACTCGAGCGTCGACGGGGTCTGGCGCAACGTCTTGGATCACGCCCACCTGCCGTGGGTCCACCGCAGCTCGTTCGCCGCGATCGAGCTGCTCGAGGCCGGCCGCGATTGGTGGCGCGCGTGCGTGACGATCGCGCCCGCGAGCCTGGCCAAGACCATGGTCCTCGAGCTGAGCGTCGACCGCGAGCGGCTGCGCTATGTCACCCGGACCCTCGAAGGCGTGAGCGCGGGCGCGTACATCCTCACCCAGCTCTCGCCGGTCCCCGCGAGCGAGGCCCGCGCCCACGAGCAGACGGACATCGAGGTCGAGTTTTGGGCACCCGCCGAGACCGAGACGGTCGCGAGGCTCAAGGGCCGAGGCTACCTCAAGCTCTACGCGCGGCTGTGGGACGAGGACCAGGCCATGATCACGGACATGCTCGCGGCCGATCGCCTCGAGCCGTGGCGGCCTGCGGCTGGCGGTCGCCTGCGCATCCTCGACGCCAACACCGTCGAGGACGGCCAGCGGCGCCTCGGCCTCGTCGAGCGCGACGGCGAGCTGTTTGTTCACGAGCTCGTCTGCCCGCACATGGGCGGCCCGCTGCACCGGGCCGAGCTCGACGGCGAGGGCCGCCTGCGCTGCCCGTGGCACGACTACCGCTTCAGCCTCGACGACGGGCGCTGCGATCGCGGCGCCGGGCTGCGGCTCGGGTGTCGCCGGGTCCGCCGCGTCGACGGGCAGACGGTCGAGCTCTGAGCATGTGTGGCGTCGTCGCGCTGTGGCGCCCGCGTGGGCCCTCGATCGTCACCGAGCAGCTGGAGCAGCTCGGCGCCGCCTTGGATCACCGCGGGCCCGACGAGCGCGGTCACGCGATCCTCGATCGCGGCCGCCTCGGGCTGATCGCCACGCGGCTAGCGATCGTGGACCCCTCGGCCGGGCCGCAGCCTTACTTCAACGAAGACCGCAGCGTGGCGGTCGTCGTCAACGGTGAGCTCTACGATCACCTCGAGCTCGGGGATGAGCTGCGCGGGCGGGGTCATCAGCTGCGCACGCGCTGCGACGCCGAGCTCATCGCCCACCTCTACGAAGAGCGCGGCCTCGAGTTCGTCGACGAGCTCGACGGCGACTTCGCGGTCATCGTGTGGGATGCCCGGCGCGAGCGACTGATCGCGGCGCGGGATCGGGTCGGGGTCCGGCCGCTGTTCGTGCTCGAGGGCCCCGATCGCTCGGTCGCGCTCGCGTCCGAGGCCAAGGCGCTGCTGCCCCTCGTCGACGAGCCCCGGCTGCGCGCGCGCTTTTTGTCCGGCCACTTCCTGGGCGCGTACTCGGGCAGCGCGTGCGCGTTCGAGGGCGTCGAGTCGCTGGCGCCCGCGACCGTGCACAGCTGGGAGCTCGGGCAGCGCCGCCGCAGGGTGTTTTGGCGGTGGTTGGCGGGGCCGGGCGCGCGCCCGAGTCAGGCTCGGAGCCGGCGCCAGCCGCCCGAACCCCAGGACTTACGCGAGCAGCTCGAACGCGCCGTGAGCCGTCGCCTCCGGGCCGACGCGCCGATCGGCCTGCTGTTCTCGGGCGGCCTCGACTCGGCCCTCGTCGCGGCCCTCGCCCGACGCGAGCGGGACCTGCCCGCGTTCACCCTCGCCTTCGATGATCCGAGCCACGATGAGTCCGCGCTCGCGCAGGCGCACGCGCGCAGCCTCGACCTCGAGCTCGACCTGGTCCGGGTCGGGAGCGAGGAGCTCGCGGCGGCGCTCCCTCAGACGATCCGCGCGCTCGAGTTTCCGCCCGTCAACGCTCACGCGGTCGCCCGCTACTTGCTCGCGCGTCACGTCCGCGAGCGGGGCGTCAAGGTCGTGCTGAGCGGGGAGGGCAGCGACGAGCTCTTCGCTGGTTACCCCTGGTTCATGACCGAGGCTCGCTGGCGCGCGCGCGCGGTCGATCGCGCCGCCGCGCCCGATCCGGCGGCCCCCGCGAAGCTCGGCGTCGGTTTGCTCGACGACGCCCTCGATCGTGATCCGGCCAGCCCGCTTTGGTGGGCGAGCTTCTTCGACCAGCGCGCGCGTCGAGTCGACGCTGTGCCGAGCCAAGTGTTCCTGCCGCGTTGGCGCGGCGAGCCGAGCCCCTCGACCCAGGTCCTCGCGCCCCTCGCCGGCCTCGAAGCCGAGCCGGCCCTCGATCTCTCGCGCCTGCTCGCCCTCCACCAGCTGAGCAGCTACCTGATCCCCGCGCTCAGCGATCGAGTCGAGATGGCCCACGGCGTCGAGGGGCGCCCGGTGTTTCTCGACCGCGCGATCCTCGATCTCGCAGCGCGGGCTGGGGAGACCGAGCTGCTCGATCTCGCCAGCGGACAGGGCAAGCTGCTGCTGCGACGCGCGGGCGCTGGGCTGCTTCCACCCGAGATCTGCGCGGTCCCCAAGCACCCCTTCTTGGCCCCGAGCTGGCGCTACGTGCTGGCGTCCGCGACCGGTCGCGCTCTGCTCAGTCGCTACCTCGAGCGCGAGGCGATCGCCGAATTCGGCGTGTTCGACCCAAACGTACTATCCTTCGTCCGCCACCGGTGGGAGCGGCTGTCGCCGGCGGTCGCGGCGGGGCACCGCCACGACTGGCTCATCGGTCTGGCCCTCGGCCTCCACATCTTCATCGAGCAATTCCGGCTGCGCTGAGCGCCCGAGAGCCCCCAAAACAAGATGTTCGAGTACGCGACCTTGCGCGAGCTGTTGATGCCGATCCACGGGGTCATCGGCCTGGTGGCCATCCTGTCCGGGGTGGTCGCGCTGAGCTTGCCCAAGCGTCCGTCGGGGCACCCGTGGGCCGGGCGCCTGTTCATGCTCAGCATGGGCCTGGCGATCGCCGTCGCGGCGCCGGTCGTGTTCGTCGGCGGCAACCTGTTTTTGATGGGCGTCGGGCTGCTGGTCATCTATCACGGCCTCGTCGCCTGGCGCCTCGCCCGGCTCCAGCCTCCCAAGCGGCGGCCGGGGCCGCTCGATCGTGCGCTCCACCCTGGCTTTGCTGGGGCGTTCTTGCTGTTCGGCGGCTACGGGGCGTGGGCGCTGCTCGAGGGCCAGGGCATGGGCGTTGTTGCGCTCGTGTTGTCGACGATCAGCCTGGGCTCGGTCTGGCACTTTCGACGCTTCATGAACCTGGACGTGTTCGAGGCGGACGCGTGGGTGGGCGAGCACATCCGCGGGGTCGCGGCGGCGTTCATCGCCTCGCTCACGGCCTTCGCCGCGGCGACGGGGCCTCGGCTGGCGCCGGGGATCCCCGCGGTGGTGCTGTGGCTCGGGCCCACGGTGTTGTTGACGCCCTTGTTCATTTGGTTCGGCCGCCAGCAGGAGCAGCCGGGCTCGGCGGCGGATCGGCCGTGAGCTCGAGCGGCGCCGCTCGGCCGATGTCCTCGTCGTCGCTCACCAAGATCGCGTGGGCGACCGGATCCGACTTGGCGAGCCGGCCAGGCTCATCCCCCGCGCCCATCAGCTCGGCGATCCCCCGCCGCGACCCGTAGTAGTTGCTCGCGTCGTGATCTTCTTTGTTGATGCACCGCCGCACCAACGAGCGCGAGATCGGCGGCATCCGCAACATGGCCAGCGCCGCCCGCCACAGCGCATCGACCCGGTTCTGATCCGCCGGATACTCCAGCAAGCCAGCGAGGATCAGCAGCAGGGCCCCACGCCGGCCCGCGTGGGTGTCGAGCGGCGCCGCGCGCAGCAGCTTGGCGTCGATCGCCCGCCAGAACGCCTCGGCCGCGCACAGCAGCCGCTTGAGCTCCTGCGGGGCGTGGCTCAACCACGCGTTGAACATCACGTCGGCCGCGACCCCGCCCTCTGCCGTCGGATCGGCGATCAGGCGCACGACCGCAGGCATCCGCCCGAGCTCCTCGAGCGGCGCCCCATCGACGTCGCGCGGCGGCTCGGTGGGGCTGAAGAAGCCCGCGGCCCTGAACGCATGAGATCGCTCGGCCTGATCGGGGAGCTCGTCCCACAGCTCGCTGTACTGCGTCACCCGGTTGAGGCTGCCGGCGGCCCAGCCCAGGCCCCGCGCCGCCGCGCCGCTGATCTGCGAGGCCGCGACCCCGGGGTCTTTGGGCGTCGCCCCGGCCCGGGCGTCTTCGGCGATCTCGACCAGGGTGAAGTCCAAGAACCCGTCGTAGTAGTCGGCCTTGCCGTCGTGGTTGATGTCTTCGTAGCGGGCCACGACCTGCGGATGCGCCGGCCCGATGAACTGGACGAAGCCCGGGATCTTGTTCAGCGGCCGCGCCCACTGGGCCAGGCCGATGCGGCGATCGATCTCGGCGAAGCTCTCGCGCGCGCTCAGGCCCTGGAGCAGCGCGACGAAGCAGTCGACGCCCTCGGAGTCGACGACCTTGCGATCGCGGTTGGTGCGGAAGTAGGTCGAGTCCCACGACGAGTAGATGTCGGCCTCGGGGAACATCCGCGAGATCGCAAAGCGCGTGGTCAGCCCGGCGCACTGGGCGTTCATCATCAGCTTGTAGCCAGCTTGGGTGGCCGGGATCCGCGAGCTGGTCATGTCGTGGGCGCCGAGCTGGGCGTGGCGGCTGATCAGGAGCCCGGCGAAGAAGGGGGTCGCCATCTCCTGGTTCTCGTCGCGGGGGCTGGCCGCGCGCGTGAACACCAAGAAGGGCTCGCCGTCGGGGCCGGGGAAGGGGCTCTCGAGGACCTCGTAGCGGCGGCCGCGGGGCGCCGCGGGGGCCCCTTCGGGGGTCGGGATCTTCTTGAACCCGTGGTGCTCGACGAAGGCGTCGCGCTCGCCCTCGTTGAAGGCGAAGGCCGACGCGACCGCGAAGCGCCAGCGGCCCGTGTACTCGTCGTAGGGGGGGGCGGGGCGGATCATCCCGCGCAGCAGGGCCTGGGCCCGGGCGCGGTCGGCCTCGCTCAGCGCGGGTCCGCGGAGGCTGAGCAGGTTGATCGCGTGGGCGCGCAGCTCGGGCCGCGAGCCCGGGCCTTGCTCGGCCGCGATCAGCTCGAAGATCTTGGCCGCGGCCGCGTCGGCGACGGGGCGAAACTGTGGATCCTTGGTCACGGTCGCGCACAGGTGTGAGAGCACCGTCAGCGCGGCGCTGCGAAGCTGCGCGGCCTCGACCGTCGACGCGGTCGCGGCCTCGCGACCGACGCGCGCGGCCTCGAGGACATCGCCGAGCTGATCGAGCAGCGCCCGGCCTTGGTCGAGGTCGAGCCGCTCGGTCCGCTCGGGCTCGTCGGGGTGAAAGGCGCTGGCCGGAAACAGCCGCTCGAAGGAGCTCGTGCGCCGCGAGGAGATCCAGCGCGCCGCGCTGACCATGGTCGCGAGGGCATCGAGCCCCCGCGGCGCCGCGCCCTGCTCGGTGCTCGCGAGGGTGCCGTCGGCGTGGAGCCACAGCGGCGCCGCCCCGTAGAGCCCCGCGGTCAGATCGAGGGCCTCGGGCGTGACCTGCTCGAGCCCCGCGCCGCCGACCGCCGCGATCCGTCGACGCAGCGGAGGCCGCTCGCCGAAGCGGACCATGACCCGGTGGCCGACCAGCTCGCGCAAGCGCCCGCGGCCCTCGTCGTCGAGGGCCTCGGTCACGAGGAGGTGAAAGGGACGGTGGCCCCCCACCAGCACGTGGACGCCGGGCCCGGTCTCGAGCAGCTCGAAGCTGCGCGTCGCGTTGTCGCCTGCGAGCAGCAACAACCCCTTCACTACAAATCCGTGGACACTGAGCGCGAGCTCCTGGCCTGACATCACACGCCTCCGTTCACCGATCTCGGATCTCACCGAACCAAGCTTTTGAGCCTAGCTTTTGAGCCTAGCTTTTGAGCCTAGCACAGCCCTGCGACGATCCCGCGATGGCCCTCGACGCGTGGCTGAGCGTCGAGGGCGAGACCGCGGCCGGCCGCGTGGGCGGGATCATGGTCGTCGTCTGCTCCCCCTCGCCAAGGGCGAGGGCGGCGGCGGCCGACGAGGTAGGCGGTGAATCCGCTCGCGGGGGCGGGGCGTAGGTGGCGCGCTGCGGCGGGCCAAGAGACGAGATACGATGCCGCGCCGACTCGCGCTCGGCGTCCGAGCATGACCATGATCAAGCCGCACCCCGCCTCTCCCCAAGCCCGCGACGAGCTGGTCCTCGGCGTCGTCGGAGGCTCGGGCCTCTACGCCATGGACAAGCTCGAGGACGTCGAGCGAGTCTCGCTCGAGACTCCATTTGGCGAGCCCTCGGGCGCCTACACCGTCGGCAAGTTGCCGCGCCAGTCCGGGCCGCCGCTGCGCGCCGTGTTTCTCCCCCGTCACGGGGTCGGCCACATCCTGTTGCCGGGCGAGATCGACTACCGGGCCAACATCCACGGCTTCAAGCAGCTCGGGGTCACCCACCTGCTCAGCGCGTCGGCGGTCGGCTCGCTCCAGGCCGAGATCGCCCCGGGTCACGTCGTCGTCCCCGACCAGCTGATCGATCGGACCAAGAACCGCACGTCGAGCTTCTTCGGCAGCGGCTGCGTGGCCCACATTCAGTTTGGCGACCCCTTCGACGCGGGCTTTCGTGAGCTCGTGACCAAGGCCGCCGCCGAGGTCGTCGGCCGCGGGGAGCAGCGCCTGCATCGCAAGGGCACGATGGTCGTGATGGAGGGCCCGGCGTTCTCGACCCGGGCCGAGTCCGAGCTCTACCGCAGCTGGGGCGGCGACGTGATCGGGATGACGGCGCTGCCCGAGGCCAAGCTCGCGCGCGAGGCCGAGATCGCCTACGCCGTGCTCGCGACCTCGACCGACTACGACTGCTGGCACCAGAGCGAAGAAGAGGTCAGCGTCGACGCCGTGATCGCGATCATGCAGGCCAACGTCGCCCGCGTCCGCTCGATCGTGCTCGAGCTCGCCGAGCGCCTGCCGACGACCTGCGAGCACCTGCCGTGGCCGCGCGCGCTGGTCGGCGCGCTGATCACCGACCCGGCCAAGATCCCCGCCGTGACCCGCGAGCGCCTCGACCTCATCATCGGTCACTACCTCGACGCCCATTGAACCTGTCCCCAAATCCAACCATGTCAGATCAGAACAGCAACAAACTCGTGGTCGTCGGCAGCGTCGCCGTCGACTGGGTCATCACCCCGACGGCCGAGCGTGAAGAAAGCGTCGGCGGAGCCGCGGTGTTCTTCGCGATGGCCGCGTCACCGCTGACCCCGGTCCAGCTCGTCGGCGTCGTCGGTCACGACTTCCCGGCCGCGGCGCTCGGTGATCTCGAGCGCGCGGGGGTCGACCTCGACGGGCTCGAGCGCAACAGCGACGGCCTGACCTTCCGCTGGAAGGGCCGCTACCACGAGAACATGAACCAGCGGGACACGCTCGAGACCCACCTCAACGTGTTCGAGAACTTCTCCCCGCGGCTGCCGCCAAGCTACCGCGAGAGCGAGTTTCTGTTTCTGGCCAACATCCAGCCCAGCCTCCAGCTCGACGTGCTCGACCAGATGGCCAAGCGCCCGCGCCTCGTCGGCCTCGACACGATGAACCTGTGGATCGACATCGCCCACGACAAGCTGCTCGAGGTCCTCGCGCGCGTCGACGTGCTTGCGATCAATGAAGAAGAGGCGCTGCAGCTGACGTCCGAGACCAACCTCGTCCGCGCAGCCAACAAGATCCGCGAGCTCGGGCCCAAGACCCTGGTCATCAAGCGCGGCGAGTACGGGGCCCTGTGCTTCGGGCCCGACAACGCCCTGTTCGCCGCCCCGGCGATGCCGCTCGAGGACGTCGTCGATCCGACCGGCGCAGGCGACAGCTTCGCGGGCGGGTTCATGGGCCACCTCGCGCGGACTGGAGAGATCACCGACGACTACGTTCGTCAGGCGGTGATCTGGGGCTCGACGATGGCGAGCTACTGCGTCCAGGGCTTCTCCTACGATCAGCTCCGCGGCCTGTCGCGCGAGGACATCGAAGGCCGCTATCAGTCCTTCGTCGAGCTGACGCGGTTCTGACAACGCAGACCTGCGCGGCATGCGGTGTCTCTCCCGCGGGCCCGCCCGCGGGAGGGCCGTCGCGGCCGATCTCGCCCCGGCCGGAGCCGACCGGGCCGAATGAGGCCGCTGCAGTACCAAACAATGTTCGTTTTCGCGCCAAGAGGAGCATTCTCGTCCGAACCTGGGTGCCACCGTGGTCGTCGGATCACACAGCGGCGCGAAAACCGAGTTTGATCGTGTGTTCGCGTGGACACAGTCGGTCACACCTTGATACGTAGACCTACGCGGCCGAACACGAGCCGCCGACAGAGGTTCCAGTGAGCGACACCGAGTCCCCATCGCGTTGGGTCCCCGACATCCCTGCCAGCCTTGGTCGCGTCGCGCGAGCCAAGCCCAAGATCCTCGTCGTCGAGGACATGGACGTGGTTTTGGAGATGTATCTGCGCACTCTCAAAGGCGCAGGCTACGACGTCGTCGGCTGCCCGACGAAGGCCGAAGGCATCGAGGCCATCGAGTCGCATCGCGACTTCGACGCAGCGTTGCTCGACTTCTCGTTGCCCGACGGCACCGCGCTCGACATCATCCCCGTGCTGCTCGACAACCGCCCGCTGACCAAGGCCTTGGTCGTCACGGGTCAGGATGACGAGGAGGTCCCCGCCCAGCTGATGAGCGCTGGCGCGCACGGCTACATCCAAAAGCCTGTCGAAGACGCCTCGCTGCTCGCCGGAATCGGCGCGACCGTGCGCGCGACCCAGGCCTGGCGGGTGGCGCTCGGGCAAAAGGGTGGCGACGAGCTGCCGAGCGCCGAGGACGAAGAGATGCTGATGTTCCAGACGCAGTCGATCAATTTCGACATTCGTCACGGGCTCGCGCGTCTGCAGTTCATCGCGGGGCTCAGCCCGGTCCAGACGATCACGGCGTGGCGGCTGCTGTGGGGCGACCCGGATCAGCGCATCGCCGAGCTGCTCGGCTGCACCAAGCGCACGGTCAAGTATCACGTGTCGCAGGTCCTGGCCCGGACCGGGGCCCGGTCGCGCTCGGACCTGCTGCGGGTCTTGCTCGAGGACGCCGGGATCGAAGATCCCTGGGCGAAGAGCTGAGCGGCCTGGGCGGCCTCAGGTGCTCTTGACCCGGCGAATCAGGAAGTCGTAGACGCCGGGGAAGAAGGGCGCGAGGCGGGCGGCCCAGACTTCGGGGCCGCCGATCATCTTGCGCCGGACGTCGCTGGCGATCGCGTCGGCGCAGCGCCGGGCGAAGACCTCGGGGCTCATGGCCTTGCTCTGGGCGTCGCCCATGTCGTCGTAGGTCGAGCCGTCGGCCGTGAGCGCGTTCTTGGTGATCTCGGTCCGGACGTAGCCGGGGCTGATGACGCAGACGTGGACGCCCTGGTCGTGGACCTCGGCGCGGAGGCAGTCGAAGAAGCCGTGGAGGGCGTGCTTGGACGCGGCGTAGGCCGAGCGCAGGGGCGTGCCGATGCTGCCCATCAGCGAGCTGACCACGACGATCTGTCCGGCGCCGCGCTCGAGCATCGAGGGCAGCGCGGCCTTGGTCAGGGCGACCGTGCCGAGGTAGTTGACCTCCATGATCCGGCGATCGACGTCGAGCTCGGTGTCGGCCACGGTCCCGCGCTGGCTGATCCCGCCGTTGTTGATCAGGATGTCGATCCGGCCGTGACGTGCGAGGACCTCGGCGGTGGCGGCGGCGGCGGTCTCGGGCGCGCTCAGATCGAGGGGCACGACCATGTGGTCCTTGGCTCGCTCGCAGCGCTCGCGGACCCGCTCGAGCAGGGTCTCGCGGCGCGCAGACAGGACCAGGTTTGCGCCGCGCGCGGCGAGCTCGAGGGCCAGCGCCTCACCGATGCCAGACGACGCTCCCGTGATCCAGATGACCTTGCCGTTGAAGTAGCCCATGTGGGCGCGGATGGTGGCGCGTCTGAGCTGGACGCGCAATAGTCCGGCCAGGAGACGATGAGGAGAACCATGGCGCTGCGCGAGATCGCCGAAGATCTGTGGACGGCCGAGGCCGAGATCGCGGTGGCTGGCATGCCGCTGGCCACGCGCATGACCGTGATCCGTCGGCCCGATGGATCGCTGATCCTGCACTCGCCGATCGACATCGACGACGCGCTCGCGGATGAGCTCGACGCCCTCGGTCCGGTCACGCAGCTGCTCGCGCCCAGCCGCTTTCATCACCTCTATCTGCTCGGGGCCGAGCGGCGCTGGCCCGACGCGAAGCTGTGGGGCGCGCCGGGGCTGCCCGACAAGCGCCGCGATCTGATCTTCGACGAGGTCCTCGGTGACGCGACGCCGGCCGCGCTGGCCGACACCCTCGACACCCGGCTGTTCGCGGGCTTGCCCCTGGCCAGCGAGGTCGTGGTGTTTCACCGTCGCAGCAAGACGCTGATCGTGTGCGACCTCGTGTTCAACATTCATCACAGCCGCTCACGGGCCTCGCGCTGGTACCTGCGCGCGAGCGGGGCCTGGCAGCGCTGCGCTCAGACCCCGCTGATCCGGGCGCTGATCCGCGATCGCAGCGCGGCCCGCCGCAGCCTCGAGCGGATCTTCGAGTGGGACTTCGAGCGCCTGATCATGGCCCACGGCGAGATCGTCGAGCGTGGCGCGCGGGCGGTCCTCGCGGACGCCCTGGTCAAGCTCGCGCCTGACCTGCCACGCTGACCCCTGGCGCATGCTCCCGCGCTGACGATGTGACGATGGATCGCCGTACGCTGACTCGCTGCCTGAGCGCGCTGGGGCTGTCCGCGTGCGCGGGGGCGACGTCGGGGTCGCTTCCGCCGTCGTCGGGTTCAGGCCCAGCGATCGACGAGCGCGCCGAGCCGAGCGGCCTCGGCATGTCGCCGGCGAGCGCCCCGTCCGACGCCGGGGCCTACTTCGAGACCGAGCACGACGAGTGGTGCAAGGTGTCGATCGACACCCGCGGTCGCAGCCTCGAGCCGAGCGCGAGCTTTCTCCGGGCGTGGAACCTGGTCGCGTCGCGGGGCCAGCCGGGCTTTGGCTCCGGGCCGATCCCGCACAGCGAGGACGAGGCGCGTGAGCAGATCTGTGGCGACCCGCGCTGTGAGCTCGAGCAGCCCCGGGTCATCCGCACCAGCGCCGCGGGCAAGATCGGGATCGGCGTGCTGATCCCCGAGCGCGACGAGCTGCTCGCGGTCGCGGTCGCGGGCGGCGGGTCCGACGAGTGCCGCGAGCCGGCCTCGCTCGATGTCGAGGTCGTGGGCGAGCTCATGCACGTGCGCACGACCGTGACCGACGGTCACCACGTGAGCTACGACTTCCACGGCGACTTGGGGGAGTTCGGCGAGACCTACGCGTACGGCAGCGAAGTGGCGTTCGGCGGCTGCGAGGTGTCGAGCTCCACGCGGACCGACTTGATCATCGACATCTCGACCGCCGAGCTCGAGCTGACGCTGACCCAAGTCAGGCCGATCGGCATGGTCTCGGACGAGGTCGACGTCGAGCTTCACGAGGACGGTGTCAGGCTCCGCGGCTGCCACCGGGTCCTGGAGCTCGCGTGGACCGACCCGGACCCGGGCTGACTCGACTCAGACGAGCTTGTCCATGACGTCGATCGCGAGCTCGTCGTAGGGATCGATGTCGAGGGCGTGCTGGGCGGCGTCCTGAGCCCCGGCGCGGTCATCCTGAGCCAGCATCACGGCGCTGCGGTAGGCGTAGACCATGGCGAGGTTGGCGTTCATCTCCTCGGCGTAGGCGAGGAGCTCGAGGGCGTGCGCGGCCATCTCGGGGCTGCCCCCGCTGGCCTGGAAGCGCGCCCACGCGACGTAGGTGTGGAGCTCGGCGAGGTCGATGCCGTGCTCGTAGGCCGCCTCGAAGTGGGTGATGGCCTGATCCCAGCGGCCCTCGGCGATCGCGAACTCTCCGTCGGAGAACTGCAGCGCGCCGAGGGTCTCGGGGTCGGCCTCGGCCGTCGCGTCGGGATCGTAGCTGTCGGGATCGATCAGGGTCCCGCCATCGGCGGCGAGCGGGTCGTCGTCGTCGAGGTTGAGCTCACCGCCGAGATCGATGTCGTCGAGCTCGTCGAGAGCGACGAGCGCACCCGAGGCGTCGGGCGCAGCGTCGAGCGCTTCGGTGCTGGCGCTGAGGTCGATGTCGTCGAGCTCGTCACCGCTGGCGAGCTCGCCACCGCTGGCGAGGTCGCCGTCGAGGGCGAGGTCGCCGTCGAGGGCGAGGTCGCCGTCGAGGGCGAGGTCGTCGCCGAGGGCGAGGTCGTCGCCGAGGGCGAGATCGTCGCCGAGGGCGAGGTCGTCGCCGAGGGCGAGGTCGTCATCGGGCTCGAGCCCGGCAGCGAGCGCCGCGAGCTCGTCTGCGCCAGCCGCGACGGGCTCGGCGACTTCGGGCGCTGGCGCCCCT
The DNA here is from genome assembly GCF_002994615.1 of Enhygromyxa salina. Taxonomy (GTDB): domain Bacteria; phylum Myxococcota_A; class Polyangia; order Nannocystales; family Nannocystaceae; genus Plesiocystis; species Plesiocystis salina_A. The sequence goes on along the minus strand of NZ_PVNK01000005.1, from coordinate 103,833 downwards.
TGGCCGAGGGCGAGGTCGTCTTCGGAGTCGATCTCCTCGAGCTCTTCGATCTCCTCGATCTCCTCGATCTCCTCGATCTCTTCGAGATCAGCCTCGGGCTCGGGCTCGGGCTCGATCGCGGCGGGCTCGATCGCGGCGGGCTCGAGCGCGGCGGGCTCGATCGCGGCGGGCTCGATCGCGGCGGGCTCGGACGGCTCGGCCTCGATCGGCGGGGGCTCGTCTGCCGCGGATCCGGGCGCGTCGTCGCTGTCGGACGCTTCGCCGTACTCGAAGGGCTTGTCGTCGTCGTCGTCGAGCAGCACGCGCTCGAACACGCCGGACTCTGCGGGGTCGGCGACCAGCGGCTGGCCGACCTCGGCGTCGGCGGCGTCGTCGTCGTCGTCGTCAACGTCGTCGTCGAGCTTGGCGGCGAGGTCGTCGTCGTCGTCGTCGTCGACCCCGAGATCGAGATCTTCGTCGAAGGTCTCGTCGGGCGTGTCGCGCTCGGCGGCGATCAACGCGGACGAGACCTCGCGCGGGCTGACGTGGAGCTGGGGCGCGTCGACGGCGAACTCGTCGTCGTTGTCGAGGTGCTCGGTGTCGGGCTTGGGCAGCTGGCCGGGCAGCGGCGTGTCTTCGTAGGCCGTGATCGTGAGCTGGGCCTCGTAGTCGGGGATGAGCTCGCGCTCGGGCAGCACGCGGCCGTCGCTGGGCTTGGCCGGGCGCTCTCGCGCTTGTCGGCGCGACTTGGCCAGCTTGGTGATGCCCGCTTGGATCGAGGCGTAGAGCAGCAGCGCCGCCGAAGGCACGACCGGGTCGCTGGGCGTGGTCAGGAGCTCGAGGATGCTCTCGCTGCCGTCGAGGCAGGTCAGGAAGTAGTCCTCTTCCGGCGTGACCTCGACGTGGACCTCTCGCTTGGGATCGATGACCGGGAAGCGCTCGTGATAGGGCTCGAGCGAGCGCTCGGCGTGGACCTCTTCGGTGGTCTCGAGCAGCGCGTTGAGGATCAGGCCCTGGGCGTGGTTGGAGAAGCGCAGGCCGTGGTCGTCGCCCTCGACGTCGGGCTTGTACTGGTAGCGGCCGTCGTCCCAGCTGAAGATGTCGTAGAGCTTGTGCCGGAGCTGGGCCTCGAGGCCGTAGCGGAGGTTGCCCTCGCTGAGGATGCCCATCTCGATCAGCAGCTCGCCCTGCTTCTTGCCGGTTCGGCGGATCGACTCGAGGGTCTGGTCGCACTGGGCCTGGGTGATCAGGCCCTCGCGCGCGAGGACCTGTCCGAGGCACTCGGCGGTGACGTTGGATCGGACCGAGATCGGCTCACCGCGGCTGAAGAACACGACCTTCTTGGTCTTGCCATGGAGCAAGTACAAGCTCCCGGTGCTCTTGGTGCGCGCGAGCTGTCGGACGATCTTCGGGAACGGGCTGCGCCGCAGCGTCCCCTTCAGCGAGAAGCCGAGCGTGGTTTCAGTGATCTCCGGCATGGGTGTGGTCGAGGGGCAGGTGGCGATCGAAGGCGGCCCGGATGGTCGCGCGTTCGCGCTCGAGCGTCGAGACCAGGGCGTCACGATCCGCGAGGCCCATCCTACGCGCAAGGGCGGTCAGGCGGGGAGAATTCACGGTCACGCGATCGGCCTCGCGTAGCCCGCTGCCGCGCCCGCTGCCCCGTGACATGCGAAGCCGATTGAGCAGCCGCCGCTCAAAGCGGTAAGCTTCGTCGAGCGCGGTGGCCTCGCCCGGCTCGAGGACGCCGAGCGCGGCGAGACGCTCGAGCGCGACGGGGATCTCGCGTGCGCGGACATCGTGCTCCAGCTGCAGCGCCGCGACCAGCAGCTCGAGCTCGAGGCACCCGCCGGCACCGGTCTTGATGTTCCACTGCTCGCGTGTCTCACGCGCGAGCTCGCTCTCGATCCGCTGCTTGAGCCGCCGGGTTTGCGCGCGGATGTGGGTGGGATCGTCGGCGGCCCAGACCGAGCCTGGAACGATCTCGTCGACGATCTGAGCCGCGAGAGGACCCGGTGCCGCGACGCCGCTGTCTGCGGGCTCGGCCTGGGCGGGCGGGGCGTTGGGCTCGAAGCGCTGCTCGGCGACGGCCCGCAGGCGCACGAGCGCGAGCCGCTCCCAGACCTCGAGCGCTCGGCTGTGATAGCGGCGAAACCCGCTCAGCGACGAGACCAGCAGACCCTGGCGACCCGAGGGCCGCAGGCGCATGTCGACCTCGTAGAGCCGGAGGCCGCGGGCGCGATCTTCGAGCCGCGCGATCAGCCGCCGGCTGGCTCGCTGGGCAGACTCGCGCGCCACCGTCGGCGAGACCGTGGCCTCGGGCTCGAACACGAACATCAAGTCGAGATCCGAGCCGTAGTCCATCGCCTGCATGCCGAATTTGCCGAGGGTCAGGACCGCGAGCGTGAACCCCGAGTCCTCGCGCTGCTCGCGGGCGATGTCGGCGAGCAGCTCGCGGACGACGAGATCGCCGAGATCTGACAGGCAGCGGCCGACCGCGAGGGGGTCGGGCCGACGGCCGAGATCGTAGATGCCGATCCGAACCAGCTCGCGGTGCTTGAACAGCATCAGGCGGTAGTCGAGGGGCGTGTCCGGCCCGAGCGGGCCGTCGTCACCCCGCGACAGGCTCGCGAAGCGCTCGCGGAGCTCGTCGGCGCTCGGGAGCTCGCTCGCGCTGGCCTCGAGCAGGAGCGAGAGCCCGCCGTCGCGGGCCGGGCCGGCGTTGCCGCCAAAGCCGATCAAGCCCCGGCTGAGCGGCTCGCTGGTGCCGAAGAGATCGGCGACCTGGCGCACGAGCGCCTCTTGCTCGGGCTCGGCCATCACCCGCCACACGCCGAGGTGAGCCGGGCGCGAGGCCGAGAACTCGACGAGGCGGCGGACGGCCTCGACGGGGTCGGCGCTGTCGAGGCACGCGAGCAGCAGGCGCTGGCCGCCCGCGAGCGCGGCCCCGGAGCTCGACAGCGCGCCCTGGGGACGCGAGAGCAGGTGATCGAGCAAGGCCGAGACCTCTTCGGCCGCCTCGGGCCAGAGCCCGAGGGTAGCGAGGGCGTCGAGGCGCGAGCGCGGCGACGAGCCCGAGTCGAGGACCACCGCCTGGGCGACCTCGCGGGCGGCCGCCTCGGGCCCCGCGAGCTCGGACTCACCGGTCAGCGTGCGGGTGATCGCCTGGACCTGCCCGCGCAGCTCGGTCAGGGCCGCGTCGAAGCTGACGAGGGTCTGCGGGGGGGCGGGCGCGCGGCTGGCCGGGAGCTGGCGCTCGGCGCCGACGAGCCAGGTCGGCGGGGCTCCGACCGCGAGCCGGCGGGCGAGGAGCTCGCGGGCGGGCTCGGGCCCGGGCACGCGGTGGGTCTGCTGGCCCTCGCTGAGCTGGACGCGGTGCTCGATCCGACGCAGGACTCGATAGGCGCGGGCGAGGATCTCGTGCTCCCGATCACTGAGCAGCCCGGCCGCGGCCAGGCGGTCGCAGGCGCCCAGGGTCGAGCGCGTGCGCAGGCTGGGATCGCGGCCGCCGTTGAGCAGCTGGAGGCTCTGGACGAAGAACTCGATCTCCCGGATCCCGCCCGCGTCGTGCTTGAGATCGACGTTCGCGCTGCCGATGCTCTCGTGGGCCTGGGCCCGGGCGCGCTTCATCATCGCCGTGATCTCGTCGAAGACCTCGGGCCCGAGGCTGCGCCGCCAGACGAAGGGGTTGAGGCGGTCGAGGACCGCGGCGCCGAGCTCGAGGTTGCCCGCGACCGGCCGCGCGCGGAGCCAGGCCTGCCGCTCCCAGCTGCGACCGTGACGCTCGTAGTAGCGCTCGAGCGCCGACAGCGAGATCGACAGGGGCCCGCGGGAGCCGAAGGGGCGCAGGCGCAGATCGACGTGAAACAGCGGGCGCCAGACCCCGCTGCCCTCGACCAGGCGCAGGACCCGGCGGAGGCGATTGTGGAGCTCGGTCCGGAGCCGGTGGGCGCGGCCGTCGTCGTCGTCGGACGCGGCCTCGTCGGTGTGGACGAAGACGAGGTCGATGTCGCTGAGGAAGTTGAGCTCGCGGCCGCCGAGCTTGCCCATGCCGAACACGCAGACCTGCTCGAGTAGGCGCTCGTCGACCCCGCGCATGGCCGCCTCGATGCACGCCGAGGCGATGTCCGAGAGCGCCGCGCCGACCTCCTCGAGCGGCGCGTGCTCGAGCTCGCGCCGCGCGAGCACGAGGTAGCTGCGCGTTCTGACCCGGGCGATCGCCTCGGCGAGATCGTGCTTGGCGAGCGCGGCCTCGAGCTGCTCGCTCAGCGGCGGCTCCCGGACGGGCTCGTCGGCCAGCAGCTCGCGGACGAGCTCGGGCTCGAGCAGTCTCATCAGCCGGGCCGGGTAGCTGCCCTGGTGAAGCAGGTCGACGCTCGTGAGGCTCGGCGACTCGCGGCGGTGGGCCGAGGGCAGGGACAGGGCCTGCTGGAGGGCGCCGTCCGGATCGGGGCCCGCGAGCAGATGATCGAGCGGGGCCCGCCAGCGCGGATCGAGGCCGGCCACGAAGGTCCGGCGCTCGGCCGGGTCGAGGTCGTGCAGCCGCTCGAGGGCTGCGTCGAGATCGTCGCGCCTGGTCGACACCACGCGTCAGTTTCCGTCCGGGTTGGGTGAGATGCGTACCCACACCGGGTGGGGTTTGGTGTACTCCCGGCGAACGTCCACACGGTAGGTCCCTGCAGGCAGCTCGATGTCCGTCGTGCCCTGCAAGGTCGGGAACAGACCGGTGTCGATCCACTGCTCCTCAGCTTCTTGCTTTGACAGCGAAACCTGGTCCACGCATCGCTCAATCTCGATCGACGTCTCGGGCTCGTCCCTCTCGAATCGATAGACCCCAGGAGTCTCGATCTCGATCAGGAAGCTCTGGTACATCGCCGTCTTGGCGAGCTGGTCCCAGTTGATGTTCTCCTGCCGTTCATAGGGACCGAGGGTCGCAGGATCCGAGCAATCGAAGATCGAGTTGAACTCCCAGGTGTCGCCGTTGGGCTCGAGAACCTCGAGGTCCGTGCATTGCCGGTAGGGGACCCAGAGGTACGGCGCAGCCTCCAGATACTCGTCGAACAGCGCGTCGGCGTCCTGGCCGTAGACGTCTTCGATGGCTTCGAGCACCCCATCACCGCCGCTGTGGGGGGCGAGCAAGAACAGCTCTCGAAAGGGCTCTAGGCCCCGCTCTTCGATGAGCCAGCGGACAAAGTGGGCGGCTGACTCGTAGTGGACGTCAAAGGGACTCTCGGCCGTGATGAACTCTCGAGGGTCAGTCATGTGGTCTTGCGCCACAGGCTCGAAGCTCGTCGCCAAGCCTTCATTGAGAGCCGGGGCACTCGACACGCGCCACTCGCAGTTCGAGGCGTGACCAAGTTCATGAAACACCCACCCAGGGCCCGCGATCGCAGTGCCGTCTCGTAGGTTGCAGGCGCTCGCGTTCTCCGGGCAGTACTCTGCGACGGAGTTGGTGTAGAACAAGCGCACATCATGGGGATCTTCGAGACCCAGCACGGCGTTGTTGTGTCGGTAGGTGGTCTCGTACAGCTCGATGGTCCCTGCGCACAGGAGGAGACCCTCGTCAGCGTGAATCTCGAGGTTTTCCGTCGAGTCAACCAGCGGAAGATCGGGGAGATCGACCTCCGGTTCACGGTCCGAACACATGGGCGGGCGATACTCGATGTCCTCTGCACAAGCGCCAACCGTCATCGCACCCGCCAGCACCATGAAGCTGGCACGCTGGATGCAGTGCGGGGCGGACATGACCAACAAGGTACACCACCTCCTCCCCGCCGCCATCCTCTGCTTCATGGCTGCCTGCGGCGACGATGGCCCCTGTCTTCAGGATGACAAGGGCGAGTGCATCGCCGGTGAGACCGGCGCTGGCACGGACCCTGGCTTCGAGGGCTGCGCCCCCCACGACCAGTTCGAGGTTGGCGCGGAGCTCACCTGCCAGGGCGAAGGTACCGGCTGGCTCGTCACCGATGTCTACGGCGCCGGCAAACAAAACCCCCTCACCAGCTGCCTCGCCTACGAGGACCCGCTCAACATCCCCGAGTTCCCAACCCCGGACGACTGCGCGTCGGTCCCCCTCTACCAGATCCCTCTCGGCATCCCCACGCCGACGGCTTGCTGCACGGATGACGCCGCCGAGGAGAGCGTCGTCGGGACGTGCGAGCTCGATTGTGGCTTCGCCGCCTGCAACGCTGCGATCGCAGCGATCCGCGCCTCCGCGGACGCGCTCGTGGCTCCCGAACCCATCCTCGAGGGTGCCTACGACATCTCCAAAGCCGACCTCTACGCCTACGCCGATATGCTCGAGGCGCCCCTGTACCTCGCCCGCTGCGCGGAGCAGGTGGCCGAGAACCCCGACGAGATCGTCGAACTCGGCCTCGGCGGCGGTGCATCGAGCCCCACCAAGTTCGGCCACATCAAGGACGCCACCCTCCACCTCAGCTGCGCCCTCGATCCCGAGGAACCCTACGCGTCCGACCCGTCGGCCGGCGCCTGCGAGGAACCCACCAACATCCCGGCCTCCATGGCTGAGCAGGAGGCTGGCGGTTCGATCGCCGCGGGCGCGGTCACGGTCAGCGGCCCCAGCGCCCAGATCACCGCGGCGATCCACAACGCCAGCGTATCGACCCGTGAGACCCTCAACCGCGACATGTCCGTGGACTTCACCCTGACCGCTTTCGAGGCCGATGTCGTCGACACAAGCGCCGGCTCCTTCGAGTTCCGCAACACCCACATCAGCCTCGGCGGCCCCGCCAGCGGCACTCTCGAGGGCGAGGCTGTGACCTTCGCCCCTGGGACTCTCCGCTTCGTCGTCAACGCCTCCGTCCTCGTCGACGGTGAGGCGCTCTACGGCGGACTCCCGGCGATCGCCGAATTCGGGAACGACACGCACGCCACGGCGATCCGAGGCCTCGATGGCTCGTTCCACTTCGTCGACGCGACCTTCGTCGTCGGCGAGTACACGGCCGTGCTCAACACTGAGCCCAGCGTGCTGGCGCCGGTGCAATGAGGCCGCGACTCGAGGCCTGCTGGAGGGCGCCGTCCGGATCGGGGTCCGGCGCTCGGCCGGGTCGAGGTCGTGCAGCCGCTCGAGGGCTGCGTCGAGATCGTCGCGCCTGGTCGACACCGCGGCGAGGATAACCCCGCGCGATCCTTGACATGGAGGCCCGCACGCGTTGACCTACGGCATGCGCTCTCGCGCTTTGTTCCTGCTCGCGGCGCCGCTGCTCTCGCTCGCGTGCGGGCGCGGCGGCCAGGGTGACGCGACCGTACAGCCGAGCGGCCCGGTCGAGGCCAGCGCGCCCGAAGGCGGCGATAACCTGGTCAATCCGGCCGAGCTCGGCGCGCCGACGCGCTGGGAGATCGACGGGACCACGATCGCAGAAGATCCCTCGTTGCCGCTCGCGCTCGACCGCGCCCTGCGAGATCACGGCCGCCGGGCTGACGAGGTCCAGGATCACGTGGTCGTCGATCTCAACGATGACGCCCGGCTCGACGCGGTCCTGCTCCTGCCCGCGCCCGCGGTCGCCGGGGCCTACGATCTTCTGGTCCTGCTCAGCGATGGCGAGTCGATCCGCGTGCACGAGATCTCCGAGCTCGTCGACGGCGCGAGCTTCGCTGCCGCGGTGGTCCCGATCGTGGACGGCCCGACGCTGATCGCCGTGGGTCCGCGCCTCGGCAGCTGCGAGCGCGGGCCTGAGTGGTCGTTCTTGCGCCCGACCGGCGCGCTGCTCGAGGGCGTGGGACGGATCGCCGTCGAGCCCTATGACTGCGCCGAGGCGGAGGCGAGCATCGAGTTCTTGCGTGATGAAAACGGGCGGGTGTCCGCCGTCGAGCTTCGCCATGGTCAGGCGGTCACGCGCCACGTGTGGGACGCGAGCGTCGGCAGCTTCAAGGGTTAGCAGCCCGCTCGACGACCCGCCCTCGAGTTGGCTGCTCGAAGATCTTCTGCGCCGCTGCGGTCATGGCAGCAATCTGCGCGAAGCTGCCCTCGGGGGAGGTCGATGATCAGGGTGTCGAGGTGCGCGATGGCGTCGACGCGACTCCCGTCGGCGCGGGTGAACTCGACGGGCATGTCGGTGTTCGGCAAGCAAAAGCTCGAGCTGCCGCGCGGATCGAGGTTGACGAGCCGGCAGCGTTCGGCGAGCTCCTCGACCGCAGTCGCGAGCAAGGTCGCCGCGCGCAGGGGAGCCGCGCGCGACCAGTCCAGGGTCGGCACCGGGGCGCCCGTGATCGGCTCTTGCTCGTCGTCGAGATAGGGCAGGTCAGTGAAGCCGTCGAGGCCCGCGCGCATGGCCGCGCAAGCCGGCGCTGTCCCAACCCCGACCGCCGTCGTCAGGCCGCTGGCGGTGATGAAGGTGCTCATGGGTCGCGCGGGATGTGGTGGCCAAAAAAGTAGCGCTCGCCGGGGATGAAGTGGTCGGGGGCGGAGCTGTCGAGCCAGGCTTCGAGGTGGGCGGCGGCGGTCAGGGGCTGGAAGTCGCGGCGGACGTAGAAGTGAGAGCAGTCGATACCCGTCGTGACTTCGAAGCGTCGGCGCATGAGCGGCTGCATCATGAGCTCGTAGGGGCTGGTGCCGAAGCGCTCGCCGAACAAGACGTAGGCGTTCGGGTCGCCGAGCTCGGCGACGCGCTGTTGGTGAAGCGTGCGGACGGCGGCCTCGTAGGCCTCGAGGGTGTCCTCGCGCGGGTAGTCGGCGGCGGGCCCGAACTCGGGCTCGAGCATGGTGGTGAGATAGGCGGGGATGCCCTCGGCGCACTGGGCCCCGAAGTGGCGGTCGTAGACCCACAAGATGGTCTCGACGGCGGTGAGCCGGCCCCAGACAGCGAGGGGCTCACACAGTTCGACGACGTTGGGGGCGAGGCGGTCCTCGTAGATGTAGGCGCGGGCGGCCGCGAGGTGGCGGTCGCTGCCAGCCGCGCCGAGCAGGATCATGGCGAAGTATTTGGCCGCGAGGTCTTGGAGTCCAACGGCTACCTCCACCAAACCATCGAGGGCGTCAAAGTGGCCCTGGCCCTGGCCCTGGCGCGGCGAAGCGCTAGCGAAGCGCTCGCGAAGCGGAGCCCACTCGTGGGGGCCATCGTATTCTTGCTGGGGAATCGACTTCCACAAAACCGGCGTGAACCACCACTGCTCGCGGGGCCCCATGAATTCAGGACAGAGCATTACTTTGTCGTAGTCCTGGCAGCGCTCAACGATAGTGGAGCGCGAAGGCCTCGGTAACGATGTACTCGCCCTGCTGTCATGCGTCTCGCGCGGCCTGCTCGCGCTCTCGCCGTCTCCGGCCTCGCGGGGAGCCTCTCACGCGGACCGAAGCTCGCGGAGCCCATCGGTGTTGTCTAGATCGCTTGAGCGCGTCGAGCCGGGAACGTAGCGTGCCCGCGTGATGAAAAATCATCCGCGCTTTTCCCTCACCTGTGCCTCGCTTCTATGGTTGGTCGGGTGCACCGCTCCATCGACCGACGACTCGTGTAGCGAGGTCGACACCTGCGAGACCGGGGAGAGCACGGGCGACGGCGACGGCGACGGCGACGGCGACGGTGACGGTGACGGTGACGGTGACGGTGACGGCGACGGTGACGGCGACGGCGACGGCGACGGCGACGGCGACGGCGAGGGCGAAGACCCCGGCCCCATCGAACCCAAGGAGGTCTTCAATGACCGCCGCGCTTGGGTCCTGGAGACGCTCGCCAATCCCGACGGCTGGGCGACGCTCCTGGGCGCGCTGTACGTCGATCCCGACGACCAGGCTGCGCTCGAGCAGGCGGTGTATACGGTGTGCCTGGGCAACGATCAGTCGGTCCCGGCCGGAACCTACGCCCTGGGCCTGTATTGGGACCACTTCTCCGAGGCCCAGCGACAGGACATGAAGGAATGCATGAAGTCGTGGCACGAGATCAACGGCCACGGTACCGAGAACCACGCGTTGATGAAGAACTTCGCGGGCTTCTTGTTCACGCAGTGGTTTCCTGGGGAGGACGACTGGTTGACCAACCAGGGGCCGCTGGTGCCGGGGGACGAGCTGCACGAGTCGATCAGGGCCAACTTGTTGCAGGTGATGTCTAGCCTGTACGACAAGGGGTACACCGAGAACCTCTCGACCACCTACGACATGCTGCATCTGTTCCCGCTGCTGGGGCTGTATGCCTTCGCCGATGACGAGGAGATCGTGCGGGCGGCCGAGGCGGCGCTGCTCTTTCATTATGCCAACCTGGCCATGAACACCTTTCATGGCATCACCCTGCCGCCCTACAATCGCTCGAATTACCAGCAGGTCAACGCCAACTATCACGGGGTCCAGCCCAATGTTCAGTTCATGCACTGGATGTACTGGCCCGAGGGCACCAACATCACCGACGACGCCGAGACCTGGCTCTCGCACAGCCACAACTCGACCGTGGTCTACAACGCCTCGATCGAATGGTGCCCGTCCGACATCATCCGCAAGGTCGCAACGGGCATGACCTCCACCTACACCGCGCACGGCTCGTTCGCGCGCTTCGGTGCATGGGGCGGGGGCTCGCCCCACGACAACATGCGTACGGTCTATCGGACCGAGGACTACGCCGTGGGGACGGGTTTCTTCCGCTACCAACCCGGCGGCTTCTACGTCAACTTCAAGAACTTCATGCTCGCCTACGCGAGCAGCGACACCTACAACTATATCGAGAGTTCGCACAACTACTGGGGCAGCGCGCTGACCGAGGCCGAGGCCTGGCGCGGGGCCTCGAACTCGCCCTTCCAGGAGATCGCCCACCACGAGAACACGGTGATCAGCCTGTTCAGCATCCCCGAGCTCGACCCGTGGGAGGGCCTGGGCTACTGGGCCGACCAGCGGCTCCAGGCGCAGATCCAGCGGGCCGACACCCGCTATCCCAAGTCGGTGGACGAGGTGGTCGAGAGCGAGGGGTGGATCTTCCTGCGTGAGGGCGAGGTCTACGTCGGGATCCGCCCGCTGCGCGACTACGTCATCGATACCGAGATGAGCGACGAGCTCGCCGAGTTCAACATGATCCGCTCGGAGGGGGCGACCAACGCGATCGTCTACGAGCTGGGCACGATCGAGCAGCACGGCAGCTTCGAGGCCTTCCAGGACCAGTTGGAGTCGAACTCGCTCGAAGTCGACTGGGACACCCTGAGCGTGAGCTACACCGACTCGGAGGGCGACGTGCTGCGGGCCACCTGGGCCGCGCCCGACTACGTCTATGACTCAGAGATCCCGGTCTTGGTCCGGCCCGAGGTCGAGATCAACGGCGCGGGCCAACCCGAGTTCGACCCGGAGCTGTGGCCGGTGCTCGACGGCCCCTACGTGAGCCTGGTGGATCGGGTGCTCACGGTCCAGCAGGGCGGACGCACCTTGACGGTCGACTGGTCGGGCGAAATGCCCGTCGTCAGCGAAGAGCAGTAAGCAGCTCGTGAACGAGGCCGAAGGCGCCGCGATCTTGCAGAGCGGGGCCTTCGGCGATTCGGCGCGTGGAGCTCGGGCGACGAGGATCCGCCGACTGAGCTCCACGCCCTGCGCGACATGGCCTCGGTCGGGCGAGCGGGTTTGGCGTACGGGCAATGCGCGCGTTGCCCGTACGCCAAGCTGGCCGATCAGCTGTCGCTGTTGCTGGCGGCGAGGCTGCGGTAGGTGATCCCGCCGAGCACGCCACCGACGATCGGCACCAGCCAGAACATCCACAGCTGGATCAGCGCGTCGCCACCGACGAACAGGGCCGGGCCGGTCGAGCGCGCCGGGTTGACCGACAAGTTGGTGATCGGGATGCCGATGAGGTGGATCAGGGTCAAGCCGAGGCCGATGGCGATCGGGGCGAAGCCGGCCGGGGCCCGCTTGTCGGTCGCGCCCATGATGATGAACAAGAACATGAAGGTCAGGACGAACTCGGCCACGATGCAGGCGAGCATCGAGTAGCCGCCGGGCGAGCGCTCGCCAAAGCCGTTGGTTGCGAAGGCGCCGGGGCCATCGCCGAGCGAGAAGCCGGCGTTGCCCGAGGCGATCAGGTACAAGGTGCCCGCGGCGAGGCTGGCCCCCGCGACCTGAGCGAGGATGTAGGGCAGGGCCTCGTTGGCGGGGTGGCGGCCCCCGGCGACCAGGCCCAAGGTGACGGCAGGGTTCAGGTGGCAACCAGAGATGTGGCCAATTGCGTAGGCCATGGTCAGCACGGTCAGGCCGAAGGCCAAGGCGACCCCGAGCAGGCCAATGCCCACGTTCGGGAAGGCGGCGGCATAGATGGCGCTGCCGCAGCCACCAAACACGAGCCAGAAGGTGCCGATGAGTTCGGCGGAGAGCTTGCGGGGAAGGGGAGTCATGCGCAACGGTAGAGCAAGAAGGGGGCCACGGATAGTCATAGGTAGGTTGACCCAGGCCCAAGGATCATCGGCGCCGCGCCGTTGTTAGCGAAGCCGCGCGTCGCACGTGCCCTGGACGCAGGAGGCTGCGCTATCGTCCCTCTTGGGCGCCTTCGATCGCCGCGAGCAGCCCAGCGAGGTTGGGGTCGTCGGGCAGCGGTCCGTCGCGTCGCAGCTCGTCGAGGACCTCGGCGGCGCGCTCGAGCGCGCGGGCATGGAGCGCCTCCGCGGCGTCACGTTGGGCTGCGGGCGCGCCTTGTCGGAGGCCGTCGGCGAAGCGAAGCGCGAGGGCGTGGGTGTGGATCTGCTCGGCGGTCGCCTGAGCCGCGCGGACCGTGGGGTCGGCGGCGTGGGGCCCGAGGTGAGCGACGCAAGTGGCCCAGCGCAGCTCTCGACAGCCGCCCGCGAGCGGGCCCTCGGCCTCGAGCTCGGCGCAGCTCGAGCTGGCGAGCTCGAGGCAGGCGACGGCGTCGGCCATCACCAGCTGCTCGGGCAGCTCGAGCTCGTCGAGCATCGCGGGTCCGAGCAGCGGGGGCGGGAGCTCGTCGGCGACGTAGGCGGTCAGCGGCTCGTCGCCCATGGCGATCGCCAGCTGCCCGTCCTCGACGAGCAGGGTCCAGTCCGTCGGCCGGAGGAAGTCGGCGGCCAGGACCCCGGCGACGCTGGTCCGGAGCGCGAAGGCGTCGCCCTCGCGCCGCTCGATCGTCGCGCGCAGCTCGATCACAGCTTCTTTAGCGGCTCCTGGCTCGGGCCTGGGCTCCGAGACCCTCGCTTCGCTCGGGCCCCCAGCTTCTTGGAGGCTGTGGCGAGGCGCGGCGGAAGCCGCGAGAGCCGGGTCGGCGACGGTCGGCCGCACCAGCACCCACGGCCCGGCGAAGGTCAGCGTCAGCTCGGGCCCGACCCAGGTGCCGTGATAGGGCAGGGGCTCGCCGTGGTCGACGGCTGGAGCCGCGACGGCCTCCGCGGGCGTCGAGCTCGATCGCGGCCGACAGCCCAAGGCGACGCAAGCCGCGACGAGCAGGGCCCAGGCACGCACTCGCTAGCAGCTCGCGCCCGACTCGGCGCCAGGATGGGGGAACGCGTCGTCGTCGTCGTCGCCCTCGCGCGGGCTCAGGCAGCGGAAGTCCTTCTCGATCAACAGCCGCAGCGCGCCTTGCTCGGCCTCGATCCCGACCTCGTCACCCTCGGCCCACGCCCGGGCGGTGGCGCGAGGCAGCGCGACCTCGATCCGATCGTCGACGAAGCGAGCCTCGGGCGCGTCGACGTCGGCGCTGGACAGCACGTAGTCGAGCGCGCGGGCGCCGAAGTGGATCGTCTCACTGACACGCCCCGTCTCGCGCAGGGCGTCGACCTCGGTGCGGGTCAGGCGAAGGCGGAGCGAGTCGCCACGAATGCGTAGCTTCACGCCGCGGAGGCTACCACGCTCCGGCCCTGCGCTTGCGCGCCCGGGCAGCTCTGGCCGTGGACGGAGCCAGCTCCGAGCCGAGCACGCGCTCGTCACTTTACTGACGAAGGTTTCGTCACCTGCTCAGCGCCGAGGTCCTTTGCACTAACTTCGAGGTGTCCTCGGACACCCCGAGGTCGGCCGGGTGACCTTCGAGGTGTCCCGGGACACCTCGAACAACGCCCGGTCGAGCGCGAAGTCGGTCGGGAACAGCCCGATCGAGGATCGGTGTGAGCCTCGAGCCGGTGGATCAGGGCAAAATCACGGAAAGCCCGCACATTTGGGGTGTCCGGGGACACCTCGGAAGTGGCCTCGCTGACCTGCGGCAGAGCCTCGAGCATCGCAATGAACCCGGCGTCCTCACAGACCGGCTTGGGGTAGCGGCGGGTCTCGGGGTTGTCGCCCTCCTTGCCTGAGCCGGTCCCCCGTCGCGGCGGTGGACAGCGGATCTGTCTTCGGCATCGCCATCGGTCATGCTAGGTCCCCGGGCAGGCGCGAGATGGAGTCTCGCCGCCCATCCCGCGGAGTGACCGGAGGCGGAGACGGAATGAGCGAGAGCATCGAGGAGATTCAGGCGGCCTATATCGACGAGGTGCGCGCCATCGCGCCCCAGCTCGAGGCCTGGCTGGAGCAGCGGATCGCGGAGGAGGACGAGGACACCGTCCTGCTGCGCTGGGCGACCGGGCTGGGCGGCCATCCGCGGTTCATCGAGATCTACCGTCGCTACTACCTGAAGATCGAAGAGCTGAACGAGGCCGCTCGGCAGGAGCTGCACGATCAGGCCGACGTGTTGATCAGCCAGGTCGAAGAGCTCGCCCCCGACATCGCCGAGATCGTGATCGGCCTCTTCTTCAATCCCATCGGCATCGACGCCAACGAGGAGACCGTCTGATGGCTGTGATCACCTACTTCGAAGTCGAGGACGGCAAGAGGCGGCTGCTGGAGCAGCCCGGCGACGTGGTGGCCCGCATCCCCGGCAAGATGGCGCGCGAGCTGGACGACGCCGTCTCCCCCGCGCATCGCGCGCTGTTCGACGAATACCTGGGCGACCTCCAGACCGCCCATGACATCGCCGAGCCCTGGTGGGCGAGGACGATCGAGGCGCAGCGGGCGCGGGGCTTGGATGAAGACGACGCGCTGGAGGCCGCCTTCACCAGGCGCGCCGCCGGCGCGGCCTCGCATCCCAAGGTGGTGTGGATCGTCCGCTCGTACTGGCTGCAGTGCGAAGAGGTGAACGGCGCCCTGCCGCCGGAGCAGCGGGTGTACCCGGAGGTCTTCCTGCTGAAGTGGCTGATCGACGCGGGCAAGGACGACCTGGTGACCCTCATCGCCTGCATGCCCTACTGGCCCATGGGGCTGGACGCCGACGGCAACTGGGTCTGAGGCCTCAGGCCGAGGTGGTCGCGGTGAGGAGCTGGGCGCTGGCAGCTTCCGGCTAGCAGCCCGGGGTGCAATGCATCGTGTCGCCTCGCGCCGGAATTTTCGCCGAGGGCGCGAAGCCAAAGCGCCGCTGTACCGGGCGTACTGCAAGTTTTGGCGACAAAGCCCTCGGCGAAAAGGCCAAGCGAGGCGGCGCGAGGCATTGCACCCCGGGCTGCTAGTGTCCCGAGTCCGCAACGAGCTCCGTAATTACAGCGCCCCCGAGCCCGCTGTGGGTGTCGCAGCTCCTAGCAGCCCGGGCTGCTAGCCCTCGCCCCGATCTTGGTGCCGCTCGAGATCGAGGCGGTCGCATGCTCGTCCGCATGCTTGGCCGTATCGAGTCGCCCGACGTCACACCGTGCGATATCGTGGCAAGACCGAGCGCCGCGCGATGGGCAAGAAGAAGAAATCAAAGTGGGTCCTGCGTTGGAACTCCCCCGCCCAGCCCGTGCTGCAAACGCCCCTCGAGGTGGTCATCGAGCAGGCCCCGGACGACGCCCCCTCCGAGGTCGAGATCCAGATCTGGGAGTCGGACTCACCGCGTGTCGAGCCCTTCGGAGTCACGGCGCACAGGGTGAGCACCTCCTCGAGTCCGAACTCGAATACGAGAAACGGGATCGCAGTCGTGTGGGCTACCATCTGTAGCTCGATGTCGTGCGTGACGGGCGAACCGGTCGACCGAGATCTAGACTTCGAGGTCGAAACGGAGTGGCTTGTCATCCGCGGGTTCGACCGCGACGAGCAAGAGATCTGCGGAGGCACGCCCGAGTGGCTGGACGGCTATGTGGCCGCGCTGGCCGAGCCGCTCGATCTCGCGCCAGCGACGATCGGTGCCTATCACTGGTATTCGCCGGAGCTCTGGGATGAGCAGGGGATTTGCGGACAAGCGAATGCGTGCGTGCACGTCAACGACGGGATGGAAACGGCCTTCGCCAGAGAACTGCCCCACGAGCACGAACTGAACCATGTAATATTCAACCACGCGCACGAGCCATGTGTGGCCGTACTCTCCGAGGGACTCGCCGAATACATGCGGGGGACGTGGCCGAGTGCCGCCGGTTCGATCGAGCAAAGCTCAATCGAAGATGTGCTGGCGGTGAGCTTCGACGGCGTCATCATGGTGAGCTCGGACTATCATCGGGCTCGGCACTTCGTCTCGTTTCTCGTATTCGAGTTCGGACTCGAGGAGGTGCTCACCCTGTGCGCCATGACTCCGAAGGGCTCGACACGCGGTGAGTTTGACGATGCTGCGCTCTCCACGATCGGCGTGGGGCTGGACGAATTGCTCGCGTCTTATGCGAGCTATCCCATCTGCAGCGAACAAGAAGATCGCGCCAAACTCTGGGAATGTAGTCGCGAGCCCGTCGTGGCGCTCGGACCGGGTGACGAGTACCTGTTCGAGATTGATGCATCCTGTGCCCACCCCAACGCCGTTGGGCCCGGTGGGTCCCGTTATCATTTCTCGTATCAGGTACGTATCTTGGCTGACGGTGAGTATAGCTGGGGGTTTGTTCCCGAGCCCCCGCCGTTCGATCTCACTGGCGCAGAGCTGCGCCTAGAGCAATGCGCGAGCTGTGGAGATGGGGCGCTTGGATTTACCGACGCCTGGATGGAGAAATTTATCTCACTACCGCGGCTGCTTGGGGCAGGGGACTACACCCTCCAACTCGTGTTGCCCCTCGAGTTCGCGGGCATGGTTCGCGTCGAGGTCGTGGGCCATTGATCGGAGGATCGGAAGAGTAGATTCGAGTGACGCGATGCCCCGTGACGACAGGATCCCCGATTTCACGCCGACCGACAACCACTTTGAGATCATCGATCGAATACGTCAAGACATCACGCAGGTAGGCCCACGGCTCGACCGCATGGCGGTGCGGATGGATAAGCCACTATCGCCCGAGCGGGCTGCCGCGAACGTGGACATGCAGCGCCATCGTGCGCAAAAAATCTACAAGCGGAGTCCACCACCCTCGGCGGAGTACAACTGGCGAATGATGTGGGTGGGTTCGACGACGAGTTACGACGCCGAGGGCAAGGTGCTGCAAGTGCGCCGATACGCGCTCGAGGCCGAGGCAGACGCCGTGGACCTCATCAATCGGGTTGTTGCTGACGTCGAGGCGATCACAGAACGACACCCGGGTCGGCGACCGTCGGCCGCACCAGCACCCACGGCCCGGCGAAGGTCAGCTCGGGCCCGACCCAGGTGCCGTGGTAGGGCAGGGGCTCGCCGTGGTCGACGGCTGGGGCCGCGACGGCCTCCGCGGGCGTCGAGCTCGATCGCGGCCGACAGCCCAAGGCGACGCAAGTAGCGCCGACCAGGGCCCAGGCACGCACTTGCTAGCAGCTCGCGCCCGACTCGGCGCCAGGATGGGGAAACGCGTCGTCGTCGTCTTCGCCCTCGCGCGGGCTCAGGTAGCGGAAGTCCTTCTCGATCAACAGCCGCAGCGCGCCTTGCTCGGCCTCGATCCCGACCTCGTCACCCTCGGCCCACGCCCGGGCGGCGGCGCGGGGCAGCGCGACTTCGATCCGATCGTCGACGAAGCGAGCCTCGGGCGCGTCGACGTCGGCGCTTGCGCGCCCGGGCAGCTCTGGCAAGCTGAGCCCGTGGACGGAGCTGTGGTCCTCAGCGGCGGGTCGTCGGCCCGCATGGGTCGCGACAAGGCCTGGCTGGAGCTCGACGGGCGTCCGCTGCTCGAGCACGTGGTCGGGATCCTCGCCACCTGCTGTCAGCCGATCGTGATCGCGGCCCGACGGGGCCAGGTGCTGCCCGAGCTCGCGGGCTACGCGAGCGAGCGGGTCGACGACGCGGTCGACGACGGCGGTCCGCTCGCTGGCGTCGCCGCGGGCCTCGAGCGCCTCGGCGAGCGCGGCGTCGAGCGGGCCTACCTCGGCTCGTGCGACGCCGCGGCGGTCAGCGCCGAGCACGTCGCGTTCATGCTCGCGTCGCTGCGCGCGCATCCGTCGGCGCTCGCGTGCGTGGCCCGAGACCCGAGCGGCCGCGCGCACCCGCTGGCCTCGGCCGTCGTCGTCGGCCCCATGCACGCGCGCGCGAGGGCCCAGCTCGCCCGCGGTGACCGGCGCCTCCAGAGCTTGTTCGACGACCCCGGCGTGCGCTCGATCGCCGTCGATCAGCTGCCCTCGCCAGGCGCCCTCGCCGAGTGCAACACGCCCGCCCAATGGCGAGCCCAGCAGCGAGCGCTCACGCGTCGGGAGCCGACACGCTGAGCTCGAGCTCCTGAATCGGATCGCCGGTCCACAGCTTGCCGCTCACCATCATGCTCCACATCTTGAAGTCACCGAGCAGCGACCACAGCGGATAAATGAAGGTTGCGGGCTTGTTGTGCTCGATCTTGAAGTGGGCGATCCAGGCGAAGGCGTAGGCCCAGACCACGCCCGCGAGCAACCACGGCTGAGCCCAGACCCCGAGCGCGATCATCGCGAACATCACGGGCGCGGCGTTGCGGCGGCGCTCGACGACGTTGCCGATGACGCCGAGCGCGAGGATTCCGGCCAGGGCCGGGCCGAAGCGCGCGGGCTCGAGCCACGCCGCCCACCCGATCATCGAGAAGAACCCAGCCGTGCCGACGAAGTGCAGGGCCCGACACCTCGGGTCGCGGTGCTCGCCGAGGTAGTAGGGGAAGAACTCGGCGAAGCTCGAGAAGCGCGCGTCGGACATGGGCAGGTTCACAATAGCGAGCTTGGTGGCGGCGGCGCAATTTCGTAGCTTGGCGCTCGTGACAGTCTCCCGGGAGTCGACCAAGAACGCTGTCGCCGTCCTGCTCGCCGCCGGCAAGGGCACGCGCATGCGCTCGGAGCTCGCCAAGGTCTTGCACCCCTTCGCCGGGCAGCCGCTGCTGCTTCATCCCCTCCGGGCCGCCCGCGAGTTCGGCGTCGAGCGCTCGATCGTGGTCGTCGGCCACCAGCGCGAGGACGTGCGCGCGCTGGTTCGTGAGCGGCTGCCCGCGAGCGAGGGCTGGGCGGTCGACTTCGCCGTGCAGGCCGAGCAGCGCGGCACGGGCCACGCGGTCGCCTGCGCGCTCCCGGTGCTCGGGGAGGACTTCGACGGCGCCGTGTTGATCCTCAGCGGTGACGTCCCGCTCCTGCGCGCCCCGACGCTCGAGGCCCTGGCCGAGGCCTGCGCCTTGAGCTCGGCGGGGCTCAGCCTCGCGAGCTTTCGGGCCGCCGATCCAACCGGCTACGGCCGGATCATCCGCGACGCCGAGGGGCGCTGCGTCCAGATTAGCGAGCAGCGCGACGCGAGCGCGGACGAGCTAGCGATCGACGAGTGCAACGCGGGCGTCTACTGCGTGCGGGCCGAGCACTTGCGCCGCGAGCTGCCGACCCTCGGGGCCGACAACGCCGCGGGCGAGATCTATCTGACCGACCTCATCGCGCTCCGGGCTCGCGCTGGCGTCGTCGGGGTGGTCGAGGTCGACGCCGACGAGGTCGCGGGGGTCAACACGCCCGAGCAGCTCGCCCAACTCGAGGCTCGCGCCCGGGCTCGCGGCTAGCAGCCCGGGCTGCTAGCGCGGCGCCTCGACCGCGCGCGCGACCAGAGCCCGCAGGGCCTCGATGTCGAAGGGCTTCTCGATGAAGAACTCGCAGCCGGCCTCGCGGGCCTGGGCGTGCTCTTGCTGCATCACGCTGGCGCTGACGACCACGATCGGAATCTCGCGCCAGCGCTGTGACGACTTGAGCTCCCGCGCGAGCTCGAGGCCGCTGATCCCGGGTAGATCGAGATCGAGCAGGATGACGTCCGGGCGGCGCTCCTCGAGGGCGAGGCGAGCGTCGTCGACGTCGATCGCCCGGGCCACCTTCCACAGGCTCGTGCTCTCGAGCACGAGCTGGATCAAGGCGAAGTTTGCGTCGTTGTCCTCGACGCACAGGACCGGGCGGGGCTCGTCCACGGGCTGATTGTAGAGATTCGTCGGGGTCCGCGGTGTACGCAGACCAAGTCGCCGCGTACTGGGTGTTCGCGCACACATCGACGCTCGATTGGCCCAGCTCGGGCGCTCGGAGCTCGCGCGCGGGCGCTGCAACGCCCATGAACATCGTTCATTAGCCGTCTGAGGCTGCGTTGAATGCGCGATCCGAGTCGCGCTCTGGCTTCGGACTCGAGCCCTGAGGGCGAGTACACTGGCCGGGTGTGGCGGTCTGCGCGTCGCCGACAGATGCTCCTTCGTGCGAGCCCCGGATCCGTGCTCGCGCTCATGCTGTCGCTGGCGGCTCCGGGCGTGCGCGCGGCCGGGCCTCCGGACGCCGACGGCTCGGCGCTGGTTCGAGGCCGGACGGCTCAGCCCGCGCGGGCGAGCGAGCACGAAGATGATCCGGACGAGGAGGATCTCGTCGAGGGTGAGCTCGTCGAGGGCCCGATCGAGCGGGCGGTCGAGATCGTCGCCCTCCAGATCCGCGGGCGCAAGCAGGTCACGGCCAAGCAGGTCACGGAGGCGCTCGAGGCCGAGGGTCTCGTCGAGGGCGAGCAGGTGTTTTGGCCCGAGGACGCGCGGATCGATCGCGCGGTCCAGCGGCTCGCGGCGACCGGCTACTTCGATCAGGTTGCGATCCGGCTGGTCCCGGTCTCGCGCGACAGCGACCGCGCCTCGCTGGTCGTCGACCTCCACGAGCGCGGCTCGTTGGTCGTGCGCGATCTCAGCGCGGCGAGCTCGCTGCTGACGCCCTTCGCGGGCGGCTTCGATCTGATGGAGCGCAACCTCGCGGGCAGCCGCGTGCACCTCGGGGCCGCGTTCGTGGTCGGGACCAAAGGCCGCGGCGTGCCCGACGACCGCCGCCAGCAGGCCTACAAGATCTACACGGAGCTGCCGGTCATCGCCGGCACCCCGGTCGGCGTCGTCGGCAGCGCCTACGCGATCCTGGCCAACGAGCCCTACCGCGTCGCGGGTCAAAACTACGATCCGGATCCGAGCAACTTCGACACGCTCCGCTACAACCGCTTCGGCAGCGTCGTCGGCGTCACGATCCCCTTTCGCGCCGACTTGCGCCTCGGCATCGACTTTCGCTTCGAGGCGATCGAGGCCGAGCCCGCAGGCGCGCCAACCCAGACCCTGCCCGGGGGCGAGGAGCGCGAGCTCGATCTTCACCTCCAAGACGGGCTCCACTACTTGAGCTCGGCGGAATTCTCGCTGGTCTGGGACGAGCGCAACCGGGCCGCGATGCTCGGCAAGGGCGGTCACATCCGCCTCGACGTCCAGCTCTCGTCTCCGGCGATCGGCTCGAGCTACGAGTACCTGCGCGTGCTGATCGGCGGCGGCTACTCGTTCCGCCTGCCCTGGGGCCACTGGCTGACGCCCTCGCTGTGGGGCGGGCAGATCGCCGGCGACGCGCCGCGCTTCGAGCTGATCTTGCCCGGCGACCTCGCCGACTGGACGCCCGGGCGGACGATGGGCCTCCAGTACTCGACCCGCTGGCCCGTCGACACGTTCAAGACCGGGGTCAACGCCTACGCCCTCGCTCACCTCGGCGGGCGCGTGGATCTCGAGTACGGCATCCCGCTCTTTCGTCGGCCCCGGACCTCCTTCGTCTACGGCGGCTACCTGTTCTTCTCGGCTGGGCTGTTCACGCTGACGGGCACCCGGGCCGAGCGCAGCGAGCGACGGGCGCTCGGTGAGCCCGTCGCCCCGGTCGGCCTCAACGCCGACTTCGGGCTCAAGCTCGACACCAGCATCGGGACCTTCGACTTCTCGGTCGGCAACGTGTTGCGGCGGGTGCCGCTATGACCGGTCCAGGCGCGCTCGGCCGGCGGCGGATGCTCGGGCTCGCGCTCGCGAGCCCGGCGCTGGTCGTGCTGCTCGGGGCCGTGCCCGAGGCCCTGCCGCGGCGCAAGGCCAAGTTCTCCTACACCAGCCGCGAGCTCAAGATCCGCGTGGCGGTGCCCGACCTCCTGCGCACGACCGACAAGCAGGCCATGAAGATGCTCGACGGCGGCTACCCGACCCGCCTGGTCTACGACATGGCCGTCTACGCCAAGGGCTCGCGGACGCCGAGCGCCGCGGTCCACGTCGAGGTCAGCGTGCAGTGGGATCCGTGGAATCAGGACTACATCGTCCAGACGACGATCGGCGCCGGGTCGCCGACGGTCCGGCGCTACGCCCTCCGGGCCGACGCGATCAAGGCCTCGACGACGCTCTCGGTCGCGGTCGCCAAGACCTCCGACATCCCGCGCGGCGAAGATCAGATCCACTTCGTCCAGGTCATCGCCCAGCGCAACCCGATCGAGGCCAAGAGCTCCGGGGCCGGCGGCGCGGCGCGAGGTCAAGATCGCGACCTCGAGGTGTTCTCGCGCTGGGTCGGGATGTTCGTGCGGACCAGGCCCAAGGCCGAGAAGGTCATCGAATTTCGCACTCACCCCTTCTATGTGCCCCATGGCTGAGCGCGGCAGCTCTCGCCGAGGCGGCGGACGGAGCCGCCGGGGGACCGCGGGCTTTCGCGCGGTCGAGCGCCGCCGCGAGCTCCAGGAGCGGCCGCCGTGGTGGGGCCGGCTCGAGGCCCGGATCACGATCTCCCTGGTCGCGATCGGGATCCTCTGCGTCGGCGCGTCGAGCTACCTCGTGGCCCTGAGCGTCGGCTACTACGATCAGGTCAGCGAGCGCCAGGTCGAGCTCCAAGACGAGACCCTGAGCCTGGCCGAGCCCTACTACGAGGAGCTGGCCTCGGCCCAGCGTGACGCCTTCTTGGCCCGGACCGAGCTCTTGCCCCACGAGCTCGGCGCGATCGATGACGCCGAGCTCGAGGCCTTCTTGGATCGCTGGATCCGCGCGCGGGCCAACGTCGTCGAGGTCGTGGTCGAGCGGCCGGGCGTCGAGGCCGTGATCGTCGGGCGACCCGATCCCGCAACCTTCATCGACGAGCGCGCCCGCGTCAGCCTCGACGGGTGGATCCACGTCCCGATCGAGTGGCCGCTGAGCGAGGCCGGCGGGCTGGTCCGCGTGACCTGGGCGGTCGATCCAACGATCCGCACTCGCCACCGGCGCCTCGGCGAGCTCGCCCGGGGCCTCGGGGCCGTCGAGGTCAAGGACGCGGGCGGCGAGCAGAGCATGGCCGAGCGCGACGAGGTCCGTCAGGCCGTGATCGCGGCCCTCGGCATCGCTAGCTCGCTGGTCTTGTTCGTCGCGATCCTCGCCGGGATCCTGATCGCGCGCAGGACCACCCGCAAGGTCTCGGATCTGTCTTCGGTCATGCGCCAGGTCGCCTCGGGCGAGCTCTCGGTCCGGGCGCCGCGGCTCGGCGCCGACGAGCTCGGGCAGCTCGCGGCGGCCTTCAACATCATGCTCGACGAGCTCGAGCACACGCGC
This sequence comes from Enhygromyxa salina, assembly GCF_002994615.1. Taxonomy (GTDB): domain Bacteria; phylum Myxococcota_A; class Polyangia; order Nannocystales; family Nannocystaceae; genus Plesiocystis; species Plesiocystis salina_A. Next base: position 80,337 of record NZ_PVNK01000005.1, on the reverse strand, counting down.
CGACGCATCGCCTACCTCCAGCGCGTCGGCGCGTGGCAAGAGATGGCCCGGCGCATCGCCCACGAGATCAAAAACCCGCTCACGCCGATCCAGCTCGCGGTCCAGCAGCTGCGCGAGAAGGACCCCGGCACCGACGCGCGCTTCTCGGCCCTGCTGCGTGACTCGGTCGAGATCGTCGAGGACGAGGTCGAGGCCCTGCGGCGGATGGTCACGAGCTTCTCGCAGTTCGCCAAGGTCCCCGAGGTCGAGCTCGAGCCCGTCGATCTCGGCCGGGTGCTCGGCGAGTTCGAGCGGGCCTACGCCCACGTCGACGCCGCGCTCGAGGTCGAGGCCCTCGCCGAGCCGATCGAGGTCCTCGGTGATCGTCAGCTGCTCAAGCAGGTCCTGGTCAACCTGGCCGAGAACGCGGCGCTCTCGGCTCGTGAGGCTGGGGTCGAGGAGCCCGAGATCCACGTGTCGGCGGCGCGGGTCGGCGATCGTCCGCTCGCGTGCGTGGTCGTCGAGGACAACGGCCCCGGGATCACGGCCGAGCGCCGCGAGCTGGTGTTCGAGCCCTACGAGACCACCCGCGCCCACGGGACCGGGCTGGGGCTGGCGATCGTGAAGAAGATCGTGCTCGACCACGGCGGCGAGGTCTCGGTCGGCGAGAGCGAGGCGCTCGGAGGGGCGCGCTTCGAGATCCGCCTGCGCCTGGCGTGAGCGGGTCTTCGGGCGAGTCAGAGCCTGAAGAGCGGTCGCTAGCGCCGTGCGAGTGGTCGGAGCGAGTCGGCAAACGCCCGCAGACACGCTCGCTACGCTGTACGGAGGCCAGGTCGCCTCCGCGGCACACCAGACAGGCGCGACGATCAACAATCGGTGGAGCTCAGTCCTCGACGAAGCGAGCGGGGATGCGAGCGCGGTGCTCGGGATCGCTGCTCAGCGCCCGCTGGGTCCGGGTGCACAGTCGGCGAAAGTCGTCGCGCGAGACATGCCCCTGATCGTGTAGCCACTTCCAGCAATCGAACTCGCTCGCGACCCGACCGACCCCCAGCTCAATCATCGCCCACAGCGCGGCGCGGCCGTCTGCGACCACGAAGCACGCGTCGGTCAGCGCCAGAGCGCACAGGGCGATGGACGCGTCCTCGCCCGCGTCCCGGGTCGCCCGCTCCCGCCGAGGACGCAGATAGGTGCTGTACATCCGCTCGGCCGGGCTGCCGATCGGCAGCTCGTGCCTGGCGATCCAGGCCTCGTTGGCGGGGGTCTGATGCGAGAGGAGCCGATGGACCCGCGTGTTGTCGCGCTGCTCCCAGGCGACCATCTCTGCCACGTGCAGCAGCGATCCCGGCCACGGCCACGTCGGCTCCGCGATCTGGGCGAGCCGATCCAGGGGGCCGGAGTCCAACAGCCAGATCACGACCAACTCAGGATTTCACGCGCTCGGTTGGCAGTGATCGCGCCCCCGTCGAGGGCCTCGACCACGAGATCCTCGATCAGCCCGGCGCACAGGCTCGTGACGCCGATCTCGTCGGCATCGGCCCGGCGGGTCAGCGCGCTCGGGCGCTCCGGTTCGAAGCCATGGCCCCGCGGGTTGAGCTCGGCAACGAGGGGATCGTGGGCCAGGCGCTCAGCGCTGGACTTGGGGATGAGCTCGCAGTTCTTGGCGTGCCAGACCGCGCCGACACCGGTGAAGCCCCAGGTGCTGGCGAGCGTCAGGACCAACTCGTGGACCGCCTCCAGGTCGTCGCTGGTCACTGGCTCGAAGTCTCGACGCAGCCAGCCCGGGGGCGCCAGGAAGGCCGGCGCGAAGCCGTTCGCCCGCTGCTCGATGACCTCGCGCACGGGCGTCGTCGTGCCGTCGCTGCTGCGCAGCGGCTGCTCACCGCTGTCATGGAGGAGGTGGCATAGCTCGTGGCCCAGGACCGCGCGTCGCGAGAGTGAGTGGCGGACGCGGGCGGTGTTGGTGTTGAGCAAGATGATCGGCAGGGCGCCAGGCCGGTAGACGCTGACCGCTTCTCGCGTGGTCGAGTCGAACTCGACGCGCGCCACGTGGACGCCCAGGCCTTCGATGAACGCCTGCATGGACACCACCGGCCCGTCGACGGCGCTCGAGCTCAGCCTCGCCGTTTCGCCCAGGCCATAGCCCTCACGCCAGGGATCTTCGAAGTCGACCACGGACTTCGGCGCTCGGAGTCGCTCGAGGATCGATCGGCCGCGATTGAGCTCCTGCCACAAGAACTCGCCGACGTGGCCGAGCTCGGCGGCGCGCGCGAACAGGCGCGCGTCTTTCGGCGAGACGGCCTCGTCATCCATGGGCTCGTGCGAGCGAAACCACCCCGGTAGTCGGCGCGGATCGTCGATCGCTTCACCGCGGAGCAGGGCGGCCGGATCAAAGGCGAGCGCGTCGCCGAGCGCATGAACGATGACCAGCCCGAGCGACGCTCCGGGTTGTTCGGCCGTTTCCACCTGCTCGAGCGAGAGACCCGCCAACGCGGCGACCTGCTGGGTCGAGAACCCAAAGCGCTCTCTGCGTCCGCGAAGGAAGGGACCGAGGTCCATGGCGCGGACTATAGCAGGGCGACCATGGCGCGCCCACGGCCGATTGGACTCGCGTGCCCGGTCGCGCTGCGAGATCCGGTCGCATCAGCAAAGCCGCCCCGTACGGAACTGCCGGGAGCCGAACTCAGTCGGTCGCCGGGGCGGGCGGGGCGACGGCGTCGATCCACAGCTGATGCAGCTCGGTGTTGGTCAAGTTCGCCGCCACGATCTCACCCCAGGTCGCGCCCGCAGGCGGGTTGATCTTGCGCGAGGTGTCGAGCCGAATCGGGACCGCGGTCGCGCGCCCGCTCGGCGGCTCAAAGCCCATCGTCAGGGCGTAGAGCAGGGTCATGATGTCGGTGAGGCGCGCGCACTCGCACTCGACGAGGGCTGCGGACGCGAGCTCGGCGAGCTTCCCACACCGCTCGCCGGGCGCGACGCTGGCGAGCTGGCCGAAGGCCTCGGTCAGGGCCGGGCAGGTCTCGGCGTAGCCGCGCACGCCCTGGGCCACGAACATCACGCGCTCGTTGTCGTCGTCGGGCAGCGCGGCGCGCATGTCGGCGAGCATCTTGGCGCTGCGGGGCTGGGGGATCGGTCGCTCGTCAGCGACGTGCACGAGCACGCGGACCTCCTGGCGCCCGGCCGCGAACAGCCCGCGCTGGAGCTCGGCGACGGTCGAGGCCGGGACGTCGTGGGCGATCGCCAGGACCAGGGCGCCGGGCTCGGCGATCGGCCGGGGAGGATCCCGCAGCCAGTCTTGGATCGAGACCTTGCCCTCGCCCTCGGGATCCGAGAGGCCGCCTGCGTCGAGGGTGATCACGCGGGTAGCGAGGGGGTGGTAGGTGTCGGCGTTCCACGCGACCTTGGCCAGCTCGATCGGGGGGATGCCCAGATCGAACTCGCAGTAGCCCCGCAGCTCGGCGTGGAGCGTCGCGGCCTCGCAGCTCTCGGCCTGGCTCGCCGCGGTCGCGTCGGTCGTCGAGCGAGGCGCCGTGGCCGAGTTGGTGTCCGAGTCCGACTGCGAGGGCGGGCGCTGGCACCCGAGCGCGAGCGCGAGGCCGAGCGGCGCGAGCAGGGGACAAAGCGCCAACCGGAGCGTCACTGGCCCTCCTCCTTGACCTCGCGCTCGCGCGCGATGGACCCGGTCCGCTCGATCGTCACGACCACCGACTTGAAGCTCGGCGTGCCCGAGCGTGGATCGACGCAGTCGCCCGGGACCAGCACGTTGGCCTCGGGGAAGTAGGCCGCGAGGCAGCCCGGGCGGACGTGGTGGGGGATGGCGACCCACTTGGGCGCCCGCCGCTCGACGCCCTCGTAGTGGCTGATCAGATCGACCTGCTCGTAGGGCTCGATCTCCAGCCGCTGCATGTCGTCGAGGTTCATCAGGACCAGCCGCCGATAGCCGTGGACGCCGCGCTCGCGATCGCCGAGCCAGTAGACGCTGGTGTTGTGTTGGTCGTGGGCCCGGACGGTGGTCAGCAGCAGCGCGCCCTCGGGCAGCGAGGGCGCGCTCGCCGTGGCGGAGGTCGTCAGCCTGGCCCGGCCGGTGGCGGTGTTGAAGCGACGCGCGCGGGCGGGGCTGTCGACGGTCTGCGCGCGGCCTGGGCCGAGCTCGGCGAACACCCGCTCGCAGTCGGGCAGCGCCGCGGCGATCAGCGCGCGAATGCGCCCGTGATCCCGGGCGAGCGAGGGCCAGGCGATCGGCGAGTCCGGGCGCGCGGCGGCGGCGATCCGCGCGATGATGTCGGGCTCCGCGAGCACGCCCGCGCCGATCGGAGGCTCGGTGCCCTGCGAGGCCCGAACGCCGCCGCACGCGTCCTCGAAGCTCGACCACTGGGGCCGGTCGTCGGCGCCGAGGTGGCGCTCGGGTCGGGTCAGGCACGGCAAGAGCAGCCCGGTCTCGCCCGTGATCAGGTGCGAGCGGTTGAGCTTGGTCGCAATGTGCACGCTCAGTCGACAGCGGCGCAGGCCCTCGGCGATCGCCTCGGTGTCGGGCCCGGCCGAGAGCAGGTTGCCGCCGAGCCCGAGCAGCACGTCGACCTGACCGGCGCGCATGGCCGCGAGCGCGGCGCTGACGTCGTGACCGGGCGCGGACGGCATCTGAACCCCGGTCGCCTGGGCGAGCCCGGCGAGCACGGCTTCGGAGGGCCGTGGATCCACCGCCATGGTCCAGCAGCCCGCGCTGTTGCTGTGTCCGAGGACCGCGAGCGGCCCCGCGCCGGGCTTGCCGACGTTGCCGCGCAGGAGCAACAAGCTCAGCAGCTGCTCGATCGTGTCGACCCCCGCCCGGTGCTGGGTCAGGCCCACGCCCCAGCAGGCGATCGTTGCCTTCGAGCGGGCGTAGATCTCGGCGGCGGCGCGGAGCTGGTCCTCCTCGACGCCGCTTTGGGCGACGATGTCCGCCCAGCTGCGAGCCTGGATCTGGGCCGCGAGCGCGGCGAAGCCCTCGGTGTGCGCGTCGACGAAGGCCCGATCGACGGCGTCGGCCTCGAGCACGGCCTTGGTCAGCCCCTCGATCAGCGCGAGGTCACCCCCGACCTGGACGGGCAGGAGCAGATCGGCGAGCTCGATCCCGTCGCCGAGCCACTCGCGCACGCGCTTGGGATCGGAGTAGCGCAGCAGCCCGACTTCGCGCAGAGGGTTGACCGCGACGATCTTGGCGCCCCGCAGCTTGGCCGCGCGCAGGGCCTCGAGCATCCGCGGGTGGTTGCTGCCGGGGTTTTGGCCGAACACGAAGATCGCCTCGGCGGCCTCGAAGTCGGCGAGCGTCACGGGGCTGCGCCGCGTGCCGAGGACCTCCGTCAGGGCCACGCGGCTGGCCTCGTGGCACAGGTGCGAGCTGCTCGGGAGGTTGTTGGTCCCGGTCTCGCGGGCCAGCAGCTGCCAGCAAAACGCGGCCTCGTTGCTGATCCGCGCGGAGCTGTAGAACAGGGCCCGGGCGGGATCGCTCAGCCGGTCCGGGCGCAAAGCGGCCGCGATCGTCTCGATCGCCTCGTCCCAGCCGATCTCGACGTAGCCGTTGGCGTCGGGCCGGCGGATCAGCGGGTGGGTCAGGCGGCCCTGGGCGTTGAGCCAGTGGTCGCTGCGCCGGGCCAGCTCGGGGATGGTGTAGGTCGAGAACAGCTGGGGACCGGCCCGGCGCTGGCCGAGGCCGTCGACGATCGCTCGCACGCCGCTCTCGCACACCGCGAAGGTGTCGGGACGGTCGCTGTTGGGCCACGCGCAGCCCGGACAGTCGAAGCCGCCGTCTTGGTTGGCGCGTCGCAGCAGCCGCAGCCCCCGGACCAGCCCTGCCTTGCGCAGGGTGTCGTTGACACCCACGGCCATCGCTGCCGGCCCGCCGCTGGCCACAGGCGCGCGCTCGACCGTCATCGGCGCGGTCACCATCGGCGTGAGTGGGCTGGCCGGCGCGCGCGTGCTCAGCAGCGCCGTCCCCGGTGGTGGCGCTTCGGGCGTGCCGGTCATCGGGCGGATGGTGCCCCGCGCTGATCCTGCGATCAAGGCGCGAGAACTCGGGCGAAGCCGCGGGGTCCGCTCTTGCGCTACTCTTGCGCAGATGGTCGTGGACCCACGCGAAGGACAACTCGAGGCCGCGACGCGAGACCCGGCGCTCGCGGTCGAGACCTGGCGCGGGCTGTTCGACGCGCTGCCCGAGCCGATCTACGTCCAAGATCGCGCCGGGCGCTTCCTCGAGGTCAACCGCGCGGCGGTCGAGATGCACGGCTACACCCGCGAGGAGCTGATCGGCGCCGGGCCCGAGCTGCTCGGCGCGCCGGGTCGCGTCGACGTCGCGGCGACCCTCGAGCACGTGCGCAAGGCCTTCGCCGGCGAGCCGCAGGTGTTCGCGTGGTGGAGCCGCCACAAGGACGGGACCGAGTTTCCCAAGGAGGTCACGGTCACCAAGGGCCACTACTTTGGCCAGGACGTGGCGCTCGCGATCGTGCGAGATCTGCGGGCTCGGATCGACAGCGAGGCCGCGGTCGTCGCGTCCGAGGCCCGCTACCGCGCGGTGTTCGAGCTCGCGAGCGACGGGATGCTGATCGCCGACGGCGACTCGGGGCTGATCCTCGACGCCAACCGCCGCGCGGCCGAGCTCTTTGGCGGCGCCCGCGAAGATCTGCGTGACCAGGCCCTCGTCGAGCTGCTCGCGCCGACGGGCGAGGGGGCAGCCGCGCGCGCGGCCGAGCTCGCCGCCGCGATCGCAGACGCCTCGACCCCGACCACGCTCAGCAAGTGGTCGCTGCGCGGGGCCGGTGGGGAGCTGCGCTGGGTCGACCTCGGGTTCTCGCCGCTCGAGTCCGCGGGCTCCGGCGGCCGCTCGCGGCTGCTGGTCAGCATCCATGACTACACCGAGAAGAAGCGCTCGTCCGAGGCCCTGCGCACCCTCGAGCAGCGCGAGCGCGTGGCCGAGCGGCTCCGCGCGCTGGGCGAGCTCGCGGCCGGGGTCGCGCACAACTTCAACAACGCGCTGACCTCGATCCTCGCCCACACCCAGGTCCTCGCCCGCAGCGACGAGCTGCCCGACTGGGCCCGCGAAGATCTGCTCGTCATCGAGCGGGTCTCGCGAGGCGCGGCGGTGACCGTGCGCCGGATCCAGAGCTTCGCCCGGACCCGCGATCCCGACGCGGTCGAGCCCGCCGACCTCGCCGACGTCGTCGCCAACGCCGTCGCGCTCACCCGCCCGCGCTGGAACCCGCCAGGCGGCGCGGGCAAGTGGGAGCTCGACTGGACGCCGTCCGAGGTCCGGCTGCCGATCGTCGGCAACGGCGCCGAGCTGTGCGAGGTCATCGTCAACCTGATCCTCAACGGCCTCGACGCGATGCCCGAGGGCGGCACGCTCTCGGTCTCGACCGGGCTCGAGGGTGATCGCGTGTGGGTCGAGGTCGCAGACACAGGCCAGGGGATCGACGCGAGCAGCCAGCGTCGGCTCTTCGATCCCTTCTTCTCGACCAAGGGCCGGCAGGGCTTGGGCCTGGGCCTGTCGGTCAGCCACGGCATCGTCGGGCGCCACGCCGGCGAGATCTCGGTCATCAGCGAACCCGGCCAGGGCAGTAAATTCACGGTCTGGCTGCCGCTCGGCGAGCACCTCGGCGAGTCCGAGGTAACCCAAATGGACGGCGCGCGGCCGTCGGTGATCCTCCTGGTCGACGACGATCCGGTCGTGCGCCGCTCGCTCGGGCAGATGCTCGAGCAGCTTGGCCATGAGGTCGTGAGCGCGGAGCACGGCAAGGAGGCCCTGATCCGTCTCGACGAACGCCGCGACATCGACTTGATGATCACCGACCTCGCCATGCCCGTGCTCGACGGCGCCGGGCTCCTGAAGGAGTGCAGCCGCCGCTGGCCGGACCTCCCGCGGATCCTGATGACGGGGCTCGTGGCTGACGCGGAGCCCGGGCTGGTCGAGATGACAAACCTGATCCTGAGCAAGCCGATCGACCTCGCGGTCCTCGATCGGGTGCTCGCGCGCTTGCTGCCCACGATGCCGATTGGTTGAGCCCGTGCATCGGATCCCATTTGGCGGCGTTGACCTAGCAGCCCGGTGTGCAATGCCTCGTGTCGCCTCGCGCCGGAATCTTCGCCGAGGGCGCGAAGCCAAAACGCCGCTGTACTGGGCGTACTGCAAGTTTTGGCGACAAAGCCCTCGGCGAAAAGGCCAAGCGAGGCGGCACGAGGCATTGCACCCCGGGCTGCCAGCGTTGCCCCGCTTGACCCAGCGTCGGCTGCTCGCAATAGCTGTGATTCCTGGTCGGCCAAAACCACGAAACGAGTCGCCTGGTCTGGACGCGCGGCGAAGCCCCGCGCCGATCGGTCGCGTGTGCTCATTTGGGTTGGCGATCCGCGAGCGGTCGGGCCACGCTGAGTATCGGCGCGCGCCTGTGAGCGCGGTGAGGCGAGGCGTGAGCCTTGCGCCTTGCGATGCCAAGGTGAGAAGCTGCCCACGGGGTGGCCGGTTGGATCCCCATGTCAGGTCGTGAGCGCTCGAGTCTCACCCGCTACGGCTCCGGGCTACGACCGCGGGCGGGGGCCTCGGTGTGGCTGCTCGCCCTCGTCTTGTTGATGGTGTTGCCGGGCGCGACCTGCATCACCGCGCCGGTCGAGCAGCCCGACATCCGGCTCAGCCACGCGCTCGAGCTCGACGACACCGACGCCCTCGATCGCCGGCCGATCCGCGTGCAGAGCCGCGACGGCACGGATCTGCCGCTGGTCTCGCTCGAGGTCCGCGGCACCGTCGAAGATCCGCTGGCGTTCACGGAGCTGCGCCTCGAGTTCGAAAACACCGAGCCCCGGGCCCTCGACGCGACCCTCGAGGTCCGCCTGCCGCCCAAGGCTCGGGTGACCCGCTTCGCCGCGCTGATCGAGGACTCGTGGCGCGAGGCCGAGGTCGTCGAGCGCAAGCCTGGCGCCCTGCGCCCTTCACTCTACGAGCCGGCCGAGCCCGCCGTCGATCCAAGCCCCGACGGCGACCAGCACTTCGTCGTCACGCTCCCGGACGTGCCCGGGCGCTCGGTCCAGCGGCTGATCTTGTCCTACACCGAGACCTTCGAGGATGTCGACATGCCCTACCGGGTGCGCGTCGCCGGGCTCCACGACATCCCGCGCTTCGTCGCGCGGGTGGTCGTCCACAGCCAGCCCGATCCGCTGCTCGAGGTCTGGGCTGGCAACCGCTTGCCCGAGCAGCTCGGCATGGACGAGCAGGGCCGCCGGGTGCTCGAGCTGCGCCGCCGCGACTGGACCGCGACCGAGGACTTCGTGGTCCCGACCTCGGGCCTGCGCCGGACCGGGGTTCGCAACGGACGCAAGGTCGCGGTTCGCATCAACCCCCTGACCCACGACCACGCCGCGCCGATCGAGGGCCTGACGATCCTGTTCGACACCAGCGCCTCGCGGGCGGTCGGCTACCGCCACCGCGTCGAGCAGCTCGCCGGGCTCGTCGAGGCGCTCCATCCGTGGACCGGGAACGAGCTGTGGCTGCGCCTGATCGCCTTCGACCAGGGGTTCGAGACGGTCTACGAGGGCCCGCTCGGCGACATCGATCGCGGCGCCTTCGATCGGCTCCTGGCCCGCAACGCGCTCGGGGCGTCGAACCTGGTCAGCGTCCTGCGCCACGCGGGGGTCCGGGCGTCGAAGACCCACGAGCCCGCGAAGGTCGGCACCGCGAAGGCCAACGACATCGACCTCGACCGGCCGCCGCCGAGCCGGGCCGACGTCAACCGCGTGATCCTGATCAGCGACGGCATGGCGACCGCGGGCGTCTCGGAGCGGGGGCGGCTGCTCGAGGCCGTCGCCGAGCTCGCCGACGCCGACATCGATCGGATCGACGTGATCGCCGATCACGGCCGCCGCGACGCCTGGACCCTGCGCGCGCTGGTCCGCGAGCTGCCCGAGTCCGGCCTCGTCCTCGACGCCTCCGACAACCCGCGAGCGCTCGTCCGCCGGCTGCTGCGGACGGTCCACGACGACGTCAAGATCTCGGTCCCGGGCGCGCGCTGGTACTACCCCGAGGTCGTCGACGGCGTGCAGTCCGACGACGAGATCCTCGTGTTCGCCGACGTCGAGACCCTCGAGGCTGGCATGCGCGTGACCGTCGAGAGCCACGGCAAGCAGAGCTGGGTCGTGCCCCTGGTCGAGGTCGAAGAGCCGCTCGTCGGCCTCGCGCTCGAGCACGCGCGGGTCGAGTTCCTCGTCACCACGCTCGAGGACAAGGCCGAGGGCCAGTCCCTCGTCGCGCGCAAGCAGCTGTGGCGCCGGATCGTCCAGAACTCGAAGCTCAACCGGGTCGTCAACGACTACACCCGGCTGACGATGCTCGGCGACCGCGACGAGTACGCGCGCGCGCGCCTCGACCCCGCGCGCTTGCCCGAGGTGCTGGTCGCCGGGCCCGAGGGCGTCCAGGTCCGGCGGCGCGGGGTCCCCAACGCCCTCGTCGAAGACGACGTCCCGCTCGCGCGGGCGCGGCTGCCCGAGTTCCCGCGCGCGACCCTCGGCGTCGATCAGCTGGTGCTCCTGGCTCAAGAGGACGTGTCGTCGGGCCCGAGCGGGCTGAGCTCGGCCGAGGCCGACGCGGTCATGGCTGTCGGCGAGCTCGTCGAGCGCGACACCCCGATGCCCACGCCCTTGCCGGTGCTCGAGCCGCCGCCCGACTCGCCGGCCGCCGAGCTCGCGCGCATGCGTCGGGCCAAGCCGCTCGAGGGCCGCAAGCGCAACCGGCCGCGCACCCAGCCGCCGACGCGCGCGCCCGAGGACGCCTACCAGGGCAACCTGCTCACGATCATGAACCTGCTCGAGTGGGGCGACGTGGCCGCGGCCAAGGAGGTCGCGTGGCGCTGGCGCGAGGCCGAGCCGACCGAGGTCATGGCCGTGGTCGCGCTCGGCGAGGCGCTCGAGGCCGGCGCCGAGGTCGAGGCCGCGGCGCGGGCCTACGGCTCGATCATCGACCTGTACCCCGACCGCGCCGACATGCGTCGCTTCGCGGGCTCGCGCCTCGAGCACCTCGGCAGCGTCGGCGCTCGGCTCGCGATCGACACCTACCGCCGCGCGAGGCAGCAGCGCCCGGACCACCCCTCGAGCCACCGCCTCCTGGCCTTCGCGCTGCTGCGCGCGGGCCGAGAAGAGCGGGCCTTCGACGTGCTCGAGGCCGGCCTTCGCCGGGACTGGAGCGCCGCGTTCTCGGGCGCCTTCGTCGGGGTCGAGAAGGTCTTGCGCGAGGACCTCGGCCTGATCGCCGCGGCCTGGCTCGCCCACGAGCCCGACCGCGAGGCCGAGATCCGAGGTCGGCTCGAGCAGCTCGGCGCCGAGCTCGAGGCCGAGCCCTCGCTGCGCTTCGTGCTGACCTGGGAGACGGGCGCCAACGACGTCGACCTCCACGTCCGCGACGTGCTCGGCAGCCACGCCTACTACGAGGACCGCGGCCTCCGGACCGGCGGGGTGCTCTACTACGACGTCACCGATGGCTACGGGCCCGAGGTCTTCACGATCCTCGGCGAGCCCAGCGGCTACCCCTACAACCTCCAGGTCCACTACTATGCCCGCGGGCCCAACGGCTACGGCATGGGCAAGGTTCAGATCGTCGAGCACGACGGCCGCGGCGGTGTCGCCTTTGACGAGCGCCCCTTCGTGGTCATGAAGGACCGCGCCTTCGTCGATCTCGGCCAGCTCGAAGGGCCGATGCGGGGGCAGTGACAGCCGCCCAGGCCCGAGTATGGGAGACGACAAAGAGACGCTACTATCTCGGTCATGGCCGTCGAGAAGCGGGCGATCGGGCTGCGGGTGTTGGTCACTGGCGCGTCGGTGTGTGTGGTCGTGGCCGGTCTGCGGGCGGCGGGGCCGATCATCGTGCCGGTCTTGTTCTCGGCGTTCTTGGCCGTGCTCGCGATTCCGCCGGTCACCTGGTTGCAAAAGAAGCGTCTGCCCGACTGGCTCGCGGTCACGATCGTGTTCCTCGGCGTGATCGGCGGGTTCACGGTCGTCTCGATGCTGATCGGCAACTCGGTAGCGAGCTTCTCCGAGAACATCCCCGAGTACGAGGCCCGGCTGGTCGCGATGACCGCCGACTGGATGGCGTGGTTCGCGGGCCAGGGCATCGACATCTCGACGGATGCCTTGCTCGCGCAGATCGACGCGGGCAGGGCGGCCGACTTCGCCGGGACCATGGTCGCGAGCGTCGGCTCGCTCCTCTCGGACACGGCCTTCGTGCTCCTGACCACGGCCTTCATCCTGGCCGAGGCCGCGGGGCTCCCGCGCAAGCTCCAGGCCGCGCTCGGTGGCCCCGACGCCGACATCGAGCGCTTCAGCGGGATCATCAACGACATCCAGGAGTACCTGTCGATCAAGACCAAGATCAGCGTCGTGACCGGGCTCATGGCCTGGCTGCTGTGCTTCGCCGTCGGCGTCGACTACCCGGTGCTGTGGGGGGTGCTCGCCTTCTTCCTCAACTACATCCCGACGCTCGGGTCGATCATCGCCGCGTTGCCGCCGGTCCTGCTCAGCTTCGTGCAGTTCGGGTGGGAGCGCTCGGTCGTGGTCCTGATCGGGTTCCTGGCCATCAACACGATCATGGGCAACGTCGTCGAGCCCAAGGTCATGGGCAAGCGGCTCGGGCTGTCGAGCCTGGTCGTGTTCTTGTCGTTGGTGTTCTGGGGCTGGATCTGGGGGCCGCTGGGGATGTTCTTATCGGTGCCGCTGACGATGGTGGTGAAGATCCTGCTCGAGAACAGCGATGATCTAAAGTGGATCGCGGTCTTGCTCGGGTCTGGGGCGGAGATGGAGCATCGCCTCGAGCCGGGCGCGGCGGGGGGCAGCGAGGCGGAGGCCAAGGCCTGACCCGCTGACGACGCAGGGGTAGCGAGGTGGTATAGACCGCTCATGAACCGGACCTGGCCGATCATCGCCTGTTGCTTGGTATCCCTCGGACCGCTCGCGTGCAGTGACTCGAGCGGGGGCGAAGCCGACTCGACGGACACCAGCGGAGGAGATGGTGATGGGGACGGCGACACCACCGGCGATGGTGACGGCGACGGTGACGGCGACCCAGGTGACGGCGACACTACCGGCGACGGGGATGGCGACGGCGACACTACCGGGGACGGAGATGGGGACGGCGACACCACCGGGGACGGAGATGGCGACGGCGACACCACCGGGGACGGCGATGGCGACGGCGACACCACCGGGGACGGCGACGGCGATGGCGACGGAGACGGCGACGGCGACGGCGACGGCGACCTGGCCTTCGAGTGTGGCGAGAACCTCGATCCCGTCATCCTGACCCTGCAAAACAACGACTCGGCCCGCTACCCGACGATCGCCGACGCGGTGTTCGCCGCGCCCGACGGCGGGCTGGTCCAGATCTGTCCGGGCAACTACGACGAGTTCGTGGTCGTCGATGACAACATCGAGATTCAGGGCGCCGGGCCCGGCCAGACCATCTGGGAGCCGACGGGCGGCGCCCTGTTCATCGACGCCGCGGACGTGACCGTCCGCGATCTGACCATCACGGGCGGCACCGGCGTGGACGCGCCGGGCTACAACGGCGCCTGCGGCGGCGCGATCTTTGTCGAGGCTGTGTTCAACACGCCCCGATCCGTGCTGCTCTCGAACCTCGAGCTCACCGACAACATGGCCTGGATCGGCGGAGCCTTGTGCATCGCCGGAGGCTCCAACGGCTCGGTGCCTGTCGTGACGATCGAGGACTCGGTCATCACGGGCAACACGGCCGAGGTCGAAGGCGGCGCGATCTACGTAGCCGGCCAGTTCCACCTCGTCAACACCGTGGTCACGGACAACGTCGCCGAGCAGGACGGCGGTGGCGCGCTCAATATCAACTACGGCTGCCGGACGGTCGACGACTGCTCGATCACGAACTCGGTCGTCCAGAACAACACCGCGGCGGCCGGCATGTACGCCAACGGCGGCGGAATGTGGCTCGGAGACTTCTACCTCAACGGTAAGCAGGGCGCGGCTGTGACCGTGACCAACTCGGACTTCGGGTTTGGCTTCGGCGAGGAGAACCAACCCGATGACGTGTTCACGCTGTTCGATCTGATGACGGAGAGCTACGGCTTCTACGGCAACGGCGTGAGCTTCACCTGCGAGGACGGAGTCTGCACGGATCCCTAGCAGCCCGTGGAGCAATGCCTCGCGCCGCCTCGCTTGGCCTTTTCGCCGAGGGCTTTGTCGCCAAAACTTGCAGTACGCCCGGTACAGCGGCGTTTTGGCTTCGCGCCCTCGGCGAACATTCCGGCGCGAGGCGACACGATGCATTGCACCACGGGCTGCTAGGAGGACTTCTCCGACGTCCTGGTCGGCGAGGGCTAGACCGCCACCTCGTCGGACTTGCCCGATGGGGGTAGACTGCGCGGATGCGAAGGTCCACGAGGATGGCGCTGGGGTTGTCGGGCTGGGTTGTGCTGGCGCTGGTTGGCGCTTGCGATCCGGGGGCGAACGCCGAAGCAGGGAAGGCTGGCGCGGAGAAGGGGGAGGTCGCCAAGCAAGGGGCAGCTGCGAAGCAGGGCGCGGAGGGCGAGGGCGAGGGCGAGGGCGAGGGCGAGGCCAGCGCCGGGGCGACGACGCTCGATGGGTGCCTGGCCGAGTGTGAGAGCGCAATTTTGTCCGACGACAATCGCGCGACCTGTCGGCTGCAGTGCAAGACCACGCACGGGGCGGATGCGGGCCCCGAGCAGCCGGTCGTCGGCGCCTACTTCGGCTGCTACGACAGCTGCGCCGCCAAGCCCCCGACCGATCGGGCGACCTGTCACATGAACTGCGCGGCGAGCGTGACGGCGGGCAGCGGGGAGCCGGGCATGGCGGTGTGTCCGCGGGCGTGCGTCGAGACCCTCGGCGGCTGTCTGGGGCCGTGCGAAGACAAGAGCGGCGCGGACGACCAGGCGACCTGTCGCAAGCAGTGCGAGGCCCTGGCCAACAAGTGCGTGGCGGGCTGCCCGAAGTGACCTTCGGCCCGCGCAGGCGTCAGCGACCTTGCCACGCAGGGCCGCGAGCGGCCGGTCGCTGCTAGGACGAGGGACACTCGAAGTCGATCCCCAGGTCGCGGAGGGCGACGTCGAGGTCGGCGTGGACGGTCGCGCCGTCGGGGCCGGCCTGTTCGCCGAGCGAGAGCACGATCGCCGAGGCGGCGTGCTGACGGCGGCTCGGCTCGGCCTTGGGGGTGGCGGCGTCCTCGTGCTCGGCGATCAGCCAAAAGCGCCAGCTCAGCGTCTGGCTGGGCGCGAGGGTGACAACCGCGCTCGCGCGGCTCGTCGAGCCAGGTTTGCCGTAGCAGCCCTCGTAGTAGAGCTCGAGCTGGACCTCGGTCAGCGCGAAGGGCAGGGGGTTGGTGAAGCTGACGACGATCTCGTCGTCTTCGCGCGTGACCGTGAGCTCGTCGAGGCGGCGCACGCTCGTCGCGTGGAAGTGCTCGATGTCGGGGACGTCGGTCCGATAGCTCCGGATCCCGCGTGGGGTGTTGACCCAGTCGGAGCGCATCTGCCTGACCGGACAGGGCTCGCCCTTGACGTCGAGGGCTGGGCGCTCGGGCGCGGAGCCAGCCTGGCCGCGGGCGAGCACGGGCTGCTCCATCAGCGGCTCGAAATTTGGCGTGCCGCTGGTCGGGACCCAGCCGAGCGTGGTCTGGAGGTCGAGCCAGGTCGGCGAGCCGTGGGCGTCGGGGCAGCGCTCGTACCCGGTCTGACCGACGACGGCGAAGAAGTACTCGGGGCCGTCTCGGTGCTCCACGGGGTTGGGCTCGGCCTCGACCGAGACCGGGCCCAAGCCAGGCGCCTCGGTCCTCTCGGGCGCGCCTGGCTCGGTCGAGGTGCAGGCGATCAGCAGCGAGCTCAGGGTCAGCGAGGGGAGCAGTGGCGGCCGGCAGCGCACTCGCGCATGGTACGCTCAATCGAGCCGATCGAGCATGCCCGCGACGGCCCCCGGCTCGAGCTCGAGGTCGGTCTCGAGCTGGTCGAGCTCGGCCATCGAGTAGGCGTCGACCTTGACGTCCAGCCAGCGCAGCGCGGTTGCGAGGCCGCGGCCGATGTTGTCGTCGACGATCAGCGCGACGCGACACGAGCCGATCGCGGCGGCCAGCTCCGCGCGCCCCTCGGAGCCGATCCAGATGCGCCCGCGCATCCACAACACGACGGGGCGAACGGTCGGGCGCAGGTTGTCGAGCAGCCGGCGCCACTCGCGGCCTCGGGGCACCCCGCCGGAGATCTTGGCGATGTTGAGCCCATCGACCTGCCTCCAGACCAGCTCGTGACGCGCGGCGGGCTGGATGGCGGGAAACGAAGTGGCGTGGCTCCCGAGAATCATGCTGGCACCCGGAGCAACATTCATGCCGGGATCGCCGCTTGTGAACGCAAATTCTTCAGTCACTCACCAGGGCTCGGAATCGCAATGTCGTGATCCAAAGATCAGCGTTTCGAGCGCACCCTGAGCGGGCGTGGGTCCATCGGGCCCTGGGGCCGGAATGCCCAGTGGGTCAGCATGCCTCGTGCGCGCGGTTGACCCAGGTCAGCCGGCCCGGTCCTGGGCAGTAAAGTGGCGCGGAATCGCGCCTAGGCGCTACTCCGAACCGAGCGATTCCGCGCCAAGTGAGCGGGCCAGCGCCCAGGTCGGAAACACGAGCCGATAGAGCCGATAGTCGAGGACGGCGGTGTTGAAAAACACGCCGACCGAGGCGTCGTGGGGCCAGCTTCCGTCGGGTTGCTGGCGAGACAGGAGGAATCGAAGCCCGCGCTCGATCGCCGGGCGCCCGCGCTCGGGCGCGGCCGCCTCGAGGGTCAACACGGCCCACGCGGTCTGGACCACGCGGCTCGGCTCTTCGCGCTCGAGCGGCCGCTCGCGGCCCTCGAGCACGCCCTCGTAGCGCTCGCCCCAGCCACCGTCCGCGCGCTGTTGCTGGACCAGGTAACGGACCGCCCGGCGCACGGCGACGTGCTCGCGATCGAGGCCCGCCGCGAGCAGCCCGGTGACGGCGAAGAAGGTCCCGTAGGTGTAGTTGACGCCCCAAAAGCCCGGCCACGCGCCGCTCGACTCCTGGCCGTCGAGGAGACAGCGAACCCCAGCTTGGATCGCGTCGTGGACCCGCTCGTGAAGCTCGCCGGGCATCCGCGCGCCGAGGGCCTCACGCGCGACCGCGAGGCCCCGCACGCAGCTCGCCGTGCACTCCGTGTAGGAGTACTCGAGCATGCAGTTGCCGTACATCTCGGCCGGGTTGAAGCGGCGCAGGGCCATCGAGCCTCGGCGCGCCTCGTAGGAGCCGAACCCGCCGTCGTCGTTTTGGCGCAGGAGCACGAACTCGACGGCCGCGAGGGCGAGGTCGGTGCGCAGGGGCGGGGCGAAGCCGCGGCGGGAGGCGTGGAGCAGGGCCTCGAGGGCCTCGGCCGTGCAGTCGCTGACCGGCCAGGGGTGGCGCTCGTCGGCGAAGCCCCACCCGCCCCGGGCGGGGCTGCGAAAGTGGGCGAGGCCGCCGGGGATGTCGGCGCGGATCTGGGCCCGGCTCAGCCAGGCGCCCGCGCGCTCGACCAGCGTCGCGGTCTCGTCGAGCTCGGGGCCCTCGGACAGGGCCTGGAGCGCGAAGCTCGTGTCCCAGATGTTCGAGCGCGCGCCGCAGATGCGCAGGCCCTCGTCCTCGTCCTCCCACATCCAGTACTCGATGCCGTCGAGGGCTCGGTCGAGCCGCGGGTCGCGGCGGTCGCGGGCCCACATCGCGAGGCAAAAGAGCATGCCGTTGACGGGGCTGAGGCAGACCCAGTCGGTGCTGTCGAACTCGAATTCGATGTGCTCCCAGGCCCGCTCGAGCGCCCGCCGTCGGATGGCGCGGGGGATGGCGCGGGCGCCGACCCGGGCGGTCGAGAACACCCACGACAGCGCCGCTCCGATCGGCTCGTAGAGGTCGGTGGGCGCGATGTCGTCGCGGGTCGCGCGAAACTGATCCAGATCCCAGCCGTCGGGGTAGAGCTCGTGGCGCAGCGACTCGATCAGCGGCGCGGCGTCAGCTTGGGCCCGGGCGCCGTAGAGGTACGACAGGCCCAGGTAGATCAGCCGCATGTGGCAGTAGAGCCGGCGCGGGTGCAGCGGGGAGCTCTCGGGCAGCAGCCACAGCTCGGGCAGCAGCGGCTGGACCTCGGACCACGGGTACAGGCCGAGCAGGGCCAGCCAGATCCGGCCCCAGGTCGGCGCCCGGGCGGGGCCGCCGTGGGCGTGGATCCAGGCCAGCGCGTCGCGGGGGAGGGGGGCGTCGGCGTCCTCGCCCAGCAGGCGCAGGGCGACGTAGCCGAGCACGGTGTGGAACATCCACGAGTCGTGCTTCCCGGCGAGACCCGGCGCGGCGCCGGGCTGCTTGGGCTCGGGCTGATCGGTGGCGAGCTCGGGCGGCGGGAGATCGGGGTGCATGCCCCAGCCTCCGTCGCGCTTGCGCTGCAGCTCGAGGCTGCGGCGGATCCTCGCGGCCCGCTGCGGCGGGATCTCACGGCCGACGATTCGGCAGCAGATCACGTACTGGCAGATCAGCATCGGGTTCCAGACGACCTCGCCGGCCCACGCCCCGCTCGGCTGCTGCGCGGCTTCGAGGGCCGCGGTGGCGCGGCGGTAGGCGGCCAGGATCTCCTCGCGCTCGAGCGGGATCGCCTCGGAGTCGGCGTGGGCTGCCGCGGTCGCGCTGCTCATGGGGCGTCCTCGGGGGCGTCGGCCGGGGCGTCGTCGGCCGTGGCTTCGTCGGCTGGGGCTTCGTCGGCCGGGGCTTCGGCGGCCGGGGCTTCGTCGATCGCGCCCTCTTCGGGTGGTGCCCCGGCCTCGTCTTGCACGGGCTCGGCGCGATCGACCTTGCGGCCGAGGATCATGAAGTACTGGTAGGGCAGAAACTCGTGCTGCTCGAGGAGCACGAAGCCCACGCGCTCGAGCTCGGCCAGCGCGGCCGTGCTCGAGATCCGCTGGTTGGGCTTGGGGCAGCCGACGAAGCGAGGACACTCGGCGGCCGCGCGCCAGTCGATCACGGCGAGGCGCCCGCCGCTGCGCAGGGCCTTGTAGACGGCGGTGAAGTAGGTCTGGCGGTCCTGGAGGAACGAGAAGGTGTTGGAGATGAAGACCAGGTCGACGGTGTCGCTCGGGAGCAGGGGGTGCTCGTAGACGGCCAGCCGCGTGACGATGTTGGGCGTGCCCCACAGGTCCCGGTGGCGCTCGATGTAGCCCTTGAAGTCGGCGTCGACGTCGACGGCGTAGGTCGTGCCCTGGTCCGCGGCGGTCGCGAATCGGCGGGTGAAGTAGCCCGAGCCCGCGCCGATGTCGGCGACGTCCATCCGCGCGCTGATGCCGAGGGCCTCGACGACGCGACCCGGCATCGCCCACGCGTCGCGCTCGGGCTCCTCGAAGCTGGCGAGGGCGGCGGCCTTGTTGTCGTAGTGGTGGTCGCCTGGCTTGTCGGACTCGCCATCGACGCGGGTGCACGCGCTGACCCCGAGCACCGTCAGCACGATCAGGATCAGCTGCGCGCGCCCAAAGCGGGCGAGGGGGGCGCAGGTCCGGTGGGACGCAGTGCTCACGGTGCGACCATAGTCAGCCCCGGGGCCGCGGGAAAGGGGGATGCGTGTACGGACGCGGGGCGAAGGGCTACACTCCGCGGACCTTGGCTGCGACGGCGTCTAGGGCAGCGCCCGGCAACTCCGCCACCGCGCCGCCGGCAACTTGTGCTCGCTGCGGCGAACCCTTCGCGGGGCCCGAGGATCGCCGCGCCCAGCTGCGGGCCCCGGATCTGTGTCGCGCGTGCCATCTCGATCCGCGCGCGCGCTCGCTGCCGCTCGAGACCGAGATCGGCAAGAGCTGGGTGATCCGCTGCGCCAAGACCTTGCTCCGGCTGATCACTTCGCCGAGCGCGTGCTTCCGCGTGGTCGAGGAGCCGGTCTCGCACGCCCGGATCCTGGCCTTCCTCGCGACGCTGCGCCTGCCGCTGTGGCTGCTGGCGCTGGGCTGGGCCGGGATCGCGGGGTTGCTCGCCGACGGCCCGGGTCCGCTCAAGCGACCGAGCATCCTCGTCGAGCTGCTCGCGGCGGCCAGCCCGGGCCCCGGCGACGCTCCGCTCGGCGCTCAGACGGCCGACGTCCTGCGCCTGTGGTTGTTGCTGCTCGTGCCGGTCGGGCTGCCGATGCTCTACTTCTTCGGCGGCGTCCTGGCCCACATGGGGATGGCGCTGACCGGGGGCGCGCGGAGGTCGATCGGCGCGACGATGCGCGCGGTCGGGCTGGCCCTGGCGCCCTCGCTGACGCTGGTCGCGATCAGCGATCTGCTGGTCGTGGGGGTCGGGGTGGAGCCGGAGATCTGGATCGTGCTGCTCGGCGTCGCCGCGCTGCTCGGCGCGGTCCTGCTCGCGCTCGCGCTCGCGCGGACCCACTCGACCTCGCTGATCCGCGGGCTGCTGGTCGCGGGCCTCCCGGCGGTGCTGTTCGCCTCGATCATGATCGGCCGCGGGCTGCTCGAGTACTACCGCCTCCCGTTCATGCCCGCCCCCGAGATCGAGAGCTACGCGCCTTACCCGATCCGATAGCAGCCGCGCCATGAACCAACCCAACTCATTCCCCGAGGGCTTCGCCGATCCCGAGGGCGCCGCGGGCCCCGTGACGATCCGCCAGCCGGTCGCGTGGGGCGAGCTCGACGCGCTTGGCCACGTCAACCACACGGTGTTCCTGCGCTGGCTCGAGAACGTGCGCTTCGCGTGGTTCGAGCGGGTCGGGATCGCCGCGCTGATGCGCGAGAGCCAGGGCGCGATGGGGCCGATCCTCGCGCGGATCAGCGTCGACTACCGGGCCCCGGTCGGCTTCCCCGACACGATCCTGGCCAACGCGCGCTGTGCCAAGCTCGGTCGCAGCAGCTTGACGCTGCGCAGTCGGGTCTGGTCGGAGCAGCAGCAGGCGATCGTCGCCGAGGGCGAGGTCGTGGTCGTGATGCTCGACTACGAAGGGCAGCGCAGCGCGCCGATCCCCGAGGTCATCCGCGCGGCGATCCGGGCCTGCGACGGCGACTTTGTTCAGGCGCGCGATTAGCCCGCGGGCATGCCCAGGATCTGCTTGTCGTCGAGGGTCTCGCGCACGCGCCAGCGCCCAAACAGCGGGCTG
Organism: Enhygromyxa salina; assembly: GCF_002994615.1. Taxonomy (GTDB): domain Bacteria; phylum Myxococcota_A; class Polyangia; order Nannocystales; family Nannocystaceae; genus Plesiocystis; species Plesiocystis salina_A. The sequence continues at coordinate 59,227 of NZ_PVNK01000005.1, read as the reverse complement.
TAGGCGAGGCCCTCGGTCGTCACGAAGGTCCCGATCTCGTCGCCGTAGTCGTCGACGCGCGGAGCCCGGACGCGGATCTTGGCCAGGCAGCCCTTGCCCGAGACCACCTCGATCTGCTCGCAGCCGAGCTCGCCGCAGCGCGCGTCCACGAACTCGTCGAGCGCGGCGTCGCGGCTGGCGAGCTCGCCCGCGTGATCCTCGAGCTGCTCGCAGGTGTAGCGCTCGTCGACCCAGGTGACCCCGAGCATCAGCCCGAGCGCGGCGGCGCCGAGCATCAGCTCGCGGACGCCGAGGAGCTCGGCGAGGCGCGAACGACGGGGCCCAAGCGGCGTCAGGCCCCTGCAGCGCGGACAGTGAGGCTCCGGGACCGGGCGGTCGGGCATGGTCCCGGGGTTAGCACCCGGCGTCGAGCGCGGCAAAAGCCGGCCGGCGAGCGCTGTTCAGGTGCGGGATCGCGGCCCGTACGCCTCTTGCGCCCGGGCCCCAGCGAGCGACTAAGCTCCGACCACTGCCTTGATCGCTGCGTCGAGCTTGCTGTAGTCGCTCGGCGCGACCTCGCTGTACTTCACGTTGTTGCGGCCGTCCGCGAACATGATCGTCCGGCTCTGACTGATCTGGTAGTGGTCCTCGAAGGTCCCGTTTGGGCCCGCGTCCTTGGGGGCCGGGATCACCACGGGCATGCTGATGCCCAGCTCGGCCTTGAGCGCCTTGGCCTTGCTCTGGAGATCGTCCTTGTTGCCGATCGGGGTCACGAGCGCGCCGTCTTTGGCGTCGGCGATGACCGCGAAGGCCTTGACCTTGTCTTCGCCGTATTTGGCGACCATGGCGTCGAGATCTTTGAGATCTTTCTTGAACGCCTCGTCGTCGATCGTACCGACGGCCATGATCTTGGGGTTCGGGCCGAACTTGCAGACCTGGCAGTACTGGTCGCCGGACTCGCAGTTGATGATGTCGAACGCGGCGAAGCGCTGGTCGAGATCGAGGCCGCTGGCGACGGTGCGCGTCTCGGGCTTGGCTTCGTCGGCGGGCTTGGCCTCGTCGGCGGGCTTGGCCTCGTCGGCGGGCTTCGCGGCCTCGGTCTTGGCCTGGTTGTCGGTCTTCTCGGCGCTGTCGCAGGCGGTGGTGCCGAGCAGGAGGGTGGCGAGCAGGATCGTGGACTTGCGATTCATGGCGGTTCCCATACGCCGTCGTCAGCTCGCTGTTTCAGACGATTGTGTGAGCGGCGTGCGAGGCGTGCGTGATGCGCGCGATTTCTGTGGGCGTGGATAAATTCCTATGATGGCCCGATGTCGACCTCCCGACGGAGCTTCTTGCGCGCCACGGGCGTGGCCGCGGGCGCGGGCGTGCTGTGGCCCGGTTGGGCGCGGGCCGATCCGCCCGGGGCCCGCGAGCCTGCGCCGGTCAAGCCGCCGTCGAGCGGCGACCTCTCGCTCCTGGCCGCGAGCCCGCTTTTGGCCGACGAGCTCCTCGCGGCCCGGGCTCTCGACGCAGCCAAGAAGGCGGGCGCGAGCTACGCCGACGCGCGCCTGGTCGCGTGGCGGCGCGAGCGGGTCTCGGTCCGCGACGACCACATCCGCGGGGTCCGGCGCTCGAGCGAGTACGGGATCGGGCTGCGGGTCATCGCCGACGGCGCGTGGGGCTTCGCGGCGAGCCCGCGCCTCGACGCCAAATCGATCGACAAGCTGGCCAAGCGCGCGGTCGCGGCGGCCAAGATCAACGCGAAGCTGCGCCGCGAGCCGGTCGAGCTGGCCTCGGTCAGCCCGATCGCCGGGCGCTGGGTCTCGCCCCACCGCGTCGACCCGTGGACGGTCCCGCCCAAAGACAAGGCCGATCTATTGATCGCGGCGAGCAACTCGGCGCGGGCGATCGCGGGGGTCGCCCACGTCTCGGCCTCGGTCGACGCCCAGCGCGAGGAGAAGCTGTTTTTGAGCTCCGAGGGCGCGCGCATCCACCAGCTGCTGTTTCGCGTGCGCCCGAGCCTGACGGCCACGGCCGTCGATCGACGCCGGGGGCAGTTCGCCAGCCGCAACCACGAGATCGCGGCGATGCTCGCGGGCTGGGAGCACGTCGAGGACGCCAAGCTCGTCGATGACGCGGCGCAGATCGGCGAGGACGCGGTCCGCAAGCTCCACGCGGCGCCGGTCGAGCCCGGCGAGCGCACGGTCATCCTCGACCCCAGCAACTTGTGGCTGACGATCCACGAGAGCATCGGCCACCCGACCGAGCTCGATCGCGCGCTCGGGCTCGAGGCCAACTACGCGGGCACCAGCTTCATGGATCCGGCCAGGACCGGCGAGCTCGAGATCGGCAACGAGCTGGTCAACTTCGTCGCCGATCGGACCCAGCCCGGCGGGCTCGCAACCTGCGCCTGGGACGACGACGGGGTCGGGACCGAGCGCTGGCAGCTGGTCGAGGGCGGCAAGCTCGTCGACTGGCAGACGACGCGGGATCAAGCCCACTGGATCCGCGACAAGACCGGCGACAAAGACGGCCACGCGTGCAGCTACGCCGACTCCTACTCGAGCGTGGCCTTCCAGCGCATGCCCAACATCTCGCTGACGCCCGGCGAGGACGGCAAGACAACCGAAGACCTGATCAACGCGACCGACGACGGGATCCTGATCAGCGGCCGCGGGAGCTGGTCGATCGACCACCAGCGCTACAATTTCCAGTTCTCGGGCCAGTTCTTCTGGGAGATCAAGAACGGGCGCCTCGCTCGGCCGCTGCGCGACGTCGCCTACCAGGCCAACACCGTCGACTTTTGGCACTCGATGGACATGATCGGCGGTCAGGGCAGCTTCCGCCTCGGCGGCAGCTTCAGCGACGGCAAGGGCCAGCCCGGTCAGAGCAACGCGGTCAGCCACGGGTGCCCGCCCGCCCGCTTTCGGGTCAACGTTGTCAGCACGGCAGGACAGGAGCGAAGTTGATGGCCACGCTCAGCGAACGCCAGGCCAAGAAGATCACCGACACGCTGCTCGGCGCCGCGATGGTGCCCGAGTTGCTCGTCAGCGTCCGCGATCGCAGCGGCGGCCACGTCCGCTTCGCCCGCAACCAGCCGACGACCGAGGGCGACGTCGAGACCGTCGAGATCAGCGTGACCGCGTCGATCGGCGGGCGCACGGCCACGGCCGTCGGCAACCGCAGCGACAAGGCCTCGCTCGAGGCCCTCGTCGCCGAGGCCGAGGAGCTCGCGGCGCTCAGCCCCGTCGACCCCGAGCACATGGCCCCGGTCGGCAAGGGCGCGTACCTGCAGGTCGAGGCCCACGACAAGGCCACGGCCAAGCTCGGGGCCCAAGACCGCGCCGCGCAGGTCGAGCGAGCCGTCGCGGTCGCCAACGCGGCCGACCTCGAGATCGCCGGCTTCATGAGCCACCGCGAGCAGAGCGTCGCCGTCGCGACCAGCGCGGGGGCCTTCGCCTTCGCCTCCGACACTCAGGCGAGCCTGACCACGACCTGCCGGACCCACGACGGGCTCGGCAGCGGGTGGGTCGGGGTCGAGTCACACCGCGGGTCCCAGATCGACGCGGAACGCAGCGCGCAGCTCGCCGCGGAGAAGGCCGAGATCTCCCACGACCCCAAGGCCCTCGACCCCGGCAAGTACGTCGTCATCCTCGAGGCCCAGGCCGTCGCCGATCTCCTGAGCTTCCTCGTCAACGCCCTCGACGCGCGGGCGGCCGACGAGGGCCGGTCATGGTTCTCGCACCCCGACGGGGGGTCCCGCGTCGGCGAGCAGCTGTTCGACACCAGCATCACGCTGCGCTCGGATCCAGCCGACAAGCAAAACCCTGCGCGGCCGTTCACAGACGCGGGCGAGGCCCACAAGATCGTGCGCTTCATCCGTGAGGGCGTGGTCGAGAAGCTGACCTGCTCGCGCTTTTGGGCCGACAAGACCGGCGCGCCCGCGATCCCGCGCCCGAGCTCCGTGCTGCTCGACGGCCGCGACATCGACCTGCTCGAGCTCGTCGGTGGCGTCGACAAGGCCGTGATGGTCACGCGCTTTTGGTACAACCGCGTGCTCGACCCACGCACGATCCTCGCCACCGGCCTGACCCGCGACGGGACCTTCCTCGTCGAGCAGGGCAAGATCACGACCGCGGTCAAGAACTTCCGCTACAACGACAGCCCGGTGACGATGCTCAACAACGTGCTCGCCCTCGGGCGACCGCAGCGGGTCGTGACCCGCGGCGGCCAGGTCATGGTCGTCCCCCCGATGGTCGTCCGCGACTTCAACTTCTCGAGCCTCTCCGACGCGGTCTAGGTTGTTCCTTTAGAGACCCCCACAGGCGTCAGCGACTCTGCCACGCGCGGCTGTGGGGCTCATCGTCAGTCGCCGAGCGCTTTGGCGCTGGCGATGAGGGCCTTCGCCGAGGCTCCCTCGAGTATCACGGTGGGCGCGACCGGGACGGGGCCGTAGTCCTGGTACTGGACTGGCTGGACCGCCACGAAAGATCCACTGGGGGTGTAGGCCAAGTCGACGAGCACCGAGCTCGTGTCCCGGTCCCCGTCCTCATCCAAGGCGTAGGGCAGCCGGGTCAGCGCCTCGAGATCGCCGGCGGTCGCCGCCGCCTCCACGGGATCGATGTCGCACGCGAAGTAGCGGAAAGCCTCGGTGATCTTCTCCCCAGTCGGCTTGTAGATCAGCTCGCTGAAGATCAGCATCTTGCGACGCTTCTCCACGCTCTCCAGGCTCACGATATGGTCTGACAGAATCGGATGGTTCACCCGCCCAATATCGCTTGCGGGTAACCCGCGCGCAAGGGCCGCCAATCCTGTTCGGGGCGCGGTGGCCCTTCGACCACCGCGCGTGAAGCAAGGCCAGGACTAGCCGGGGTTGCAGTAGAACTGGACCTCGGCGTTTTGCTCGATGGCGAGGTCATCGCAGGCGGCCCCGCAGAGCTCGAGCTGCGAGTACTCCATCGAGTAGATGAAGCCGTCCTCGCTGTCGCAGTCGTCGACGAGGTCGTAGGAGACGTCACCGACCACGACCTTGGTGTAGTCGGGGAAGAAGGGCTCCTCCTCGAGATCGAGCAGGCAGCTCTTGCCGTAGGAGTCCTCGACGACGGCGGCGAGGGCCTCGGACAGCTGATCGGCGTCGTCGGCCCGGTAGAAGGACTCGATCCCGTCCTTGGGCGCGCCGCCGGCGATGGCCATCTCCTCGAGCTGCGTCTCGATCGGCCCGAACATCGAGGGCGCGATGCCGACGACGTAGGTGGTGACGTCGAGGTTTGTGAACCCGTCGTCGAGCACGGCGACGGCGTCGGCGAGGGCCTGGGCCTCTTCTTCTTCGGTCGGGTTGTTGGGATCCTCGCCGACGCACTGGATGCGGCCGTCGGTGATCAGGAAGATGAACTTGTCGCTGTCGCCGGCATCGAAGAACTCCATGATGGACATGGTCTTCTCGATCGCCAGGTTGGTGGGCGTGCCGCCGTTGACGACCTCCATCGGGCCGGGGATGGTCGAGAGGAGCACGTTGCTGTTGTCGATGGCGATCGGCACGTCGGGGGTGTTCGAGACCCCGCACGCACCCTGGCCCTGGGTCGAGAAGGTCTTGGCCCCGAACGCGATGGTCGCGTCTGAGCCGTTGCTGACGACGGCCTCGACGGCCTCGTAGAGCGCCTGCCAGCGGGTCTTGCCGGGGTCGTCGACGTCGAAGCCCTGCTCCATCATCGAGCCCGAGCGATCGAGCAAGAACATGACCGAGGGCGGGATCGGTGCGACCTCGCCGGCGAACTCCTGGCAGGCCATGTCGCCGTCGCCGTCGCCGTCGCCGTCGCCAGTGTCGCCATCACCGTCGCCGGTGTCGCCGTCGCCGTCGCCGGTGTCGCCGTCGCCGTCACCGGTGTCGCCGTCACCGTCACCGGTGTCGCCGTCGCCGTCGCCCGGGTCGCCGTCGCCGTCGCCCGGGTCGCCGTCGCCGTCGCCCTGGTCGTTGGTGCCGGCCTCCATGGTGTCGCCGTCACCGTTGCTGGTCGCGGTCTCGTCGCCGGTCGCGCTTTCCTCATTACCGTCGCCGACTCCGCTGTCGCCACAGGCAGGAACGAGGCTCAGGGCAGCGAGCAGGCTCAGGGACACGGGGACTCGAAGTCGACCACGAAGTTGATCCATGGGACGTAGACTACAGGTATTTGCCCGGACGCCAATATCGGAGATTGAAGGTTAGTAATGTCGATGTTCTTGGTGAGCGGAACCGCGCATTAATGGAAAAGTTCGATAATTTTCGTCATGCTCCTCACAAAGTTGGCGTGGCACTGACAGTCATCTGGGTGTCAGGCGTCTAGTGGTGTTTGCTCCAGACTGATTACAAGGTGGGGGGTCGCCCACTCCCCGCCTCGGTGGGCCCGGCGCCGAGACGAAGCCGGCGGCGCTCGTAGGGGCGGCCTTCCCGCTTGGCCCGCTCCATGTCGATGAGCTCGCGGAAGCTGATCTCGTTGACCTTGCGCTGCTGCTGGGCGTCGAGCTGCTCGAAGATATCGGCGAGGGCGTCGGCGCGGGCGGACTTCATGTCCCCGCCGTCGAACATGTGCAGGACCGCGGCGAGATCGATCTGCTCGAGGGGCCGGCCGGGGACGTAGCCGTGGTCGTTGCCGAGCGCGACGATCAGGCCCGCGCGCTCGAGCTGATCGGTGATCGAGACGATCGGCGCGAGGCCGATGTCGAAGCGCTCGTTGAGGCCGTCGGCGGTCATCCCGATCGGGCGCGTCGGCGCGCCGAGCTCGTCCTCGGGCTCGGGCTCGGCGCGGGGATCCGGGCGCTGATCATAGTTGTCGGCGATCGCCAGGAGCAGGCGCGCGGCCGTCCGCCCGGGGGAGGGCAGCAGCCGCCGCTGGACGCGGTGGCTGGGCTGGACGTAGCCCTCGCGGGCGACCGAGGGCAGGTGATGGACGACAAAGGTCGTCTCGGTGCCGAGCAGCACGATCAGCCAGCTGAGGTAGGCCCAGACCACGAACACCGGGAGGATCGCCAGCGAGCCGTAGATGCCCTCGTAGGTGCTGATCGCAACCAGGCTCAGGTACTGGCCAAAGGCGATCTTGCCGAACTCGAACAGCGCGGCCGAGAGCAGGCCGCCGATGACCGCCGCCCGCCAGCGCACGGTTTGGTTGGGCAAGAAGCGGTTGAGCAGGATCAGCCCGATGCTGCTGGTCACGACCGGTGTGATCGCCATCGAGCCGATCTGCGACAGGACCGGCTGCGCGAGGCTGTAGAACACGACGATCGGGCCGAGGCTCGCGAGGGTGTAGAACATCGTGAACTTGGCGATCAGCGTCCGCGTTCGCGACACCCGCCAGATCTCGTTGACGGTCTTCTCGAGCGTCGAGAACAGCAAGAAGGCGAGCACGATCACGACCAGCAGGCCCCAGCGGCCGAGCTCTTGGATGTTGACGCCGGACGCGAGGCTCACGAGCGCGTCGGCGAGCTCGTCGGCGCGATCCATGTCGGGTCCGACGGCGTAGGCGATCTGCTCGACGAAGCGGGTCCCGAAGCTCGGGTCGAGCTTGCCGATGAAGAACAGGACCACGCCGACGCTCGGGACGACCGAGAGCAGCGTCTGGAGGGTGAGGCTCGACGCCAGCGATGAGCAGCGGTCGGTGAACAGCCACCGCCGGATCGTGTACACGACCAGCAACCAGAGGCGGCGGCCGGCGTTCGGCTCGTGCTCGGGCTCCGTCGGGATCAGCCAGTGCTGGGCGCGGGTCAGCCGCGAGCGGAGGTTCTGGGTGGTCAGGGGGTCCACGCGCTCGTGATTGTAGAGCAAGAGCTCGCCCGCCGGATTGAGCGCGTGTTTTGAGCTGTGCGAGAGTCTCGCCATGCGCCGCCTCGCGTTCATGTCGCTGCTGTCGCTGCTGTCGCTGCTGTCGCTGCTGGTCCCGCTGTCTGGCTGTGAGCGTGGCGCTCGGGTCAAGCCCGACACAAACGAGCCAGCGGCCGTCGCCGCCGATCCGGGGCCAGTCGACCACCACGCGCTGGCCGAGGCCCTCGCCCATCGCTTCATCATCCTCGACGGTCACGTCGACGTGCCGATGCGCGTGACCGGGGCCCGGCGCGCGGGAGAGCCGCTCCCCGCGGTCCACGACCACGCCGACGACGGCAACTTCGACTACGTCCGGGCTCGCGCGGGGGGCCTCGACGCGCCCTTCATGTCGATCTACACGCCCGCGCGGCTCCAGGCCGAGCCCGGCGAGAGCAAGGCCTTCGCCGAGGAGAACATCGACTTCGTCCGCGGCCTCGCGCTCGACCACCCCGACAAGTTCGCCCTCGCCGTGACCCCCGACGAGGTCCGCGCGAACTTCGACGCCGGGCTGATCTCGCTGGCCATGGGCATGGAGAACGGCTCGCCGCTCGAGGGCGAGCTCGACAACCTTCGCCACTTCTTTGATCGCGGGATCCGCTACATCACGCTGACCCACTCCAAGGACAACCTGATCTGTGACTCGTCCTACGACGACGCCCACACCCACGGGGGGCTCAGCGCCTTTGGCCGCGAGGTCGTGGCCGAGATGAACCGCCTCGGCGTCATGATCGACGTCTCCCACGTGTCGGACGACACCTTCTGGCAGGTCATGGAGCTCAGCGCGGTCCCGGTCATCGCCTCGCACTCCTCGTGTCGGCGGTTCACGCCGGGCTTCGAGCGCAACATGAGCGACGAGATGATCGTCGCGCTCGCCGAGCACGGCGGCGTCATTCAGATCAACTTCGGCGGCGTGTTCTTGACCGACGAGTACCGCGCGGCTTCGGAGCGCGCGCGCGAGGAGATCCGCGCGCTGCTCGACGCCGAGCAGGTCGACTGGAGCTCGGCCGAGGGCGAGGTGATCGTCGCCAACTACCGCGCCGCGCATCCGCTGCCGCGCGTCGACGTCTCGGTCGTCGCCGATCACATCGAGCACGTGATCGAGATCGCGGGCGTCGATCACGTCGGGCTCGGCTCGGACTTCGACGGCGTCGGCGACAGCTTGCCCGAGGGCCTGAAGGACGTCTCGATGTACCCGAATTTGATCGCCGAGCTGCTCGAGCGCGGGCACAGCGAAGAGGAGATCCAAAAGATCTGCTCGGAAAACGTCCTGCGCGTGTGGCAGGCGGTCGAAGATCACGGCGCCGCCCACCGCTGAGGCGGGCCCAGATGTTCTCTACTGGACGTCGTTTCACGCTGTTCGGACAGTTGCGGGTTCGCGGGGCTGATTCGTCGGATCTTTGCTGTGATCGGTCGCGCCGTGGTCCCATCTCGCCACCGCCATGCAGTTGAGTCTCGTGATGATCGAAGGCGACCTCGCGTATGCGGAGGTCGAGGCCATCTACGCCGAGGTCGGCTACCGCGACTGTGCAGTCGTCGGTGAGCCGGTGCCTGGGATCGCGGTCCTCGGGCTCGTCGAGGATGAGCGAGATCGCTGGCCGCAGCGCGAGTTTCTGCGCCACTGCAGCGACCAGGGCTGGACCGTGCTCGCCGACGAGTCGGGGCGCCTCGCGCTGTTGCCGAGCGAGCGCTGGTCGGCGCTGGCCAACGCCCGGGGCTGCCGCGTGGTCGTGCTCCACGGCGAGCCCGACCCCGGGATGCGGGCCTTCGCGGTCCACGAGCCCGACGGTGGCCGACGCGCGGTCGCCGTGTGTGAGGACGAGCGCGAGGAGGTCGGCGTGCCGCTGGCGATCGAGCGCGCGTTCCGGGGCCAGCGCCTCGACGTCGACGATCTGATCACCCTCGTCGCCGGCCTCGGCCTCGACTTCGAGCGCCTCAACGTGTTGCCGCCCTACACGGTGACGGCCGCCTACGCGCCCTGAGTTCTGGCTAAGATAGGTCCCGGAGAAGACCCATGGCCGGAACCAGCCTGCTCACCCTGCTCGACGACATCGCGACGATCCTCGACGACGTCGCAACCATGACCAAGGTCGCGACCCAGAAGACCGCGGGCGTGCTCGGCGACGACCTCGCGCTCAACGCCGAGCAGGTCACCGGGGTCAAGGCCAGCCGCGAGCTGCCCGTGGTCTGGTCGGTCGCCAAGGGGTCGCTGGTCAACAAGGCGATCCTCGTGCCGGTCGCCCTGACGATCAGCGCGCTCGCGCCCTGGGGCATCGTCCCCTTGCTGGTGCTCGGTGGCCTGTTCTTGTGCTTCGAGGGCGTCGAGAAGCTCGCCCACAAGTGGCTCCACTCCGAGGCCGAGCGCGAGGACCACGAGGCCGAGCTCGTGCACGCGCTGCAGGATCCGGAGGTCGACCTCGTCGCGCTCGAGCGCGACAAGATCAAAGGGGCGATCCGGACCGACTTCATCCTCTCGGCCGAGATCATCGTGATCACGCTGGGCACGGTCTCGGGCGAGGTGTTTGCGACGCGGGTGGGGGTCTTGATCGTGAGCGCGGTGCTCATGACCGTCGGCGTCTACGGGCTGGTCGCCGCGATCGTGAAGCTCGATGATCTGGGGCTGTACCTGAGCCAGCGTGAGGGCAGGGCCAGCCAGGGCCTGGGTAGCTTGCTGCTGCGCGGGGCGCCCTACCTGATGAAGTTCCTGTCGATCGCCGGGACCGCGGCGATGTTCCTGGTCGGCGGCGGGATCTTGGTTCACAGCGCCCCGCCGCTGCACCACGCGGTCGAGCATGTTGGCGAGCGGGCGGCGGAGCTCGGCGCGTTCGTTGCTTGGCTCGTCCCGCAGCTCGGCAACGCCTTGATCGGCGTGGCCGCGGGCGCCGTGGTCCTCGGCCTGATCAGCCTGGTTCGCAAGCTCCGTCCGGGCAAGGCTCAGGCGGCCTGAGCAAGGGCCTGAACAAGGGCCTGGGCCTCGCTCAGGCTGTCGCGGGCGCTCTCGGCCGCGGCTGCGCAGCTACGATGACGGAGCAGTGTCTTGATCGTCGGGGGCTGGGGCGGGCGCGGTGCCAAGCTGCTCGGCGATGCCGACCTCGGGCATGAGCCCCAGCTCGCGCACGAGCTTGGCGAGCCGGCGTGGTTGATCCGTCATGATCCCGTCGACGCCGAGCTCGATCAGGCGGCGCATCACCTCGACATCGTCGATCGTCCACACGTGAACCTGGAGGCCGCGGCGGTGGGCGGCCTCGACGAAGGGCGCGGTCACGACCTCCAGCCCGCGGAATCCCGTGGGGACCTGCAAGGCCTCGTAGTCGATCGGCAGCCGCGAGCTCAGCCCGGCGCGCGCGGCCAGCCAAAACGCGAAGATCTCGGCCCTGCCCGCCGAGCTTGCGACCGCGCCGCGAGCGAGCGCGCGAAAGGCCCGGACCAGGCTCGCGTCGGCGCTCGCGACCAGCACCCGATCGTGGAGCCCGAGGGCCTCGATCTGCTGCCACAGGGCCCTGATCATGGGCGGGTTTGCCTGCTTGATCTCGAGGTTGATGCGGGCGGCCGGATCGAGCGCGGCGACCTCTTCGAGGGTCGGGATGGTCAGCCCCCGGCCGCGAAAGGGGTAGCTGTGGCCGTCGGGGGTGAAGCGGTACCCGGCGTCGACCCGGCGCAGCTCGCTGAGGCTGTGGTCCCAGATCTTGCCCGCGGCGTCGCTCGTCCGGCGCAGGTCGTGGTCGTGGTGGCACACGATGTGGCCGTCGCGGGTCATGTGGACGTCGGTCTCGATCCACGGGCAACCGGCCGCGAGCCCGCCCCGGAAGGCCTCGAGGGTGTTCTCGGGCCAACACGCGGCGCCGCCACGATGCGCGAAGCAAGCGATCCCCTCGGATTGAAAGTAGGGCATGGGCATGGGTCTGGGTCTGGGTCGGGTTTGGTCGAGGCCAGGGAGGCGCGGGGCCAGTACCTGACCAACTCGACGGCCCCAGGTCTATCAGGAAACGACCGCGACCCAGCGCCCCGGGGCGGCCTCGCACGCGAGCCCGAGCATCTCCGCCTCGGACAGGGCCACGAAGGCGCGCGCGGCATCGGGCATGAGGTCGACGCTGGCGCCCGCGGGCCCGGCCGCGGCCAGGTGGCGCTGGAGCCACGCGAGGTGCTCGGGCCACGCGGAGGCGTCGGGGCTGCGGGCAACGGGCGCCCCGCGCAGCTCGTCGAGCCAGCTGCCGAGCGCGGCGACGAGCTGCTCGAGCTGCTCGGGGTCGTCGTCTTGCGGGGGCCTGGGCAGGGCCCGGGCGCCGGCCCCGATCAGCGCGCCGCAGCCCGGCGACCCCGCCAGAGCTGCGAGCGCGCGCTCGCGCTGGAGGGTCAGCCGACCCGTGCTGCGTGAACCGGAGCGCAGGCTCGCCTCGGCGACGAGCACGGCGTCCGCGAGCGCGACGACGATCGCGTTGCGCGAGGCGAACATCTCGCGGGCGGGCTCGGTGCCGCGCGGGTGGGCGAAGAGCACCCCAGCGGAGCCCGAGTCGACCAGCGCCGCGAACATGCGAACGTGGCGCGGCGGGTAGAGACGATCGCGGCCGCAGGGCAAGACCGCGAGCTGGCCGATCCCGCGGTCGAGCGCGGCCCGGTGGACAGCGCCGTCGATCCCGAGGGCGCCGCCCGAGACCAGCGACCAGCCCCGGACCCCGGCGGCCTCGACGAGCGGGCCGATCGCCCGCAGCACCCGGCCGTGCGCCGCGCGGCTGCCGACGATCGCCAGGCGCGGTCCGGCGGGCAGCGGCCCGACAAGCTCGAGCGGGCCCGCGCTGGGGCCGAACAGCCCGAGCTGGACCCCGGACAGGCTCGTCGAGGCCCACGTGGAGGGATCGATAATTTTCTTCACGCGAAGCTCATCGGCCCGCGCGACGCCGTGTTGCAGTTAATTTAGTTTGACGGGCACGGCCACGACCCCGCGAAACGGAGCGAGCTCCAGATCTACGACACGGTCACAGCAGCGTGCGACTCCAGCTCTCGCTGCGGCCCCGGTCTACGGGGCTGCGCGCGGGCGGCAGCAGGACCTTGAAGCGGGCCCCCGCGCCGGGCGAGCTCCCGACCATGATCCCGCCGCCGTGGCCGCGCGCGATGCCCAGCGCGGCCGCGAGCCCGAGCCCGCGGCCCGCGAGCTTGGTCGAGAAGAAGGGCTCGAAGATGCGCTCGCGCGTGGCCTGATCCATGCCCGAGCCGGTGTCGTGGACCTCGATCCAGACGTAGCGCCCCGGCCCGAGCTCCGGCCGCTGGATCAGCTGGGCGAGGTCGTCAGGCCCAAAGTCGTCGACCCCGGTGGCCAGGGTCAGCTCGCCGGGCCCGTCGCCGATCGCCTCGGAGCCGTTGACGACGAGGTTCATGATCAGCTGGCGGAGCTGGCCGTGGTCGCCCTGGATCTCGGGCAGATCGGGGTGCAGGGCCAGGCGCACGCTGACCGAGTCCGAGACCGCGCCGTGGAGCAGCTCGGCGAAGCCCGCGATCAACGAGCTCAGCTCGATGTCCTCTTTGACGAAGCGACCGCGGCCTGAGAAAGCCAGCAACTGCTGGGTGAGATCGCGTCGACGACCGCGGTCCGAAACTGGCGGCCGAAGGCGCGGCTGGCCCAGACCACCCGGCGGTCGTCGTCGGTGATGTTGGCGATGCAGGGCGAGGCGTCCATGAAGGTGCGAAAGCGCTGCTCCGAGCGCTCGAGCTCGGCCTCGCGGGCGGCGCGCTCGTCGGCGTTGAGCTCTGCAAAGCGAGACCACGACGGCCGAGGAGCTGGTCGTGGCTGCTCGCTCGCCGTGCTCGACGACTCCGCGCCGAGACAGCTACCAGCGCCGCCGGCCCGACGAGACGCTGCTGTACCAGCTCATCGAGCAGCACTGGCCGAGCTTCCTCGAGCGAGCCGACGAGTCTGGCGGCTTGCCCGACTTCATCGTCGAGGAGTTCGAGGCGTACCTGCGCTGCGGCATGCTCGAGCACGGTCTCGCCCACTTTGCTTGCCGGCAGTGTGGCGAGTCGCTGACCGTGGCGTTCTCCTGCAAGAAGCGAGGATTCTGCCCGTCGTGCACGGGTCGGCGCATGGCTGACGTCGCCGCGCACCTCGTCGACGAAGTGTTCCCGGAGGCCCCCGTTCGGCAGTGGGTGTGCTCACTGCCGTGGCGGCTGCGCTATGTGATGGGCTACGACCGCAAGCTATGTGCCGACGTGCTCGACGCGTTCATCGTCTCGCTGCGGCGCTCGCTTCGTCGTCGAGCGAAGGCGCAGCTCGGCCTGGGCTCAGTCGACGATGCGCTGTTCGGTGCCGTCACCTTCATTCAGCGCGGCGACTCCTCGCTGCGGCTGAACGTGCACTTCCATTGCCTCGTGATCGATGGCGTGTACGTGAGAGATGACGCGGGTGCGCTGCGCTTCCACGAACTCGGCGCTCCCACCCACGAGGAGGTCACCGACGTTGCGAGGTGGACCCACGAGCGACTCGGCGTCGTGCTCGAACGTCACGGTCGCTCGCTCGACGAGCTCGCGGGTGACGACGGGGCCGATCTGCTCGGGCAGGAGCAGCCGGTCCTCGCGTCATGCTATGGGGCCTCGGCCGCGGACCGACAGCTGCTCGGCGACGCACCCGGGCAGCAGACTCGCAAGCTCGCGCACACGGTGCGAGAAGTCGCCAAGCCCAAGCCCAACGACGCGCTCGCCGAAGTTGGTGGCGTCAACGTGCACGCGGGCGCGGCGGTGCCCAGCCGCGACCGCCAACGGCGTTCGCGATTGTGTCGATACGTCGCGCGACCGCCGATCGCCCAAGAGCGCCTCGAGCCGACCGCCGATGGTCGCTGCCGCTACAACTTTCGGCACGCGTGGAAAAATGGCGTGCACGCCGTCTTGCTCGATCCGCTCGACCTCATCGCGCGGCTGTGTGCCCTGATACCGCCACCACGGTTTCATACGTTGCGCTACCACGGCGTGCTCGCAGCCCACGCCAAGGCGCGGCCCGAGGTCGTGCCAGGTCCCGAGCCCGAGCCCACTGAGCCGACGCAGACTGGTTTGTTGTTCGACGGCGAGGCGACCGAGCTCGAGGCGCTCGCCAAGCAACCCGCTCGACACCCTTGGGCGTGGCTGCTGCAGAGGGTGTTCGCGGTCGACATCATGACCTACCCGCGCTGCCGCGGTGCGATGCGCTTGGTGAAGATCGCCAACAAGCCCGACGACATCGCGCGTGTGCTCGCCGAGCTCGGCCTCGGTGCGCCTCGTCCACCTGCGAACGACGCCAGAGATGTCCGTCGAAAGCTGCGAAGATCGCGTCGCCGGCGTTGAAGAGGCCCGTGACGCCGTCGGCGGCGACCTCCCAGCAAAGGCGCCTGCCGTCACGTCGGCCCACGTCCAGGCGCTCGCCGGCTAGCACGTACAGCTCGCCGAGAGGGCCCCGCGCGAGCGCGCGAGCGTCCTTCCCCTCCCACGCCAGCTCCACCCGACCACCACAGACACTCAGGACGCGTGCGTCGAGGTCCCAGGGCTCGTCCGGGGTGAAGGCCTCGTGCGCGTCCATGTGGACGAGCATCGCGAGCTCGTCGGCGGAGCGGCCGACGAGATCTCCGAGACACAGATAAGTCATTCGGGCAGGTGACAGTACTCGGCGCCCAGCGGATCGGCCAGGGCGGTGCCAGGCATGACCGCCGACCGGGATCGCGTCCGCTGCGGACGCGGGTGCGTCCGGGCCGAGGTCGCGGCTGCAGCGAAGCGGCGCTCGATACACGACGCGGGTGTTTGAGTGGGCACAGGGGTTGCACTTCGGTGACCACATGAACAGCTCAGCCCAAGTCCACAAACACCGGCGCATGCTCGCCTCACTCGGGGGTGTTGCCCTACTTGCGATGTCCGCCGCGGGCTGCGACAGCGAGCCTCTCGATGTCGATGAGGCTTCCAGCGTCGCGACCGCCATCGGCGACGACCAGTCCCTGCTGCTCAGGGCCGACGTGCTGGTCAGCGAGACGCCCGAAGCGATCGCTGGCCTCAGCCCGGTCGCCTTTGACAGCGACCGCCAGGTCTATGTCTTCGACCGTGACGGCGACGAGGTTCCGGACATCACGGAGGCCCTCGAGGGCACGGATCCCCTCGACCCGGCGAGCAAGCCTGGCCCCGGCGAGCTCGCCCCGATCGACGAAGAGACGGCGGGCTTTCCCCGGTCGAGTTGTCGCCCGGGCTTCCGCCAGGCGGGCTCGCGGCTATGCATTTCCAGCTCGGTCGAGAACCCAACCGAGTATCGATGGGCAGTCCACATCTGCCGCAACAAGCACAGCGAGGTGTGCAGCTACGAGGATCTGACCTACCTGTACATCAACAGCAAGCTCGACGAATTCTACAATCCTCGAAGCAAGTGGATCGGCCACATCACGGTCGATGATTTCGTTCTCTGCGGCAACAAGGATATCACCTACGACTGGGATCCCGATTGGAAGAACTTCGAGGGTACCTGCCACAAGAACGAAAAACGGCGGTTCTGGTGCTGTCACGATGACAACGGGTGAGCAGCCCTGCCGTGCATCAGCGCGGCGCTCAGCCCGTCCACGGTCGTCCATCGCGTAGTTGGAGCGCGACTTGGCGCCAGGCTCTGCTCCGGTCGGCGCCCACGGGTAGCAGCGCATACTAATTCGGGCGCGGCTGGCGCAGCATGCGGGGATGCCGATCCGTCAGCGCGTTCTCGTCTCCCTCGCCGCCGCGGGGATCCTCGCGCTCGGTTGCACGAGCCAAGCCACGAGCCAAGGGTCGGCGCCGCCCGACCCAGACACCGACGACGCGGCGCCGCGCTCGAGCTCGGCGCCGCCAGCGGCGGAGCCCGGCAGCGCTGAGGTCTGCGTGCATTTCATGGAGCTCATCGAGCAAAGCCTCGGCGAGGGTCCAGGGCTCAGCGCCACCGCCAGAGCCACGCTCGCGGCCAAGTGTGTCGTCGACCTCGACAACGTGCGTCGCAACCTCGAGCCCAGCGAACACCGCCGGCGAGTGACGTGCCTGATGGCTGCGGACAAGCTCACCGACACGCTGGAGTGTCAGCCCTTCGCAGCCAAACCGGCGGACCTCGAGCCCTCGCCGCCGCCCCCTGCCCCGAGCGGGGAGTACGCGATGCAGCCCTTGAGCCAGCTGATGAGCAACGCGGTCCATGCCCCGAACCCCGACCCCGCGGCGCTGCAGCAGACCAAGGCCGCGAGGTTCGACAAGGCCGACGGGGTAACGGTTGTTGCGTTTTGCGTCGACACCACCGGTGAGACTTCGGATATCCACACGGCGCAAAATTTCCCGGCGATCCGATGGTCGATCAGATCCTGCGTGAGACCGTAGCGACCTGGCGCTTCGAGCCGTTCATGGTCGACGGCAAACCCATCAAGGCCTGCTCCGAAAAGGCCTTCAAGCTGTTGTTCAAGTGACTCGGGGTCGATCGAGGTCGCGGGGACTGAGCGAGGCCGAGCCCGAAGCCTCGCCGGCCCCGAGCACGTCGCCGCCGTCGCCCGCTGGACCTTCGAGGGGCTCGCTTGTGTGTGCGATGGGCACGGCCGATCGCCCGAACTCGGTCGAGGACGCGAAGGTGACGCGGTGTGTTAGGCTCCGTCGCCATGAAGCTCATACTCGGCATCCTCTGCGTTCTGATTTGTGGCTGCGCTCCGATGGCAGCCGCCACGCCGGAGTACTACGTCCCGACGCCGGGCTCCGATCCCTTCTACAAGGTCGAGGACAATGCATGGGGGATCCAGGCAATCCATGAACTCGAGGCCAGGGCGCCGTTCGAGATGGATTGTCCTCCAGAGCAGCTCGTTTACAGAAAACTCGGTAGCGTTCATGCAGTCGGGGTGAGCGGTTGTGGGCGCAAGGCGGTCTACAAGCTCGTGCCCTACACGGGGTGGGTGTTGAACACGGTGATCCAGCAGCCCGCGGCGGCAGCTCAGCCTGCACCGGCCGCTCAGCCTGCACCGGCCGCTCAGCCTGCACCAGCGGCTCAGCCTGCACCAGCGAGTCAACCGCCGCCGGTGGGTCAGCCCGCACCCACCGAGCCGCCGCCATCGAGCTGAGCACTCCGGCTCCACGACAGCGCGGCTCCTCGGGCCCGAACTCGTCGACCGCACCGCCGACTGCCACCTGATCTTCGAGCGGGGTGATAGAGTTGGTCGGTGTCGAGGACCTTGCACTTTCTCGCCTATCTGTCCTCGCTCGCCGTGGTCGTGCCGTTGTCGACCTTCTCGGGTGGGTGCTCGGTCGGGCCGGAGCCTCGAGCTGAATCCTCTGATCGGCGAGCACTTTGGATCCACGACAGAGTCACAGCAGCGTGCGGCTCCAGCTCTCGCTGTGGTCCCGGTCCGCGGGGCTGCGCGCGGGCGGCAGCAGGACCTTGAAGCGGGCCCCGGCGCCGGGCGAGCTCCCGACCATGATCCCGCCGCCGTGGCTGCGCGCGATGCCCAGCGCGGCCGCGAGCCCGAGCCCGCGGCCCGCGAGCTTGGTCGAGAAGAAGGGCTCGAAGATGCGCTCGCGCGTGGCCTGATCCATGCCCGAGCCGGTGTCGTGGACCTCGATCCACACGTAGCGCCCCGGCCCGAGATCGGGCCGCTCGATCAGATCGGCGAGGTCGTCAGGCCCAAAGTCGTCGACCCCGGTGGCCAGCGTCAGCTCGCCGGGCCCGTCGCCGATCGCCTCGGATCCGTTGACGACGAGGTTCATGATCAGCTGGCGGAGCTGGCCGTGGTCGCCCTGGATCTCGGGGAGATCGGGGTGCAGGGCCAGGCGCACGCTGACCGAGTCCGAGACCGCGCCGTGGAGCAGCTCGGCGAAGCCCGCGATCAACGAGCTCAGCTCGATGTCCTCTTTGGCGAAGCGACCGCGGCCCGAGAAGGCCAGCATCTGCTGGGTGAGCTGGGCGGCGCGCTCGGCCGAGGCCTCGATGTCTTGGATGCAGGCCGCGGCGAGGCTGTCGTGATCGAGGTCGTCGAGCGCGATCCCGGCGTTGCCGAGGATCCCGACCAGGAGGTTGTTGAACTCGTGGGCCATGCCCCCGGCGAGGACCGACAAGCTCTCGAACTTGCGGGCCTTGCTCTCGAGATCTCGGCGCGAGCGCTCGAGCTTGCGGCGGTCGGTGACGTCCTGGGCGACGGCGAGCACGACCGACCCGGCCTCGATCTCGTGGCGGACGCGGGCGACGACGTACATCTCGCGGACCTCACCGTCGACGAGCAGGCGGTGCTCGAGGTTGAGGCGCGTGCTGCTGTGCTGGAGCTCGTGGAGCGCGCGGCGGGTCGGGCCGACGTCGTCGGGGTGGAGCAGCTCGAAGAGATCTTCGATGCCGAGATCGCCGTCGCTGGGCCGCCCGCACAGGTGCTCGAAGTGCGAGTCCCAGGTCAGCTTGTTGGTCTCGAGGAACCAGTTCCAGCGGCCGAGGCGGGCGAGCTCCTGGGTCTCGGCCAGCGCGGCCTCGCGCTCGCGCAGGGCCTCGGTCATGCGCACGTTGTCGGACACGTCGAGGGCGAGGGTCCCGACGAGGCGCTCGCCCGCGGCCCCGTCGATCGGGAATTTGGCGCCCTGCCACCAGTGGACCACGCCGCTCGCGTCGACGATCGGCTCGAGCATGTCGACGAAGCCGTCGGCGACCCGGGCTTGCTCGCCGATCGCCCGGGTCCGCGCGGCCATGCCCCCGGGCAGGAGCTCGTCCTCGTGGCGCCCGATCGCGTCGACGACCGCGGTCCGAAATTGCTGGCCAAACGCGCGGCTGGCCCAGACCACCCGGCGGTCGTCGTCGGTGATGTAGGCGATGCACGGCGAGGCGTCCATGAAGGTGCGAAAGCGCTGCTCCGAGCGCTCGAGCTCGGCCTCGCGGGCGGCCCGCTCGTCGGCGTCTTCGTAGGCCTTGAGCACGGTCCCGCACGCGCCGAGCAGCGGCTCGAGCGAGGACACGAGGTCGGCCGTGAACCCGCCCGGGCGGTTGGCGACGGCCAGGATCGCGATCGGCTGCCAGCGTCGGCCGTGGCGCGAGAGCGGGATGGCCATGAAGTTGTCGAGCGCGGGCAGGCGCGGCTCGTAGTCGAGGATCAGCGGCTCGGTCGCGCGGGCGAGGCTGGCGAGCGGGCGAGGGATGGTCTCGCCGCGGGCACCCGAGGCGAGGGTGTCGCGCAGCCACTCGACGACCTTGGCGTGGCGGCCAGCGTCGACGGCCGACACACACTCGGGGCTCAGGACCGGGCCCGCGCTCGCGCTGCGGATCCGCGCGATGAAGCCGATCGCGCTGTCGGTCAGATCCAGGGCGCCGCGCAGCGCGGCGTCGAGCACCTCGCCGCGGGCCGTGTCGTCGCGATCGGCGACGAAGCGATCATGCACGACCTGGATCGCGGCGAGCAGACGTTGGGGGTCGAGCGTGCTCATTGCGGGAGCTGCATGGTGCCATGAAGCCGCAGACCCCGGCGAGTCGGCGGCGAGCTGTCCTCATCAGGTCTTGGGAGACCTGGAGTTGGCTTTGGACTTGGCCTTGGCCTCGCGCTTCCAGGCGTCGTCGAGGGCCAGGGTGTAGGGCATCGCGGCCTCGAGCTTGGTGATCTGCTCGGAGCTCGCCCGGGTGCCGCGAAGATCCAGGGTCTCGAGCTGCGTCATCGACGACAGCACGCCGATGTTCTCGAGCGGGGTGTCGGCCAGCGAGAGGGTCTCGAGGCGCGTGAGCCCGAGCAGCGGGCGGACATCGTGGATCAGGGTCCCGTCGAGTGAGAGGATCTCGAGGCGGTCGAGATCGGCGAGCGCGCGGACGCTGCGGACGCTGGTGTGATCGAGGCGCAGGACTCGGAGCTTGTCGAGCTCGCGCAGCGGCGAGAGATCGCGGACGCCGGTGTCGGCGAGATCGATGACCTCGAGCTTGTCGAGCTTGGCGAGGGCCGAGAGGTCGCGGACGTTGGTCTCGCTCGCGAGCAGCGTGGTCATGTCGAGGGCGCCGGCGATCGGCTCGAGCGCGTCGACGCCGGTCCCGCGGATGTCGAGGGTCAAGAGCGCGTCGAAGCCCTGGATCGGGCCGAGGTCGACGACGTAGGTGTCCCATAAGATCAGCTGCTCGACGGCGTCGAGCTTGGCGATGTGCTGGAGGTCGACGATCTGGGTGCCGCCGAGGTTGAGCTCGCGGAGCCCGTCGACCTCCTCGAGCGCGGCGACGATCGTGGCCTGACTGGCGCCAAGGGGGATGTCGGTGATCGACGGGCCGCTGAGGTCGTAGCGATCGAGGTCGACGATCGAGTTGACGAGCGGGGCCTCGATCGACGTCGGCTCGATCGCGTCGGGCCGCGGGGAGTCGAACTCGCTCGGAGCGGTCGCGGCGAGCCCCGCTGGCTGGTCGGGGGCGGTCGCGGGGGCGGCCGCGGGCTCGGTCGCGGGCTCGGTCGTCGCCGCCGGGTTTGCTCCCGTCGTCATGGATGCCCCGGGGGGTTCCGTGGGCGCCTCCGCCGGGGCCGCGTCGGGCGTCGCGCAGGCGAGGGGGAGCAGCAACGAGATGAGACCAAGAGGCGAGCGCAGTGATGCTTCGTGACGGGGCATGATCCTCGGGCGGTGTCCGTATTATGACCCCCGCGGGCGGTCCCTCGGTCGCTGCGCTCTCCCGCTCCTGGGCTGGCATGAGCTACGCAGCCGCCGGGGTGGCTCTTGAAGAGGGCTTTGCCACAGTTTTGTGTCCGCGCGGCGCGCGACGCGGGACGCGGGACGCGGGACGCGGGACGCGAACTCGGCGAGCACCTGGGATGGTCTGGCCGAAATTCGGTGATGAAACGCGTGTGTTGCGCTGCCCCGCGGGCGTGGAGGGGCTGGTCGGCGAGCACCTGGGATGGTCCGGCCGAAATTCGACGCATGAATCGCGCGCACCATGCCGCCCCGCGAGCGCGAAGAGGCTGGTCGGCGAGCGCTTGGGTTGGCCCCGACGCTGATAGGATCGCGCGCGCATGGCCGCCGAGCGAGAAGACTCCGCCGGACGCCTACGGGTCTTCGCCGAGGATCGCTTCGAGGGTCCCCAGATCCTCGGCGAGGGGCAGCACGCGACGATCTGGCTCGCCTGGGATCGCTACATGTGCCGGCCGGTCGCGCTCAAGGTCTGTGTCCTGGCGACGGTGCTCGAAGCGATCGGTCATGAGCGCATCGACGCGCTCGGCATCGGTGAGGGCCTCCGGCAGCTGGTCGACGAGCTCGGGACCGAGGCCGAGCACCGCTACACGCTGCTGCGCGAGGCTCGGCTGCTCGGTGCGGTCTCGCATCCGAACGTGATCCCCGTGTTCGAGGTGGGCGTCTGGCGTGGCGCGGTGACGATGGTCATGCCCGCCTTGTTGGGCGGCAGCCTGGCCACGAAGTCCTTCGCGGGACCCTGGGAAGATGTGTTGGCGACATGCCCACGCTGCTCGACGCGCTGCGCGGGGCGGCCGAGCTGAGCGCGTCACCTCGGCGCCCGCGGTGGCCATGGCTCGCGGCAGCGGTCGCCGCGATCACCTTGGCGCTGGGCGTCTCGCTCAGCAGCACGGCCGAGGCCGACGCGTGCGCCGAGGTTGCCGACGAGCTCGAGCCGATCTGGAACGCCGACCTGCGGGCCGAGCTGCGCGCGGCCCTCGGGACTCGCCTGCCGGGCGACTCGCTGACGAGCTGGGCGCAGCAGTGGGTGGTCCTTCGCACCGGCGAGTGTCAGGCAGCCAAGCGCGCGGGCCGAGATCCCGCGGCCAGCTCGTGCGCGCAGAGTCTGCTGCGTCGCTTCGAGCTCACGGTCGAGGTCTTGAGCACGCCGCACCTACGCCGCGGCCTGCGTCACGACCGGGTCGTCTCCGAGCTGCCCCGGCCCGAGCTGTGCGTCGACCACCCGGACGACGGGGACTCCGGCGCGGGCGGGTTGCTCGAGCTGCGCGACCTCGACCTCCGGCTGCGAGCGCTGATCAGCCTCGACGACCTCGACGCTGCGCGAGACAGGCAGGCCGAGTACATGGCGCTCGCGCGTCGCCACTCGGCCCGCTACCACGTCGAGCGAGCGATCTTCTGGCGCGGTGAGCTGCGACGTCTCGCCGGCGACCTCGACGGCGCCAGCGCGGACTTTGCTCGCGCGTACAAGCGCGCCCAACTGCTCGGCGCCGATCTGTTCGCGGGGGAAGCCGTGTTGAAGCTGGCGGCGGTCGCGGCCGAGCGCGGCGAGCTCGAGGTGCTCGACTCGCTCGCGCTCGTGGCCCTCGGGATGTACGAGCGGGCCGCCCCCGAGCGAGTCGCGGAGGTCCACGAGGTCCACGGGCTCGGGCTGCTCGGCGGCGAGGAGTCGACGAGGCAGCGCGGGGTCGAGCTCCTGCGCGAGGCGGTCGAGTCGCGCGAGGAGCTGCTGGTCCGCCACGGCGGGAGCGCGGAGCCGCTCAGCCGGGCGCACGAGAGCTACGCGCGCGGACTGCTGGCGGTGGGTCGCGCGAGCGAGGCGCTCGAGTACCTGGAGCTCGCGTTGACTGTGCACCAAGATCAGTTCGGGCACGGGACTTGGCGGGTTAGCGGGATCTTGCAACAGAAATTCGTGGCGTTGGTTCAAGTTGGCAACCTTGAAGATGCAACTGTCGTCGAGCGTACGATCCTGCAAATCGATGATGACGCAAAGGATTGGCGTCGTTATGTCGACGATGCTTTTTGGCTGGCCGATGTCTACAAGCAATCAGGAAGGCCATACCACGCGATCTGGCCCCTTCGTCTAGGGCGAGACAAGGCGGCCAAGTATGGCATGGTCGCGGAGCTCGCCGAGTTCGACCGCACGATCGTCGAGATCATCCATGAATAGGGTGACGGGGCGAGTTAACTCGCCCCGTCACCCTCAGCATATCCTTACTCGTCGTCCAGACATGTCACCGTTCCATCGGCGTTCGAGACCCCGCTACTACACCAATAGATGTCCTGGGGCTCGCAGTCGCTTGACCCGGTGACAGTGGGCCAGCAGATCCCCTGATTGCAGCACATCGCCTCTTCGAGCGGCTGCGAGTTGAAGCCCGGGGCACAGGGGAACATGTCGCAGTAGTCGGGGACCTCGAAGAAACAGCTCACCTTCCCGGAGGCTCCGACCTCCCCGAGTTCGCAGTAGAAGGGCGTCTCATCGGCGAGGCAGTAGCCCTCGCGCGCCTCGAAGCAGGTCCGACCGTCGCAGCACACCGTGCCGTCGTAGCGGGAGGCACCCTCGTGATGGGGCTCGCAGTAGATCGGCTTAGACGTGTCCGTGTGGACGATGTCGCACAGGTCGCGCAGCTCTCCGGTGGTAGGAGTCAGCGTCGCGAAGACCGTGAGTAGGAGTTGGGTTGTGATGGACATGATGCTTCCTTCTCGCTCGCGTCGGGCGAGCCCAAGAAGCGTCGCACTCGCGCGGGCGGGCGGCCGAGCGCTGGCGTTTCGGGGCCTGAAAGCGGCTCCGAGGCGGGCTCTCCGCCTGCGCCGAGGTCGCCGACGAAGATGCTGGGGTGCGCGCGGATGTCTCTGGGCAGCGTCAGCGCCCGGTCATCGAACTACACGGCGCCGTCTGTCTTCGCTAGCGACCAGACAGTCGCGCGACGGCCGGTCGTCCGCGCCGGGTCCGGGACCGGCTCAGACCAGCGAGAGCAGCAGCTCGACGAGCCGCCGGGGCTCGATGAGCGGGGCGGTCTTGTCGCTGATCAGCGGCGTATCGATGACCTCGACGCCCTGGGCCTCGATGCTGTCGATGTCGAGGCCGCCAGCGTAGTCCGCTCGGGAGCTGTCGACGAGCACGAAGTGCAAGAGCAGCTCGGTCGGGGTGTCCTCGCCGGCGTCGCGGCGCAGGTGCTCGAGCAACACGCGGACCTGTTCGTGGGGCGGGAGCCCGAGCTGCTCGGGATCCTCGCCGCAGTTGGGCACGTAGATCTTGGGGCACTCGGCCCGGGCCACGGCGCTGCCGACCCCGCTCGGGAGCAGACAGGCGACGACCGAGGTCCAGAAGCTGCCGACCGGAAAGCAGATGAGCTCGGCCTCGTCGATCAGCTCGGCGGTTCGAGCGTCGATCTCGACCTCGGCGAGCTGCTCGGGCGCCTCGATCACGGTCGTGAGGCGCAGCTCTCGGATCGGGGCCGAGAGCCGGCTGTCGCCGCTGGTGATCACGTGCTGCCCGATGAGCACGGTCCCGTCCTCGAGCTCGGCCGAGAGGTGGAGGTTGCTGTCGACGACCGGGCGGACGACGCCGCGGACGGCGACGAGCTTCGAGAACAAGAAGATGACGGCGTCGATGTCGCTGCGGTTGTTGAGGTAGCCGCCCGCGAGGATCAAATTGCCGATGCTGGCCCCGCGCAGGTCGAAGTCCGCGGGCATGTGCTCGGCGAAGAACCCGAGGTGGTTGCGGATCAGCTTGCGCAGCGGGGTCGGGACGGCGGCGACGAGCGCGTCGGTCCCGGCGACCATGGCGTCGAGGCGCGCGCGCAGCCGCGAGGCCTCGGCCTGCTTGTCGAGCCGGGTGTTGAACAGGCGATAGACCTCGGGGTGGCCGAGCAGGTGGGTGTCGGCCAGGGCCATCAGGCGGTTGCGAAGATCGCCGACCGAGATCATCGGGAAGGCGTCGCGCAGGACCGCCGAGCTCCCGCCCGAGTCGAAGGGCGTGATCAGGTGGACCGAGTTGTGGGTGTACTCGGTCAGCACGCGGCTGGTGTCGCGCAAGGCGGTGCCGCCCGAGAAGAACAGGACCTTGGGGCCGATCTCGGGCGCCCGGATGTAGCGGGCGAGGCGGATCGGATCGGGGACCGTGCGGGTCTGGGTCAGCGAGATCCGTCGGCGTCGCTCGGCCGGGATCGTCGGCGTGTCCTTGGTCGAGTCAGGCATCGAAGAGCTCGAGGGCGGCGCGGCGACCGGCGTCGAAGTCGATGCCGCCCGCGAGCTCGAGGACCTCGACGCCGTCGAGGAAGTCGAGGTAGCGCGCGGCCGTGTGGGGCTCGCCGCGGCCCGGAGCCCGCAGGTAGAACACGCCGGGTTGCTTGATCAGCGCGGGCAGCAGCTCGCTGCGCTTGCGGATCGAGATCCGCCGGGCCACGGTCTCGCCGCCGTCGCGGGTCCAGTTGAGCAGCACGAGGCCGACGAAGCGCCCGTGGAGGACGAAGCGCTGGTCCGGGAAGCAGGTCTGGATCAGGCCGTCGTACTTGTGCTCGAGCTGCCACAGCTCGTCGGCGGGCAGGGCCTCGAACCGGCCCCGCTCGTCGGCGGACAGCAAGCCGGCGAGGTCGGGGTTGTTGAGGATCGTCCCGGGGTTGATGCGCGGGTGCTTGGGCACGCCGTCGAGCTCGATCGCGCCCCCGTCGCCGGCCGGCTGGATCATCACACGATCGTTGCTGAGGAAGTCGAGGCGCCGATCGTTCATCAGGTGGAGCGCGAGCGTCGACTTGCCCATGCCCGAGCGCCCGGCGATCGCGATCGCAGGCGGCAGCGGCTGGTCACCGCGCAGACAGACCGCGGCCGCGTGCCCGAGCAGCGCGCCCTTGCGCAGCGACCACTGGATCAGGCGGTTGTTGATGAAGTTGATGACCTGGTTGGGGTTGTCGGTGCACGGGCCGATCGCGAGGTGCTCGCCGTGGCCGAACAGAAACCACATCCCGGTCCGCAGCTTGTGGACCGCGCGGCCGTCGGCGACGTCGAAGTAGGCCTCCTTGGGCCCCTTCACGCTCGGCTTGTACTCGCCGATCGTCATCGTCCGGTCGGCGCCGAGCTCGGGCGGCTCGGCCTGGATCGCGCTGATGCGGGTGAACGCGCCGTCCCCGAGCTTCGCGCGGGCCTCGGCCAGGGTCTGCGCGTCGAGGCGAGGAAAGCCGGTGAAGTAGGCGTCGAGCTCGCGGACGAGGGCGGGCTCGTTGGTGTCGAGCCAGACTCGAAATCCGTCGAAGTCCCAGCCGAGGCCGTGGGTGAGGGGGTAGGCGTCGCGCAGCTGGGCGACGCGCTCGGTGATCCGCTTCATGGCTGGGGGCTCCCGGGGGTGGTCGGCCGCGCGCGCTCGAGCTCGGCCAGGGCGTAGTCGACGTAGCGCGCGGCCGCGTCGATGTCACAGGCGTGGAGCAGACCGCGGAAGCCGCCGAAGGCCGAGACCTCGAAGACCTTGGGTCCGTCGTCGGTCTCGACCACGTCGACGCAGGTGAAGTCGAGATCGAACAGCGCCTGGGCCCGGTGGGCGAGGGCGATGACCTCGTCGCTGGGCGCGTGGGGCTGGTACTTGCCGCCCTTGCTGGTCGAGGTCGTCCACGAGCCGCCGCTGACCCGGGCGTAGGTCGCGAGGTACTCGCCGCCGAGGAACACGACGCCGAGGTCGCGGCCGGGCATGTCGATCAGCTGCTGGAGGTACATGACCGGGTTGGCGGCTCGGAAGGCCTCGACCTGGGCGCGGAGCTCGGTCGCGTCGGCCTCGGCCTCGGATCCGGCCTCGGACCCGGGCGCGCGCAGGACCAGCATGCCGCGGGCCTTGGAGGTGTACAGCGGCTTGGCGACCACGGCCCCGTAGCGCGCGATCGCGGCCATGGCCGCGTCGACGCTCTCGGTGATGACCGTCGCGGGCATCGGGATCTGGCCGAGGCGGAGCTTGACCGTGCACGACAGGCGGTCGATCAGCGTCATGATCGAGCCGGGCCGCGAGAACACGCGCACGCCCGCGCCCGCGAGCACCCGCAGCATCTCGACCCGGTCGAGGGCGGCGGGCGAGTACGTGCGGGCGATCTTCTTGACGATGACCGCGTCGAGCTCGCCAAGGTCGAAGCCCTGATGGATGAGGCGCCCGCGCTCGAGATCGAGGGTCACGTCCTGCATCTCGATCAGGCGGCGATAGCCGGTCCGGGCCTCGAGCGCGTCGAGCAGCTGCTGGGTCGACCAGCCGTCTTCGACGCCGACGACGCCGATGCGGAGGGGGGATTGGGCTTGGCTCACGATGGGGCTCCTAGGGCACGATGGTCGCCTCGTCGAGGCGGAAGTCGGCCCAGCTGTTCTGGCCGTGGGCGGCGCGGTGGCTCAGCAAGCGCTCGATCAAGTAGCGCGCGCGGAGCATCATCGTCCGGCTGAAGGTCGGATCCATCTCGAAGCGGGTCGAGGTCAGGAGCGAGCGCGCGAGCCCGAGGGCCAGGCGCGCGTCGAAGCCCGCGTCGTCGTGGGCGAGGGCGAACTCGCGCGCGAAGGCGTAGAACTCGCGCGTGACCTGGTCGAGGCGGCGGCGCGGGCCCGGCTCGAAGATCTTGAGGCGAAAGTTGGACACGATGAAGACCGAGACGTCCTGGAGGTAGTCAAAGAGCCGCGAGCGGTGCAGGTCGATCATGTGGACCTTGCGCTGCGGGAGGTTGACGATGACGTTGTCGGTGTTGAGGTCGCCGTGGATCAGGACCCGAAAGGGCGCGACGAGCTCGGCGTCGAGGGACCGGGCCTCGGTGAGCAGGGCGTCGAAGCTCGGGATGTCGAGCTCGCCGATCCGCGCGGGCGCGCCCCGAAACTCGGGGTGGACCTTGAACACGTCGGGCAGCCGGCTCGCGACCTGGCGCATGAAGTTGGGCTTGCAGTGGGTCGGCTCGAGGGTCCGATCCCACACGCGCCCGATGGTCTCGACGACCATCATGTAGGCGTTGGTGCACGCGCGCCCGTCGGAGTCGAGCATGATGCGCTGAAAGGTGTCGCCCTGGAGGTACTCGAGCAGCAGCGAGGCCTTGTCGCCGTTCTCTTGGTAGGCGAAGACCTTGGGCGGGAGGCCGGGCTCGAGCTGCTCCCAGCGCTCGAGCGCGAGCTTCTCCTCGAACACCTTCTTGGTCCGGCCCTCCTTGAACACGACCGAGCGCTTGCCGGACTCGCGGCTGTGGACCATGCCGATGCGGCTGCCCGAGCGCGTCTCCCAGATCCCTTGGTAGTCGACGTCGGCGAGGTCGAGGTCGAGGTCGAGGTCGGGGCTGGCGCTGGCCAGGGTCTCTTCGAGGGCCTGAAATTCGCTGACCTTGAGCTTCTCGCCCACGCTCGCAAAGATCGCGGCCTCGCCGATGTTGAGCAGGGCATCGCCCGCGCGCTCGAGGTAGCGGTAGATGAACAGCGTCGTGACCAGGTCCTCGGGCGAGTCGCCGCTGCGCAGATCGTCCATGATCCGGCGAAAGACCGCGGAGTAGAGCTCGTCGATCTCGAGCTCCGAGCGGCAGATGGCCAGGGCCAGGGACATGTCGCGGCGAAACAAGGCCGGCTCGACGACGCCGAGGGTCGAGAGGATCGACTCGAAGAAGGGCTCGGCCTCGAAGCGGTGGAGGGTGTCGAGGTCGTCGAGGTAGCCGAGCTGGCCGACGATGTTGACGCCGAAGTCGGCGATCCGCTCGAGGTTGTTGGTCGCGACGTTGATCGCCCGGATCAGATCGATCGTGCCCTCGTTGAGGTCCTCGTTGGTCAGCAGTCGAAAGCACTTGTTCTCGATCATGCTCTTGAGGTTGTCGACGTAGTCGTCGCGGGCGACGATCTTGGTCATGACCTCCTCGCGCGGGCTCGCGAGCATGCGCTGGGTGTCCTCGATCAGCTTGGTGACCTCGAGCGCGAGGAACTTGAAATTCTCACGCAGCCCGGCGGTCGCGTTGGCCTCGCTGCGGGTCGTCACGAGCGCGGGCCCGCCTTGATCTCGAGCACCTCGGTGCTCGGCTCCTCCTCGTCCTCGCGCCAGTGCAGCTTGATCGAGAATTTGACCCGGCCGGCCTTGCGCTTGGCCTGGACCTCGAGCTCGATCATCCCGCCGGGCTCGAGCGCGAGCATGTGATCGGCGGTCCCGAGCTCGATCTGGCCCTGCTCGATCCCCGCCGTGATCGCGTGGAGGTACTTGACGATCGATCGCCGGTCCTGGACCGACTCATGCCTGAAGTCATCTTCTGCTGCCATCTGTCTTGCTCGTCTCCTGACGCCCACAGGTCCTGGGAGACTGGGCCCCGCGTTCAGGCGTCTAGCAACCCTGGGCGCTGTCCGCCAGGGGGCAAGTGTCCGCGGCCCGCGGATCCGGCGCTGGCGCGAGCCAGGGTAGTATCTGCGAGATGTCCTCGGACCCACCGCCGCCACCGCCGAAGGTCACCCGTCACGTTCAGCCCCTTGGACCGCGGGTGCTCGTGCGTATCGTCAAGGATCCCGACCGCCTCGACTCGGGCCTGTTCCTGCCCGAGGGCGCCAAGGAGAACGCCCGCCAGGCGCTGCTCGGCGAGGTCGTCGAGGTCGCGCGAACCATGCCCAAGGTCGCCTACGATCTCGACGACGACGACGACGACGACGAGGGCGCGACCCTCGGCGAGAACGTCAGCGGGGTCCCGCTCGGGGCCAAGGTCCTGTTTGGCAAGCAGCGCGGGCTCGCCGTCCCCTGGGACGAGAGCCTGCGGGTGGTCGACGTTCGTCACCTGCTCGCGATCGTCGACGAGATCCCCGAGGGTGAGATCCAGTGAGCGCGAGCCTTGTCCGGCTGCCAGGGCTCGGGCTCGGGCTCGGGCTCGCGCTCGCTATCGGGGTCGGGCTCGCGCCGGGCGCGGTCGCCCACGCCCAAGACCCCGTCGCCCAGCACCGCGAGCTCAGCGACGGCGTGGATCGCCCGATCCACGACCTGTCCGGCTCCGGTGACTCGAGCAGCCTCGAGCTCAACCCGGCGCTGCTCAACTCGAGCTACGGCCTCGACGTCACCTTGCTCGGCTACCAGACCCTCTACGACTTCGCGCGCGGGGCCGGGTTCGGGGCCTTCGCGTCGCTCAACCTCGGCTGGGGCTTCGCGCTCGGGTTCGGGGTCCAGGCGCTCGAGCCCGGGTTCAAGGGCGATCTCGCCGACGCCGACATCGCCCACAACCGGCCCACGACCAAGCTCAGCTTCGGGCTCGCGCTCGGCCAGGGCGAGTGGGGCAGCTTCGGCCTCGGCGTCCACGGCGTGCGCAGGCAGGGCGGGGTGCTGCGCCCGAGCCAGCTCGACATCGGCGCGGTCGTCCGGATCACCAACTACGCCAGCTTCGGCGCCGTGGCTCGGCTCGCGCCCGCGGGCCTGCGCGATCCCAGCTTCCGCCCGGTCCTCGATCTGGCCGGGGAGCTGGCGGTCCGGCCCCTCGGCAACCGCTGGCTCGAGCTCGCGGGCGGGCTCACGGCGCGCATCGATCAGAGCGAGGCCCGGGGCTTCGGCGGCTTCGATCGCAACCACGATCTGCTGCCCTATGGCCGCCTCGCGATCCGCTACCAGGGCGTCGAGCTCGCCGGCGAGGCCCAGCTGGTCCAGGCCGACGTGCTCGACGAGGACACCCTCGACATCCTGCGTCAGACCACGGCCCTGCGCGGCGGCGTCTCGCTCGCGCTCGCGTGGGACTACGCCTCGGTCGGGGTCGGGACCCACGCCGGGCTCGGCAAGGGCGTCGACGGGCTCGCCTACAAGGCTCGGTTCACGACCACGCGCCAGGGCCGGGTCGTGGGTCGGCGCCTGCTCGACGCCGAGCAGCTCGAGCTCGGGAGCATCGGTGGCCAGCGCGGGCTGATCGCCTTCTTGCGCCACATCGAGGCGGCCGAGGCCGCGGGCGAGCGGGCCGTGCTGGTGGTCAAGGCCGACGGCTTCGGGCTCGGCTGGGGCGCGGGCCAGGAGCTGCGCGAGGCCCTGCGGCGGGTCCGCGACGCGGGCGGCCACGTCTACGCCTACGTCGAGCAGCCGAGCCTGCTCGACTACTGGATCGCCTCGGTCGCCGAGCAGGTCTACACCCACCCGGCCGGGCAGCTCGACACGGTCGGGATCGGCAGTCGGCGGCTCTACTTCCGCGACGCCCTGGCCAAGCTCGGGATCTCGGTCGAGGCGGTCCACGTCGACGAGTACAAGTCCGCCCACGAGAATTTTACCCGCAGCGACCGCAGCGACTACGACGCCGAGCAGCGCCAGGCCCTGCTCGACGACACCTGGACGACCGTCGTCTACGACATCGCCCAGGCCCGGGGTCTGAGCAAGGCTCGGGTCCGCGAGCTCGTCAGCGACGCGCCGCTCGGCCCCGACCAGGCCGTCGAGGCCGGGCTCGTCGACGGCGTGATCCACCGCGACGAGCTGACCAGGACCTTGTCCGACGACCTCGAGGTCGACGTCTCGCTGCGCGAGTTCGGGCCCACGGACCCCGAGCAGCAGACCTGGGGCGAGGCGCCCTATCTCGCCGTGGTCCTCGTCGAGGGCACGATCGTCGACGGCCGGAGCCGCAACATCCCGCTGTTGAACATCACCATGACCGGCGGCGATCAGATCGCCGAGACCCTCCGCCAGCTCCGGGCCGACAGCGCGTGCAAGGGCATCGTGCTCCGGGTCGACAGCGGCGGCGGCTCGGCCTTCGCCAGCGAGGTCATGTGGCGCGAGGTCCAGCGGACCCACGAGGCCTGGAAGTCCGACAAGCGGGGCTCGCCCGCGATCGTCGTCTCGATGTCCGACGTCGCCGCGAGCGGCGGCTACTACATCGCGGTCGGGACCGACTCGATCTTCGCCGAGCCGCTGACGATCACCGGATCGATCGGCGTGGTGTTCATGCACTTCGACGTCTCGGGCCTGTTGAAGCTGCTCGGCGTCGGCGTCGACCGGATCGAGCTCGGCGGCGCGGGGGTCGACATGAACTCGATCTGGCAGCCCTGGTCGGAGGTCCAGCGCGAGAAGGTCGTCGGGGCGATCGATCGGACCTACGATCTGTTCTTGCAGCGGGTGTCCGATGCCCGCGGCATGACCAAGCCCGAGATCGACAAGATCGCCCGGGGCCGGGTGTGGTCGGGCGAGCGCGCCGCGGACCTCGGCCTCGTCGACGAGCACGGCGGGCTGCGCGAGGCCCTCGACGAGCTCCGCTCGCGCTCGGGGATCGCCAAGTACAAGCAGCTCGAGCTGCGGATCCTACCCAAGAAGCTCACGCTCTTGCAGCTGGTCTTGCGCGGGGCTGGGTCGCTGGTCACCGCGCCGGTTGGACGGGCGGTAGCGAGCAAGCGCGAGGCCGCGCAGGGCAAGCTGCCGCTGGTCCTCGATCAGGCCCTGGCGCGGCTGCCGATGTCGATCTTGTTCCTCCCCCAGGATGAGGCCAGCACGATCATGGCGGGGGAGATCGCTATCGAGTAGCGCGGCCGAGCCTGAACCGCCCCGCGCTCTCGACCCTCGCGTGCGGTTTGGCGAGGACAGCAGCCTGCTAGTCCTAAATCAAGCGCTGAATTGAACAGGCTGAATGATTCAGGGCTAGTACCAAGGTGCCCGCGCGTGGATACCGCAGCATCTGCGCCTGGCGACTGGGCTCGCGGGCGGGCTATGCTGCTGCCGCGAAGGGGGTTGGATGCGTCGACTGAAGCTGCTGTTGGTTTGTGGACCCTGTGTGAGCGCGCTCGCTGGCTGCGCGGACCCGCCGACCAGCGCCGAGGCGACCGCCGAGACCTCGCTCGGGTCCGGCGACGGTGACTTGGGCGACGGTGACTCGGGTGACAGTGACTCGGGCGACGGCGACGGCGACTCGGGTGACGGTGACGGTGACGGTGACGGTGACGGTGACTCGGGCGACGGCGACGGTGACCCGATCAAGTTCGACCTCGCGCCGGGCGGCGACATGTCGAGCGAGGGCTGCAGCTGCTCCGACGATCTCAAGCATGTCGTCTGCGACGGCCAGGAGGTCGAAGACTGCACGCCCGAGGGCGCGTGCGCGGCTGGGGACTGCATCGACGATCCTTGCCTCGCCGCCGAGCTCGGCAAGAGCTCCTACGGCTGCGACTACTGGGCGGTCAAGACCGACCTCATCAGCGAGGGCTCGGGCGCCTGCTTCGCGGCCTTCGTGGCCAACACCTGGGAGACGCCCGTTCACGTCAACGCCGAGTACAACGGCCAGGCGCTCGACCCCGGCGCCTTAGCGATCCCGATCGGCCAGGGCGCGAACCTCAGCTACGAGCCCTACGACCCGGTCGAGGGCCTCGCTCCCGGCGAGGTCGTGGTCATCTTCATCGCGCGCGAGAACGGCGCCTTGCCGAACTGCCCGGTCGCGCCCGCGCTGACGACCAACATCGGCGTGTCCGGGACCGGCCGCGGGCACGCGGTCAACATCACGACCGACGTCCCGGTCGTCGCCTACCAGATCCTGCCCTTCGGCGGCGGGAGCTCGGCGGCGACCTCGGCCAGCTTGCTGCTGCCGACCAGCGCCTGGGACCTCAACTACGTCGCGGTCAACGCCTACGAGAAGAGCGTGTCCGCCGGCCTCGCCCAGCCCTCGCTGACGATCGTCGCCCAGGACGACGGGACCGAGGTCTCGCTGCTGCCCAAGGTCGCGGTCGAGGGCGGCAACAACGTGGCGGGGGGGCTGGCCGAGGTGCCGATCGTCTACACCCTCGACCGCGGCGAGACCCTGCAGATCAGCCAAGACACCGAGCTGACCGGATCCCCGCTCGAGGCCAACACCCACTTCGGTCTGTTCGGCGCGGCCAGCTGCCTCAACATCCCGGTCGACGGCTTCGCCTGCGATTCGGCCCACCAGCAGATCCCGCCGATCCAGGCCCTCGGTAACGAGTACGCCGGAGTCCGCTATCGCTCGCGCGGCAACATGATGGACGAGGTCGTGCCCTGGCGCCTGGTCGGGGTCGTCGACGGCACGCAGCTGAGCTGGGAGCCGGCGCCGCCTCCGGGCGCCCCCATGGCCCTCGCCGCGGGCGAGCTCGTCAACTTCTCGGCCCCCGGTCCCTTCGTGGTCAGCAGCCAGGACGAAGACCACCCCTTTTACATCTCGGCTCACATGACCGGCGGCGGCGACTTTGGCGGTGAGGGCGATCCCGAGTGGGTCAACATCATCCCGACCGCGCAGTACCTCGACAATTACGTGTTGTTCACCGACCCAACCTACTCCGAGACCAGCCTCGTCGTCATCCGGGTCCCCGGCAACGGCGGCTTCGCCCCGGTCGAGCTCGACTGCCTCGGCGAGCTGGTCGGGTGGACCCCGCTCGGCGACTACGAATACACCCGGGTCGACCTGGTCACCGGCAACTTCATGGCGGTCAACGGGTGCGAGAACGGGCGCCACGAGATGTGGAGCGACGCGCCCTTCGGCGTCACGGTCTGGGGCTGGGGCTCGAGCGCCTCGCAGGGCTTCTTCACCCAGTACGTGTCCTACGCCTACCCGGCCGGGGCCAGCGTGCGCAGCATCAACCAGGTCGTGGTCCCGGTCGGCTGAGGCTCCGCGCGCCGCGGAAGGTGTCGTGCCCCGTCGCGGGGCTCGCGGCCGCGAGCCCCGCGATGGAGGGCGGCGCGGCCGACGAGACCGCCGGAGGCGAGTGAGCTCGGGTAGCCGTCCCCGGCGCCGACCCTCGGCGTGACCCTCGCCTCGGCCTCGACCGAGGACGCAGGTAGGTATTCGCGTAGATGCTGGCCGGCCGAGCAGAGGCGGCGAAGGGTCCGCCCATGTTCATCATCAACGGAATCTCACCTGCCACCATTCTCCTCTCGGCGCTGCTCGCCTGCGCGACGCAGGGGGACCCCGCGACCCAGGTCGAGAGGTCGAGCCCGAAGAATCTGCAATCGCCGCGCGAGTCGGGCGAAGACCAGCACTTTTGC
This sequence comes from Enhygromyxa salina, assembly GCF_002994615.1. Taxonomy (GTDB): domain Bacteria; phylum Myxococcota_A; class Polyangia; order Nannocystales; family Nannocystaceae; genus Plesiocystis; species Plesiocystis salina_A. Next base: position 23,939 of record NZ_PVNK01000005.1, on the reverse strand, counting down.
TGCGAGGACGTTGAGCTCGACAACGAGTCTGGCGAGGGGTGTAGCGCGATCGGCAAGGAGCACATCAACAGCTGCGCCAACGTCCTTTGCTGTTCGGGCAATTGGGACAAGCTCGCCGAGCTTTGCGCGTGGGCGGCGGGCGCGAGGCGAGGCCGGAGAGGCCGAAGACCAGACGATGACTTGCGAGGGGGGCCGTGAGCTGCGAGCTTGGACACGTGATCCGGAGGCTACTCGGGAACGTCGGGAGGGCCCTCGAAGACGCCGAGGTCGCCGAGCAGCTCGCGCGCCTCCGGATCGACTTCAACGAGCACGGCGTCGATCGCTTCGGCGTCTCGCGGAGCTCGCTCCTGCGCTGGTACTCGGCGCTCGCGCCGATCTACCGACGCTACCTCAAGGTCACGGTGTTCGGGGCCGAGCACCTGCCCACGCGCACGCGCGGGATGGTGATCGGCAACCACTCCGGCGGCATCGGGGCCGATGCCCAGATGCTGTGCATGTCGCTATTGATGAACAACCCGCCGCGCCTCGCCCACGCGATGGCCGAGTACTTCTTCAACACGATGCCCTACGCGGGCATGTGGCTCAACCGCGTCGGCCACCTGACGGGGCTGCCCGAGAACGCCCGCCACCTGCTCGAGGCCGAGCGCCTCGTGGTCGCGTTCCCCGAGGGCTCCCGCGGCGCGCTCAAGCCCTACAAGCAGGCCTACCAGCTCCAGCGCTTTGGGACCGGGTTCATGCGCCTGGCGATGTCCAACCGCGCGCCGATCATCCCCTTCGCGTTCATCGGCGCCGAGGAGGCCTTCCCGATCCTCGCCCGCGTCGACGCGGCGACTCGGCTGCTGGGCACGCCGCCGATGCCGATCGCCCCGCAGCTCGTGTTTTGGCCGCTGCCGGTCAGCTGTCAGGTTCACTTCGGCGAGCCGATGATCTTCGAGGGCACGGGCGCCGAGCCGCAGCCGGTCATCGACGCCCAGGTCGAGCAGGTCCGCGCGGCGATCCGCGGGCTGATCGAGCGGGGCCTCGCGCTGCGTCCGCGGCCGTTCATGCGCGAGCGGGTCAAGGGCTGAGCGTCCGCGCGAGTCGCCGCTCGCACTCGTCGAGGCCGTCGCCGAGCGTCGCCTTGGTGACCAGCGACGAGAGATCCGCGCCGAGCCCGACGAGGGTCTGGGCGACCGCCGGGCGCACGCCCGTGACGATGCACAGGGCCCCGAGCAGGGCCGCGGTTCGGGCCACGCGGATGAAGTGGTCGGCGGTGTGGGTGTCGACGAGCTCGACGCCGGTGATGTCGAGGATCACGAAGCGGGCGCCCTGACGCGAGATCTCGGTCATCAGCTGCTCCATGAGGTCCGCGCTGCGCTGGGCGTCGACCGCACCGATCAGCGGGACCGCCAGGACCTGGTCGCGGAGCTGCAAGATCGGGATCGAGAGCTCATCGATCCGCGCCCGCTGGGCCTCGATGATCGCCAGCTTCCGGTCGAGCTCGACGAGCGTCGCTTGCTTCTCGCGGGTCTGCTCCGCCGCCTGCGCCGCGCGGGCCTCGGCGAGCTGGCGCTGAGCGTCCTGCTCGGCGTTGGCGTTGGCGTTGGCGACGGCCATCGACGCGAGGCCTGAGGCGCACGACAAGAAGGTCAGCTCTTCGTCGTTGAACGGCTTGTAGGACAGCTTGCCTGCGACCGCGAGCACGCCGAGCGACTCGTCGTGGAGCTCGATGGCCACGCACGCCATGCCCTCGGACAGCGCCGCCGGGGCGTCGGGCCAGCGCTCGCGGAGCTGCTCGGCGGTCAGCGCGAGCGCGGTCTTCTCGGCCATGACCCACGACCACAGCGCGCGGCCGGCCTCGGACAGGAGCTCGGCGCCGCCGAGGCCTTCGCGCGCGGCCACGCGCAGCTCGCCCGTGTCGCCGTTGACGAGCAGGGCCAGGCGCGAGCGACACTCGAAGAAGCTGCCGGTCAGCGAGCTCAAGGTGTCGGCGATCGCGTCGTGGGTGGTCAGCTGCAGGGTCGAGAAGGTCCGGGTCATCAGCTGCATGAACTGCATGCCGGAGACCAGGCGGTGGTTGCGGGCTGCGAGGCTGTCCTCGCCCATCTAGGCCAGCCCTCGCTTGCGCGCGAACTCGTCGCGCAGGCGCTCGAAATTGCGAGGGTGGGCCATGACGAAGATGCACTGATCGTCGCCCTTGGCCCGACAGGTCAGCTCTTCGGCCTTGAGGTCCAAGCCAAAGCTGGCCTGGCACCACCCGGTGCTGTAGCCCGCGTTCATGTGGCAGACCGGGTGCTCGCTGACGATGCCGTTGTCGATGTAGGACGCGGCCTCGAACGAGTAGGGGTGGTCGTAGGCCATGAAGTAGTCCTCGTTCGGCTGCGGTGCGCTCTCGTCGAAGAAGTCGACGTTGGCCCAGCCGACGTGGGCAAAGTGGACGGGCCCGAGCGCCTGACGCATGACCGGGTCCTCGACCTCGAGGCGTTCGGCGAAGAGCTTGGCGTCGCGCATGCCGCAGGCCTTGGCCAGCTTGTAGCGGATCTGGCGAGCGCCGGCCTCGCCGAAGGTCTTGCGCAGCTCTTCTTGCAGCTCGATCGACATCGAGTCGGTTCGCATCAGCATGTAGCGGACACCCTGAATGTGGATCTGTCCGCGCTCGGGTTCGCGCTTCATGTCGTCGAAAAAGCCGGCCATGATCTGCTCGGCCTCGGCGAACAGAGGCGTGAATTGCTCAGGGCACCTGACTGTTTTTGTCGAATTGGTCACAAAGTCTCGCTATCGCCGGGTGGGGCAAAAATGCGCGAGAGAGAATACCTCGATTCGTCGGTCCTGTGTCGGTGGGGAAAACTACATATGAGAAGAGACTCATGATTCATGAATGCGCGGTCGCCACGAATCAGTAATTCATGACCTTGGGCGCCCGAGCATTAATGAGCTTCGCAAGCGCGCAGGCCGGTGACCACGAGATCCTCGCTGGCCTCCTCGCGGACGAGGCGCGTGCCGTGGGCGAGGGACAGCTTTGAGAGCCGCCTGCGGACCTGCTCGCCGCGTCGGCCGAGGGCGGGCTCCGGGTGCCAGCGCGGGGCGCGGGCGATGTACACCGGGTGCACCCGGGCCTGCTCGAGGCAGGGGCGTGCGGGTGATGTCCGATGACGAGGTCGACGCCGCTCTCGACGAGGGTGCGCGCGGTCAGGCGCAGGGCGTTGCGGACCTCGCTGGCGTACTCCGTGCCCCAGTGGGCGACGACGATCAGCAGGTCGTGCTCGGCTCGCGCGGCGGCGACGAGCGCCGGGGCCTGCTCGCGGATCTGACCGAGGGTGACGAAGGGCAGCTGCGGGCCGTCGGGCTCACCCCAGTGGTTGCGCAGGGTCGCAAACGCGAGAAAGCCGAGCCGCCAGCCCTGGACCTCGAGGGTCTCGACGCGCAGCAGCGGCGGCTCCACGCGCGAGGCCCCGATCGGAAGCAGGCCGGCATCCGCGAGCACCTGCGGACCCTCGAGCTGGCCGTCGACGCCGAGGTCGAAGAAGTGGTTGTTGGCCAGCGACATCGCCGTGAACCCGCCGCGCTGGAGCTGGGCCATGTGCGCGGCCGAGCCCGCGAGGCGGTAAACGCGGGTGCTCGGCGAGCGCGCGGGCAGGTTGAACATCACCGGGCTCTCGAGGTTGCCGATGACCACGTCCGCGGCCAGCAAGGGCGCGACCGCAGCGAAGGGATCGGCTTCGGGCGCGTACAACTCGACGAAGACCTCGTCGCCGCGATGCTCGAGGTAGCGCCCGAGCACGACGTCGCCGACGAAGGTCAGCTCGAGCTCCGGGCGGCGCTCGATCCTCGGCCCCGGCTCGCGCTCGCGGGCGTCGCTGTGCTCGCCCGCGTCGGAGACTCCGGCCTCGACCGAAGGCTCGACCGTAGCCGGAGCCAGGTGTGTGGGCGCCTGCTGATCCACGCACCCGAGAACCGCCGAATTCTCCCGCGTCGGGCACGAGCGACGCAAGCAGGAAAGAATGAATGAAAAAGCTAAATGATTTGGGGCGAGCGTTAGGGGTGAGCGGAGGAGGGGGCTTCGCCGCCGCAGCGAGGGGCCCTTTGAAGACTAGCAGCCCGGGGTGCAATGCATCGTGTCGCCTCGCGCCGGAATTTTTGCCGAGGGCGCGAAGCCAAAACGCCGCTGTACCGGGCGTACTGCAAGTTTTGGCGACAAAGCCCTCGGCGAAAAGGCCAAGCGAGGTGGCGCGAGGCATTGCACCCCGGGCTGCTAGACCTAAATCAAGCGCTGAATGATTTAGGGCTAGTACGAGCCGCAATGCGAGCGTTTGGGGGGAGCGGAGGGGGCTTTGCCGCCGCAGCGAGGGGCCTTTTTGAAAGGCCCCTTGAAGGCTAGACCTAGCCTAGCAGCCCGTGGTCCAATGCCTCGCGCCCTCGGCGAAAATTCCGGCGCGAGGCGACACGAGGCATTGGACCACGGGCTGCTAGTAATCTTCGCAGCGGGTCTCGTTGGGCGCACACGAGAAGCGCACGTGCATGTGCGCGGTATGGCCCTTTTGATTGCGAACGATCCCGTTGTCGTACCCGCGGGTCTCGGGGTACTGGAGGATCTTCTCAATCGTCTCCTTGCTGGCCCCCGCGCGCTTGGCCGCCGCGAGCAGGTGCTTTTGCCGATCGGAGGCCAGGTAGATGGTCTTGACCTCACCGGTGGCCACGAGCGCGAGGACCAGGCCCCAGGTGGCGTCCCAGTCGACGTCGCTGACCTTCTTGGCCGAACTGCCCGTGCTCGTGAGCGGCAGCCGGATGTCGACGTCGCGGCCGCTGCGGTGCGACAAGTGGGGCCTGAGCTTGCCACCGCCGCGCTTGCTGATCGCCCCAATCTTGAGCTTGCCGCTGTAGCCCGTGTCGCGGCGCCAGGTCGCGATCGCGAGCTGGAGGTTCTGGAGGGTGTGGCTGCTGCCGTAGGACTCGTCGGGCTTGCGGAGGGTGTAGAGCTTGTTGTTCTCGGGCAGCTGGACCGAGCCGATGAGCTTGCCGTTGTTGGGCTTGCCGACGGAGATCGAGCTGCGCGGGATCTGGACCAGGGGCAGGGCCGCGATGGCCGGGGAGGTGGCCTCGGCGATGCCCTTGGCAGCGTCCGCTCGAGCCCGTGGGGAGGCTGGGTCGACCCAGATCACCAGCTCCTGGCCAGCCTTGAACCGGCGCGGGACCTTGGGGTTCCAGCGCAGGCGGAGCCGGTCGGGATCGACGTCGTGGGCCCTTGCGATCTTGGCCCAGGTGTCGCCGAACTCGACGATGTAGGTGATCTTGCGCTGCGGCGGCGGCACGTGATCGGTGTAGACCGAGAGCTTGCGACCGGCGTAAATCTTGGGGTTGTTCTTGTCGAGCTTGTTCCACCGGATCAGCGAGTCCGTGCGGACCTCGTAGCGCGCGGCGATCTCCGCGAGGCGCTCGCCCGGGATGATCCGGTGCTTGATCCACTTGGGCTTGGCGGTGGACTTGGACTTGGACTTGGACTTGGGCTCGGACGCGGACTTCGGCTCGGACGCGGGCGTCGGCTCGGACGCGGGCGTCGGCTCGGACGCGGGCGTCGGCTCGGACTCGTCCGCTGGCGGCAGGGTCTCGGGGGAGGGCAGCTCGCTGACGCGAGGGGCGGGCTCCGGAGGCGACGCGCCGACGCTCACGGGCAGCCACGCGGCCGCGAGCGCGGCCGTGACCAGGAACGATCGCGCGCGCCGGGCATGATGGGACGAGGAAGACATCAGAATCGAGCGGGCCGAATGATAGCGGGGGACATGGCCAATCCCAAAGCGATTGCAAGTATCTGGGGCAGCGGCGCCCTCCGCGGTCGAGGGGGCGTCACGTGGTGCAAGACCTGGATCCCGGACTCCTGGAACAAGGCTCAGGATAGAGGAGCGTCGAGTCACGGGAGCTTGAACGAGAGGGGCGAGCCCAGCTCGACCGCGTCGGTCAGCGCGTCGGCGGGGACCTCGAGCACGGCCTCGACCGCGAGCGCCTCGCCGACGAGCGGGCACTTGGTGCAGGGCTCGGGGCAGGGCTCGATCCGCTCGATCGCCGCGACCTCGCCCGCGCTCACGAAGTAGGCGTCGATCGCCTCGCTCAGGCCACAGCCCCAGACCGCGAGGCTGGTGTCGGGCTCGTCGGGGATCAGCAGCAGGGCCACGCGATCGCAGCGGCGGTGCTTCCAGCCGCGATCGCGCTCGACGGCCTCGTCGGCCAGCTCGGCCGCGAGCGTCGCCGCGCCGATCTCGATCGTCAGGTGTTCGTCGAGGACCTGCGCGCGGATGTCCTCCTCGCAGCTCGTCGCCGGCTCGCAGGCGCCGAGCGAGAGGATCGCCGCCGCAGCGATCACGAGGCGACCGCCGCGACGTGTGTTCATAGCGAGTCGAGGAAGGCCAGCAGCGCGGCCTGCTGGTCCGCGCTCAGGCCTTCGTAGGCGGTGCGCACGGCGTCGGCCTCGGCGGCGTGGGCCAGGATCGCGGCCTCGACGGTCGTCGCCGATCCGTCGTGCATGTAGGGCGCGGTCGCGCGCAGACCCCACAGCGGCGGCGTCCGGAACATCAGCTGCTCGGCCTGGCCGTCGACGATCCCGAGCGCGTCGTCGGGCGCAACGACGTGGAGCAGGAAGTCGCTGTAGGCCCGGACCGGGCCCGAGGCTCCGGGCAGCTCGACGACGTGGCAGCTGTCGCAGCCGATGTCCTCGAACACCGCGAGGCCAGCGTCCGAGCCGGGCGTGGGCGTCGGCGCGGCGAGCCCGGCCATGAAGAAGGTCAGCGTGTCGATGAACTCGGCGTCGACCTCGGGATCGGCGACGCCGTCGTCGTCGCTCAGGACACCGAAGCTGAACCCGGGCTCCTCGGGCACGGTCAGCCCGACCTCGGCCCCGAGCGCGTCGCGGGAGAACTCGCGCAGCGACGGGACCTGGGCCTTCCAGCCGAAGCGACCGAGCTGGCCGTCGGCGAGGATGTGGGCGACGCCGCGGACCCCGTCGCCGTCGAGGTCGTCGGGATCTTGGAGCGCGAGGATGTCGTCTTCGGCGATGCCCTCGATCAGCCCGAGGCCCAGCAGCGAGGGGGTCTGACGGGGCTCGAAGATGTTTTGATCGGGCGTGTGCTCGGGCCGGACGTGGCCGGGGATCGCGAGCTTGTGGAGGATCGTGCCCGAGCTCGGGGCGATGAATTCCCCCATCGGATCGATCGTGCCGTGGCGCATGACGTTGACGCCGATCGGGCCCGCGCCGCCGATCACCGGATCGAAGTGACAGGCTCGGCAGCCGTCGCCGTTGAACAGCGGGCCGAGCCCGGCGTCGACTTCGATGTTGCGATCGAAGAGCGCGCGCCCGGCCTCCCACTCACGAAGCTGGGCGGGGTCGGCCAGGATCTCTGGCTTCGGGCAGCCGGGCTGACCTGCGGACGGGACCTCGCTGTTGGCCAGGAGCAGGCCCGCGCTGGTCTGCTCGCGGCCGCCGAGGCTCGCGAGGAACTCGAGGATCCCGTCGCGCTGGTGATCGGACAGGGCCTCGTAGGCGTCGCGGGCTCGCTCGGCCTCGCCGCCGTGCCAGCGGATCGCCTCGTCGAGGGTGTCGGCGCGGCCGTCGTGGAGGTAGGGCGCGACCGCGACCACGCCCCACAGCGGCTGGGTGCGAAACTCGTCTCCGGTTGCGACGCCCTGGGGGATGCCGTCGCCGAGCGCCTCGCCCATGTCGTGGAGCAGGAGGTCCGAGTAGAGCGGGATCAGCCCGCGCGGACCCTCGAGGGTCGCGACGTGGCAGTCGTCGCAGCCGATCTCGCTGAACAGATCGCGGCCGGCCGCGCCGAGCTCGTTGTCGCTCAGATCTTCGGGCTCGGGCGCCGCGAGCAGCATTGCGAAGGACACCAGATCGAACAGCTCGTCCGACGACAGCTCGGGATCGGCGACGTCGTCGTCGTCAAACAGCGGCTCCTCGGGCGCGGCCGCCTGGCGAAAGCCCAGGCCGCCCGCCTGATCGCCGCTCGGCGCGACCGAGGGCACGGGCAGCGCGGCCTTGTCCTCGTCGCTCAGGGGGTCCGAGGTCACGCCGAGGTGGTTGTTGAGCGGGCCGCGGATGAAGCCCTCGATGCTGACGGTCTGCGACTTGCGCCCGAAGCGACCGACGAAGCCGCGGTCGTAGTTGGGGCGGCCCGAGATGCCGTCGCCGTCGGCGTCGTCCTCGTCGACGTTGGCCAGGATCGCGTCTTCGGACAGCTCGGCGATCAACCCGACGCCGAAGAAGGGGATCGCGTTGCGGTGGGCGATGACGTTGACGCCCTCGTCGAGGGGCGGGCGCGTGGGCCCCGGGTCGAAGCCGTAGGCGGTCACGACTCCGCCGTGGCCCGAGGGCACGAAGCTGCCGTCCGCGAGCTCGGTCCCGGTCAAGAAGAAGTCGCGGTAGCGCGGCGACGAGCCCCCGAACACGGGCTTTTCGTGGCAGCTCGAGCAGAAGCTGACGTTGGCGCGGGGGCCGAGGCCCTCGTCGGGGGCGAAGCGCCGGGTCGCGACCTCGAGCCCGCGCTCGAAGGTCGCCCGCTGGTCTTCGTTGGCGCTGGGCAGGATCGTCCCGAGCGGGCCGTAGATGTCCTCGGCGAGCTTCGGCGGCTCGGGTTCGGGGTCAGGGCACCCGCTCAGGACCAGCCCGAACAGGACCGCCCCGGGCCGGACGAGTTGTTTCAAGTGTATGTGCTTCATGGCAAGTATTGGACGATGACCCCGGTCCAGGGCGGGGAGAACAGCAGGTTGCCGCCGACGCCGACGCGCGCGCCCTCGTCGAAGCCGAACGCGCCGTGGAGCACGTCCGGGCGGGCCGAGCGATCGAGCTCCTCGTAGTCGAAGGTGCCCGCGGGGATCTCGATCACCAGGCCCTCGACGCCGACCGCGAAGCCGGTGCCCTCGCTGTCGAGCCAGACACCGTTGAGCCCCGGGAGCATGCCGATCGTCTCGCTGCGCCAGGCTTGGCCGTCGTAGCGGGCGATGACCCCGTTGGACCGGCCGCCGACCGCGACGATCTCGTTGGGTCCGGTGCCCCACAAGCTGATCAGATCCGAGGCCGTGCCGGCCAGCTGCTGGGTCCACTCGCTGCCGTCGTAGTGGAGGATCACGCCGGAGTGACCGACCGCGAACACCTGGGTCGAGCTCGTGCCCCAGACCTTGAACAGCGCGTCGAGCTCGCGATCGAGGGCTGGGATCGGGACCATGGTCCAGGCGCTGCCGTCGTAGTGGGCCAGGATCGGCTCGTCGCCCGGGATGCTGCCCCCGACGGCCCACATGTTGCTGTCGGCCGTGCCCCAGATGCCCCACAGCGGGCCTGTGGTCCCGAGATCCATGGTCGTCCAGCTGCCGTCGACGTCACGGCGCGCGGCCATGCCCTCGTTGCCTGCGACCCACAAGGTCGTGCCGCCCTCGGCCGGGAGCCCGAACACCCAGTTGGCGAGGGGGAAGCCCTCGGGCAGCGCTTGCTCGGACCACGCGTCGCCGTCGAAGCGGATCATCGCGCCGCGCTCGGGGTTGCCCCCGACGGCGTAGAGCTCGGTCGGGCTCGGGCCCCACGCGCTCAGCAGCGCGCCGAAGGACTCATCGGCTTCGAACCCGATCTCCCACGCGGGCTCCGGCGCGGGCTCGGGCTCGCAGCCCCCCAACAACACGGCGAGGGCGAGACAAGCGAGGCTTTGGGGACGCGATCGGGCGCTCATTGCAAGGATCGCAGCGTAGCAGCCCAAGAGGCGGCTTCGCTGCGCTCCATTGACTCACCCGGGGGTGCGGAGGAGTCGCAGGCGTGACTCCAAACCGAGCGGCGCTCGGGCGAGGTGGTGAGCGCGCAAGCCACGGTAGCTGCTCGCGTCGCGGCGAAGCGCGCACGAATTGATCGAGATCGATGGTGCGTGGGCGGCGTTGTGAGTTCTCATGTCCGACCCGCGCTGGCCGTCCGTGCTCGACCCGTCCTCAGGTCCGTCGCTCGCGCACGGGTCGACGGCGCGGGTTGTGGCTCGGCGCTATGGTTTGCCCGTGCGTGCACGCAGCGGACAACATCGGGCCCGGATGGTTGTCGCCGTGTTGCTCGGCGCGGGGGCCTTGCTCGCCTGCCATCCGCAGCCGAGCGAGGAGCCCGAGGCCAGGGGCCCGAGCAAGGTCGCGTGGATGCCGGGGGACGACAAAGCGGAGTCCGGCGACGAGGAGCCCGAAGACGACGGCAGCCACGAGATGCTGTGCCACGAAGATCCCGAGGCCCCCGGCTGCCCCTGGGATCGCAACGCGATCAACACCGGCCCCGAGGGCGTGTGGGGCAACGCGGATCCAAGCAGCATGCCGCTGCCCGTGGCCCGGCCCGAGCGCTGCCCCGAGTCGGCGGTCATGGGCGAGATGATCGCGGTCCCCGCTGGCGAGTTCGTGATGGGTTGCGACGATCTCGACAGCAAAGTTTGCGGCAAGCGTGAGCGCAAGCGCGTGGTCGTGAACGTGGCCGCCTTCGAGATCGATCGCACGGAGGTCACCCAGGCCGCCTACCAGCGCTGCGTCGAGGCCAACGCCTGCTCGGAGCCCGGCGTCGGCTTCGAGCCGACCGCGGCTTGCACCAACCCCGTCGTCAACGTCAGCTGGAAGCAGGCCGGCCAGTACTGCGCGTGGCTCGACAAGCGCCTGCCGACCGAGGCCGAGTGGGAGAAGGCCGCGCGCGGCACCGATGAGCGCGTGTTCCCCTGGGGCGACGAGGCCCCGACCTGCGAGCTGGCCAACTTCGAGGGCTGCGGCCTGCGTGAGGCGCAGCCCGTCGCTTCCCACCTCGCGGGCGCGAGCCCCTACGGCGTGCTCGACATGGCCGGCAACGTGCGCGAGTGGGTCTTCGACCGCGAGGAGAGCCGCTCGCGTCAGCCCAAGCGGGGCATCCGCGGGGGCATGTTCACGGATCCAGGCATGAACGTGCGCGCGGCTCGGCGACAGTGGGGCGACGTCAGCGTGTCCGACATCGGCATCGGCTTCCGCTGCGCGCGCTAGCAGCCCGGGGTGCAATGCCTCGCGCCGCCTCGCTTGGCCTGTTCACCGAGGGCTTTGTCGCCAAAACTTGCAGTACGCCCGGTACAGCGGCGTTTTGGCTTCGCGCCCTCGGCGAAGATTCCGGCGCGAGGCGACACGATGCATTGCACCCCGGGCTGCTAAGTCGGCGACGTGAAGGTCAGCGAGAACGCGAACTGGCCGCCCGCGTCGTTGATCTTCACGCTGGGCCCGAGCCCCGCGAACACGAGCATGGCCTTGATCGCTCCGGCGTACATCACTCGGATGCCGACGCTGGCCTCGACGACGTCCGGGAGGCCGCGGGCCTCGAGGCGGAGGCGCCCGCCGTCATCATCGGGGACGACGACGATCTCGCCGCAGTTGCGCGCAGAGATCGACCAGGCCGCGGGCGCGAGCGCGAGCACGGCCTCGCCCCGGGCGCGGGTCCCATCTTCGTGATCGCGGAGGCTGTGGCTGAGGGGCTCGAGCAGGCCGCCGACCCAGCTGTCGTAGACGAGATCGCGCCAGAATTCGACGGCGCGCTCGCGCTCGAGCACGTCGACGAGCGCGTCACAGACCTCGATCACGTGCTCGACGGGCAGCCACTCGTCCGAGCGCGTCCGGGCGATCGCGTTTTGAGCTCCACGGGTGATCTTGTCGAGCACCCGCAGGCGCACGTCGTCAGGGAAGGAACGGATCCGCCGCATCGCGCCGCGACTCCAGCTATTGATGATCGCGGGGCTGGTCACGTCGAGCGCGGATCGTATCACGCCGAGCGCCCTGCGAACGAGCGGTCAGCACTCGATGATGTTGACCGCGAGCCCGCCACGGGCGGTCTCTTTGTACTTCTTCTTCATGTCGGCGCCGGTCTGGCGCATGGTCTCGATCACCTTGTCGAGGGAGACCTTTTGGCTGCCGTCACCGCGCATGGCCAGGCGCGCGGCGTTGATCGCCTTGACGGCGCCCATGGCGTTGCGCTCGATGCAGGGCACCTGAACCAGGCCGCCGACGGGATCACAGGTCAGGCCGAGGTTGTGCTCCATGCCGATCTCGGCCGCGCACTCGACCTGGCTCGGGGTCCCGCCGAGGGCCTCGGTGAGCCCCGCCGCGGCCATCGAGCACGCGACCCCGACCTCGCCCTGGCACCCGACCTCGGCCCCGGAGATCGACGCTCGGGTCTTGTAGATGATCCCGATCGAGCCGGCCGTCAGCAAGAAGCGCTCGATCCCCTCGCGGTCGGCCGCCGCGTAGAAGCGGCGATAAAAGTGCAGGACCGCGGGGATGATCCCGGCGGCGCCGTTGGTCGGCGCGGTCACGACCCGGCCGCCCGCGGCGTTCTCTTCGTTGACGGCGAGGGCGTAGAGGTTGACCCAGTCCATCGCGCGGAGGGGGTCGCTGCTGGCCTCGCCGCTCGGGTCGTTGCGGAGGCGGCGATACATGGCGGCGGCGCGGCGCTTGACCCTGAGCCCGCCCGGCAGGATGCCCTCGCGCGCGCAGCCGCGCTCGACGCAGGCCTGCATCGTCGACCACAGCAGCCCGAGGCGCTCGCGGATCTCGGCCTCGCTGCGCCACACGGCCTCGTTCTCCCGGGTCAGCGTCGAGATGCTCAGGCCGGACTCGCGGCAGCGCTCGAGCAGCTCGGTGCCGCTGTCGAAAGGATGGGGCAGGGGCGTGTCGTCGGCGACGATGCGGTCTTCGTCGGCGAGCTGGTCATCGACCACGAAGCCCCCGCCGACCGAGTAGTAGGTTCGCTCGCGGATCTCGACGCCAGCGGCGTCGTGGGCCCAAAAGCGCATGCCGTTGGGGTGCAGGGGCAGGATCTGGCGGCGGTGAAAGACGACGTCGCGCTTCGGATCGAAGGGGATCGCGTGGTCCTCGAGCACGCGCAGCTGCCGGGTGTTCTCGATGTTCGCGACGCGCTCGGCGATCTCGTCGACCTCGACGGTCTCGGGCCGCTCACCCTCGAGCCCGAGCAGCACGGCCGTGTCGCTGCCGTGGCCCTTGCCCGTGTGGCCGAGAGAGCCGAACAGCTCGACGCGCAGCTTGGCGACCCTGGCGAGGGTGCCGTCGCGCTCGAGCCCGAGCACGAAGCGCCGCGCCGCCTTCATCGGGCCGACGGTGTGCGAGCTCGACGGGCCGATGCCGATCGTGAACATGTCGAAGATGCTGATCGCCATGGTGTGTGGCCAGCCATACGCGTTCGCGGCGGGTCGTCAAGGGGCCGGCGGTCGAGTAGGATCGTCCGGATGCCTCGCGGAACCCGCCTGTTGCTCGTCGTGCTCTCGGTCCCGGCCCTGGCCCTGGTCGGCTGCCGGGCGGACGCGGAGGACTGCCAGGCGCTCGCCGAGCACATCGTCGAGCTCGCCCAGGCCGAGGGCAAGGGCGGCGGCGCGACCTCGCTCGCGCTCGAGCGTGACTGCGCGGCCCAGCGACCGACTCGCGCGCTGGTCGAGTGCATGATGGCCGCCGAGACCCTGGCCGAACTCGACGGCTGCTAGGCCTGAAGGTAGGCCTTTGCAGCGCTAGAGATCTTTGGCGAGGCGCAGTCCGGAGAATTGCCAGCGGCTCGGCGCGGCGAAGAAATTGCGATATCCGGGGCGTACGTGGTTGGCTGGCGTCGCACAGGAGCCCCCGCGCAGCACCATTTGGTTGCACATGAACTTGCCGTTGTACTCCCCGACCGCGCCCGGCGGCGGGCGGTAGCCGGGGTAGGGCGAGTAGGGGCTCGCGGTCCACTCCCAGACGTCACCGAAGAGCTGCGCGAGCCCGCTCGAGTCGGCGCTCGCGCGGGCGGCTTCGGGGTGCAGCGAGGCGCGCGCGAGCGCCTTTGGGGAGGTCGGCAGGAGGTTGCCCGCGACCTCGAGCTCACCCGCGACCTGCTCCCACTCGGCCTCGCTCGGCAGGCGGGCGCCGGACCAGCGCGCGAAGGCGTCGGCCTCGTAGTAGCTCAGGTGGCAGACGGGCGCGGCGAGGTCGAGCTCGCGGACGCCGTCGAGGGTGAACACCGTCCAGGCCTCGCCGGGCTCCGGCGGCCGCCAGTAGCTCGGCGCGCGCCAGCCCTCGCGCAGGATGACGTCCCAGCCCTCGGACAACCACAGCTCCGGGCGCGCGTAGCCGTCGTCGTTCATGAACGCGAGGTACTCGGCGCAGGTCACGAGCCGGCTCGCGAGGGCGAAGGGCTCGAGCCACCGCTTGTGCCGCGGGCCCTCGTTGTCAAAGCCGAACGCGTCGGCGGACGCGCCCTGATCGCGCCCGAGCTCGACGAGGCCGCCCGGATCCTCGACCCAGCGCAGCGCGGGCGCCTCGGCGGGGTGGGCCTCCCGGCCCGGGTCGCGGTACGCGGGCGCGAGCGGGTTGCACGAGAGCACGTGCTTGATGTCGGTCAGGATCAGCTCTTGGTGTTGCTGCTCGTGGTGAAGCCCGAGCTCGACGAGCGCGCGCTTGTCGGCGGGCAAGCTCGGCAGCGCGGCGACGACCCGGGCATCGACCGCGCGGCGGTAGGCGAGGATCTCGGGCACGGTCGGCCGCGACAGCAGGCCCCGACGCGGCCGCGCGTGCATGGTGCCGACGGTCTGGTAGTAGCTGTTGAACAGGAAGTCCCAGCCCTCGCGGTAGCGGACGTAGCCCGGGCCGTCGAGCACGAAGGTCTCGAAGAACCAGCTCGTGTGGGCCAGGTGCCACTTGGTCGGGCTGGTGTCGGGCATCGACTGGACGCACTGGTCCTCGGGCCCGAGCGGGGCCGCGAGGGCCTCGGTGAGCGAGCGGACCTGGGCGTAGGCCGAGGCCAGCCGGGTTGGATCGAGTCGGATCGTCGAAGACATCGGGGCAGGGGAGTCGCCAGCCGAGCTTCGGGGCCCACTGCTAGTCCGTCAAGTGACGCGCCTGCACGAGAGTACAGTGCGAGTATGTGTGTACACTCTTCATCGTCTCCTGACTCGGGCCTTGGGCCCGATACCCTCGCTTCGCTCGGGCCCACAGGCCCTCGGAGGCCGTCTGGGCGCTGGCAGCGAACGATATGCGCGGACGACAAGAGATTTTAATAACGGGATCAGTCGCGCCGGGCACCAACTAGTAGACGAGAACACGATGCCGACTCATCAAGGTAAGACCCAGACAGATATTGTAATTGGCGACGCTGGCGACTCCGCGAGCGAGGCCACAGAATTCGAGTTCGTCGCGACCCACGCCGGCCCCGGCAGCGTCCAGTTCGTTGACTACGCGCCGGGCACCGACCGGCAGTTCAGCGGCTACGAGCTCGTGGTCACCGACGTCGCCGGCTCACCGGTCGCGACGATGGCCGCGCGCTACAAGGCCTGGATCGACGTCGGGACCGCGACCGGCAAGAAGGAGATCGACATCCAGAACCTGTTCAACCCGGCTCCGGCGGGCTCGCGTCCGGACTGGCCGCTGTCGCCGCAGACCTCGGCCGAGCGCGTGTGGCAGACCGAGACCTTCGACTCGGCGAGCAACCTCTACGCCAAGACCTGCGCGACCTGGCAGGTCCGGACCACGGTGATCTCGGCGACCGCGACCGTGATGCAGACGATCGTCGATCAGGACCCGGGGCTGCTGCGTGTGCACCTGGTCTACCTCGACGGCGCGGCCGTGATCCTCGACGTGGTTGCGACGATGATCGCTGCGACCTCCGTCACGGGCAACGTGACCGCCGACCCGCCCGACGTGACCGACACCTTCAGCCCCTGAGCTCAGCCCTGGGGCGCGGGGTTGATCTTGCCGGTGCTCGAGCCGCCGAGGTAGGCGTAGCTGTCGGCCCCGTCGAAGCCGACGACGACGACGGAGAAGGGCTCGGTGCCCTCGAGCTGGTGGACGCCGTCGGGCACGGTGTAGCGCGCGGCCTCCCAGTCGCCGCCGAACTCCAGGTACTGGTCGGGCGGGATCGCGACGCCGTCGACGGTGACCTCGGCGCCGATCGGCTGGGTCACGACGAGCACGTCGTTGATCCACTGATCGGGCACCAGCACGACGTAGCGGGGCAGGAACTGCTCGAAGGGCGCGAGCTGGACCATCGCCGGATCGCCCTGGTTGCCCTCGGGCAGGTTGCCGAAGCCGGTCATGTAATTGGCCACGGCGATCGGCTTGTCGGCCTCGACGAGCAGGTCGCCGGGGTGCTCGGGGGTCCCGGCCGCGAAGAACTCGAGGGTCTCACCCTGGTTGAGCACCGCGGGCGTCATCGGGAGGCCGGTGACCTCGGGGGCGGCGGTGATCGTGACGGTGGTGCCGTCTTCGCTGGCGAAGATCTGCCACAGTGAGGCCTCGGGCGCGTCGGGCCAGCGGACCGGCACGCGGCCAGCCGCGAAGTTCTGACCCCACAGGCGCACGCCCGAGAGCTGGTCCTCGATGTGGTCGCAGGCGACCTCACCCAAAGGGATCCACGCGCACTCGTGGCCCGAGAACACCGCGATCGGGTGGTCCTCGTCGGACACGACCTTGGTCCCGGTCAGCTGGGTGTGCTGCGTGGCGACCATGACCTCGGCGATCTCGCCCTCGGCGAGCATGACCTCGAAGGGCACGTTGGGGCTCCCGGACGGGACCCCGGGGCCCGCCTCGGTCGCGACCACGGGCGTGACCTCGACGACGGTGCCGTCCTCGGCGGCGACGATCGTCACGTAGCCGCGGCCGTAGCCCTCGCCCCAGTGGATGACCTGGTTGTAGTAGTCCCAGCTCGCGACTGGGTAGAGCATCGAGGCGTCCGAGCTCGCCGCGCCCTGGATCATCGGGTTGAACTGGTAGGCGATGATCGGGACGTCGGAGCTGACGCGGTAGCTGCCGTCGGCCTTGACCCCGCTGCCTTGGTGGTGGTTGTCGGGCAGGGGGAAGGCGTAGAGATCGAGGGGATCGACGATCACCGGCCCGGCCACGATCTCCCAGTTGTTGCCGTTCTTCTTCTCGACGGTGACCGTGGCCGGGGTGTCGAGCTGGACGTTGGACACCGCGACCGCGTACTGGTCGTACTCGAGCGTGCCGTTTTGGTCGAGGTCGACGGCGTAGAACAGGCAGCCGACGGTGGTCGAGCCGGCGGCCGCCTGGTCGCAGGTCTCCGGGATGATCGGCCCGTCCTCGCCCGTGTCGCCGCCGCCGTCGGGCAGCGCGGCCATGTCGAACTTGATGCCGCTGGTGTCGTCGCCGTCGTCGTCGCCGTCGCCGTCGCCGGGGTCGCCATCCCCGTCGCCAGAGTCGCCGTCGCCGTCGCCGGAGTCGGAGTCGCCGTCGCCGTCGCCGGAGTCGCTCCCGGCCATCGACGTGGCATCGGCCGAGACGCCGCTGAGTGGGCTCCCGCCGTCATCGGCGGCACTGTCGCCGCACGCAGCGAGGAGCAGGAGTGAGCAAGGCAAGTAGAGGCGACGCATGCGGGCGAGTGTAGCCCGCCGCGCGCCACGGACACGAGCGACGCCGATCAGTCGCGCTCGTCGTCCTCGTCCTCGTCCTCGTCCTCGTCCTCGTCGGCCTCTTCAGCCTCGGCCTCGTCTTCGTCGGCCTCGTCTTCGTCGGCCTCTTCAGCCTCGTCCTCGTCTTCGTCGGCCTCGTCCTCGTCCTCGTCCTCGTCCTCCCACCAGGCCGCTTCGGGGATCGGCCCGTCGGCGGAGGCGCGCTTGCCCACGAAGACCAGCACGATCGCCGCGGTAACCACGAAGAGAGAGATGAACTGGCTGGTCGTCATCATCACGGGGATCGTCGGGTCGAGCCCGAGCGCCTCGTTGAGCCCGGGCGTCTCGAGCTTCATGACGTAGCCGCGGACCGAGTCGCCGCGGAACATCTCGAGCACGAAGCGCGCGATCGGGTAGAAGATCACGTAGTGGAGCATGACCTGGCCGTGAAAGCGCTTCTTGAGGCGCAGGTTCATCAGCCACAAAAACAGCATCAGCTCGATGCCCGACTCGACCAGCGGGATCGGGTAGCGGCCCATGCCGCCCGCGTACGCGGGCGAGCCCTCGGGGTAGTGGAGCGCGAAGCCGCCGTCGTGGGCGGCCCCGTAGCAGCACCCGGCGCACAGACAGCCGAGGCGCCCGAAGGCGTGGGCCAGCGCCAGCATCGGCGCGCCGAGGTCGAAGAAGCGCAGGAGTCGCTGCCAGCCCTGCTTGAGGGTCTCGACCCTCGTGCCCTCCCGCGGCCCGCTCTTTTTGAGCACGAAGTGATAGACCAGGTAGCAGACCGCGCCGATCGGGCCGCCGTAGAACACCAGGCCGCCCTGCCAGATCGCGATGATCGAGCCGGGGTCGTCCATGAAGCGGCTGAGATCGGTCAGGACGTAGAACAGGCGCGAGACGATCAAGCCCCACAGCACGGTCCACAGCGCGACCTTCTCGAACAGCTCCGGCGTCATCAGTTTGATGCGCTGGTTCTCGCGCCCGCCGAGCACGATCGCGGCGAGCAGGCCGAGCGCGACCATGATCCCGTAAGGAGCGATGCGGAGCGGGCCCAGGTGGAATGGCTCGTAAAACATGGCTTTGGCTTCGGCTTCGGCGCCCCGGTCGGGGCCCGAGTCCGTTGGCGTCTCCTAGCGAAAAGCAGGGGCCAGGTCCAGCGAGGTCCCCGCAGACGGGTCTGGGAGGCCGCACAAAGCGGCGCGGATCGCCGCTGCGCAGCTCACTTCGCCCTGCGCAGCCCACGGGTGCCCGTGCTCACACCGACATTTGCGGGGGCTGGCGGCTAGATCGCGGGGGTGATCATGGCCAAGACCGAGCTGGTTGGATCGCGGAGGATCGCCCGCTCGCCGACGCCAGCTCGCTCGTCGACCGGCGCGATGACCTGAGCGCGCGCGGGCTGACGAGCCACCCGGCCCCAACGAACTCGTCGTCGAGGCGCGAGTCGATGCGCAGCTGAGAGCTCATGCGAAAGGGGGCCTCGTCGGTCTCGTGGACTCGGCCTGACAAAGCGAGCGCGCCTGCGCGGAGTTCGGGTCGCGCGAACGCGCGGGCAACAGCGCGCCGACCCCTCGCGGGTCCTCGTCGCGGGTCGACTCGATCGCGCAGGCGCGCGCAGGCGCCCAACCTTCGACGGCCAGGCACGGTGAGGCCGAATTCGCGCGCACCGTCGTCGCTCTCGGTCATGGTCGCGGGTGGTCGCGCGTGGAAATTGCTGGATCCGAGCCGGGGGTTTTCGGGGTTTTCGGGGTTGTCGCGGTTTTCGCGAGCCGAAGCGGGAGGTGTTGGACCTCGCTCGCGATCGCCATACACTTCTCCGAGTGGCCATGACCAAGTCCGTATTGACCCTAGTGAGCACGAGCCTGTTTCTCATCACCGCGTGCGGCGACGACTCCGGACCGACCTCCAGCGAGGGCGGGATCGTCTCGCTCGGCGACACCGGGGGCAGCGGGGGCGACAACGCCGAGGGCATGGACACCAAAAACGGCGACGGCGACGGCGACGGCGACACGAGCCCCGGCGATGGCGACGGTGACACCGATCCGGGCGACGGCGACGGCGACGACGGCAGCGAGGGCAGCGGGTCCAACAAGTGGGACACCCTCTCGGTCCCCGACGGCGGCAACAACTGTGGTGGTGGCGGCGGCGGGAACGACGATCCGGAGTGGTCGTACCTGTGGGCCGCCAACAGCACCCAGGGCACGATCTCCAAGATCGACACCAAGACCGTGACCGAGGTCGGTCGCTACCAGGTCCGGCCCGACGGTGCGGGCAGCCCCTCGCGGACCTCGGTCAGCCTCTCGGGCCACGTCGCGGTCGCCAGTCGCAACGGCGGCGTGACCAAGATCTACGCCGACGAGAGCTTCTGCGAGGAGTCCAACGGCATGCCCGGCATCCAGACCTCCAACAGCTCGGCCTACCTGCCGTGGGGCGAGGAAGAGTGCGTCGCGTGGCACAAGCCGATGGACTACCAGTCCCAGCGCCCGGCGGCCTGGGGCCCGGGCGAGTTCAACGAGGGCACCTGCCAGTGGGAGAACGAGGAGCTGTGGACCGCGGGGACCAACAACAACGGGACCATCGACATCTACGTGCTCGACGGTGACGACGGCGCGACCAAAGAGATGATCGCGGTCCCGACCGGCGGCGACGGCCTGGCCGCGAGCTTCTACGGCATCTACGGCGGGGCCGTCGACGGCGACGGCAACTTCTGGGGCTCACAGCTGGGCAGCAGCGGCAAGCTGATCAAGGTCGTCCGCGAGGACATGACCTACACGATCTACGACACGCCCAACGATGCCTCGTGGTACGGCATGACCGTCGACGAAGACGGCATGGTCTGGCTGTGCCGCAACTACGTCGCCCGCTTCGATCCCCAGACCGAGGAGTGGACCACGGCCATGACCGGCGGCTACACCGGCTGCATGGCGGACGTCGGCGAGGACGGGCTGCTGTGGCAGGCGTCGAGCGGCAACCAGGGCGTGATCGGGGTCAACCGCGACACCTTGCAGGTCGAGAAGAGCTGGCCCGCGGGCGGGGCCTACGGCATCAGCATCGACTTCGAGGGCTACGTCTGGGCGGTGGCGTTCGGCTCGAACGCCAGCAAGATCGACCCGGAGACGGGGCAGTTTTGGATGTACGACGGCCTGGTCGGTGCCTACACCTACTCCGACATGACCGGGTTCGCGCTGAGCAACGCCGGAACCCCGAGCGGCTGAGGCCTTCACAGGCCTTCAGGCCAGGCCAGGCGCAAGCTGCCGTCGAGGTAGACGCGCTCGTGGGCCTGGAGGCCGGTCGAGGGCTCGGTGATGTGGCTGTGGACGTTCGTCAGCGGGGCGACGACGGGGTCGCGGCCGCGAGTGAAGCTCTGCTCACGGACGATGACGAGGTAGGCCTTGTTGAGGAGCAGGGCGCGCTCGGGCGAGGGCGTGAGGATCGCGGCGATGTCGGGGGCGGCCGCGAGGGCGGCCTCGTCGACGGCGCCCTCGTCGGTGAACCAGCGTGAACGCATCTCGAGGTTGCCGCGGAACTCGTCGCCGGCCTCGGCGCGCTCGAGGTAGGTAGCGATCTCGCCGCGCGCGTGCCCGACCTGGGGCGCGTCGGGCATCCCGCGGATGTCCTGGTAGCCCCAGCCCGCCTGGCCGGGGAGCTTGCGCGGGAACGCGAAGCTCTGGTCGGCGGTGACCCCGAGGTTGCTGTGGCACCCCATGCAGAAGTAGGTCTCCTCCTCGGTCTGGACCCGGAGCCGGCCGCGCCGATCCTCGATGAAGCCCTGGAGCACCCAGCCGTAGGAATTGCGCAGGCCTGTCAGGGGCGAGCCGGCGAAGATCGGGAGGCCGCCCTCGCTCCGCTCCTCGTCCTCGCGGCCGTAGGCGGCGCGGAGCCGGGCGTCGGACAGGGTCGCAAAGCGCCTGCTGTAGCGCAGCTCCTTCATGCGCGTGGCCACGCCCCCCTCGGGATCGAGGTAGCGGACCGAGTGGAGGAATTCGGTGCCCTCGGGGTACAGGCCCCGGCGCACGGGCATGTCCGCGGCCGCTCCGGCGAAGCGCGGGGGCAGGCCGACGATGACAGTGACCTCGGGCTCGAGCTCGCCATCGCCGTCGAGGTCGATGTTGGCCGCGCGCTCGTCAATCGGCTCGATCGGCCAGCGCAGCGTGGCGTCGGGCGTGCGCGGGTCGGTCGCGAGGCTGGCCTCGAGGATCGCGAGGTTGGCCCGGTAGACCGCGGGCGACTCGCGGCCGTCGGCGTCGCGGCGCAGGGCCGGAGGCAGGCGGATCATGACGTCGTCGGTGCTGCCGTTGGTCGGCCAGAACGCGCCCGCGAAGGGCTTGTAGCGGAACGCTCGCCAGTGGCTGCCGTCGCGGGCGAAGCCGGCCTCGTCGAAGCCCGCGGCGAAGTCGAGGTCCGGGCGGTAGCCGCGGTAGTCGTCGACGGGCAGGGCGTCGATCGCCTCGCGCAGCGGCGTGTAGTTGTCGGCCTGGATCCACGCGAGGATCTCGGCGTTGGTGATCGCGGCCACGGCCGCGCGGCGATCCTCGAACAGGTTGGTCCAGTAGTTGGTCTTGGCCTCGTCCGAGAAGTCGTAGGTGCGCTGCAGATCCCAGTCGACCATCGCGTTGGGGAAGCGCGAGGGCGCGTGGCAGACCCAGCAGGGGTTCGCGTGGCCGTCGGTCTTCGTGTAGCACTGCGGCGGGATCGTGGCCTCGAGGTTGTCGAGCTTGCCGAGCGCGGCGCGGGCCGTGGCGAGAGGATCGTAGGGAGGCTCGGGCTCGGGCTCGTCTCCGTCCGACTCGCTGGGGCTGGCCGCGGGGTCGCCTGAGCCCGGGTCCTCGCGGGGCTCGTCGTCGCGCCCACACGCGAGCCCGAGCGCGGCGGCGCCGAGCAGGAGACAGCTTCGGGCTACACGAACGTGGATCATGGGACAACTCTCCCCTCCGTGGCTGCTGAGGACAAGTCATCGCGCCTTGCGCCGCCGTCTCCTGCGGTCCACCCTCGTGCGGTGCCCGCCGACGCGACGCAGCTTTGGATCGTCGGCGCGGGGCCGGCCGCCCTGGCACTCGCGGACAGCTGCGTCGCGCGAGGCGTGCGGGTTGGCATCCTCGCGCCGGATCCTCGCGCTGCCTGGATCCCCAACTACGCGCTGTGGCTCGACGACGCGATCGAGCTCGGGGTCGAGGGCTTCCTCGCCCGGCGCTGGGCCCGGGCCGAGGCCCGCTTCGCTGGAGGCCCGCGCGTGTTGGATCGGGGCTACGCGCTGCTCGATGCTCGCCGCTGGCAGCTCGAGCTCCTCGCCCGCTGCGAGGCCGCGGGCGTCCGAATTGAGACGAACAGGCTGGCCGAGATCAGCCACGACGACGAGGGCGTCGAGCTGCGCTGCGAAGACACCACGTGCCTGCGCGCGCGCCTGGTCGTCGACGCGAGCGGGCACGCTTCGCCCTTCGTCGCGCGCGAGCCGGGCGGGGCGCCGTACTACCAGGTTGCCTGGGGCGAGCTGTGGGCGGTCGAGGGCGGGCACCCTGTGCATCGGGAGGACCCGATGACCTTCATGGACTGGACCTCCAGCGGGCCGCGGGAGGCCGCAGAGGAGCTGCCCCCGACCTTTCTCTATGCGATGCCACTTGGTGACGATCGTTTGTTCGTCGAAGAGACCGTGCTCGCGGCCCGGCTCGGCCGCGCGCCCGCGGACTATTTTCCGGCTCTGCGCGCGCGCCTGCATCGGCGACTCGAGCGCTCGGGCGCGCTCACCCTCGCCGGGCGGCCGCAGGAGGTCGAGCGCTGCGTCATCCCGATGGGCGCGCCCTTGCCCCGCGGGGATCAGCGGACCTTGGCCTACGGAGGCGCGGCCTCGATGGTTCACCCGGCGACGGGCTACCTGCTGACCAACGTCCTGCGCCGCCGCGAGCGGGTCGCCGACGCGATCGCCCGCGAGCTCGCCGACTGGGTCGGCCCTGGCGGGCCCAGTCGGCGGATCTGGCAGGCGATCTGGACGCCCGAGGAGGTCCGCGCGTGGCGGCTCTACAGCTTCGGCCTCGAGGTGATCGCTGAGCTCGATCGGGCCGGGACCGATCGCTTCTTCGCCGAGTTCTTCGACCTGCCCGAGCACTGCTGGCGCGGGTTCGTGTCCGCGAGCGGCCCGACGACCGAGCTGATGGCCACGATGCTGCGCTACTACGCCTCGACCTCTCGACCGATCCGCGGGCGCCTGTCCTCGGCCCTGCTCGGTCGCCGCGGCCTACGAATGCTGCGAGGCTTCGCGGGACTCGAACGCTAGCAAGAAACCTGAGACCGGCCGCTTGCGGCCGTGCGTGGCGCCGTAGCTGACGGCCGGGGGGGGTCAAGAGAGCCCCCTTTTAGGGGGCCACGCAAACGACGGCGAAGCTCATACCAGCCCACCGAGCGAGGAACGAGCGACCGGCCGCTTGCGGCCGTGCGTGGCGCCGTAGCTGACGGCCGGGGGGGTCAAGAGAGCCCCCTTTTAGGGGGCCACGCAAACGACGGCGAAGCTCATACCAGCCCACCGAGCGAGGAACGAGCGACCGGCCGCTTGCGGCCGTGCGTGGCGCCGTAGCTGACGGCCGG
>NZ_PVNK01000004.1 GCF_002994615.1 Enhygromyxa salina | reverse complement strand
TGGGGACGGGGACGGGGACGGGGAGGGCGAGGGCGAGGGCGAGGGCGAGGGCGACGGGGACGGCGACGGCGACCCGGTCAAGTTCGACATGGCCGCGGTCCCCGACTACGAGAGCGTCCCGCCGGTCGAGCTGTGCAAGGTCTTCGACAACATGAACGCCGTCGGTGAGTGTGACGAGACCGCGCCGCCCGACGCGTTCGAGCCCGACGTCCAGTGGAGCTGGTGGGGCCCCGACGGCAAGACCGAGTCCTTCGTGCCCGCGCTCGTCGCCAACCTGACCGACGACAACGAAGATGGCGAGATCGATCTGTGCGACACGCCCGACGTCGTGGTCGTCGCGGCGAATTTCCCCTTCGAGGCCCACATCTACGTGCTCGACGGCGCGACCGGGGCGCTGCACTTTCAGATCCCGCCCTTCGTGGCCTACACGATCACGCCCGCGATCGGCGACATCGACGGCGACGGGCTGCCGGAGATCGTCGCGGGCAACGGGCCGGGCTTTGGCGGGCCCGCGCACTTCATGGCCTTCGAGCACGACGGCACCCACAAGTGGACGGCGTCGGAGCCCTGGGAGCACGCCCAGGGCGGCTCGATCGCCCTGGCCGACCTCGACAACGACGGCGACGTCGAGATCATGGGCGGCCAGGTCGTGCTCGATCATCTCGGCCAGACCGTGTTCGTGGCCCCGGACCAGATCGGCCTCCAGCCGATCAACACGGCGGTCACGGCGGCCGACCTCGACGGCGACGGCGACCTCGAGGTCGTGCTCGGCCAGAGCGCCTATCACCACGACGGCGCCGAGGTCTACTTCGACATCGGCGTCACGCCCGGCTTCCCGCAGGTCGCCAACCTCGACGAGGACCCCGAGCCCGAGATCCTCGTGACCAACAACCGCGGGCTCACGCTGCTCGAGCACGACGGCGCGATCACCTATGTCAACGTCAAGCCCGACGGGATCTGGACGGCCCTGCGCCCGGCCGCGATCCACGACTTCGACGGCGACGGCCTCGCCGAATTCTCGGTCAGCTCGGCGAGCGTGTACTCGGTGTTCGAGCCCGCGCCGAGCCCGGTCTGGAGCGCGCTGATCGACGACTCGAGCGGCTCGGCCGGCGGGACGGCGTTCGACTTCAACGGAGACGGGCGCGCCGAGGCGATGTACGCCGACGAGCAGCAGCTGTTCATCTTCGACGACCTCGGCGCGCCGCTGCTGACCGTGCCGCGCAGCGCCCGGACCCTGACCGAGTACCCGACGGTCGCCGACGTCGACAACGACGGCTCGGCCGAGATCATCGTGGTCTCGGACGCGGGCTTCGACGAGGACCAGACCGCGCCCACGGTCCAGGTGATTCGGGACGTCGAGGACCGCTGGATTCAGGCCCGGCGGATCTGGAACCAGCACACCTATCACGTGACGAATGTCCGCGAGGACGGCACGATCCCGCAGTGGGAGCAGCCCAACTGGGCGACCCTCAACACCTTTCGAACGAACGCGCAGATCGAGGGCGGAGAGATCTGCAAGCCCGAGCCTGTGGGGTGAACGTATTATCAGCGCGGGCCTCTCTTTGGGTAGACGGCCGCTCGCGCGCTTGACCCTCCTGGAGGGTGCTCCGGGTCAGGCCTGAGAAATTGACGGCCGTCGAGCAGCGTCCACCCGGTGAAATTCGCGGCGTGGCCGAGCTTTCGCGCCCCGGGCGGCTGCCCGGCCCCTGGTCTCGTCGGAGGGCGCCGCCGAGCCTTCGAAGAATCGGGCGACAGATGGTCCAATTCTTGGGAAGCTCGACAGCATGAAGAACCCACTCTTTCATGTCGCGCCTTTGACTCTGGCCATCGCCACGCTCAGCCTCGCTTGCGGCGACGATGGACCTGCCGGGACTGGAGAGACCGGCGACGCCGAGACCATGGGCGATGGCGACGGCGAGACCATGGGCGATGGCGATGGCGATGGCGACCCCGGCGACGGAGACGGAGACCCCGGCGACGGAGACGGTGACACGCACATCGACACCGACATGGATGGGGTCTTCGACGACGCGGACAACTGCGTGGCGGTCCCGAACCCCAACCAGCTCGACTTCGACGACAACGGGATCGGCAACGTCTGCGACGTGCAGGTGTTCACGAACGTCAGCGGGACGATCAACACCAACGCGAACGCCGACGCCGGCGCGGGCGGGAGCTGCTCGATCCCGATTCAGCTCACGGTCACTAGCGGCGAGGTGCAGATCCAGCTCGACGACGACGCTGCGGTCGCCGCCTTCGACGTCGTCTCGCTCGGCTTCGAGGACATCCTCGACCAGGAGTGCAGCCTGAACTTCGGCGCGAAGGCCTATGTCTCGATCAAGGACTTTAGCATCGACAACGTCGGCGACGCCTTCCCGGTCTCGATGCCCCACGGGCAGGGGCCCCACGACGCGGGCTCGATCGCGGGGGACAGCGATGCGCCCCACCCGATCCTGGCCACGGGCACCCTCGAGGCGTCGACCGATCCGGAGGCGGAGCCGGAGCCGAGCGACCTCAACCTCGAGGGCACGCTGGGGATCTTCACGGCCAACATCACGGGCGCGGGGGCCATGGGCACCCTGGCCTGGGCGACGCCCGATCACGTCGTGGCCATGGACACCTTCATGATCACCGAGCCGTTCCCGCTCGACATCAACTTCGAGCTCGTCGGGCTGGTTGGCTCGCTCGTCCTCGCGCCCTGAAGCTGGCTCCGGGGAGGCCTCGGCCGAGGCCTCCCGGTCAGAATTCTTCTTTGGTCAGAATTCTTCTTCGGGCACCAGCGACATGTTGAGCCGGTACAGCTGGTTGGCGACGACCTCGTAGCCGCTGCCGAGCTCGGCGAAGAGCAGCGCCTGGCGAGCGTCGGCGACCTCGCGCTCGGCGACCTCGCGGGCCGCGGCCTCGCGGAGGTTGGCCTCGAGCGAGTTGGTCCGGATCTCGGCGGTCCGGAGCTCGTCGAGGTCCGGCCCGGCCCCGTGCGCGACCAGGATCTGGGCGACCTCGAGGCCGCGCGCGACGGCCTGGTGGAGGGCCTCGATCAGCTCGCTGTGTTCGCCGCCGAGGTGAATTCCGCGGCGATGGATCCGCGCGGCCGTGAACCCGATGTGCTCCATCGCGTGCTGGAGCGCGAGGAGCGAGACCAGCATGTCGGCGTGGTCGCTGTCGTGGACTTCGGGCTCGCGGCCGACGTGGCGCTCGATCATCGCGCGCGCCTTCGCCAGGTGGCCGTCGACCTCGGCGGGGGCGCCGGGCATCCCGAGCAAGGCGCGGTGGATCGAGTCGAGCGCGCGGGTGTAGCTGGCCAGAACCTCGACCCATGACAGGGGCTGGGCCTTGCGACCGGCCTGAACGCGGGCGTGCTGGGGTTGGAGGCGCGCGCTGATCCAGCTGACGAGGGGCACGACGGCGGCGGTCGCGACGAGCTGCATGGTCACGAAGCCCAGGGCGAGGTGCCCGCCGACCTCGGGGTGGAGGAGCTTCTTGCCGTAGCTCGTGGCCTCGGGGTCGGTGCGGAGCGCGGCGGCGGTCAGGTCTGGCAGCCACGGGAGCACGAGCCAGCTGATCGAGATCATGACGAGGGCCACCGCCGCGTGGGCGATGCCCAGGCGCCGCGCGCTGCGACCCAGCGGCCACGAGACCAACATGCTGCTGAGGGCCGAGCCCAGCGGGACGCCGGCGAGCAGCGCGAGGGCCTGGGGCAGCGTGAGCAGCGAGGTCGCCTGCGCGACGCTCAAGACGACCACGAACATGACCCCGGCGCCCTGCATGGCGAGGCCACCGAGCGCGCCGATCGAGGCCGCCAGCGCGAGGCCGGTGAGCGTGGCCGGATCGAGCTGGCGCAGCTCGAGCATCGCGGGCAGCTCCGCGAGCGGGGCGAAGCCGGTCCGGAGGGTGTAGACGCCGTGGAGGAGCACGCCGAGGCCCATGACGAGGTTCGCGCTCGCGCGCTCGCGCCGGTCGACGGCGGCGAGGCGCAAGATCACGCCGACCATCAGGATCAGCGGCGCGTCCTTGGTCCCGGCCAGCGGCAGCACCGAGCCGATCGCCGCCGCGCCGAGGTGCGCGCCGAGCAGCAGCGTCAGCGCGGCCTGAAAGGACATCAGGTTGCGCTCGACGAAGGGCAAGCCGAGCGCGGCGGTGAAGGTGGACGACTGGGTCAGGCCGCCGACGAGGGCGCCGACGCCGAAGCTGCGCGGGGTCGAGGCGGTCAAGCTGTCGACCTGACGTCGGAGCGTGCGGCCCGCCCGACGCCGGAGCGCCTTGGTCAGCATGAACAGGCCGAGGATCACGAGGCCGAGGCCACCGAGCACGTTGCGCACGATCTTGCGCTGGCTGACGGTGTCGATCTCGATCTCCTTGGCCGGGCTGCGCTCGGCCCCGCGCGCGAGCACGAGCTCGGCCCGGCCGGTGGCGAGCTCTTTGGGCAGCCGAAACACGACCTCGTCTCGGTCTTGCTCGATCGGGTCGAGGGTGTGGTCGCGGACCAGGAGCTGCAGCGCGCTGGCTTCGGCGGCCGCGCCCTTGGCGGTCGGGGGGGCGAAGCGAACGATCAAGGCCGCGCCAGGCCGCGGCGAGGTCGGCTGGAGGTCGACGATCTGCAGGTGCGTTGGCGCGGGCAGCTCGTCCGGGGGCGAGTCGTCGGGCCCGCCCCACCAGACCACGAGGGCGTAGACGACGACCAAGATCGCGGCGGCCAGCCACGCTGCGATCTTGCCCGGGCGCCTGGTCACGAGCTCCTAGGCGTGGACGGCCGCCGACGCCGCCAGGAATTTGCTGAACTGTCGCTCACCGATGCGCGCGGGCTCGAGCTTGGCCGCGTCGACGGTCGCCGTGAGCCACCCAGGCATGTCCCCGCGTAGCTTGAGCTCGACCAGGTACGACCCGAGCCGAGCGACGGGCGGTCCCGCGACGGCGTCGCGCAGTGAGGTGAAGCCATGAAAGAGATCCGGTTCGGGCCGGTGGTAGGCGACGCGGGTGTCCAGCGTGACGCGCAGGTGGCCGGTCTGATCCTGCCACGCTCGCCGACGATAGTGAACCAGGCAGTCGGCCCGCAGCGGCCCCTCGACCCGGGCGCAGAGCCGCCGGACCTCGTCGAGCATGTCTTCGGCCCGCGCACCCCACTCGCGTCGATGGAGCTCGAGCGCCCGGGGGGTCAGCTCGCGGCCGGCCAGGAAGCCCGTGACCTCGTCGGCCGGGAGCGGGAAGCGGAGCTTGCGCGTGACGTGGTTGTCGCGGGCCTTGAGCTCGAGCCACACCGTTCGACTGCTGCGGACGAGCTCGCGGTGGGAGGTTGCGAGCTCGGCGAGATCGGGGTGCTCGTCGTAGTACTCGCGCGCGCGCAGCTTGAGGTTGTCACGCCCGCTCCGGCACGCCTGCGCGATCTCGAGGCTCGGCGTGTCGAAGTAGAGCGTGGTGATGAAGTGAACGGGGCGCGGGACCTCGCTCGCTCCCTCGCCGCGAAAGCGGTGAGGCTCGAGGTGCTCGGACACCGCATCGACGAAGCCGCGGGCCTGGGCCGGGGCCAAGAAATACTTGCGCTCGGTTCGGTTCTCGAACAGCGCGGCGTCGTCGAGCACGAGGTCTGGGTTCGAGCTCATGCGTCAGCACCCCCGCCCGCGCCCGCGCCCTGGTCGCGCAGCTCGAGCAGGTAGAGCCTGCGCTTCATGAACAGGTCGCCAGGGTCGGCGTCGCGGCATGCCTCGATCATGACCCGACAGCGAGCCGGCGTCACGTCCAGGAGGCCGTCGAGGCTCCACGCGACGGTCGAGGGCCAGCGATCGACGCAGGCCTCGCGCAGGGCCCACGACGCGGGGTCGTCGAGGCCTCGGATCGAGTCGACGACCTCGCGGCCGGTCTCGATCAGCTCGCGCCGGAGCCTGTGCGCCGAGTCGTCAGCCCGGCCCATGAGCGCGCTGAGGACCGCCTTGGGCGCCTTGTCGGCCCAGGCCTCGAGCGCGGGATCGGCCAGCTCGGGGGCGAGGCCGCGCAGGGTCGGGAGTACCGTGCCGGGATCCTCGTCGAGGAGCGCGCGGCGCTTCTCGACCGACCACGGATCGGTCAGGAGCTCGAGGCTGTAGGCGCGCTCGTGGATGTTGGCTTGCTTCCACAGCCGCTTGCGCAGCTCGACGGCGAAGGCGTCGCTGCGCCCGGACAGGCTCTCGACGACGGGGCCGGGGGCGTGGGCGACGAGGCGCGTGCGCAGGGCGTCGGCGGCCTCGCCCGCGATCCCGCGGAGGCTGCGCGCGACCTCGGCCGGGAAGCTCTCGGCCAGCTCGGTCCGCCAGGGCGTCTCGGCCAGCGGCCGGATCGACATGCGCTCAATTCGGGTGGCGGGCAGCTCGCGATCGATCTGCGGCCACAGCGGATCGTCGAGGTCGGCCGCCCACGCGACGAGCCGGGGGTGACGCTCGTAGAGCCGGGCCCGGAGCTCGCGGCCGATCGCCATTCGGCGGCTGAAGTAGAGCGCGACGAGATCGGGCAGCCCGGCGAGCGCGTCCTCGAAGCTCGCGTCCGGGTCGACCCGCCACCACGGGCGCCCGGCGTCGTCGGGCTCGGTGAAGGTCCCGCTGTCGAGCAGCGCGCAGACCCGCGCCCCGACCTCGGCTGGGGTCCCGCGCTCGGCGTGGACGACGACGAGCTGTCGCTCGCGGGCGAGCTCGAGGTAGCCGTCGCGGACGCGGACCTTGAACCCGCTGCCCGCGAGGCCCTTGCGGCCGCCGTCGCGGAATCGCTGGGTCCTGATCTTGTCGAGGCGCTTGCGAATACGGCTGGTCCGCGGATCGACGTCGAAGATCAGGGTCAGCTCGGGCTCGAGCCCGCCGCTCGCGGCGTCGACGATGCGCGCGGCGACGCCCGGATCGACGCCGCGACCGTGGACGCCCATGACCATCGGTGTCACGAGCGAGCGATCGAGCAGCACGATCTCGCCGCGGGCGAGCGCGGGCCGGACGTGCTCCTCGAGGACCTGGGCCTCGCGCGCGGCATAGAGCAGCAGCTCGGGCACGGGCTCGAGCGCGACGTTGCGGCGGTCGCGGGTCAGGCGACGGATCATTCGTGTCGGCCGCGAGCGGTGCTCTTTGCCCTCGCGGGGCAAGAACACGCGCTCGCCTCGCGCGCGGAGGTGCTCGGCGACGATGCGAATCACGGTGCTCTTGCCCGCGCCGTCGACGCCCTCGAACGCGATGATGCGGGGCGTCGCGCGGGTCATATCTGAACTTGTAGCCATAATCCGTAGATCTGAGTCTCGACGAAGGGGTTGAATGCCGTCACGGGTGGCAACGGATAAATATATTCGATCTGGGCCCGAACCATCACGTATTGGCTCCACTTCAAGTTCAAGTTTGCGAGCGCACGAAATGCTTCGCTCTCCTCATAGGTGAGGTTCGCGTCGAGATACTCGAATGCGAAGGCGGGCTGGAGTACGAAATTTTTGCCCAACTCGAGGTCGTAGCTGGAGTAAGCGAGCGCTCCCAGGACCCACGGCGAGATGGCAGGGTCGGTGCCGAAGGTCCAATCTTGGGCGAGGTCGGCCTCGACGCTGGCGTAGAAGCCTCGGGAGTCGACGGTCATGTCGAGGTTGGCGCCGTATACGTCGCGCTCTTGGTCGAGCGCGTCGGTCACGTGTTTGTAGGCGCCGGACGCCGCGAAGGAGAGGGAATTGAGCGGCTCGTAGACGAGGCGCGCGTGGACGTCGACGCCCTCGGGGGCGTCTGCGATCGCGTTGTTGGACGCCGACAGGTACCACTCGAGCTTGTGCAGACCCGGGCGCTTGGGCTTGTACGAGCCCCAGATCATGCCCGCCATCGCGCGGTCACCCCATGTCAGGTCCTCGGTTGCGATCGAGTTGAACAGTCCGCGCGAGATCATGGGCAGCTTGCTCGAGCCACGCAGCTCGAGCCCCGAGTAGGGGCGCTTGAACTGACCAACGGTGATTTGAAAGGCCTTGTGGACCCGGACGTTGGCGTACGCGTCACGGAGGACCTCGCCGGGCTCTAGGTTGCCGAGGAAGTCGGAGAACTCGGCACTGATCTCGACCTCGGCGATCTTCTTGTACCTCAAGCGAACCCCGAGCCGGGCCTGGCGAAGCTGGAGCTCGGTCTTGGAGCTGGCCTCTTGGCTCTGATCTGCGCTGGGCGTCCTGACCCGGCCGCGGAGACCCGCGATGACCCGCGCCTTGACCCTCAGGTCGACCCCGGCCCGCTTCTTCTTCTTGGCCTCGTCCTTGGCTTCCTGCGCGGCTTTCTCTGAGGCTTCCTGCGCGTCTTTCTCTGAGGTTTCCTGCGCGTCTTTCTCTGAGGCTTCCTGCGCGTCTTTCTCTGAGGCTTGCTCCGAGGTCGTCGGAGCGCTGGCGTCGGGAGCGATAGCGGGCTCCGGTGGCGCGATCATCAGGAGTGAGATCAGTAGCCCAGTCGCGAGTGACATTTAGTTTGACGCGGCGCTCGAAGAGGCCCCTCCATGCTAGCTATTCCGTGTTTGGACGGGACGGTCAAGGAAAAAGCCGGGCGTAGGTCGCTGACGAAACTGCGCGCGGCACCTGCACTCACTGGCGAGGCTCTAGATCAGGAGCGGCGATTCGTTTGGAGTCGTCAGATGCACGCGGTTCAGGGGTAATCATGTCCGCGCGAAGGGGCGACCGCGGGCTCGCGCGTGGCCGTGGTCGCGAAGGCGACCCTCCCTCGTCGTCGACCGTCGACCGTCGACCGTCGCCGCCAACCACAGCTCCCCGCGGTCGGCGAAGATCGCCGCGCGGATCGAGAGCGCGCGACCTGGGTCGAGAAGGTCGACGCGCTGGCGTCGGGCAGCTTCTTGGCCTCGGGCTTGGGCTTGGCCCTGGCCTCGACGCAGCGAAAGTCCTCGCAGCGGACCTGGGCGTCGCGCCCCGTGGGCCGGGAGCCGGGTCCCCTGGAATCGCGGAAACTTCAATGAGTCCAGGCAGCTAGCAGCCCGGGGTGCAATGCCTCGCGCCGCCTCGCTTGGCCTCTTCGCCGAGGGCTTTGTCGCCAAGACTTGCAGTACGCCCGCGGGCTGCTAGCGCTGACCCCGCGGGGGGACGGCGCCCGGTTCACGGGTGGGTTATGCTGGCCGCGCCTCCGCGCCTCGCGGGGGGCGTCCTCAGCCAGCCATCGTGTGATGACCGCGGACATCTCCGACGCCGAGACCGAAGTGGGGGAGGCGGCGCTCGACAGCGCCGAGCTCACTGAGCTGATCGAAACCCAGCCCGGGCTCGGGGGCATGCCCGACCTGCTCGAGGAGGGCCGGGAGATCGCCGATCGCTACCGCATCGTTCGCCACCTCGGCTCGGGTGGGATGGGCAACGTCTACCTCGCCGAGCACAAGGTGATCGGCAAGCAGGTCGCGCTCAAGACCCTCAACCTCGAGTTCGCCCGGCGCAAGGTCCTGCGCGAGCGCTTCTTGCGAGAGGCCCGCTCGGCCTCGAGGATCCGCCACCTCAACGTCGTCGACATCACCGACTTCGGGAGCACCGAGGAGGGCGCGCCCTTCATCGCGATGGAGTTCCTCGACGGCGAGGATCTCAAGGCGCTGCTCGAGCGTGAGGGGCGGCTGCCCTTCGAGGAGGCCCGCACGATGGTCGTGCAGATCTGCCACGCCCTCCAGGCGGCCCATGAGCAGGGCATCGTCCACCGCGACGTCAAGCCTGCCAATTGCTTCCGCATCGATCAGACCGGCGGCTCGGCCACGATCAAGGTCGTCGACTTCGGGATCGCCAAGACCACGGCCGAGGCCGGCGACAGCACCGAGCTGACCAAGACCGGCGTGATCGTGGGCACCGCGGCCTACATGTCCCCGGAGCAGGCTCGCGGCGACGCCGACATCGACGCCCGGGCCGACGTCTACTCGGTCGGCGTGATCCTGTTTCGGATGCTGACCGGCGCGCTGCCCTTCAACTCGAGCTCGCCGCTCGGGATGATCACCCGGCACCTGACCGAGCCCGTGCCTTCACTCAGGGCCGTGGTCCCCGAGGCCGAGCTGTCGGCGACGGTCGACAAGATCGTTCAAAAGGCGCTGGCCAAGGATCGTGAGGACCGCTGGCAGAGCGCGGCCGAGCTGGCTCAGGCGCTCGAGGAGGCCGAGATCACCCAGGCCGCCGCGCGGCGGTCGAGGGTCGGGCTGTGGGCGGGCGCGGGGGTGTTCGCGCTCGTGCTCGGGGGCCTCGGGTTCATGTGGAGTCAGGCGGCGAGCGAGGAGCACGAACCCGCCCCTTTGGCGATCGCTCATGCGAGCGTCGAGCCGGAGCCGGAGCCCGAGCCGACGCTCGTCGAGCCGGCGCCCGAGCCGGAGCCCGCAGACAGCACCGTCGTCGTGGCCTTGTCGGGGGCGCCAGACGGCGCCGAGGTGTTCATCGGCGATCGCAAGGTCGGCCGCGCGAGCGAGCCCTTCACGCTCGACAAGAGCTCGGGGACCGTCACGCTCGAGGTCATGGCCGAGGGCTACGAGGAGGCGGCGGTCTCGATCGTGCCGCTCGCCGATCTCGAGGTCCCCGTCTCGCTCGACGCGCTCCCGGAGTCAAAGCCGGTCAAGAAGAGCAAGAAGAGCAAGAAGACCAAAAAGACCGAGAAGGTCGATCCGACGACCAAGGTCGACAAGGAGATCGGGTTTTGATCGAGCTGTGGATCGCCGCCTGTCTCGCGTTTGCTCCGCCGGTCGAGGCCGAGGCCGCCGAGCGGTCCGAGGCCGAGCAGCCCGCGGACTCGCGCCCGGCCTACGCCGACGAGCTCGCGCCGCTGCCCGAGGCCCAGCGCGACGAGGCGGCCGCCGAGCTGCTCAAGGCTTCGGCCAAGACCGCGTTTCGAGACGAGCGCTTCGAGGAGGCGATCGAGTTCCTGGCCGAGGCCTATCGGACCTATCCCGACGTCCGGCTGCTCTACTCGCTCGGTTCGGCCCACCGCCGGGCCTACGACAGCGACGGCGACCTCGAGCACCGCCGGCTCTCGATCCGCCGCTATCAGCAGTACCTGTCGGCGGCGCCCGACGCCGAGTACGCTGGCCTCGCGCGCAACTACCTGACCTCGCTGCTGGCCGAGCGCGACCTCGGCGGCCTCGAGGCCGAGGTCGTGACGAGGATCCTGGTCTCGACCGCGGCCGAGGACGCGCGGATGACCCTCGACGGCGAGGCCGAGCTCCCGGCTCCCGGCGTGATCAGCGTCGAGCCCGGCGCCCACGAGATCACGGTCAGCGCGCCGGGCTACCACGACTTCTTGCGCAGCTTCGAGGTCCCCGAGGGCGCCACCTACCAGGTCCAGGCCGAGCTCGAGGAGATCGACGGCGTCGTGCGTGTCGAGGGTCCCAAGGGCGCGTGGGTCCGCGTCGACAACACCGTCGTCGGCCAGTTGCCGCTGACCGAGGTCCTCCGCACGGTCCCGGGCGAGCACGTCGTCACGGTCAGCAAGAGCGGCTACGAGCCGTTCAGCAAGGACATCGAGCTCGGCCGCGACGGGACCACCACGGTCGAGGCGGTGCTCAACGTGTCGAACCGGCGCTTCGCTTCCTATTTCTTGCTCGGGATCGGGGCGTCGGGGCTGATCGCTAGCGGTGTGCTCGTTGGCTTGACCGTCGACCGTCAGGCCCGCGCGCGCGAGCTCGGGGACAAGCGCGAGGCGGATCAGCTGTCGACCGACGAGTACCAGCGCTACCTCGACTTGGTGGGTGAGCGCGATTCACTGCGCAGGGGGGCGCTGATCTCGGGCATCGCCGGGGCCGCCTTGCTCGTGACCGGGGCCGTGCTGTTCCGCTACGACAACCCCACGCGCGGAGCCGGGGGCCGTGACCTCGCCCGCGTCCGCGTTGCGCCGGTGTTCGGCCCCGGAAGCACCGGGCTGATGGCCTCGCTGCGCTTTTGAGCGAGGTGCGGACTCCGGCGTGAGTCGACCACGTGGACACCTGGGCGAATCCGGGGTACAGGGCTGACTTCGCTGGGCTCCCCACCGCGATTTGCGGCTCGAGCCTCGCGGGACACACTTTCAGGAAAAAAGACAAAATGGCAGAGGGTACGATCAAGCGTCTCACGGAAAAGGGCTTCGGATTCATCGACACCGGCACCGGTAAGGACATGTTCTTTCACATGTCCAACCTCGAGGGTGTTCGCTACGACGAGCTCCGTGAAGGCCAGAAGGTTTCTTTCGTCGCGGGTGAGGGCCCCAAGGGCCCCCGCGCCGAGAACGTTCGCCCGATCTGAGGTGAGCGAGCGCCATGTGCGCTGAGCAGGGCCCGACTCGTCGGGCCCTGCTTTTTTTTGCCTGGTGGGCTTCGAGTCTCACAGGGGCCTGTTGAACAGGCCCCTGTGAAGGTCCTCAGGGCGTGGGCAAGGTGGCCCGCACGTGGATCTCGCCGACGTTCGAGAGCGCGGTGAGCACCGCGTTGGCCACGGTCTTACCACCAAGGAAGTTGACGTTGGAGGTGTCTGGCGTGGCGTTGGTGTAGACCTGGAGGTGGCCTGGCTGGGTCGGCGCGACGGCGGTCAGGTTGCCGAACACCGCAGCGGCGTCAGCGGGGATCGTGGGCGCGCTGTCGACCGCGATGGTGATCGTGCTGTCGTGCCCGAGCGGGCCGAGGTCATCGACGCGGGTATCTCGCAGGCGGATCGGTGAGATCGGCTGGAAGTCGGCGCCCTCCTCAAAGTAGCCCTGGACGTCGATGACATAGTGGGCATTCTCCAGCGTGAACAAGGTCGCAAAGCCGTTGGCCGAGACCGGGATGACCACCAGGTTGGCCCGGGCCTGGCCCGCCGTGTAGTTGAGGTTGGAGGTCGTCGGCTGGGGCTGGCCCGCGGTGTAGACCGTGGCGAAGCCGTCGTCGGCCGGGTTGACCACGGCGACATTGGCGATGACCGCACCGACGCCCGTTTCCGGGATCCCGCCGACGCCCGCGAGCTTGATGTCGCGGGTCCCGGCGAGGACCATCGCGGCCCCAAACTCTGCCGTGCGCGAGTCGAACACCCGCGCTGGCGTGACCATGGTGAGGTCAGCCGAGGGCGGGAAGTAGCCGAAGGCGTCGACGACCACGTCCGAGCCGCCTTCGGTGATCACGTGATGCATCTCGATCTTGCCGTCGGCGCCGGGGTCGACGAGGACCAGGTTTGGGGTCGCCTCGCCGGTGAAAAAATTGATGTTGGAGGTCCCGGGGTAGGGGGCGTCAGGGTAGACGGCCAAGAAGCCTCGCTCACTCGGCGCCGCGATGGCCACGTTGAGCACGACCGCGCCGAGCCCCGGCGCGGCCGGCATCCCCGCCCGACCGGCGACGGTCACCTGGATCTCTTGGCCGGTGGCCAGCTGGCCCTCGTACTCGCCGCCAGGCTCGCGGGTGTCGAGCAGGCGCGCGGGCGGGATCGGCACGAAGCTCGAGTTGGCCGGGATGTAGCCGCTGGCGTCAAACACCACGTGGGTGGATGGCGGCGGCGGTGGCGGGGCGTCGGGGCACAGGTTGTCGAGGCGGATCGGGGTGTAGCCCGCGGCATAGCCCGCGCTGGCCCACGACATGTCGCGGACGACCACCCGCATGCGATCCTTGCCAACGGTCGACTCCACCACCTTGACGCCCCAAGCTCCGAGGTGCTCGGCGACCAGACGGACGTGCGAATATGGCTTGTTGAGCGCGTCGCCCGGGCCGAGCTCGTCGGTGCTGCCGAGTTCGAAGCTGACCTCGCTCAAATTGCCGGTGTAGTGGTGGCCGCAGCGCCAGGCCTTGCTGACGAAGCCCGAGCAGTCGACGCCGTGTGAGCAGCCGTCGAGGACCTTGTCGGTCTTGGTGTTGAGGTCGCCGATGGTGAAGTTGTTGTTGACGGCGTGTTCGTAGGTGCTGACCTCCTGGTAGCCGGCGTACTTGTAGGCGACGCCCGCGATCGGCTGGCCGAGGTGCTCCTGGAAGTACGACACAGGCGTGCGGCCCGGGCAGGTCTGCATGTGGTTGTTGTTGTAGACAGCAACGAAGTTCGCGTACTCGTAGGCCCGCTGCATGATGTCCTCGCGGTACAGGCACTCGAGGTTGTCGGGCTGGGGCGCGGGCGTGGGCGCCTCGAACGACGCGGGGTGTCGCTTGGGCAGGTAGGGGGCCACGCCCGGCGGCATGATCGACGGCTGCATCGGATCCAGCGAGGTCGGCCGGCGCAAGGTGGCTTCATCGGGACCGGTGCTCAGCACCCGCAGGTTGCCCTCGGGATCCATGGTGATCCGGTGCTCGACCCAGACCAGCTCGTCGGTCATCGGCATCTCGAGGAGCGACACGAGCTCACCGTCGAGCGAGAAGCGATACGCGAGCGAGCGCGCGATCAGGGCGCCCTCTTGGTTGATGCCAACGTCGGAGGCGTGGACCCACAGATCGCCCTTGGGCGCCTCGGCGATGACAAAAAAGTCGCCGATCATCCCCTCGGTCTCGACGCTGGCGACCTCGGATCCATCGACGAGGATCGATCCTGTCTGAAGGTCCTGGCCAGGCTCACCCGTGTGGCTGACGAGTGTGACCTGGTGCCCGTCGATCGCGTAGCCCGAGACCGGAGCACCTGGCGCCGCAATCGGCGCCCCGTCAGCTTCGAACAAGGGCAGGTGCTGGCGGCCAAAGGTGAGCTCGACCGACACGACCCCGCTCGCGTCCTGGTACAGGCCGGTGACCTCGGTCGGGTCGAGGTTGTCGGTTGGGATCGGGAAGCTCTCCCAGGCCGAGGGGGCGACGTCGTTGCGGCCGATTCGCCCGATCTCCGGCGCGACGCCGCCGACGGCGAGGACGTAGAGGTGGGTCTCGGTCACCGCGATGTCTTCGATCCCGCGGACCAGGCCCTCGAGCTCGTAGCGATCGACGATCGTGTCTTCGTCGTTGATGACCAGGACCTTGTGGCCGGGGCCGTCCGCGATCCAGTTGAGCCCGGCGTGGTCGACGACGTAGGCCGACGGACCCCAGACCTCTTCCTCTTCGGAGTCGAGCCCCGAGTAGGTCAGCTCGTCAGGGCCCCCGCCCACGCCGAGACCCGTGATTCGCTCGCCGACGGGGTCGGGGACGGGGTCGGGGAC
>NZ_PVNK01000003.1 GCF_002994615.1 Enhygromyxa salina | reverse complement strand
CCCCGCTGCGGCGCCGCCGGCCGACCCTCCACCTCCGCCTCCGCCCCAGCCGCGCTTCGATCCGAACACCGGCCAACCCCTCGGCGAGGACGACAAGCCCGCCGTCAAGACCATGTTCTTCGGCGCGCTGCAACAAGAGACCGTGGCCCCGCGCCTGGTCGTCATCAAGGGCGAAGGCGGCGACGGCGTCACCTATCACCTCAGCGGCACGACCCACATCGTCGGTCGCACCCAAGGTGACATCACCTTCGGCGAGGACGTGTTCCTCAACCCCGAGCACGCCAAGTTCTCCGTTCAGAGCGGGCGCCTGTTCGTTCAGGACCTCAGCAACAACAACGGCGTGTTCCTTCGCATCAAGCGTCCGACGCCCCTCGACGACGGCGACCTGTTCCTGGTCGGCGAGCAGCTGCTCAAGATCGACAGCGCGCCGCTGCCCGAGTACGGACCCAACGAGTCCGGCACTTACTTCTACGGCAGCCCCCGACCCGATGGTTCCTTTCGTGTCATCCAGGAGCTCGCCGGTGGCGGCCAGGGCCTCGTCAAGTCGGCGACCGCCACGACGATGTCCATGGGCCGTGAGGGCAACGACCTCGACTTCCCCGACGACCGGTTCATCTCCGGGCATCACGCCAAGCTCGACCTATCCGACGACGCCAAGGTCCTGCTGACGGATACCGGCTCCCGCAACGGCACCTTCGTCCGCATCAAGGGCGCGCAGGAGCTGTTCCACGGCGACTACCTGTTCGTCGGTCAGCAACTCTTCCGCGTCGAGATCTCGTGAGGCTCCTGTGATCGTCTGCCCCAACTGCGGCAAGGAAAACCAAGACCACTACAAGTTCTGCCTCGGGTGCGGCGCGAAGCTGCCGGCACCCGGGCAAGCTCCGGCCCCGCCGCCTCCGACCCCGAGCGCGGTGCCGGCTCCGGCTCCGGCGGCTCCAGCTCCGTACGCGCCGCCTCCGGCCCCCGCTGCTGCGCCGCCTCCGCAGGCTCCACCGCCTCCGGCCTACGCGGCCCCGGCCCCGGCCCCAACCACGCCCC
>NZ_PVNK01000002.1 GCF_002994615.1 Enhygromyxa salina | reverse complement strand
GGAGACCACGCGTAACTTGTCGGCCCCCCCAGCTACGGTGTTGCAGGAATTCTGACCAGTCCGAGGTGGTGGCCCGTGGGCGAGCCACCCTCTGATCGGAAGATCAAAACGAGAACTCGGAGTCCGGGTATCCTCCTTTACAGCGCCTCTTGGCGGCCTCGCGCCCGGGCTCTGCTACGAGTCTGAGCGCTTTCGCACCGCGAACCCAAAACCGCTAAGGTAGGGCGGATGTCCGCGCCCGCGTCTTCGCTCATCGGCCGTGTTCGCAGA
This sequence comes from Enhygromyxa salina, assembly GCF_002994615.1. GTDB lineage: Bacteria > Myxococcota_A > Polyangia > Nannocystales > Nannocystaceae > Plesiocystis > Plesiocystis salina_A. Next base: position 7,067 of record NZ_PVNK01000002.1, on the reverse strand, counting down.
GGCCCCGAGCTCGCCACGATCGTCGCGATCGTCGATCACCAGCCCCGCGTCCGCCTCCACGACGGCGAGCAGCTGCTCGTCGCGCTCTCCTTGGTCCCCATCGGCCCGAGCGAGTTCGGTCGTGATGTCGCGCTCGAGTTCATCGCTGGCGACCCGACGCGGCCGCTGATCCTCGGTCTCGTCGAATCGCCCACGCCAAGCTCGCCGACTGACGAGCCCGCCGAGCCCGCCGAGCCCGTCGAGCTCGAGGTCGACGGACATCGAGTGATCGTTCATGCCCGCCAGGAACTGAGCATCCGCTGCGGCAAGGCCAGCATCACCCTCGACGCCAATGGCCGCGTCGTGATCAAGGCCGTACAGATCCTCACCCAAGCCAGCGGCAGCCATCGCATCCGCGTGTCTTCGATCCAGCTCAACTGATCCGTGCAGATCACCCGCGATAGCTCAGGTCTGCGCTCGGCGCTGACGACTTGGACCGATCCCCAAGGCGCGCTGTCGTGCGTGGTGGTGATCAAGGGCACCTACAAAGTTCACGACGGCCGGCTGCGCCCCAGCGAGCACCAACGCGACTGCGAGACCATCGACAGCTACGAGGGCGAGCCGGGCAGCTCGAGCCTGCGCAGCGAGAACGACTTCGCGCCCTACAAGCCCGCGATCGACGTCCTCGTTCGCGGACACGCCTGGGCGCCAAAGGGGCGGCCATGCACGGACTGCGTGGTCGAGCTGCGGGTCGGCGCCGCGTCCAAGCGCCTGCGCGTCCACGGTGATCGGGTCTGGCGTCCGGGGGTGGTGGGGCTCGTGCCCGGCGTGGGCCACCCCTTCGAGCGACAGCCCCTGCGCTGGGAGCTGGCCTATGGGGGGACCACCAAAGCTGGCTGTGAGCAGCTCAATCCAGTTGGAGTCGGGCTCGCCGATGGTGTGTCGGAGCACGAGGCCGTGGGCTCTCGCGCCCCCTCGATCGAGTCACTCGACGCCCCAATTCAGCGCTGGGGCCCCCGATACCTGCCCGCGGGCCTGGCCGCGATCGCGCGGAGCTGGCAACCACGCTTGGCCGCCGCCGGAACCTTCGACGATGCGTGGCGGCGCGATCGCTTCCCCCTGTTGCCCGACGACTTCGGGTTCGAGCACTTTCAAGTCGCGCCCCCGGACCAGCGTGTCGCCACGCTCGCGCCGGGCACCGCGATCGCCGTGGCCGGCATGTCTCGCGCTGGCCTGTTCGTAGCCGAGGTCCCACCACCGCCCCCGCTGGTTCACTTCCATTTCGATGATCGTGTCGTCGAGCGCACCGCGATGCTCGACACGATCGTGCTCGAGCCCGAGCCCGGCCTGCTGCTGGCGAGTTGGCGCACACGTGTGCCGCTCGGCCGCAAGCCGGCCCTGTTGCGCGAGATCGTGATTGGCCCACGCCGAGGCCCTAAACCTCGCAGGAGCGCCAAGCCCCACTTTCGCTCGCTCGGAGAATTTGTCACGTGGGCCAAGCGGCGCCGCGGAGTCCAGCGCTCATGACCGAGCTCTACATCGAGCCCACCGCGCTGACCTGCGCCCTCGGCCAGGAGCGCGACGCGTCGATGTTGGCGATCCGTGCGGGGATCGCAGCGCTCGATGAGCTCCCCTGGCAGGACGACGACGGTCACCCGCTCACGGGCGCGGCGGTGCCCGGCCTCGAAAAAAAAAGTGCCCGCGGCCCAGCGCGTGATCGAGCTGCTCGTCTGCGCGCTCGCCCAGAGCGCTCGTCAGCTCGAGACCACGGTGTTTGATCGCTGCGTCCTCGTCTGCTCCAACGCCCCGACTCGGCGCGTGCGCGCTGATCTCGACCCACTCGCGCAGCTGATCTTGGACCGCAGCGGTGTCCAGCTTCGCAGCCTCGAGCTCATCTGTGGCGACGAGACCAGCTGCGCCGTCGTCCTCTCGCGCCTGCGGGCCGAGCTCGAGCCTGGTGACGAACCCGTGCTCCTGTGCGCCGTGGACAGCCTCGTCGACATCCACACCATGGCCCAAGCCAACCTGCACAAGCGCTTGCGGACCGAGACAAACGGCGACGGCTTCATCCCCGGTGAAGCCGCGGCGTGTGTGTTGGTCACGACCAGCCCGAGCCCCACCGCCAGCCGTGTCGCGGGGCTCGGTGTTGCGCACGAGCCGGCGACGATCCTCGATACACGTCCGCATGATGCGCGTGGCATGACCAACGCCGCGCGTGCTGCCCTCGCCGAAGCGGGCTGGCGCTTCGCGGATCTGGATCTATGGCTGGCCGATCTCGGCGGCGAGCAATATGAGTTCAACGAGATCGCGCTGTGTTGCGCCCGGCTGCCGACCGAGCGATGCCCGAGCATCGCGCTGTGGCACCCGTCGGAATACTTCGGCAGCGTGGGGGTGGCGGCTGGGCCCGCGGCTTGGATGCTCGCTACCCAGGCGAGTCGGGGCGGCTGGGCACCGGGGCGCCGACTGTTGTGCAGCAGCACCGCGGCCGCGGGCGCACGCTCGATCGTGCTGCTCGAAGCACCCACCGCCGAGCCGCCCTCCGAGCGGCTCGATCCCGTGCCGAGGTGGGCCTGGTGAACACAGGGACGCCAGCGTCTGTGCGCGAAGAGGTCGTGCGTCAGCACGCCGAAGAAGCGGCGTTTCTGGCTCAGCTTCGCGATCAGACCACCCGTTCACCGGTCGCGACCACAGACACCCTCGCCCGCCTCGACGCCCGCCTCGACGCCCACTGCGAGGGCTTGCGAAACGCGGGCGCGCTTGGCTGGGAGATCGCCCAGCCTGCATGGGCAACGAGGCTCCCGGGCGAGTGTTTTGCCGCGCTCCGCCTGGCCTTCGAGCTGCGTGAGTGGGACCGCGTCGAGCAAGCGCTCGCGCCCCTCGAGCTCCTCGATGACGCGGATCCAGACACCTTCGAGCAGCTCGACGCATGTGTGATGGCCCTGGCTTGGCTGCCACCCACCAACGCGATCGAGATCGGAAACTGGTGGCTGAACCAGGCCGATCCCCTTCGTTGGTCGTTGGGCTTGGCGACGCTGCTCGAGCATCGGATCGATCCCGGCGCACAGCTACTGCGTGGGCTGGCCCACCCTGCGGCATGGACCCGCGCCGTCGCCCGGCGCGGCGCGGCGCTGCTCGGGCTGCCCGCCGAAGCGAGCGCCAGCGAAGACCCGTGCGCGCGGGTCCGCTTGTTTGCGAACCTCGGCCGCCTGCGTCAGCAAGGCACCTCCCCCGAAACCTGCGAGGCCCTCATCGACCTCGGGCCCGCGTGCCCTCGCTACGGCGACCTCGCGTGTGCGATCGGCTTCTCGGGCTTGTCTGCGGCTCGGGTGGACGCGGCGATCCAGCGGATCTTTGCCGGCGACCCACAGCACCACCGCCTCGCGCATGTTGGCGCGGTCGGAGTCGGCGACCCGATCTACATCCCGTGGATGATCGAAGGACTCGCCAACCCGAACTATGGCCTCGCCGCGAGCTATGGGTTGAGCGCGCTGACTGGCCTCGACCCCGACGCGCGAGGCTTGATCTGTGGGCCGCCAACCAGCGACGGGCAACCCGAATATCTCGAGGAGCCCGACCTCGACTGTGCCTGGCTCGAGCCGGCCGCGACCCAGGCCTGGTGGGCCGAGACCGCGTCGGAATTTTCCCCGGGTCGCCGCGTCATGTTTGGCCGCCCACTGCCCGACGCACTTCGCCTGACGCTGATCGCCGGGCCGCAGCGACTCCGCGCGCTCGCGGCTTGGCGGCTTGGGCTCCTGCGTCCCGGCGCCATCTTCGCCTACGACGCGCCCGTGGCCCGACAACGGCGCTGGCTCACCCACCTTCGCGCCACCGGAGCTTCGACATGAGCAAGCCCGTATTCGCCAACGGCAACGCCGTCGCCTGCAAGGACGGCGATGTCAAGGTCATCGCCGCCTTCCCCGACGTATGCAAGAGCCCTCCGGGCCCGCCGACCGGACCGGTCCCCGTGCCCTACGCCGTGTCCTCGTTCGCCAGGGATCTACGCGAGGGCAGCAAGACCGTGAAGATCGGCGGCCAGCCGATCGCCCTCAAGAACAAGAGCTACTTCAAGACCTCCCCGCTGGGCAACGAGGCCGCGACCAAGAGCTTTGGCGCCGGCATCGCCAGCCAGCAGATGACCGGCAAGACCTATTTTGCCATGTGGTCGATGGACGTGAAGGCCGAGGGCGAGAACCTCTGCCGACACATCGACATCGCCACCTCCAACCACGGCAGCAACTCCAACACCGGGCCCCAAACAGCGATCGACAAGGGGGATCCGCCCAAGCCTGAGAAGCAGGGGGAGGACGGGCCCAAGTGCGAATGCTGCAAAGGCAAAATTCATAAAGGGCAGCTGGGGCCCGACCGCAAGCCAGCGCCCGTCGTGAGCGAGGAGGAGTGGTATATGATCGGGGCCGACGAGGACGCTTCGCTCGAGAACGCGTTGGAGTTCCTGGCCGACAATGAGCCTGCGAAAAAGCACAAGAAAGGGATGAAGCGCTTCGAGCAGGCTCTCGATAAGTTGGCGGAGCGGGAGAGTAGCCTGGTGGAGCGGCGCGAGGTGATCGCGCGGGGGAAGGCGGCGGGGTGTAAGAGCTTGCCGGAGCCGCCTTGTGATGTGTATCGCGTCACGCCGCCGGGGGCGGCGAAGATCATTGAAGATGATTGGAAAAAGGAACGAAGGGACTACCTCGAAGGCAATGGCTACCCCCCAGGCAGCGACACACACCATCGTGTGCCAAAATGTGCGGGCGGATGTCCAGGACGTTTCGAGGCCGACGGCAACCTCACCCACGACTCGACCCTCTCGCCAGAATGCCGACAGTTTGATGCCGACCTCACTAAAATCCAAGATAAATGTGCAAAAGTGTGGGCAGAGCGATCCACAAAACTGTAGGAGTTTCTTTCATGACCTATGAACGCAAACCTTGGCACTTCGATTTTTCAATTATGGATAAGTTCTGGAGCGCCACGCCACCGCCCGACGTCCCCGCGGGCCTCGACTCGCCCGACGAAAGCGCCCGACTCGCAGCGGCGGTCGAACTCGCCCGAAGCGGCGATCGCCAGGGTCTCGACACAGTTCGCCGCATGGTCGACACTCCCTACCCAATCCTCCAAGAGGACGTCTACATCTTCATCGGCGGCATCAGCACCGAGCCCGAACTCGTCGATATCATCAACGAACATCGCACCGCGCTGTACGAGACACAAAAGTGGTGGAAACAGGATGAGATCGCCAACATGCTTTACCACTCCCAGCTCGCCTGGGGCGTCCCGATCATGATCCGAATGTGGCATCTCATCTCCACCGGAAGTTCTCCACGTGAAGCCGGCATCGTGAGCAACGGAATTTCCCGCCTGATCGAGTCCGCTGAAAACAAGATCCCCAAAGTCAAAAACGACTACTCCTGGGACAACGAGGGCTACAAGACCGGACGGCATCGCACCATCGAGGCCTGGATGATGCTCCAAGCCTGGCGCAAGCTCATGGACCGCATCGGCGACGTGCACGCCCCCATCATGTTTGGCGCCGTATTCGACACCGCGACCATGGCCCGGACCGTCGGACAACAACCAATCCCAGATCGCTGGACCTACGAGACCGTGACGGGCGCAGACTGCTCCAATTGGCACGCCAAGGACAAGCACCGACGAGAACAACCCCTCCAGATCGCCGGCGAGATCGCCCGCTTCCTCGCCGAGGACGCCCACCGCTACCAACCCGGCAAGCGCTACTTCCTCGGCCATGAGGTCCCCCAGGTCATCGACCCTCGCGCGGTCGACCTCATGAATGAGGCGATCGCCTACTTCGAGGCCGAGATCCAAGCCATGGATCGCCAGCACCTCATCGACGCCGGCATCCTCGAGGACGACGACGACGACGACGACGACGACGACGGCTTCGACTCCTACTTCTGGAGCGACCTCGACAATTGGCGCGCCTCCCCCAACGGCTCGTTCTGGCAGCGGATCGCCCACATCGCACACAACGCGGTCCTCGGCGACTTTCATCGCCTCGTCGACGCCACCATCACCGCCGTCGAACTCATCGATGATGAGTACGCCGACCTGCTCGCCGCCCGGCTCCTCGCAGACGCTGGGCCCTCGGACCAATTGCGCCGCCTCGTCACACTCGCAAAGCAGCGCCCCGAGCCTCGCTGGATCGAGCTGTGCCTGATCGCCCTCAGCGACTCTGGCCTGGCCTGGGCGCTCGAGGCCGCGGGCGAGCTCATGTGCCGTCTCGACCCCGACGCCACCCGCTTCGGCCCGCCGTGGCTGCCCCTGTGGCGTCGCTTGGTCCCCAAGCTCGACATGCAGCTGTTCAAGCTGTTTCGCAGCCAGAACCTCACCGCCGTCCACGAGCGGATCCGCAGCATCACCGCCGTCCACCCACCGGACACGGTCCTATGGGCCGGCCAGCCCCTGCACTTGCGACGCCTCGCCGCCCAGCTCGAGCGCTCGGTTGGCAAAGATCCACAAGCCCCGGCCGAAGTCGCGGCCTTGCGTCACCTGCTCGAGACCATGACCGGCGTCGACCTCGCGCGCCTGTGGGCCAGCCCCGAAGCCGTCGCCCCCGCCCACGCTGGCCCGCTGCTCGCCGCGCTCCGAGCCGACCCCAGCTTCGCCGCTCACCAACCCGGGACTCGGCTGTTCTTTGGCACCCTCGTGCCCCAGGCCTGACATGGCTGCCCACACGATGCTGCGGCTCGGGCTCACCTGGTCCCAGATCTGGAACAGGAGTGCCCGTCTCGCCGCTGCCGAAGTCGTCGCCGAACATGCCGTCGACGGGATCCTGCGTCTGGCCACATCCTGTCAATGCAAAGACGAAAAGCGGAAAAGAAGGGTCGCTTGCTGACAACGCAGGCCGCGCAAAGCAGCACGAACAGGACGGTGAGACGAGAGGACTTCACGACAACCACAAGCCACTACAACCTATTAAAATAATGAACAGACTATATTTAAGTGTTACAATGAAACTTAGATTACAATACAGAGGCCAGTCCAACCCGACCCTCATGCACCCTCCCCTCGATCTCCAGGTACAGCGTCCCCCCCGAGACCGCCAGCGACCAGGTGTTGTTGCGCTCGAG
>NZ_PVNK01000001.1 GCF_002994615.1 Enhygromyxa salina | reverse complement strand
GGGCGGGCCCTCGACGCGAGAGGATCTGCTCGAGGACGATCGGCGGGCCGTCGGCCCGGGTCGCGTCGAGGACCAGCACCACGCGCTCGCCAGGCGCGAGCTCTCCGACCCCGAGGGCGACGACGTTCTCGCTCGAGACCGTGAGCGCATGCCGACCGACTTCGCGCCGCTGCCCGTCGTCGCGCTGGATCGAGACGCTGAGCTCGGCGCTGGCCCAGGCGGGGATGGTCAAGACGAGGTCGTCACCGCTGCGCTGCATCTCGGGCCACGCGGGCCACAGCAGATCGAGCAGCGAGCGGGTCGCGTCGACGGCGGCAGGCAGCAGCAGCGCGGCCTGATCGCGGTAGCAGGCCTCGTCGAGGTAGGGGCGCGTGCGGCCGTCGAGATCGGTGTCGAAGGCAGCGAGCGCGCGACCGGTCGGGCTCAAGAGGTAGCCGCGCTCGGCCGGCCACGGCGCGAGGGTGGCGCCCTCGACCTCGACGGCCGCGAGGTGATGCGCGTCGCCGAGCAGCGCGCTCGCGGCCTCGGACGCGCTCAGCGTGGGGTCGAGGTGCTGGGGCGCGGGCACGCTCGACTCCGAGAAGAAGTGCCGGCCTGCGAGGGTTGCGACGCCGTCGTGCTGCGCGTCACCGAGCACATGGCCGATCAAGGTCTCGGCCAGGGGCACGCCGCTCGGCCCGGCCGCGCTGGGGCCGCCGGGGGCAGGGGAGCCGAGGGCCGACGAGCGCCCGCCCAGACCGGCGCGGAGTCCGGGCAGCTCGCTGCGCCCGTACTCGAAGCGCACGAATTCCTGCAAGGGCAGCCCGCGGTCGCCCGGGGCCGGAGACAGCGGCGCGAAGAAGGCGGTCCCGTCGCCGCGGGCGTGAGCGGGGACCGCGAGATCTTGAACGACGTGGAGCAGGGCGCCGACGCCCATCATCGCGAGGGCGAGGTGGTGGTCGCGCTCGGCCTGGCTCGCGGCGCTGCTGGCCAGGGCCAGGTGCGCGTAGGTCTGGGGCGGAGCGAGCAGATCATCGGGATCCTCGAACCACGCGATCGCCGACGGCGCCTGGCCGGAGAAGTTGGTTCCGGTCACGACCCCGGCCGTCGGCTCGCCGTTGGCTCGGGCCCGACGGCGCAGGACCGCAGCGGGCAGCTCGTCATCACTCCACCGCGCGGCCTCGGGGTGCTCGAGGTCGACGAAGTGGTTGAGCTCGCGGGCCGAGGGCGTGACCTCGGCGAGCATGCCCAGGCGCAGCCAGCCGAGGGCCGAGTGCTCCCACAGGTTCTGGTCGACGCAAAACAGCTGGGTCTCGGGCGGGGCGTCCGCCGACGGGCAGGCGCCCGGTCCACCGAGCGGCCGCGCGCCGACGTCGGCGTGGGCGTTGCGGATCGTCAGCTGCAGCAGGCGCAGCTCCTCTTTGGTCAGGCGGTCCGGGTCGACGCGCAAGGAGGTGAACAGCCCGCGCTCGAGCTCGCTCGCGTCCATCCAGCGCAGGTGCACGGCGCTGCGGGTGACCGCGGACTCGAGCAGGCCCTGGTGCGTCGTCGAGGGGTCCCAGGCCGCGGCCGGACCCGAGCACAGGCCGAGGCCGAGGAGGCCGGCCAGGCCCACCGCCCAGGGGCGCGCCCAAAGCCGTGGGAGGCGGCCGCGGGGTCGTGGTGCGCGTTGGGTCACGGCGATGGCTCCTGTGGCTCGGTGTCGGGGTCTGGTTCCGGGGGGGTCTCGGAGTCGGGCTCGGGCTCGGGCTCGGAGTCGGGCTCGGGCTCGGGCTCGGGCTCGCTGGGGGCGGGGCTCGCGTCGCCACTTGTCGCGCTCGGCTCGGCGGCTGCGGGCTCCGGGGCCGGGCCGGCCGGGACCGTGCTGATCTGCTCGAGGCGACCCTGGATGTACTTGGCCAGGATGATCGCGGTGTCGACGTCGATGCACTGCGCGGGCCCGCAGCTGACGAGCACGCCGGTCTCGCTGGCCCGATCGATGAACGCGACCCCGCGAAACTCGGTCCCGGGCTCCTCGTAGATCCAGGTCTCGTCGGTGACCTCGGGGCTGACCTCGACCGGGAGGTTCTCACGGAAGATCGCGATGACGGGCTCGAGGCCGCCGCTCGGCTGGTGCCACACGCGGTAGGAGAAGTCGTGCTCCTCCTCGCGATCGAGCGCCCGAAACAGGACGCCGTGGTAAAAATCGGTGCGCGGAAAGTCGCCGAGATCTTCGACCACGAACTCGCCGTCGTAGCCCGTGCGCATGGCGACGTCTTCGGGGTAGATGAGTTGGCTCGCGTCGAGCCACAGATCCTCGGGCGTGCCCGGGCCGTCCGGGCCCCTCGGATCGCCCTCGCCCTCGTGGTCCTCGGGCTCGAGCCCGCCGCCGAGGGTCTTGTAGAGATCGAGGTTGGCCTGCCTCCGCTCCCAGTCGGCGACACGCGCGACCTCGCGGGGCGGGGCGAGGAACAGCAGGTGGTCTGCGTGGGAGTCGCGCTCGCGCCACTTGTCGAGCTCGATCCGGTTGTGGCGACCGGTGAAGTCTCGCCGGGGGCCGCCGGCGAGCAGGGCGTCGGAGCGGTAGCTGGCGTAGCCGCGCTTGTAGACGACGAGACGAAAGGACACGAGGCGCAGGTGGCTGCCGCGCTTGCGCAGCGGCGCGCGGCCGATGCGATAGCGCCCGGCCTCGTCGGTCTGGACGGAGATCGTCTCGGATCCGCTCGGCGAGATGAAGCCGTCGCCGCGGTCGTAGGACCACACGCCGACGACGACCGCGTCCTGAACCGGCTCGCCCGTGGCCTGGTCGACGATCTGGCCGTCGAAGGGGCCGAGCAAGCTGGTGTCCGTGACCTGGCCCCGGGCCCCCTTGAAGGAGGCGGGTCGAACGATGGGGGCGCAGGCGAACAGGTGGGGGCCAAGGAGCGCGAGCGCGAGCGCGGAGCGCAGCGCCAGCCGGCCGGGACCGGTGGCGAGAGGCGGCCGAAAGGTCAACCCGAGTGTGCGCAGAAGTGGCAGAGTGGTCTCCAGAGGAGGCGGGACGGTGAAGGTGTCGCGTATTGGGCGCTCACGATTGACGCCCAGCGGGGTGCCCGATAACCTCGGCAACCTGGCAACGCGGTCTATCCCAGCCCGCGTGGCCTTTCAAGGCCCACTGGCCAGTGGCCAGCGGCTCCCAGCGCCCGCCCGAACCCGGATGGCCGATGGCAGAAACGATCCCATGCCCGGCATGCGGCACCGACAACTCGCCTGACGCGGTTCGGTGCCACGTGTGTGACTACGAACTTCGTGCCCAATTACCGGCGCCACCGACCGGTGCGTCAAAGTGCCCCCGCTGCGGATCGGGGGTAGCGAGCGGAGCTTCGTTCTGTCAGGTCTGCGGCCTGTCGGTCGAGCAGCGCTTCGCTCGCCCGCACACCGGGGCGCTAAACGTCCGCGCGATGTTCGGCGATCAGGGCGACGTGCCCGTCCGTGCGCCGATCCGCGAGCACACGGAGATCGCTCCGAGCGCCGCTGACCCGGCCGGACCGACCTTCTCCCCCCCCGGCAGCCAGCCGCGCTCCCGCGCGCAGCAGGGGCCGAGCGCGCCCGAGCCCAGCGCCCCGCGGGGCCGTCGTCGTCCGGCACCTCGGCCGCGCCCCAACTACACGGGCTTCGACGCCGACGAGAGCGGGCGCGGTGAGAAGCCGGCTGCGGGGCAGGCCAGGGGGCAAGGCGGCGGGCAAGCCGGCTTCGATCCGGTCTACGCGAACGCCCCTGGGTCAAAGCGACCCGGGCCCAAGGCGCGTCCGAACGCTGCTCCGCGGCCCCAGGCGCACCCGGCCGGAGATCCTGCGGCCTCAGCCACCAACCTGCCGCGTCCCCGGGTGCGGGCCGACGCCCACCCCGAGCCGATCAGCCACGCGTCGCCGAGCCCCGCTCGGCCCGCCGCGCCCAACGACCGGGTCCGAACGGGCCACGGTCACGGCGAGGTCGCGTCCGCGGCCGCCGCACACAGCGCGCCACCGGCCCAGGCGTGGGCGAGCCCGCAGCCATCCTCGCCCGTGCGCCTCGTGCTCGTTGGGCGGGACGGGAGGGAGGGCGAGTCGTTCGCGGTGTCGGCCCAGGGCGTCGAGATCGGTCGCCAGGCTGGGATCGCGTTCCCCTCGGATCCCTTCGTCTCGCCCCAGCACGCCAAAGTCACGCCGGTCGAGGGGGGGCTCCACCTCGCCGACCTCGGCTCACGCAACGGCGTGTACTTGCGCCTGACCGAGCCCACGCCGGTCTACCCCGGAGATCACTTCCTGCTCGGCAACCAGCTCCTGCGCCTCGACCATCTCGGGTCGCCGTGGCAAGAGACACCCCTCGACACCCACCAGGTGCGTGGGTTCGGGACCCCGGTCAAGCCACCGTGGGCCGCGCTCACGCGGGTTTGTGTCGGCGAGATCGAGGATGATCGCTACCATATCCGAGGCACCGAGATGACCATCGGCCGTGAGCAAGGCGAGATCGTGTTTCCAAGCGACGGCTTCTTGAGCCGCGCGCACGCCCGCGTGCGCATGGAGGTCCACGAGAAGGCCATGACCGTGCTGCTCGAGGACCTCGGCTCGGCCAACGGCACCTACGTGCGCATTCGCGGGGCTGTCAGCGTGCCCTACGGCGCGATGTTCCGCGTCGGTGATCAAATCTTCCGGGTGAGGCGCGACTAGTGGCGCGAGTCGAGCTGTTCGCCAGGACCGAGATCGGTTGCGTCCGCGAGCGCAACGAGGACGCGTTCGTCGTCGCCAACGTCAGGACGGGCGAGCGAGGCCTGAGGCCCGGAACCACGCTGCAGGAGCTCGGCATCGGGGTCACCCTGATCGGTGTCTGCGACGGCATGGGCGGCGCCGCGGCCGGGGACATCGCGTCCAAGATCGGCGCGGAGACCCTCTACGAGACCCTGATGAGCTCGACGCCGCTGGGCGATCACGCCAGCGTCCAGGAGGCGATGCTGTCGGCCGTCGCGGCCGCGAACCGGGCGATCCTCGACTACGCCCGCAGCCACCCGGGCAAGCGCGGGATGGGCACGACGATGACCGCGGCGCTGGTCTACGGGCACGAGCTCTACGTGCTCAACGTCGGCGACTCGCGCGGCTACCTCCGTCGCGGCCGGGCCCTGACCCAGCTGACCACCGATCACAGCGTCGTCGGTCAGATGATCGCCAGCGGTCAGCTGACCCCGGAGCAGGGCCGCAGCTACGAGCACCGCAACGTCCTGCTTCAGGCCCTCGGCGTCCAACCGGTGATTCAGCCGGAGATCGTCCACGTGTCCCTGCGCGCGGGCGACGTGCTCTTGATGTGCAGCGACGGGCTCACCGGTCCGCTCGAAGACGCGCGGATCCTCGAGCTGATGCTCAAGTATCAAGATCCCGTGCGCTGCTGTCGTGCGCTGACCGAGGCCGCCTGCGCAGCCGGTGGGCCCGACAACGTGACCGTCGCGGTCGGTCGCTTCGTCGGCGAGGGGCTCCAGATCCCCCAGGGCCGCGAGCCCGTCAGCGTCCGCCGAGCCTCACACACCCTGCAGTAGCGGGCCGGCTCAGGACCCGAAGTAGAAGCTGGTCGAGATCCCGAGCAGGATCGTGTTGACGAAGGGCTGGCCCTTGGCCGCCGGGGTCGCGCCGAGCCAGCCGAGCTCGGGGCCGATCGCCCAGCCGCCGCCGCGATCCGGGCGCTTGCGCTCGGCCAGCGGAAAGAACTCGTAGCGGGCCGAGGCCTTGAACAGCGCCCCGCCGAAGCCCGAGCGCCCCTCGACGCCCTGCTCCTTGACCGCGCCGCCGCCGAAGCCGAAGCCCGCGCGCAGCGACAGCGGGTAGCGCTTGGCCGGGACGAAGCCGAGCTCGACCAGCAGCGCGCCCTCGAACATCTGCTGGTTTCCGACCCGCGCCGCCTGCCCGCCCGCGGCGATGCCGATGCTCATCCACGGGAACACCGCGTCACCGGCTTGGATGAACCCGCCGCCGCCGAACAGCGGGGCCTTGGTCTCGAGGTCGATGACCTTGACGAAGTTGGTCGTGGCCATGGCCAGGACCCCAAAGTAGGGGCCGTCGAAGCGAGGCGGGCGGATCGGCTCGGCGTCGGGGTCGGGGTCGACGCTGTCCTCGCTGTCCTCGCTGTCGACGCCCTCGGCCTCGGCCTCGTCGACGTACTCGACGCCCTCGTCCTCGTCGACGTACTCGACGCCCTCGTCCTCGTCGACGTACTCGACGCCCTCGTCGTGCTCGGGGCTCGCCGTCGCCTCGGGCTCCGGCGTGGTCGCTTCATCGACGGGCTCGGGCTCGGGCTCGGGCTCGGGTGCGGCCTCGACGGCGTCTGGAGCTTCGTCCGCGCTCGGCTGATCGGGCGCGGCTTCGGCTGCCTCAACCTCGATCGTTTCGGGCTCCGGCTCGGGTGCGGCCTCGACGTCGTCGACCCACAGACCCAGGCCCAGGCTCGCGCCGATGGCGATCGATTGGGCTGCGGACCGGCGCGTTCGCGCGTTGTGAAAGCGCCGGCTGGGCGCAAGAACCGCAGAGCTCACTGGGCCAGCATGGACCGAAGCTCCGAAGCGATGCAAGTGCAGGCCTGGCGCGTGAAGCCGGGTCCGTCGCCTTGCCCGGGCCGGTGGCCACGACTATGTTCAGCGACCCCGAGGCCCATGGACACGCGGCGAGCACTAGAGATCTTCGGCGGCTTCATGATCGGCGCGGGCGTGACCGTGGCCGGGTACGAGCTCGCGGGGCCGCGTCCGGCCAGCGAGGACATCGCGGTCGCGACCGACGACGACGACGATTCGGCCGAAGCCGGGGTCGGGATGGCCGCGATGCTGGCAGAGCGCCCGACAGCCGCCGACGCCGACCACGAGCAGCTCGCCCAGGCCGCCAAGGACCAGCGCGCGAGCGAAGACGCCGACGCGGGCACGGCCACCGGTCCCTACGCGGCCGACCCGGACGGCCACTACACCGAGTTCACCAAGGTCTTCTACGAACCGGTCGAGTTCACCGACGAGCACGAGCAAGAATTCCCCAAGCACGGGCTCGTCAGCGCGGGCGCCGTGATCGTGCGCGAGCGCGCCGACCTCGAGTCGGCCCGGATCGGCATGTTGCGCGCGGGCGCGCGGGTGCGCGTCGACGCCGAGCGGACCTTCGGCGGCGGCTGCTCCAGCGGCTGGCACAAGATCTTCCCCGAGGGGTGGATCTGCATCGGCGCCGGGCTCGAGATCGCCGAGACCGCCCCGGATGACGGATCGATCGACGTCGCCTGGCCCAACGTCGACGAGGCCATGCCCCTCGACTACTGGCGGGTCAACCACGACGGCACGTCTTTTTTTCATCGCCTACCGAGCTACAGCGAGCAAGATCGAGCCGACGCCGCCGCGCAGGCGTGGCTGGCCGCCAAGGGCCGCGAGCCGATGCCCCTCGAGCGTGACAAGCGGCCCAGCGAGGTCCCGGCCGTGGTCAAGGAGTACCTCAACGCGGGCTACTACGTGACGATCACCTCGGAGCACGTCCACGCCAAGCGCCACTTCCTCAAGACCAACCGCGGAGTCTACGCGCGCAAGTATCAGCTCGGGACCAAGGAGGGCTCGGACTTCCGCGGCCAGGTGTTGACGGGCGAAGACCCGCTGCCCCTTCACTTCGTCGTCCGCGAGCTCGAGCTCCAGACCCGGGTCGGGGACATGGGCATGCTCGAGGGCAGCGGCGAGACCCTCGAGCGGCGCTCGACCCATCCTTTCGTGCGCAAGGTCCGGATCGGCGACTACGACTACTACGAGGACGAGGCCGGCAAGCTGCTGCGCGCGTACGCGGTCGGTGAGGCCGCGAAGCTCAAGCGTCCGCCGGGGATCGAGTCGGACGAGCACTGGATCCACGTCGATCTCTCGGAGCAGACGCTGGTCGCCTACATCGGTGACCGCCCCGTGTTCGCGACCCTGGTCTCGACCGGCAAGGAGCCCGGCATGACCCCGGTGGGGGTCCACCGCGTCCAGAGCAAGTTCATCGTGACCTCGATGCGCGATCAGCCCGTCGAGGACGAGGCCTACTCGATCGAGGACGTGCCCTGGACCCAGTACTTCTCGAACAATGTCGCGCTCCATGGCGCGTTTTGGCACGGGGGCTTTGGCCTGGTCCGCAGTCACGGCTGCGTGAACTTGTCGCCAGCCGACGCGCGGTGGTTGTTCGGCTTCACCGAGCCCAAGCTGCCCGACGGCTGGGCCGCGGCCATGCCCGGAGTCATGGGATCCGAGGCCAGCGCGATCGTGGTCACGGAGTGAGCACCCGCGCGCGCGCTTTTTTTGGGTGCGGCCTGGTCAGGCGCGCGATTCGGCTTCTATCATCCCTGCAATGAAGATCGAGCCTGGCACCGTCGTGACGCTCGCGTACGACATCACCACCGCCGATGGAGAGATCGTAGAGAGCTCCGACATCTCCGGTCCCGTCAGCCTCCTGCACGGCAGGCAGACGCTGATCCCCGGTCTCGCCAAGCGCCTCGAGGGTCTCGAGGACGGCGCCGAAGAGACCTTCGAGTTCCCGCCCGAGGAGGCGTTCGGGACCGTCGAGGACGCCCCGACCAACGTCATGAGCCGGGCCGAGTTCCCCGAGGGCACCAAGTTCGAGGTCGGCGTCAAGTTCGTGGCCAAGATGCCCAACGGGCAGCCGCTCCACCTCGCCGTCAAAGAGGTCTCCGACGAGAGCGTGACCGTGGCCATGATCCATCCGCTCGCCGGCCAGACGATCGGCATGGCCGTCCGGATCATCGGCGTGCGCAAGGCGACGAGCAAAGAGAAGGAGCTCGGCAAGGCGATGGTCAAGCCGCCGCCGCCGCCCCCGAAGAAGTGAGGCCAGGGGCTCGCGCGCTGGCCCGGGAGTGTGGGAGCATCGGGCATGGGCATGGAGCGACCTGTGCGGGTGGGTTTGGTCGGGGTCGCCGCGGCGATCGGTCTCGGTGGCTGCGAGAACTCCGACCCCTGCGAGGGCCTGCGCACCTTCGAGGCGCTGCCCGAGCCAACGGCGAGCGCGACCGCGCCCCCGATCGTGCTCGACGGCGAGTGGATCGGCGCGGGCGTGCTCGAGCTGCAGTTCTCCAAGCCGCTCGCTGTCAGCAGCGCGCCGGATCCCAACCGCTTTGCGATCGTCGGCTGGGCCGCCATCGTCCAGCCCTACAATAACTACAACGGCCCTGACAGCTGCGACGCGCGGACTCGCTACAGCGTGCTCGGTCAGGGCTACTACCAGGTCGGCCGCGTCAGCGACGCGTGGGTCGCCCCCGAGGACGCCAGCGTCCTGCGCCTGCGGATGTCGAACAGCGCCGCCGACTGCCGGGTGAGCACCGACATCGTCGCCGAGGGCGTGCTCCTGGTCTACGCCGATGGCGGCGACGCGGGCGCCCAGCTGCTCGACGGCGACGGCGACCCCGTCCCCGACATCGGGCCGCAGTGGGCGATCCAGCGGTGGGAGGACTGCATCGGGGGCGGCAACAGCTACAACTACTGCGGCTACTCGCTCGGTCGGAGCCCGACGGGCCACCTCCCGGCGCTGACCTCCCTCGCGCCGATTCCGTGTCCGACCTGATCGGGCTGGGCGCTTGCAGCGGGGCCTGGATGTAGCAGTTCCCGTCGGCGTCGGCGTCGGCGTCGGCGATAGATCGCTGCCCCGCAGACGCCCATGCCCACGAACACCAGCCCGAGCCCACGCCCGTCGTCGCGGCGCTCGAGCGCACACTGGCAAGCTTCGTCATCATCGAAGTCGCCGCCCGCGTCGCCCGTGCCGCCGGTCTCGCCCCCGACGAACTCGAGCGCGCAAGTGTCATCGCAGCCGTCGCCGGGCTGCAGGTTTCCATCGTCGCACGCTTCGGCGGCCTGCACGATCCCGTTGCCGCACGCGACCTCGAGCGGCAGCGCCAGCCGGTGGCTACGCATGGCTTGATCGTCGGTGTACGCGCCCAGGCCCAGGGGCCAATTCTGCGCGCTAAACAAGGGCGGAATGACGGGGTTGGGCGAGTCGTTCGCGGCGGCACCGAGCTCGAAGCGCTGCCACCCGGCGAGGCCGTGCAGCGAGCCAGGATCGGCCGAGGCCAGGCTCGTGCGGCCGTAGACGTCCTGCTCATCGAACACGACCATGGACTGCACGAACACGCTCGGTGGGTCGCTGAACACCGCGAAGTCAACTCGCGCGAGCGAGGGGCCGCCGAGCTCGGAGGTCGACAGCAGCATCGTGCAGCCGGGGCTCTCGCGGCACACGGGGTTGCCGATCTCGTAGCTCGTGAGGCCGCCGAGCTCGGCGGACTCGAGCAGCAGCTCGCCCCCGTAGCCGATCACGGACACGCGAGGCTCGCCGGCCTCGGACAAGGTGCCCAGCAGCCAGTTGTTGCTCGCGGGGTCGAAGCCCGCGACCACGCGGGAGGTCTTCAGGTCGAAGCCCGCGGTGATCGTCCATGGGCCGCCCCCGAGCTCGCGCAGGGCCCAGCGGGTCTGCATCACGTCAACGTCGGGCTGCTCGTTGGCGGTCCACGCCACGAACACCCGCTCGCCCTCGCCGTCGTCGCCGAGCGCGATCTCGGGGTTGCCAACGGTCTTGCCGAGCGGCCCGGGCTCGACCACCGCCGGCGCCTCGATCACGCTGTCGTCGTCCGCGAGGGTCGCAAACACGACGCGGCGGCGGTCGTCGAGGGTCACGAGGGGCTGCGGGGCGCCGGGCGGGGCGTCGGCGAGGGAGCCGCTGCGGATCACGCTCGCGCCCGTGAGCGAGGACGCCGCGGACATCGGGATCAGGTCGGGGAAGCCCTCGTCGGGCCAAGAGGCGAGCTCGTAGCTCGGGTAGTAGCTGTCCCAGAGATGGTCGATGCCGTCGAGGTCGTCGCGTCTCCAGTGACGAAAGCGGCTCAAGCTGGCGCCGTTCGTCGAGCGCATGACGCCGGTGTTGCCGTCGGGGTTGTTGCCCGAGACCGTGCCGCACTCGGCGGTGGTGCGGTTGGTGTGCCTGAGTCCGAGGATGTGGCCGAGCTCGTGGAGGTAGGTGTGGCCGAGGTCGGAGGTGGTGCTGCCGTCGAAGCTCCAGACCCGCGGGGCGCCGGCGACGAGCTCGCAGTCGGCCGGGACCAGGGTGACGGAGCCTACGGTCTCGGAGCTGTTGTTCTCGACTTGTAGCGCACATGCTTTGATGCCGGTGTTGACATCGGCATCGCAGAGGTACTTCATGGGGACTTGCGGCTTCTCCACTTCCTCCAAGAGGCCACACTCGTAGCTGTGGACTGTCACACCTTTCTTCCAGGAGTAAAAGAGGTTGTCATCGTCCATCGGGTCCGTGTATCCAGCCGAATCGTCGAAGCCTGCGAAGTAGAGCTTCGGCGCGACCACCGTCTCGTTGTGGCGCGCGATGACCTCAATCAGGATTCGAGCGGCATCGCTTTGGGAGGCTCCCGTATGTTCGATCGTCGTATCGGGCGCCGTCGAAAGGTAGACTGGTATCCTGGACGACGGGAACTCGCTCTGGAGCGCGGTCGCATAGTCCGGATACAGGCAGTATGCCGCTGCCTGCCCTGGGGCGAGCACAGCGGACGCGATCACAGCCACGCCAACGTACTTCAAAGTTCCACGCTGCACACCCATGTCTTCACACTCTCCGAGCGCTCCGTGTTTCCAGAGAGCCACAGTGGGCCATCTCCGGAGGTGCTCGCCGTCATGTAGCGTTCGTAGTCGCTACCCGCACCCGTTTGCTCCCAGATCACATCGCCGCTGTCGGGCGACAGCAGCATCGCCCAGCGCCGAACGCCGACATTCGTGTGGAGCCTGCCCGCAACCAGCACGCTGTCATCCCCAGCACCGATCGCAGACAGGAAACCATAGGGCTCCGCTTCGCCACCCGAGCCTGGTGTCTCCAGGCTCCACAGAAGTTCACCATCGCGCACAGCCGCAGCCCACCCGAGGGTCCCCAGGCCGAGATTGGGCAAGTGTTTGCTCGAGCCGGTGATGATCCAGGTGCCGTCCTGCGTGACGCCCAGGCGGAACCCGGTGAGCGAGTGGTGTTCGTCATCGCCCGTAATCACGGTCCGGTGTAGCTCTACACCTTGCTCGTCGTACTCGAGGAGCATGACGCCCTGAATGTCGAGAGTGACGATATCGAAGTCAATCGGGTCGCCGTGGTTGGCGACGCCGATCGTGGCCATCGCCCCGATGCGATCACCGTGACGCTCGAGCTCGTTGAAATGGTCGGCGAACCCTGCGTAGTCTTCGAGCATGAGGGTCTCGAACTCACCGCCGGGTCCCAGCCGAGCGAGCCTCATGTCGCCGCCGCCGCCACCGGCGAGCAGCACGCCATGGTCGGTGTCCAGGATGTCGGTAGACGGCTGCGTGTGACCGTGGACATCCACGAGCGTGACGGAGCCGGTCACGTTTCCGGTGGCGTCGATGTCGATGATCCTCGACGGCTCCCCGAGTGTGCGGTAGACCGCTGCCACGCCGTCGCCGCGGGGGATCATGGAGTGCACGTAGTGCTCGTCCTCGAGGTCGAGTGACCACAGCTGTTCGCCGTTGGTGTCAAACGCGCCGACCCAACCGTGCGAGACCAACCCCTGCGTGGCGATCGAGCCGCTGAGCAGCAGGCGACCATCGGTGGTCGCTAGCAAGCCAGAGGCCGACACCCTGTTCGCCTCCAGGAGGTCCACGCACACAGGCGTGAGCACCGGCTCCAGCTCACAGGTCGCGCTGCACCCGTCGCCGTCTTCGACGTTGGCGTCATCGCACTGCTCGAGCGAGCTGACGACGCCGTCTCCACAAGCGGGCGGGGGCGTCGTCAGCTCAGCGCCGCAGGCGACGAGAGCCAAGCCCGCGGGGGCCACAAGGGAGCTGCGACGCATCAACGGAGGCTAGCCCCACGCCTACCTACGACCACGCGCACGAAGTGCAGCTCAGTTCGTCTCTGATCTCGGCGGCCTGCTCGCGGGCCTCGGGCTCGGGCTCGGGCTCGGGCGGATCTTCGATCTTGCGCGAGAAGGGGATCGGCTGCTCGAGGAAGCGGACGTCCTCGCTCGCGGCGGTGACCAGGCGCGGCCCGGGGTCGACCTGGACACGGACCCAGATCTTCGCGCGCTCGGCCATCGCACTGCTCGCTCGAGCTGACAACGCCGTCTCCAGCGTTCCCCCCTCCCGGGCTGGATCAGGTGGCGCAGGTGACGGTTCCTTCGTCGTTGGTGTACGAGTCCGAGCAGTAGAGAACCTTGCCGCAGCCGCCGACATGGGACGGGCCGATCGGGATGCAGTCCTCTCCGCTCATGGTGCTGGGGTCGACGCTGCCACAGCAGAAGTGTTGATCCTCCTCCGTGACCTCGCTGGGCCGATCATCTGGGCTAGGCGGCGGACTAATGCCTGGCGTGGGGGCGGCGCAGGCCGCAACAACAATGAGTGCGATTGTGGATTTGAGCATGACGCGCGCAAGCTAGCCACCACCGCACCCACGCTCAAGCGCTAGGGGTGCGCGACCCTGCGCTGTCCGGCGCCAGTGTTTCGGGCTCTGACCAGGAGGGTGAGAGACAGGGCGCCCTCGTGGACGCGGACAAGGTGTGCCGAGTCCCCGCGCCCCGCCGGGCTGCTACTTTGGAAGTCGTCTTTGGAAGTAGTCTGGCGCCCGCTCCCCGACCCCGGGGGCTAGTCTTTGGGTCAAAAACCCAGACCAAACGCTCGGGTGATAGCCTGGCAGATCTCGATCGCCACAATGCCGATAGAAAATCGTGCGAGCCTCAAAAGGTCACGCCGACGTCGAAGATGAAGCGCCCGTTGGCGTCGTCGGTCGGCCCGACGTTGTAGCGCCCGGGCAGCAAGATCGCGTAGCCGATCGCCATCGTCACGATCCCGATGTCGAGCTTCAAGAAGTTGGTGCCGACGCTGTGGCGAAAGTCGCGGGCGAGGTTGAGCCCGCTCCAAGACTGGGTCAGCACGCCGAAGTCGTAGAAGATCGAGTGGGCGAGGGCGCCGCCGAAGATGTCGGGCACCGAGGTCACCTGGAGGGCGAGGGTGCCGATCGCTCGGATGTGGCCACCTTGGGCGCGCGGCCGATAGACGACGCCGCCGTAGGGCAGCTCGACCTCCTCGACGTCGACGAGCATCGTCTCGGGCAGGATCCCGCGCAGGCCGAGATCCGCGGTCCCGCCTCCGTAGTAGCGCCAGACGTCGGGGACCGTGCTGGTCCTGGCCCCGGGCCCCGTGAAGGGGATCAGGTGGCCATAGCGAAGGCTGTAGAGGAAGCTGATCCGATCTTGGGTGCCGGGGATCGGCAGGGGGATGAAGTGCTGCCAGCTCAGATCGAGGCGCGCCCACCAGTCGCCGCCACCGAGCCACGGTGAGGCGAGCTTGACGTCCATCGTCGCGATGAAGCCGTCGTGGGGGTTGAAGGCGTTGTCGACCCGGGTCAGGACGAAGCCGGTGTCGACGAGGCCGGTCAGATCCGAGACCACGCCGCCGCCGCGGTTGATCCAGCTGTCGTTGGTCCCCGCGAGGGGCTTGACGATGTCCTTGCTGACGTTGGCGAGCTGAAACAGGTAGCCCGCGTAGAAGGTCCACTCGCGGAAGCGCCGGCTGAGCCGGAGCGAGCCGACGACCGACAAGATCTTGCCGCGGGCCGGGGTCACGCGCTGCTGGATGCGGCCGTTGATGTCGAGGTCGTACTGGCTGCCGAACAGGTGCGGGCGCGAGAGCGTGGCCGCGGCGAGGCGCTCGTAGCACTCTTGCCCGGCGCACACGGCCGAGTCTTCGAGGGCCTGCTGGAGGTTGAAGCCGTAGCGCCCCTCGAGCGAGAGGTCCCAGCCGGTCCCGGCGATGTTGGGGAAGCTCGGGTTGACGAACAGATAGAAGGGGTTGAGGGTCGCGATGCCAAAGCCGAAGTCGATCGAGGCGGCGATGTCTTTGGCCTCCTCGAAGGACACGACCTGGTGGACCTGGCAGACCCCGGGCTCCTCGAACCGACAGTTGACGGGGTAGGGGCTGATGACCACGGAATTGGCCACGCCGCTGGCCTCGATCGACGCGGCCGAGGCGTCGACTAGGCGCTGCTCGTAGGGCTGGCCGGTCTTGAACTCGAGCTCGCGGCGCAAGACCCACTCGCGGGTCTTGAAATTGCCGCGAAACAGGATCTCGCCGAATTCGCCGGCCTTGCCCTCGTAGAGGTTGACGATCGGCTCGACCTCGACCTGCTTCTCGGACGCGCGGTTGAGGCAGATGCCGAAGCGCGTGTCGGGCAGGTTGCGGGAGGTGTCGGCGGTCAGGGCCACGCCGCCGGGCGAGGTGTAGCGCCAGGTCAGCTCGGCGTCGGAGATCGGGTAGCCGCTGTTGCGGTACTGGTCCACGATCGAGCGCTGGACGTCGCGGTCGAGGTTGGGCGTGATCGGGACGAGGCCGGCCTCGGTCTGGTCGCGGCGGCGAAGCGGGCTGCGCTCGATGATCTCGGCGGCCAGCTCGCGGGCCTCGGGCGTGGGCTCGCGCTCCAGCGGATCTTCGATCTTGCGCGAGAAGGGGATCGGCTGCTCGAGGAAGCGGACGTCCTCGCTCGCGGCGGTGACCAGGCGCGGGCCGGGGTCGACCTGGACACGGACCCAGATCTTCGCGCGCTCGGCCGTCAGGACCCCGGCCAGCCCGGCGGCGTCGAATTGCTCGATCCACTTGGCCTCGCCGCCGCTGTCGAGCAGATCCTGGGTCCGGAGCGTGGCCCGGACCTTGGCCGGGGCCGCCGAAGACCCGGGCGCAGAAGGATCGCTGGCCGTGGGGTCATCGAGGGCGTCGGGCCAAAACGCGAGGTGGATGTAGACGTCGGCGCACAGGTAGCCCTCGGCGTTGTAGGCCGCGAGCACGGTCTGGATGTCGGTCAGCGCGTCGGTCTCGCTGAACTTGCGGCCCTTTCGCAGGTTGCGCTCGCCGTTCCAGGCCCGCTCGATCCGCCGGGCGACGTCGGTGTTGAGCCGGGCCGGGCGGGTGATCGAGATCTCGGCGATCTCGACCTTGGGGCCCTCGGCGATCTCGAAGCGGAGCTTGTCCATCGACTTGAAGTCGAGGTGGCGGCCCTCGATCCGCGCGAACAGGTAGCCGCGGCTCTGATAGAAGGCGCGGATGTTGGCGGCCTCGCGCTGGGCCGCGCTCGCGCTCGCGGGCTCGCGGCGATTGAACAGCTGGATCTGATTGCGGAGCTGGCCGTCGCTGAAGCGCAGGCCCGAGCTGCGGATCCGGCGTTGCTTGGACGCCTGGGCCAGCTTGAACTCGGTCTGGACCGCGGGCCCGCGGGCGACCGAGACCTCGATCGGGATGTTGTGATTGTCGAAGCTGGTCTCGGCGTCGAGCTCGTCGTAGCTGACGTCGATCTCGATCTCGGGGTGCGGGGTCGTGGCCTCGCTGCGCCAGAACCGGCCGAGCCCGGCGTTGGGATCGGCGTAGGCCGAGATCACGCGCTGCTTGGCCCGGTCCATGAACTCGCGCGTGATCCGGGTCCGAAACACGCCGAGGACCTTGGGCACGAACTGGCGCCGGATCCAGCGGAGGTCACGATCTTCGAGGGGCTCCCCGTCGCCGAGCCCCTCGGCCTCGGCCTGCTCGGCGTCGAGGTCGCGCACGGTCACGCGGCGGCGGTCGACCTTGTAGGGCTTGCCCTTGTCGAGGAACACGTAGAGATCGGCCTCGTCGCCCGCGCGGCCGCAGACCAGGGCCAGCTGCGAGCTGCCGTCGAAGAAGCCGCTGTCGAACATGAACTGGTCGAGGCGCGAGAGCTCGTCGCGCTCCCACTCGAGGCACGCGACGTCGAGCCCGTCGCAGATCGGCGGCGGATCGCCCTCGCGCAGGCGCTTGGGCTCGACGCACTGACCGCGAGCGAGGGCCCCGGGCTGGGCGTCGATGCTGAGCTGGCGGAGGATGTCGCGCTTGGCCAGGGGGAGGTGACCGCGGATCCGGACCCGTCGGATCGAGCGACCCGGGCGGACCTCGATCACGACCTCGCCCTTGGCGACGGGGTAGAACTCGGCCCGGTAGCCGAGCTCGGCGAGGCGCGCGGCGTACTCGAAGGGATAGAAGTCGCCCTGGCGCAGGCCGATGATCGTCTCGACCCGGTTGCGATCGTCGCCGGCCACGAAGGTGCCGTAGAGGCTGACCTGCTGGACGTCGACGTAGTAGACGCCGCCGCCGCTCACGGCCGGGCGCGCGGCCATCAGGACCTCGTGGGTCGCGAGCGGGGTCAAGAAGATCTCGAAGCCGTCGGCCGCGAGGCGCTCGAGACGGTACAAGAGCAGGCTCTGATCCGAGCCGCGCAGCGTGGCCTCGATCATCCGTCGCCCCCGGCCGGTCTCGGCGACCTGCTTGCAGCTTCGCAGCTCGAGGTTCGAGGTCCGCATCAGCGACAGCGCCTGGGCCACGGGGTAGAGGGGATCACCGGGGTTGCGCAGGTCGCAGCCGGTATCTGGGAGCATCGATGGCGCGCCGTCGGCCTCCGCTGCGGGCGCGGGGCTGGGTGTGGGACGGGGCGCGGTCTCGGGGCTCGACTCCGGCGCGGTCTCGGGGCTCGACTCCGGCGCGGGGTCGGGTGCGGCCTCGGGTGCGGCCTCGGGGCTCGACTCCGGCGCGGTCTCGGGCGCGGTCTCGGGGCTCGACTCCGGCGCGAGGTCCTCGGCGAGCTCACCCGCTGGCGCGCCCTCGTCCTCGGGCGGCGCCGCGACGCTCCGGGCAGGCATCAGGAGCAGCGCCCAGAGCCCAATCATCGTGAGGACTAGTTTTATCGTCTCCCGACTCGGGCCTGCGGCCCGACACCCTCGCTGCGCTCGGGCCCACAGGTCCATGGAGACTGGTTTCACCGTCTCCCGACTCGGGCCTGCGGCCCGACACCCTCGCTGCGCTCGGGCCCACAGGTCCATGGAGACTGGTTTTATCGTCTCCCGACTCGGGCCTGCGGCCCGACACCCTCGCTGCGCTCGGGCCCACAGGTCCATGGAGACTGGTTTTATCGTCTCCCGACTCGGGCCTGCGGCCCCGACACCCTCGCTGTGCTCGGGCCCTGTCCGTCCCGCAACTTTGAACCCAGGCATGTCCGTCGGGCGGTGATCCGGTCAGCGCGCGCTCGGGATCTCGGCGCGCTGTCGATACTGGATCGACTGGTAGTTGGGTGGGTCGACGATGAGCACGCGGTTGGTGAAGTTGCGAAGTCCGAAGGTCGCCTCGAGCGCGGCGTTCTCGAGCACCTCGAGGCGGCCGGAGAACGAGCGGCTGTCGCGGATGACCGAGCCAGGATACCCCCGGGTGTACTGGAGGTTGAGGCCCAAACGACCCCAGCCCCAGCGCAGCCACTCGGGCCGGGTCTCGGCCTCGATCACGACCCCGAGCTGGTCGACGCGAAAGCGCACGTAGGGCAGGTAATTCTCGACCCGGGGGACTTCGCGCGCGAGGACCTCGTTGATCTCGACCTGCGCGAGGCGCCCGGCGAGGGGCAAGAAGCGGGTCCCGAGCAGGTTGTTGTTGTTGTTGCGGCTGTCGCGGACGTCGGACATCGCGCTGTCGGTGTTGCCGGCGTCGAAGATCAGGTAGTCGACGCACCCGCGCGCGGTCGAGAGCGCGCCCGAGGTGTCTCCGGGGGCCGTGCACTCCCACTGGATCGCGTCGAGGGTGCCGCTGAGGTGGAGGTTCAAGGTCAGCAGCTGGTTGTTGATCTTGATCTGCTTTTGGCGGACGGCCCACAGGTCGACGGCGCTCTGGGCGAGGTTGTGGCTGACGAGCACGCGCCCGCGCGCGACGTCGTAGGCCCCGCCGAGGATGTCGATGTCGACGATCCCGCGCTCGACGTCGATCGTCCCGCTGAGGTCGGGATCGCCGATCGTCCCGCTCAGGCGCAGGTCGGCCCGGGCCTCGAGCTGGTTGGCCACGTTGTTGTCGATCCGAAAGGGCGCGCCGGTCCGCAGCTCCATGTCGAGCTCGAGGCTGCGGATGAACTCGGGCAGCTGCGAGGGCGGCGCGGGGTAGGGGTCGGCGAAGGACAGGACGGCGATGCCCTGGCGAGCGTCGCGCAGCCAGGTCGAGTGATCGACGAGGATCTCGCCGCTGATCCGGCCGTTGAGGCCGTCGGTCTCGAAGCTGAGCCGATCGCTGCTGAGCGTGGCCTCGAGCTCGGTCCGCCCCGAGTTGTCGGCGAGCGCGAGCGGGAAGTTGCTGGCCGCGACGGTCAGCGTCGCGCTGTCGATCCGATCGAAGGTATCCGAGACGACCAGCTCGCCCCACAGGTCGGCGCGACCGTGGTCGCCGACGCGGACGGTCAGGGCGTCGCTGGGCTTGCTCGTGGACCCGGCCGAGCGCCGACCCGCGACCGACACGGTGACGCCGCGCTTGCGCCGGGAGACGGTCTCGCCGGGGGCGGCCGCGCTCGGTGGCGAGCCGCAGGGCCGCGACGGGGTGCACTGGCGCAGCTCGACGATGCCGGAGGTGAGGAGGACCTCGCCGATGTCGGCGACGGACAGACGGAGCGCCTGGGGGTCGAGGCTCAAGGTGCCCGAGAGGATGTCGAGCAGGGGATCGGCGGGTGTGAAGGCGAAGGGATCGTCGGGCTCGGCGAAGGCGTCGGGCTGCTCGTGGTCGTCGCCCGAGCTGTCGTCGCCTCCGAGCCGGGCGAGGTCGCCAGCGGCATGAAAGTCGCGCAGCTCGATCGCGCCGCCGGAGCTCTCGACGAGATCGGGGACGAGGCGGCGGATCAGCGCGCCGTCGATGCTGCCCGCGGCCGAGAGCCCGAACCGGCCGCTGCAGGGCCCGGCGAGATCGAGGAAGCTCGGGCGGTTGTTGATCTCGCCGAAGCGCAGGAGCTCGTCGTAGAGCTCGACCGCGCCGTCGAGGTAGACCGTGCCCCCGGCCATGCGCAGGTCGAGCTGCGAGACCTCGATCGGGAGCGGCCGCGAGCGTTGGCGGCCGCGCTCGTCGAGCTCGTCGTCGGCGAGGCTGAGCTCGAGCGGCTCGTCTTTGGGCAGGCGGATGAAGCCGGTCACCGTTGGCTGGGTGATGACGCCGCTGACGTCGAGGCCGATGTCGAAGTGGCCGACCGGGCTGTCGACCCCGAGCGAGCCGAGGAAGGGCGCGATCGCGCTGAAGTCGAGGCCGCCTGCGATCGTCGCGGCGCTGGTGCCCGGCGGGAGGCTGGCGTTGTCGGGCACACCGGGCACGCAGCGGTGGGGCGACTGCTCGGGCGGATCCGAGCGCACGGAGCCGAGCTCGGGCTCTGACCCCGCGCCCGTTGCGAGCTCGTCGCCCGCGAGATCGAAGCTGCCGTCGACGATCAGCTCGGGCCCCTGCTTGCCGCCGCTGCGGACCCGCCAGGGCTCGGCCAGGGTCAAGACGCTGCCGTCGAGGCGCGCGCTCAGGGAGTTGATCGAGCAGGTCGTGTCGCGATCCATGCACGGATCGCCGCCGCTCACGGCCCCGCCCTCGCGCCGGCCCCGGTACCACAGCTGCGCGAGCCCGAGATCGATGCGCACGGCCTCGCCGGCGAGGGGGCGGGGGTCTTCGGGGTCGAGCTTGGCGCAGGCCGAGAGCAGCGGGCTCTGATCGCCCTCGTGGCTCGGGCAGTAGCGGGCCGCGACCGCGAGGCCGTGGAGCCCGCCGACGATCTGCTCGGCCCACTGCTCGCGGCTCGGGTGGGCGAGGAGCGTGTCGAGGGGCAAGGTCGAGAAGCTGAGGTCGACGGCGGCCTCGATCGGGTTGTCGGACCCGCCACCGAAGGCGACGGTCGCGTCGATCCGCCAGTCGAGCTCGCCCTCGCGCCCGGCCTCTTTGGGCGGGTCGACCAGGCGCTCGCCCGCGCGCACGTGCTCCCCCTCGCGGACCTGCGGGGTGCGCGTCGCGGGCACGACGAGCTCGTGGACCTCGCTGCCGTCGTCGGGCTTGATCCGCAAGCGGCGACCGTCGCGGTCGAACGAGGCGACGCCGTCGGCGGTCGCGAAGAGCGCGGCGGTCAGGTCACCCTCGATCTTGATCTGGCGGTGGGCGTTGGTCGCCGCGCGCTCGGGCTCGGCGGCCTGGTAGGGCACGTCGGAGCTCTTGAATTGGAGCACGCCGCCGCCGAGGGGGATGCCGGCCGCGCCGAGCTGCGCGAGCACGAGCTGGCCCTGAATGTCGGGCCGCCGGAGGCTGCCGCTGACGTCGAGCTTGCTGCCGTGCGCGATCTTGCCCCGGACCGGAAGATCGGCGTCGAGCGACTTGGAGATCGCCGACAGCGGCAGGTTGGTCGCCCGGACGACGAGATCGAGGCGCGGATCCTCGTCGAAGCCGACGTTGCCCGTGACCCTGACGGTCCCGACCGGCACGCTGGCGCGACGGTCCAGCGCAGGGCTGACCGGGCGGTGGTAGTCGAGGTTGAGGCGCTCGATGTCGATGCCCTCGCGGGTGAACGCGAACTTGGCCTCGGCGTCGCGGTAGTCGACATCGGCGAGGGTCAGGGTCTCGGCGTAGGCGCTGCCCCGGGCCTGGAGGCTCGAGACCGCGACCGGGCGGTGGTCCGCGCTGCCGTCGTCGAGGTCGAGCTTGATCGTCGCTCGCTGGGCCCCGATCCCGCTGCCGAGGATGTCGGGGCGGTTGATGTCTTCGAGGCGCAGGGCGACGCGCAGCTTGGGGTCGGCGAGGGGCTTGCCCTTGGGGCCGAGCAGCACGAGGTCGGCCGACAGCGGGCCGCGGCCGCCGAGCATCTCGACGTTGGGGCTGGTCAGTGACAGGGTCCCGCGCCGGAACTCGAGCGCGGCGTCGTGGATGTCGTCGACGGCCAGGGCCCCGGAGCCGGCGCCGGCGACGTCGAGCCGGCCCGCGCCGTGCGGGTTGCTGAGCGGGCCGCTGGCGGAGAAATCGGCCGCGAGGCTGTCGAACCAGCGCGGCAAGCCGAACGCGCGCAGGAAGGCCTCGCCGTTGTCGACCCGGACGCTCGCGGTCGTGGGAGCGAGCTGCTCGAACTCGGGGTCGAGGGCGCCGCTGATCCGCAGCTGCCCGCCGTCGACGCCGATCCTGAGGCCGCGCAGATCAACGCCGTCCTCGGC
The DNA here is from genome assembly GCF_002994615.1 of Enhygromyxa salina. Lineage (GTDB taxonomy): Bacteria > Myxococcota_A > Polyangia > Nannocystales > Nannocystaceae > Plesiocystis > Plesiocystis salina_A. The sequence continues at coordinate 30,887 of NZ_PVNK01000001.1, read as the reverse complement.
GTCCCAGATGACCTCGCCGTCGGCCCGGATGTTGCGCGGGAGGTGGTCGTCGGCCGGGCCGTGGTCGCGGGTGATGGCCACGCTCTGGAGCTCGGCCTCGGCGTGGTCGAGGCCCTCCGCACCGAGCACGACCTGGTGGATCTGCAGCCCGCCGCTGGTGCTGCCGGCGAGCAGCCCGCCGAGATCGGGGTCCGAGGGCGCGAGCTGGCCGAGGTCGACGTCGATCAGATCGAGGTAGAGCGAGACCAGCCAGGGCTCGTCGTCGGCCGGGAGCACGATGTGGTCCTCGCCCGAGCGCCGGTGGAGGCGAACGCTCCCGTCGAGCGCGGAGCCCCGGAGGGTGTCGAGCGAGACGATCCAGCGCTGGCCGTCGTCGGGCTCCTCTGCGTCGGCACCACCGACGGCTGCGGCCGGGGTCGTGGGGAGCTCGGGCCAGATGTCGGGGCGCGGGTCGCGGGCCAAGAACAGCGACACGTCGACGTCGTCGAGGGCCCACGCGGGCTCGGGGAAGAGATCGAGGGTCAGGTTCTGGCCGACGGCCTGGAGCACGACGTCGTCGGCCGGGCCCGTGGCCTTGAGGCTCGCGGGGGAGCCTTGGGCCGCGACCAAGGTCCGCATCCGGCCGGCCTCGTCCGCCTTGGGCGGGAGCAGCAGCTCGGCGATCGGCCCGAGGTCGGTGGTCCCAAGCGAGAAGTCGAAGCGAAGATCGCCGAAGGGGTCGAGCAGCCGGCCCTCGAACGCGCTCGGCGAGCCCCCGAGCTCGGCCTCGCCGCGCATCCACAGGTCGCCGATCGGTCGGTAGTTCATGCCCGACGCGATCTCGAGCTCGCCGAGCTCGCCGATCGGGATCGGGCCGTCGTGGATGTTGGCGATCACGAAGTCCCCGCGGCCGCCCCGGGCCGAGACCTCGTAGCGCAGCGGCAAGGTCTCGGGCTTGGCCTCGGGCATGTCGGCGTACTCGGCCGGCGCCCAGCCCTCGAAGTCGAGGCCGACCTCGATCTCGTCGAACTCGAGCCGCGTGGCCCAGCCGGCGCGCTGCTCGAGGTCGAGGGTCAGCACGAGGCCGTCGAGGTGGCCGCGGTCGATCTGGTAGGACAGCTTCTTGAGCTCGGCGGGCGCCTCGAGGTCGACGTAGGTGTCGAAGGCGTTGATCAGGCTCAGCATCCACTCGCCGTCGCGGTGGGGATTTTGGTAGGCGCGGACGTCGACCCACAGCTCGCCGTGGTTTTGGATCTCTTCGAAGTGCAGGACCCAGGGGATCTCGAGCAGCTCCGGGATGCCGAGGCGGTTCCACGGGATGATCTCGTGGATGACCAGCTCGACCTCGACGTGCTCGGCGTAGGCCGTGCGCTTGGACTTTTCGACCCCGTCGACCTTGTAGGGCTCCCAGACCTCGACGTCGTAGCCGTGGAGGGTGTGGGGCCGGCCCGTGACCAGATCGACGATCAGCATCGGGCTCCAGTGGAGCTTGCCGAACGCGATCTGCCCGTCGAGCAGCCCGCCGATCTTGTCGGTCAAGAACTCGGCGAGGCGCTCGTCATTGAAGAAGTGGTAGGCCCCGAGGTAGGCGACGTTGAACAGCAGGACCAGGATCATCAGCAGCTGCAGCGGGAGCTTGACGAGCAGCATCGTGGCGATCGGATGCTTGCGCCGAACCGGCTGCGGCGAGGCCATGAACTGGAGGTACTGGGGGTGGAGCCGGGGGATCTGCTTGGGGTGGGCGAGGGCGGCGTTGATCAGCGCGTCACGAAATTGCTCGAGCCCGCGGTGGGTGCGCCCGTCCACCCGGCTGGTCGCGGCCATCGAGCTCGCCGCCGTCACGCCGCTCGGTTCGGGCAGGTCGCGGCCGTGAACGATCGCGGCGATGTCGCGGCGGGTGTCGGCGTCGATCTCGTGGAGGGCCTCGAGGACGAGCTCGGGCGGGCGGGAGCGGAGGCGACGTGGACGGGGCAGGGGGTAGTGCCACAGCAGGCGTCGGTCCCGGGCGATCGCGTCCGCGCGAACGAGCCGCTTGAGCAGCCGGTGGAAGCGTCGACGGTCGCCCCGGCGGGTGCGGGGATCCGCGGGCGAGCGGCGATGAACCGTGCGCCAGCGGTCGAGCTCCTGGTAGGCCCGAAACAGCAGCGCCATGTTCGGCCCGGTCGGGAACAGGTGGCGATAGCGGGTCGTCGCGCACTGCCGCTCGAGGACCTCGCGGCCGTCCGCGAGCAGATCGGCCTCGGCCTGCCAGCTCTCGGTCGTGGTCGAGTCGGTCACGGGTGCCGGGGCTGAGACTAGCAGCTCGGCGGAATCCTACGAGCCCCGCTGGTATCGGCCTGGGACCGGTGCCATACAATGCCCGCGCATGGGTCAACGACCGACTGTCCAACCCCGACCGTCGAGGTTTAGTGGTCGCGGCTGGATGCTGACGCTGCTGGCCTGGGCGCTGATCTGCTCGTGGGCCGCGACCGGCAGCGCCGCGCCGCCCGAGCGCGAGGCCGAAGGGGAGTCCGGGACCAGCGCACAGAGGCAGCCGCCGGCGTCGAGCCCGGAGGGCGAGGAGCTTGACGAGCGCGCGGTCGCGCGAATTAGCGAGCGGGCCCAGCAGATCACCGACTTGATCGCCGGCGAGCTCGATCCAGGGGTCGACGTGGCGGAGCTGTTCACGGTCAGCCTGGTCGACGCCGAGCTCGGATCCGGGGGCGATGAGCTCCGCGGCCTGCTCGCGTCGATCCACGCCACGCGGGTGGCCACGCTCGAGCGGGCCAAGCAGCAAGCCGAGGCCGCCGCGCGCAAGGCCAACAAGGCCAACAAGGCCAAGCGCCAGCTCGAGGACGCTGAGGACGTCGAGCTGCCGCCTCCGCCCGCCGTCGCCGGGCCCGAGGCCGATCCCCTGACCCGGGCGAGGTCCGAGCTCGCGCTGGCCTACTGGACCTTCCTGACCTTGCCGGCCGAGCGGCGCGAGCAGGTCCTCGCCGAGCATCGCGAGCGCAAGGCGAAGATCGCGAGCCAGCGCGAGGCCGACGCCCGCGCCCGCGCGCGACTCGAACAGCTCAGCGCGGAGGCGCGGCAGCTCTCGGAGTTGATCGCGGGCGAGCTCGACGTCTCCGTTGATCCGGCGCCCCTGCTGCGCGTGGACTTGAGCGCGGTCGACGGGTTCGTCGCCGACGCACGGCTCGCGCGGGCGCTCGCGGGGGACGCGGCCCCCGAGCCGAGCGAGGCCGGCCCCGACGAGATCCCCTCCGGCGGGGAGTCGGGACCGCAAGTGGAGCCAAGCGAGACCGAAGCCGAGGCGCAGCCGGCGGCCGAGGGGCAAGCGCCCGGGCCCGAGGGGCTCGACGCCGAGCTCGTGGCCGAGCTGGCCGCCGCCGAGGCCGCGCTCGACACCCAGCGCCTGCGCTTCTTGGCCCTCAGCGGCGACGAGCGCGAGGCCGTGCTCGAGCGCCACGCCGAGCGCCAGCGCGAGGCCAAGACCCTCGCCGCCGCCGCCGAGCAGCTCGAGGCCGACGCCGAGATCGTCACCCAGGTCGAGGAGGAGCTGACCGAGGCCGAGGACAAGGCGGCGATGGCCAAGCGGGAGCGCGAGCAGGCCGAGGCCGCGGCCGTCCAGGCGCGGTCCGAGGCCCTGCGCCGAATCGCGGAGGAGCGCGCGCGGCTGCTCGGCGTCAAAGAGGCCCACGCGCTCTACGAGGTCGAGGTCGCCAGGCGCAAAAAGGACACGCTCGCGGCCCACGAGATCGCGCTGGAGTGGGACCGCAAGGTCGCGGAGCTGGCCGCTGCGCTGCCCAGCTCCGCGCGCGAGGGCGAGGCCGACGGGATGTACACGGATCTCCGCGCGGCCCTCGCCCATGCGCGCGACGGTCTGCGCGAGACGCTCACGACGATCGCGGCCAACGAGACCGGGGTCGAGCCGGTCGGAGAGCCCCTCGCCGGGCTCCCGCAGGACGTCGATCGCAGCGATCTCAGCGCGCTGCGGACCGAGCTCGAGCAGTCGGAGGCGACCCTGCGCGAGCTCGAGCGCGAGGTCGTGTGGGCGGCGGCCGACAGCGGCCGCGACGACATCGTGATGCTCAACCGCGCCCGGCTCACGCTCCTCGACCTGTCGAGCGACGAGCTGCGCAAGCGCATGACCGGGTTCGGCTCCGACGGGGTCGAGCAGGTCAAGCGCGAGATCGATCAGATCGGGCTCGAGCTGCGCTACCGCGTGTTGGCGCTGCCGCGCATCGGTCGGGGCCTGATCGAGCGACTCGAGAGCTCGCCGCTGCCGCTCGTCTTCGCGACCCTCAAGCTCGCGTTCTTGCTCCTGCTGTTTCGCTACTGGCGCAAGCGGGCCGAGGCGACCCTCGCGCGCATTCGAGACGGCTTCCTCAGCCGCGAGCGTGGCGATCGCCGGATCAATTCTCTGATCGCGCTGAGCGTCTGGTACGTCGAGCGCATCCGTCGGCCCGTCGAGCTGCTCTTGATGCTCGGCGTGGTGTTCCGCGTGGTCCTGGCCGACGCGGACGTCCTCGAGCTCGAGATCGTCTGGCTCGTGATCCTGTGGCTGCTGGTCGGCTCGACGGTGATCCTGCTCGTCGACGCGGTCGCGGCCCACGAGAGCCTGGTCCACGGCCGGGGCACGACCGCGACCGCGCAGCTGCGGATTCGCTCGCTGCGGCTGGTCGGGCTGGCCGTCGTGCTCACCGGGCTCGTCTTGTCGCTGACCGAGGAGACCGTCGGCCAAGGCGGGATCCACAAGTGGGTGCGCAGCCTCGTGTGGCTCGCCGCGATCCCGATCTTGCTCGTCCTGATCCGGTGGTGGCGCGAGCACGCGTTTCGCCGGATCCAGGACGACCCGGAGATCCCCGACAACGCCCTGGTCCGCTGGATCCGGGCCAACACCGAGGGCTGGGCGAGCTTCCCGGCGGCGGCGATCGCCGGCGGCTACCTGTTCGTCCGTGGCCTCGCCCGCTGGCTGCTGCGGCGGGCCACGGCGCTCGAGACCACGCGGCGGCTGCTCGCGTGGATGTTTCGGCGCGAGGTCGCGCGCCAGGCCAACGCGCGGCGCGAGGACGAGCAGCCCGTGGTCCCGCTGCACGCCGACGACTACGCCAAGTTCGACCCGGGGATGATCCCCGACGTCGAGTCACTCAGCCCCGCGATGGCGGCGATCGCAGCCGACAAGCTCGACGAGATCATCACCCTCAAGGTCCGCCACCGCGGCACGCTCAGCGCGGTCATCGGCGAGCGCGGATCGGGCAAGACCACCTTCTTGTGTCGGCTCGCGCGCGCGCTCGAGGCCGAGGCCGAGAACTACGAGCACGACGGTCACGAGGCCGAGAAGGCGAGCGCCGCGTCGGGCGAGCGTCACGAAGAGTTTGGTCGGCTGACCGTACGCCAGATCCAGTGCCCGCCCGGCGGCTTCCGCCAGCTCCAGCGCGCGATCGCGGAGTCGGTCGGGCTGCCGCGGAGCACGCCGCCCGACGACATCGTCACCGCGCTGTCGAAGCAGACCCCGCTGGTGTTCCTGATCGACGACGCCCACCGCCTCGTGCGACCCGCGATCGGCGGGCTCGAGGGCCTCGATCGCTTCGCCGACTTCGCCCGCGAGGTCAGCGGCGACGCCTCGTGGATAGCGAGCATTGGCACCGCGGCGTGGCAGTACGTGTCGCGGGCCCGCGGTGACCGGGTGTTCTTCGATCAGGTCGTGACGCTGCCGCGTTGGAACGAGCAACAGATCGGTGAGCTGATCCGCGAGCGCAGCGCCGCCGCCCAGATCACCCCCAACTTCGATGAGATCGTGATCCCGCGGCAGTTCGACGTTGCGACGGTCGGCGACAGCCTCGAGGTCGGGCTCCAGGTCAGCGAGCAGCAGCGGGCGGAGATGGGCTTTTATCGGATCTTGTGGGACCACGCGAAGGGCAACCCGGCCGTCGCCCTCCACTTTTGGCGCAAGTCACTGTTTGTCGTGCCCTCGGCCGAAGGCGCGGAGAAGACCATGGTCCGGCTGTTTCAAGAGCCCGCGGCGGCGGACCTCGACGAGGTCGGCCCGACCCTGCACTTCGTGTTGCGCGGGGTCGTGCAGCTCGGGGTCGCGTCGCCCTCGGATCTGGTCGCGTGCACCCAGCTGCCGCCCGCGGACGTCGCCGACGCCCTGCGCTTCGCGCTCGCGCGGGGCTGGGTCGACCGGGTCGGGGTTCAGGCCGACCGCTACCGCGTGACCTGGCACTGGTACCGAGCGATCACCGACATGCTCCGGCGCCAGCACTTGCTGGGGATTTAGCGAGGATGCTGATGGAGACTCTCGAGATGCGCAGCACGACCGCCACTTTTTGTAGGGCTCGCAAGACGGGCCTGGCTGGGCTCGCCGCGCTGGTGGTCGGTGTGTTGCGCCCGGGCCTGGCCTTCGCCAACCCCGAGGAGGCCCTCGGGACCCCCGACGCCGCCGTCATGGGCCAGTTCGCGTCGATGATCCGGTGGAGCGGGGTCTTGACCTCGATCGTCGTGATCCTGGGCGCGTGGATGGCGATCCGCTTCGTCCGCGACCTGGTCGAGCGGCTCAGCCGGCAGTTCGCCAACCGCCGGCTGCTGCTCCAGAAGATCGCGACGATCTTCCAGTTTATCGTCTACGTGGGGACGGGCGCGGCCGTCGTGCTCCTGAGCTTCCGCCTCGACGCCGGCGTGCTCGCGATCATCGGCGGCACGGTCGCGGTCTCGGTCGGCTTCGCGGTCAAGGACGTCGTGGCCTCGTTCATCGCCGGGATCATGATCATGGTCGACCGTCCGTTTCAGGTCGGCGACCGCATCAGCTTCGGCGGGCAGTACGGCGACGTCACCGCGATCGGCCTGCGCTCGGTCCGGGTCCAGACCCTCGACGACAACACCGTCACGATCCCCAACAACAAGTTCATCAACGACATCACCTCCAACGGCAACTACGGCGCCCTCGACATGCAGGTGGTCATGGACTTCCACATCGGCGTGGATCAGGACGTCGGGCGGGCGCGCAGCATCGTCAACGAGGCCGCGGTCACGAGCCGCTACGTCTACCTGCCCAAGCCGGTCGTGGTCCTCGTCAGCCAGGTCATCGCCGACAGCTACGTGGCCGTGCGCCTCCGGCTCAAGAGCTACGTGCTCGACACCAAGTACGAAAAAGCGTTCGAGACCGACGTCAACCTGCGCGTGCTCGGGGCGTTCCGCGAGCACTCGATCATGCCGCCGGCCGTGCTCCACCGTCAGCTCGATCCCCTGGTCCGCAAGCCCGGGTCCGCGGCGCCCCCGAGCTGAGCGGTCGAGCGCGCGACCGACTCGGGTCAGGAAGGGGACAGCTCGGACAGGATGTCGAGCTCGCCGTCGCGCAGCGCGTCGCGGTAGCGAAAGCGCCGCAGCTTGCCGCTCGTGGTCTTGGCCACGCTGCGCTGGGGGATCAGGATCACCCGGTCGAGCTCGATGTCGTGCTCGTCGCGGACCCGGGCGAAGATCTGCTCGCACAGGGCGACGCGCTTGGCTTCGGCCATGGTCCGGCGCCCGGTCGCGGCCAGGCACACCTGCCGGTCGCCGTCGGCCTCGGCCTCGGTCACGAAGGCCACGCACTCGCGCACGAGCGCGTCCGGACCCTCGGCCACGCTGCGCTCGATGTCGTGGGGCTGGTGGCTGCGGCCGTCGACGACGATGAGATCCGCGAGGCGCCCGCTGCCGAACAGCTCGCCGTCGACCACGAAGCCGGTGTCGGCGGTCCGGAACCACTGGATCGCGGGATCTTCGCCGACGATCGTCGCGGCGAAGCGCTCGCGGGTCGTGTCAGCGTCGCCCCAGTAGCCGCGGCCGACCGAGGGCCCGCGCAGCCAGATCTCGCCCTCGCGGCCCTCTTGCTGGCGCTGGCGGGTGTCCGGATCGACGATCGCGATCTGGTGCTCGCGCATCGGCGTGCCGCAGGAGACGAAGGGCCTCGCGCACAGCTCGAGCTCGCTCGGGGCTAGGGCCTGAGCGTCGACGGGCTCGGCCCGGCCGGCCCACAGCGCGCGCTTGTCGAACCACACGGTCTTGGGCGCGAGCTCGAGCGGCCAGCCGCTGACCATCAGCGTGGCCTCGGCCATGCCGAAGCAGGGCATGAAGGTCTCGGGCGCAAAGCCGCAGGCGGCGAAGCGGGCGTTGAAGCGCTCGAGGGTCGCGGCGCGCAGGGGCTCGGCGCCCGAGACCGTGAGCCGCCAGCTCGACAGATCGAGCTTGGCGAGGTCCTCGTCGCGCGCTCGCTCGACGCACAGGTCGTAGGCGAAGTTGGGCCCGGTGCTGACCCGGGCGCCGAAGGTCGAGATGGTCTCGAGCCACGACAGCGGGCGGCGCAGGAACGCGATCGGCGACATCAGCAGGGTCGTGCCGCCGTGGTAGAGGGGGTACAGCAGCGAGCCGATCAGGCCCATGTCGTGGTAGAAGGGCAGCCAGCTGACGGTCCGCGCGCCCTCGGGCTGGGCAAATTTCTCGTGCGCGAGGCGCTGGTGGGCCAGGAGGTTGTCGTGGCCGATCATCACGCCCCTCGGGGTGCCCGTCGAGCCCGAGGTGTACTGCAAGAAGGCGATCAGATCTTCGAGCCCGCTCGGTCGAGCCCAGCGCTGGGCGTCCGCCTCGGTGGTCTCGAGCTCGTCGGTTGCGAGGATCTTCAGGGCCTCGGGATCGCGGGCCTCGGCCCGGGCAAATTCGACGGTCGGCGCGAGCTCGGCCGTGGTCAGGATCAGGCGCGCGTCGGCGTCACGAATGATCGCCGAGACCCGCGGCATGGTCTTGACCGCGCGCTGCTTGTCGGGCGGAAAGGCCGGGACCGCGACCAGCCCGGCGTAGAGGCAAGCGAGGAACATGGCCGGGTACTCGAGCCCAAAGGGGTACAAGAGCAGGGCGCGGTCGCCGGGCTCGGCGTGCTCGCGCAGGCGCGCCGCGATCGCGCGGGCGCGGCGGTCGGCCTCGGCGTAGCTCAGCGTTGCGACGACGGCCTGATCGACGATCTGCTGGTAGAGCGGGCGCTCACCGTGGGCGCGGGCGCGGGCACGGAGCACGTCGACGAGCGAGGTGGGGCCTTCGGTCTCGCTGATCTCCATCGTGGCAGGTTTTGACAGCGCGCATGCGAGGTCAAGCGCGCACGATCGTGCACGTTTGTGATCAGTCCTCGGCGGTCGGTGATCCCCCCCAGTGGGGCGTCCACAAGTGCAGGCGTCCGGGGGCGCGGACGCGGGTCTGGCAGGCCATGCGCCAGCCAGGCTCGAGCTCCATGTCGCGCTCGAGCTCGCCCGGGGCGTTGAGCAGCTCCGCCCCCTCGACCACCTGGACCGCGCAGGCTCGGCACACGCCCCGGGCGCGACACGCGTTGCCGAGCGGGGCCTGGGCGCGGGCGGCCGCAGCGAGCAAGCTCGTGCCGAGCGGGACCGAGAGCTCGCCGAAGTCACGGCCGAAGCGGACGCGGACAACCATGGGCGCACTATGGCTGCTCGCCATCGGCCTCGCCACGGTCGAGCTCGGGCGGGAGCAGCATCGCCCGCAGCCCGATCAACTCTGCCCGGGTCCGGACCCCGAGCTTCGCCATCGCCGAGCGCAGGTAGCCGCGCACCGTCACCATGTCGAGCCCGAGGGCATAGGCGGTGGCCTTGGTGCTCGTGCCGCTCGCGAGGTAGGCGACGACCTCGGCCTCGCGCCGGGTCAGAGCTCTGCTCGCGGCGGCCTGCGTCGAGTTGCAGACCGCGACGTAGTAGCGCCGCCCGCTGCCTTCGAAGTGATCGACCAGCGACCACTGCCCGGCGACGAGCCCCTGCCAGAGCTCGAGGGCCTCGCGCTCGTCGGCCCGGCGGCTCCGGGCTCGCTCGACCCGCGCGACCGCTTCGCGCAGGAGCTCGCTGGGGGCGGTCGCGTCGTCGAGGTGCTCGAGCTCGCCGCTTGGCCGCAGGACCGCGTCGGCCTCGTCGATCGCGGGACGACCGCCGAGCCGCCGACGCAGGCGTGCCCCGGCGGCGACGTGGGCTCCGATCTGCGCCAGCATCACGCGATCCTCCGGGCTCGGGCCGTCGTGATTGTCGAGGGACATCCCGAGCACGGCGCCGCGGCCAGACGGGTCGGTCGCGGAGACCGCGAACTGGTCGACGACACCCATGGCCGCGTAGGCGGCCGGCAGCGGCGTGGTCGAGATCGAGATCCCGGCCTCGGCCAGGACCGCGCTCGTCATCTTTGCCAGGAGCGGCGCGCCGTTGAACAGATCGAGGAGCTCGTCCGACGCCTCCGCGAAGGTCTTGCGCAGCTGCTCGCCGACCAGGGGCTCCTCGACCCAGTGCTCGCCAAGCGTGACCCGACCGGCGACGCGCGAGACCTCGAAGGCGTAGCAATTCACGATCCCCGGGATGGTGCCGCGCAGCGTCGCGCCGAGATCGTGCAGCCACTGTTGGGGCTGCCGGTCGAGCGCGTATGCGAGCTCGACGAGATCGACCTTGGACGTGGCGGGGCGGGTCATGACCGGCACGATCGTGTTATCAAGGAGCCAGATGGCCGACGCAAATGAAGAGGATCGTCGGGGGCGACGTGGCGCGAAATCGCGCCTGCGTGTATCCCGGGTCGGCGACACGCTCGTCGTGTCGGCCGGGATAACCTCGCTCCCGAGAGTGCTCAGCGAGTCCGAGCGCGCGGTCGTCCACGCGCTGCTCGCAGGGCGCAGCAACGCCGAGATCGCCGAGCTCCGTAGAACCTCGGTCAAGACCGTGGCCAACCAGCTTCACGCTGTCTATCGCAAGCTCGGCGTCGGCTCGCGCGACGAGCTCGCCGCGCTCGTGACGGGCCCCATGGCGGGCGGGCGTGAGCGCGGTGACTCTCGCGACGAGTTGTGAGCCCCCGCAGACCTTCGAATTCAGGACGTTTGAGACTGGCGCAGTGTCTGGCGCCGTTTGGGCCAGATCGGAGTCAAACAGCAGAGCCGCGCCAGGGGTGGCGGCGGGTTGGGCTACCCTCGTCGGGGTGAGCGAGGCGGGCGGCGAGGCGGGCGGCGAGGGCGCGGCGCGAGCTCGGGGAGATCGGCGAGTACATGCTTGAACTCCGAGCACTGCTCGGGATCGTAGTCCAACTCTGGGTTGACGACCGACTCGGCATCGTGCGCAAGCAGGCTCCAGTCCACGTCTTGGCGGGCCAACCAGTTCTCTAAAATCTCAGGCCGATCTACCGCTCGTGTGCGGGCCCAGATTTCGAACGATGGTCGCGTGATTTGCGTGCGATCGCCGACTGGATCGAACTCGTTCGGCAATAGAGCGGATCCCGCGAGCTCGCAGTTGGCGATCGCTTCGCTGGCGAACGCGTCGCGCAGCGCAACGTAGACAGGATGGATCCGCCGAGGAGGATGACGGTTGGGGCAGGGGCGGACGGCCAGATCGGCCAAAACAACAAACGGCCCGCAGAGAGTATCTGCGAGCCGTTTGAGGCATAGCGGGGACAGGATTTGAACCTATGACCTCCGGGTTATGAGCCCGGCGAGCTACCTGGCTGCTCCACCCCGCAGTGGACGTGGCCGGTGCCACGGGAAGCGGGTTGTAGGCCCAAGGACCGGCGAGGTCAAGCCCTCAAATCAGAAAAAATCAGGGCCCGGTTTTTTCACTCGTCTCGCGCGAGCGCGGCGAGCTCGACCCGGGCCTGGCCGGGCGCGGTGATCTCGGCCAGGACCGCGAGCGGGCGGTTGATGGCGTCGAGGATCAGCACGCTGGCACGAGGTGGCGGATCGTCGACGAAGTTGAGCGGGCAGTGGTCCACGGTCAGCGGGCCGTCGGGGCGCGCGGGGTCGGGGACCGCGATCGGGAGCCCGTGCGAGCGGCAGATCAGCGGCCGCTGGGCGTAGACGCTGCACCGGCCGTCGACCAGCAGGGCACACGCCGACGATCCCTCCGGCTCGGCTTGGCCTTGCTCGCGGATCCGCTGGCGCAGGGCCGGGTCGCGCTCGGCCAGGGCGGCGAGCGCCTCGCGGATCGGGGCGGCCTCGACCTCGAAGACCGAAAAGCGCGGATCGCAGCAGCTCGCGCAGCCGGGCCGGCACGCGAAGCTCGCGGGCGTACGCGCGATCGCCTCGTCGAAGTGCTGGTCGACGCGGGCCCGAAGCTGGACGAGGTGGTCGCTCGGCCCGGTCAAGCGCCGACCTCCGCGCGCAAGCTCGCGACGATCTCGGCCTGCACGGCCCGAACCCGCGCGACGCCCTCGTCGGCGGTGAACGAGGCGCCCGCGACGAAGGGGTGGCCGCCGCCGCCGTGTCGCTCGCACAGCTGGGCGAGGTCGTGGGTTCGGCGCCCCGGATCGAACCAGGGGTTGAAGCCAGCCGAGAGGCGCAGATCCCCGTCGGGGTGGGCGTAGATCCCGACGGTGTAGGTCGTGTCCGGGGCCAGGTAGTAGGGGATGAAGTGGCTCAGGACCCGCGGCCCCTCGTCGATGAGGTCGTAGACGAAGATCCCGCCCTCGGTCCGCCCGAGCCGGCGCATGAGCTCGATGTCCTCGCGGTGGCACTCGAGCCGGGGCTCGACGATCTCGCGGATCCACGCGGCCTCGGCGAGCGTCGCCAGGGGCGTGACCAGGAGCGCCTCGATGAACGCGGTGATCGCCTCGGGGTCGGTGGCCGTCTGGATCCACGCGGCCAGGCGCATGGCTGGATCTTCATAGAGGACCGCGGCCTCGGGGCTGGCGAAGGCGGCCGAGTCGATGATCTCGGCCCACCGGATCAGCTCGGCGTGGGCCGAGGCGTCGAAGCCGAAGCGGCCGTGGGCGATCTCGGCCAGGTAGCCCGTGCAGCTCGGCACGGCGGGGTCGTGGAAGCGCTGCCCGCTGCGATCGGCCTCGAAGTGGGCGCGATCCCCGGGGAGCTGAAAAGCCGAGCGGTGGTGATCGAAATACCAGGTCAGCCCCGGGCGCTGGGTGTAGCGGAAGTCGACCACGGCGGCCTCGTCGGCGCCCTCGAAGTCGGCGTCGACGAAGGGGTCGCCCCGCTGGTGATGCTTGGGGATCTGGACCAGCTCGATCGCCTGGCCGTGGCGCCCGCGCATGAACGCCGAGAACAGCGCCGCGGAGGCGGCACCGTCGAAGCAGCGAGCGTGGTGGAGCACGTGAACGCGCATGCGGGCGGCAGGGTAGGGAGGGGGCGAGGCCAGGTCCACCCGCAATTGTTGCTTTCTTTGGTCGCCGCCGCGCCGCTGCTAGCGTGGCCGGCGATGGGACTGCGATCGTCGCTGACGTCTACCTCACGGGCCCGCCGTGGCCTGGGCGCCCTCGCGGTGTCGGTCGCGCTGGGGGGGCTCACGGCCTGCGCCCACGCCGACGACAAGCGCAGCCCCCAGGAGCTGCTCGAGTCGGCCGACAACCACTACGAGATCGCCCTGGGCTCGGCTCAGACGGGATCCTTCGACGACGCCAAGAAGCAGCTGGAGTTCGCGCTCGAGTCGGTCCCGGCCCACGGCAACGCCCACTACCTGATGGGCCTGATCCTGCTCCACGAGGGCCGCACGATCATCGAGTTCATCGAGTCGGAGATGTGCCTGACCGACGAGGCCGCCGACGAGCAGCGCCTCCGCGCCGACGAGCTCCACCGCGCCGCCCACGACTCGTTCAGCCAGGCCGCGGCCTCCTACGACGAGAACGACCCGAGCATCGGCCGGGCCTACAACTCGATGGCCGTGATCTCGCTCTACTTCCACGATCACGAGCGCGCCCAGACGGAGCTCGAGCTGGCCCTCGGCGCCCAGTTCTACATGGAGAAGTTCTCGGCCCTCGCCAACCTCGGCTGGGCCTACTACGAGCAGGGCGACCTGGTTCAGGCGATGACCGAGCTGCGCCAGTCCGTGCTCATGAACCCGGACTACTGCGTGGGCCGCTACCGCCTCGCGCAGGTCTACCTCGACTACGAGATGACCGAGCAGGCGCTCGAGGAGGCGGAGCGAGTGATCTCCGACGAGCGCTGTCCGATCCAGGACGCCCACCGCGTCGCGGGGATCGCTCGCATGCGCCTGGGCCAGGGGGCCGGGGCGAGCGAGGCGTTTCAGAGCTGCCTCGAGCTGGCGCCGCGAAGCTGCCTCGCCAACGCGTGTCGGCAGTTCATGACGCTGGCGGCCGACGCGCGGCCTCCCGCCGTGACCGACGCCGAGTGACGAACGACCGCGCTCGCCGGCTCTGACGCCCCTTGGTGGGCTCACGGCGCTGACGTCGCGCTTGGCCTTGCCCGGTCGCGGGAGCTGGCTGCACACTTGCGCCCGATGCGAGTCGACACTGGTCGCCTTCGGGTCGTCGCTGCCGACATGGCGGTGAGCCCCGAGTCAGGTTCGGCCCCGGCCAAGTCTGCCCCCGATCCCCGCGAGGGCGCGGACGGCTACGACAGCCCGGGCCCCTACCTCCAGGCCCAGCGCAAGCGACGGGGCGTGAGCCTCGAGCAGCTGGCCGTGGCGACCAAGATCCCGCGCCGCCAGCTCGAGCTGCTCGAAGCCGACCGCTTCGAAGAGCTCCCGGCCATGGTGTTCGCCAAGGGCTTCTTGCGTTGCTGCGCGCGATCGCTCGAGCTCGATCCCGACACCGTCCTCGGCTTGCTCTACAAGCGCGAGCGGGCCCAGCTGCGCGCGCGCCGACGCGAGACCAGCGCCGTGAGCCCGGTCGGCACCAAGCACGCGAACAAATTGAGCACGGGGCGCCCGCGCTCGCCTGCCCGGGCCGCCGCGCCCCAGCGGCTGGCCGGAGACCTGGGCTCGTGGCTGGCCGACAACCTGGGCGCGTGGCTCGGTCGGCTGCCGAGCGCGCGGATCTTGATGTGGCTGGTCGTGGCCCTGATCGTCGCGCTGATCGTGTTCATCGCGTTCACGCTCGCGAGCGGTCAGGCCGAGACCCTCATGATCAAGTCCTAGCAGCCTGCTCGTCCCGGCCGATCCCAGGGCCCAGGGGCCCAGATACTCTCCCGGCAGGCTGGCTGCGGGGGGCAATGATCCTTACCATGCCGCCGAGGTCCGCCATGGCTCGGGGCAAGCTGATCGATCTGATGCGTCCGCTGCGGCGCAACGACACCCGTCGGGTCGCGCGGATCCTCCAGCGCCTCGACGAAGTCCAGATCGCGGCGCAGCTCGACAACACCCCGCCCGACGCTCAGGACCGGATCCTCAAGATGCTCTCGGTCGAGCGCCGCGCGGCGGTGTTCGCCGAGCTGCGCGAGGAGACGGCCGCCGAGCTCGTCCGTCGGCTCGCGCCCGAAGAGGTCGCGGTCCTGCTCGACGATCTCGAGGCCGACGACGTCGCCGACATCCTCGGCCGCGTCGAAGAGACCCGCCTCCGCCAGATCCTCACGCGCCTCGATCCCGAGGACGCCGACGAGGTCGAGCAGCTCCTCGGCTACGACGAGAACACGGCCGGCGGCATCATGTCGCTGGACTTCATCCGGGTCTACGACACCGTGACCGTCGCCGAGGCCACGCGGGTGGTCCAGGAGGAGGAGGACCCGCCGGATCAGGCCTTCTACGTCTACGTGGTCGACGACGACGAGCGCCTCGTCGGGGTCGTGTCCCTGCGGATGTTGCTGACCAGCCGCCGCGACGACCCGATCCGCGAGATCATGGAGCCCGAGCTGGTCTACGTCGACCGCGAGGCCGACCAGGAGGAGGTCGCCGACGTCGCGATGCGCTACGACCTCGTCGCGGTCCCGGTCGTCGACGACCAGCGGCGGCTCGTCGGGGTCGTGACGATCGACGACATCGTCGACGTCATCCGCGAAGAGGCGACCGAGGACATCCTCAAGATGGCCGGCGCCGGTGAGGAGCTGTTCGAGACCCGCTCGTTTTGGACCAGCTTGCGCGCGCGGATGCCCTGGCTGCTGGCCGCGGCGATCGGCGGGGTCCTGGTCGCGGCCGCGCTCTCGGGCTTCGAGGGCGCGCTCGAGACCGTGCCGGTGCTCGCGCTGTTCATGCCCGTGATCGCGGGCATGGGCGGCAACGTCGGGACCCAGAGCTCGACGATCGTCGTCCGGGGTCTCGCGGTCGGCTACGTCGAGAGCGCCTCGCTCGGGCGCCTGGTGTTTCGTGAGACCGGCCTGGGCATGGCGCTCGGGGCCCTCTACGGCCTGCTGATCGCCCTGGTCGCGCCCTTCATCGGCGCCCGGGTCCCCGATCCGCTGGCGCTCGGCGCGGTCCTGACTCTGGGCATGATGGGCTCGATGACGATCGCGGCCGCGGTCGGGACCTCGATCCCGCTGCTCATGAACCGGCTCAAGATCGATCCGGCGGTCTCGACCGGGCCCTTCGTGACCACGGCCGTCGATATCCTCGGGCTGATGTTCTACTTCTGGCTGGCGACGGTGCTCCTGGGCGTCGAGGCCTGAGTCATGCTGGACCCATGAGCGCGATCGTCACGCCGGCCGTCATCTTGCGGACGCAGCCGATCCGCGAGTCCGATCTGATCGTCGTGTTGCTGACGCCGGGCCACGGGAAGATCGACTGCATCGCGCGTGGCGCTCGGCGCAGTCGTCGGCGCTTCCCGGGCGGCCTCCCGGTCGGGGCCCGCGGGCAGGTCGACGTCGGCCGCGGGCGCGGGTCGCTCGCGGTGCTGTCGAGCTTCGCGCCGAGCTCCGACCACGGCCGGCTCGGCCGCGACCTCGACGTCTTCGCCTACGTCGCCTACCTGTGCGAGCTCAGCGATCAGCTCGTCGGCGGCAGCGCGTCCGATCCGACCGCGTTCGCGTGGCTGTGCGAGGCGATCGAGGCCGCGCTCGCGCCGACCCCGGCCGAGGCCAAGCCCGGGCTGCTGCGCCGCTACGAGCTCGGGCTGCTCGAGTCTCTCGGGCTGCTGCCCGCGCTCGCGGAGTGCAGCGTGTGCGGCTCGCCGGGCCACGCGACCGAGGAGGGCGTGGCCTTCTCCGCCGCGCGCGGGGGGATCCTGTGCCTGGCTCACGCGCGCATGGCCCGACGGATCCCGGCCGCGGTCCTCGGGCTCGCGTCGGCCCTGCTCGAGCCCGACCCCGAGGACCGCGCGCGCGCTTACGCCGAGGCAGACCGGGAGACGCGGCGGGACCTGCGGGATCTCTGTCGCGAGCTGATCGCCCCGCACCTGCGCGGGGAGCTGCGCTCGCTGGCCTTCTTCGCCCAGATCGCGGCGCGGCCCAAGCCGCCCGCGCCCGAGTGAGGCGACAAAGACAGGTTGATTGCGAGCTTACAGGGTGGTTTTCGCCGGGGTTCTTGATAGCTTCCGAGCTCATGCGGCGCTCACTACTCGGCCTGCGAGCGACGGCGGCGACCTCGCTGGTCGTGGCGACGGTCTCCATCGCCGCGCTCGCAACCAGCTGCGGCGACGGCAACCCCGGCTTCGATCCGCCCGCGAACGAGCTCGCGTTCCCGTCGGGCCTGATGCTCGACCCCCGGGTGTCGACGGAGCCGAGCGGACCCTGCATCACCGACGACGACTGCGAGGGCGACCAGCTGTGCGGCGGCGGTGATCAGTGCCGGGAGCCCGCGCGCTGGCTGTTTGCGATCAACGCCAACAGCGATCGCCGCTTCAACGCCGGCTCGATGCTCGCCCTCGATCTCGACCGCTTCTGGGAGGCGGCGTTCGGTGACCCCAGCGCGATCCTCAGCGCAGGAGCTGCGCTGAGCCCCGACTCCGACGCGTACAACTGGGCCGAGGACTCCGGGGTCTGCGGCTCGAGCGGCGCCCAAGCCAAGGCCAAGCAGGGCCAGTGGTGTCGGCGGGTGGCCAACACGCCGCAGATGGTCGAGTGCCTCGAGGAGCCCTTCGTGTGCTCGGAGTCCACGGTCCACTTCGGCACCTTCCCGGGCCCGGCCGCCGCCTGGGACGTGGATCCGAGCGACAACGAGGCGATGCTGCTGATCCCCGTGCGCGGCGATCCGAGCGTGACCTACGTCGAGATCTCGGGCACCGGCGACGACCTGCGCCTCGACTGCGGCAGCGACCCCGGCCACGACGGCAGCCGCTACTGCGACGACGATCATCGGCTGCGCTTCCTCGACAACGACCCCGAGCTCACCCGGCTCGCGCGCGAGCCGTTTCGGGTCCTGGTCAGCCCCCAGCCCGATCTGCCCCTGGCCTACGTGTCCCACCAGGGCGACCCCGACTTCACGCTCCTGGCTCTCGAGGGCATCGACAGCGACGAGATCCAGAGGCCGGCGATCGTCCACCAGGCCAACCTGCTGGTGATCGACGGGGCCTCGCTGGCCTACCAGGGCGGCTTCGGCCTGGCCCAGCGGCCCTGCGACGTCGACAGCGGCAACGCGCCGAGCCGGACCAACGGCTGCTCGCGGCCGCTGGTCTACAGCGCGCTGCGCTGGACCCCCTACGTCAACGTCATGACCGCGATCACCCACCCGCAGGTGCCCGACGCCGACGCCAGCGAGGCCGCGTGTGTGCCCGACGACGACGCGGACATCTCCTGCGTCCCCCAGGCCGAGCCGGTCAAGGACTTCGCCGTTGGCGCGCTGTCGACCGCCAATGTCCCGCTCAGCACCAGCCGTCCGATCCTCGCCGACGTCGCGTTCTCGCGCACGGGCAACGAGCTCTACGTGCTCCAGAGCAACCCGGGCGGCCTCCTGCGCATCGACACCTCGATCGGCCCGGACGGCGAGACGATCGATCTGCCCGCCGGCCAGGTCGAGGTCTGCTCGCAGCCGACGACCCTCGCCGTCTACGACGACGGCGACAACGAGTACGGGCTCGTGACCTGCTACCGCAGCGGCGAGCTCTTCGTCGTCGATCTGGCCAGCTTGACGGTCGTCGGGCTGTCGCGCGCGGGCATCGGGCCCGACACGATGACCGTGGACCTCGCGCGCGAGGTCGTCTACATCGCCAACACCCTCGACGCGACGATCAGCGTGATCGAGATGGATCCCGACAGCCCCGCGCGCTTCACCCAGATCGCCCGCCTCGGACTCCAGGAGCCCTACGTCCAATGATGCGCCGTCCCACACTCGGCTGGTTCGCGCTCGCGTTGGCGGCGCTCGGCTGTCAGGCCCAGGAGGAGGTCGACATCCCCAACCGCGTGCTCGACCGCCCGACCGACATGGCGCTCGTGTGCGCGGCCGTCGAGTGCGAGGACCTCGACGACGACGGGGTCGACGACCCGGGCGAGTGCACGACCGTGGCGCTGCCGCTGAGCGTGTGCCAGAGCGAGGCCAGCAGCTGCTCGTCCGACAACCCCCACCTCGTCGGCTTCGTCGCCAACTCCGAGCGCAACGAGATCGCGATGTTCACCAAGTGCGCCAACCGCTTGGTCGACATGGACATCGAGAGCCCGGGCTACAACTTCATCCCGGCCGGCATCCTCCCGACCGAGCTCGACGCGAGCAGCGACGGCTGCCGGGTGATCTCGGCCAACGTCGGCAGCTGTGATCTGACCCTGCTCGACGCCCCCGCGCTCGCCGGGTTCGGGCTCGACAACCCCGACGTCGCCGACGAGCCCAGCAGCCTGGTCTCGACGGTGATCCCCCACGCCTACGTCGAGCCCAACGGCTCGGAACCCGACGCCCCGAGCGGCTGGGTTCCGCTCGGCGCCCGCCCGGGCCAGGTCCTGTCGGTTCCCTCGAGCTTGACGCAGTCGCCGGGCCTCGCCCCCGGGCAGACGCTCACGGGCATCTGCGACCCGCTCGCGCCCGCGAGCGTCTACGTCAGCTTTCCGACCTGCAACATGGTCGCCGAGGTCGATCTCAAGACCGGCTACGTGATCCAGAGCCGCCAGTTCGTGACCGACGAGGACGGGGTCGTCAACGTCGTCGACAGCGGCCCGTCGCCGACCTGCCCGCTCGAGTGCCCGGGTCAGTTCAACGGGGACTTCCCGCCCGAGCTGCCCCAGATCGACTCAGACGGCCCCTTCCCGCAGGCCCTGGCCCTGGCCCTGCGGCCCTCGGCCGACGACGAGGACATCCAGGGTCAGCAGCTCTACGTCGGCGGGCTCGGATCGGATGTCCTGTTCGAGATCCCGATCGAGGACTCCGGCGAGTGGGCCGCAGACACCAATCAGCTCGAGCTCGACGACGCTGGCGGCATCAAGGGCATCCGCGTCAGCCCCAAGGTCGACGTCGGCATCGAGCAATTCTCGACCGCCTCGCGCTTCTTGTACATCGTCGCGGGCGACGGCTCGACGCGGGTCGTCGGTCGCGCGCTCCCGGCCGACGCGAACGAGATCGGGGTCGAGTGCGAGACCCACAGCGACCCCAGCGTCGTCGCCAGCGCGGGCGTCTCGGCCTGCACCCCCGTCAGCCAGTCTCCGAACGACGTCCCGCCGACCGACCGCCGCGGGTTCGCGCGCGGTCCGGGCATCCGCCCCGGACGCGGCGAGGAGGTCACGGACTGGATGTTCCGCAAGACGGTCGAGGAAGATCTGAACATCGAGGTCGGCGACACCACCGTGCTGGGCCCCTTCAGCGAGCCCGGGACCGTGGCGATCGGCGTGACGACCGGCGGCTACGCGACCTACGTGATGATCGACCAGGAGCGCGCGAACGGAGAGACCACCGCCGAAGATCTCGGCGGGGTAGGGATCGACCCGGCCAACGTCATGGACGTGCGCCTGTTCCCGCACTCGCTGTGGCCCGACCCCGGGTTCAGCGACGAGCTCGGGCTCCCGACCGTGTTCGACGATCCGCCGAGCCGGGTGATACCGGCCGACTCCGGCCCCACGCGATCGCTCGCGCCGACCCTGCGCCGCGTCGACGCGACCTACGCCAACGACGAGCGCGCCTTCGACCAGCTCAACGTCGTCGCCGACTACGACGGCCTCGGCAACGGCGTGCTCTACGACGAGGACGTCGTGCGCGTGGCCGTCCACGACTACCGCAGTTGGGGCAGCTCCAGCGGGGCCCAGTGGTCGATCGAGTGGGAGGGCTCGATCCCAAACACGCTGTCCTCGACCGGCCGCGTCGACTGCGACAAGCCGGGCTGGTACGACGGCACCTGCCTCGAGGGCTCGCGCCTCTACGACGCGAGCGCGAACTTCTGCGACGAGGGCGTGCTGCCCGACGACAAGCTCGTGATCGTCGGCTGCTTCGATGACGACGACTGCGGTGACGGGCGCGCGTGCCTGCGCGAGACGGCCGCGGGCGGCGACAGCACCGGTATCTGCATCTCCGCCGAAGACTTCGACGAGCGCGCCGCCGAGCTCCGCCAGATCTGCGACAACTTCATCCGCGATCCCTGCGGCGAGGCCTACCGCGAGTTCCGGATCGTCTCGGCGACCCAGACCGAGCTCGAGCTCGAGGCCCTGCCGCCCAAGCCGCTGTCTCAGCTCGTGGAGTTCGACGACCCGGACGGCGGCCTGGTCCTGGGCGAGGTCGAGGGCCACTTCGTGTGCACCGACGAGCAGCCCGATGGCGGCTGCGGCGAGGACTCGGACTGCATGACCGAGGGCGCGTTGTGCATCGACGCGCGCTGCCGCGTCGCCTGCGACCCCGACGACCCGATGGATCAGACCTGCATCCGGCGGCGGCTGCCCGGGCCCGAGTGCTTTGGCGAGTTCGTGCGCTACCAGGTCGCGCTGAACGACGAATTTCGGGTCAGCGGTCCGGGCATCACCTTCGTCACGGACCTGGTCGAGGCCGACGAAGATGGCTACTGCCGCGAGACCACCAACACCGAGATCTCGCGCCTCCTGACCAGCCGCCTCCCGCTGCCGCCCAGCGACGACCCCGACGACCCCGAGTGGCAGGCGATCCCGGCCTGCGTCAGCGACAACGTCGAGCCCAGCAACGCCAACCCCTGCCGGGTCACTGCGACCCGCGCACTCAACAACAAATTTCACCAGTTCGTCTACGAGGATCAGGTCTCGGTCAGCGCCCTGCGCTACTCAAACCCGATCTTCAGTATCGTGCTCGATCTCGCCTCGCTCGAGGGCCTGACCGCCGACATCCCGGGCTACGAGGACGTGGCCTGGCCGGCCGAGTTCGCGGGCTTCCGCCGTTCGCGGATCCCTCGGGGCTACCGCCAGGACTTCGGCCTCGACACCGGCTACGCCGCGTTCGCCGACTTCCTGCTCCTCGAGGGCCAACCGCTGACCTACCCGGTCCGCATCGTCGCGGGGCCTCAGACCGACGTCGCCTACATCGTCGACGGCAGCGGCCCCGGATCCACGTCGTCGATCCGCGGCCAGGTCGTGCGTGTGACCCTCGGCGATAGCGTCATGGCCGACGAGACCTTCACCGGCGTTCGCTAGCGCGACTGTCCGGGAGGCTGTTCATCCGCAAAGCCCGCGGGCCGGACAGCTTCGGCGTTTTTGAGTTATCGTCAGCCCGGTGTCCGGCCAGTACCGACTCAAGATCGGGGCACGTACCCTCAAGCTGCCCGGGGGCACAGTCGACGTCGGGCGAAGCTCCGACTGCTGGCTGACCCTCGACGATGATCTGATCAGTCGCTACCACGCGCGCTTCCACGTCAGCGACGACCTGGTCGTGCTCGAGGACCTCAAGAGCCGCAACGGGACCTTCGTCAACGGTGAGCAGCTCGACGGCAAGATCACCCTCCACCACGCCGACAAGGTCCGCATCGGTCACGAGGTCATCACGATCGTCGAGAGCGACAGCGACGAGGACGAGTCGGGCGACGCGCTGCGCCGGACGATCGGGCCCGGCGAGGACTCCAAGTTTCCCTCGCTGATCGGCGCGCTGGTCGAGAAGAGCCTGAGCATGGGCAAGCTCAAGGAGGCCGAGCGCTACGCCCTGGCCCTGACCAACCAGCTCGCCAGCGCCAAGGTCCCCGTCGATCATCCGACCGCGGCCTCGGCCGTCAACTGCCTCGTGGCCCTGGCCGAGAAGACCTCGGGCGGGGTGTGGCTCGACCGCGTGTTTCGGCTCCACGCCGCCAAGGGCTGGCTGATGCAGGCCAGCGTGATCACCCGGGTCCGCAGCGCCCTCGACCGCATCCCGCGGGTGCCGGGGTCGGGCCTCCAAGACTA
The DNA here is from genome assembly GCF_002994615.1 of Enhygromyxa salina. Classification (GTDB taxonomy): domain Bacteria; phylum Myxococcota_A; class Polyangia; order Nannocystales; family Nannocystaceae; genus Plesiocystis; species Plesiocystis salina_A. The sequence goes on along the minus strand of NZ_PVNK01000001.1, from coordinate 8,017 downwards.
CGAGACCAAGCTCCGGGCGATGTCGCGGGACGGCCTGGACGTGCCGGCCAAGCTGATGGCCGAGGTCGCCGAGATCTCCGACGCCTACGGCAAGGGCTGAGCGAGACGGGGGTCTTCGGGGCCCTCCCCAGGCAGCCTTTGCCAGGCAGGGACGCGCCCGGTCGCTCGTCCCTCGCTCCGCGGGCGGGCCCGCCCGCAGGAGCTTCGCGGTCGTGTGCGTGGCCCCTCAGGGGGGCTTGGCGTGCCGTGATCGGGCTTCTTCGGGGGCTCGGCGGGGCCGGCTTGGGGCTCAGTTGCCGCCGCTCGCGGGCTTCTTGGACTCGTCGTAGTCCTTGACCTTGAACTCGGTCCGGTTGTTCTTGCGCCGGCCGTCGGCCGTGATGTTGACCGCGACCGGGTCCTTGTCGCCCCAGCCCGAGGCCTTGATCCGGCTGGCGACGACGCCCTTGCCGACGAGGTAGGCCGCGATCGCGTCGGCCCGTGACTGGCTGCGCTTCTTGGGGTTGCCGCGATCGTCGGTGTGGACGCGGATCTCGATCAGGCCGTACTCGGGGTGCTGGTTGAGGTACGAGGCGAGCTGGTCGAGGGCCTCGGCGCTGCGCTCGACGTTGAGGTCGTTGCCGCTGTAGCGCGGACCCTTCTTGACCCGGATCCGGTACTTGTTGCCCGAGATCAGCGGGGTCTCGATGACCTCGCCGCCGCCGCCGCCGCCGCCCGCAGCATCGGTCGGGACCAGGCTCTCGTTGATGACCGCGCCCGTGTCGGCGACGACCGAGAAGCTGATCTCCTTGGGCTCGTAGCCTTCGGCCGTGACCGTGGCCTTGTAGTCGCCGAGGGGCAGGGCGATCGCGATGCGGCCCTCGCCGTCGGAGTCGAAGGTCTCCTGGATGCCCATGCCGTCGAGCGCGACCTTGACCGGGACGCCGACGCCGTCCTTGCCGAGGAAGGTGCCGTCGAACACGACGTCTTCACCGGCGTCCGCGGCGACGTCGGCGATGATGTCGACCTGGGCGTCCTCGCCGACGCGGACGTCGGCGGTCTGGGTGACGATCGTGCCGTCGGGCAGCTCGACGTCGATCGAGACCGGGCCCTCGGGGAAGCGGAAGCTGGTGAACATCCCGGCCGCGTCGGTCAGGATCACGTTGGACGCGAGGCCCGGGAAGCTGACCTTGGCCCCGGCGATCGCGTTGCCCTCGAGGTCGGCGACGCGGCCGAGGATCCGGCCCTCGAGCACCGGCTCGGGCGTGGCCGAGCTGTCGTCGATCGCAACCGGGACCTGCTTGACGCGGGGGCGGGGATCGATGCTCCAGCCGAGGCCGAGGATGACCTGGTAGGGTGGGACCGGCGGGCCGAACTCGTAGCTCGGCGAGGTCGTGCCGACGTCGACGGCGAGGTCGAGGAACAGGCCGCTGTAGACGTTGGCCCGGGCGCCGAGGGTCAGCCACGCCTGCGAGCGCTTGAGCGGCGAGCCGCCGAATTCTTCGGTCAGCTCGACGAAGGCCTCTTCTTGGTAGGTCGCGATGTCCCAGTTGTATTCGATGATCGGATCGATGCCGTACTGCTTGTCCTTGCCGAGCCGGATCGGAAAGTCGACGGCGATCTTGGTGTTGACGCGGCTGTGGTTGACGCCCGAGGAGAAGCGCAGGACCTCGCGCGAGAGCGGGTCTTCGATCGCCGACCAGTCGTCGATGAGCTTGGGCGAGTTGTCGAGGGTCCAGCCGATGTTGCCGGTGATCCGGACCGGGACCTCTTTTTTGGTCAGGTAGCGGAGGTCGGCGCCGAGGATCACGGCGAAGTCGAAGTTGACCCGCGAGGTCCGGAGCTTCTCGCTGCCCGCGAGCAAGCCGAGCCCGACCTGGCCGCCGAGGCCGAGGCCGCCGTTCAAGAACCGGTAGGCGCCCTTGATGCCGAAGTTCATGTCGCCGAGGGCGAACACCGAGGGCGGATCCTCGCGCGCGCCCTGGTCGCGAGTGTTGCGGTTCGAGGAGCTGTTGACGTTGAAGTAGACCTCGGTCCACTCGGTGAAGGTGAAGCCGAGGTTGACCGCGCCGCGCAGCCGCGCGTGGCGATCGCCCTCGGTTCCGCCCTCGCAGCAAAAGAAGTTGTTCTTGACGAAGAAGTCGGTGTGGAGCCGGAACCGGACCGTGTACTTGTCGCCGACGTCGGCCAGCGAGGTGTAGTAGAGGCCAACGGGGCCGCGCAGCGAGTTCATGACCGGCTCGCGGCGGCCGGCGACCATGCCCGGGCCGCTGTCGCCCTCGAGGCCCATGCTGCCCATCGAGACCTCGCCGCTCGTGTCGGCCGCGCCCGCGGTCTCGCTGTCGCTGGTGAACGAGGAGTCGAGCGCGCTGTCGCTGTCGGCTTCGAACGCGGTCTCGAGCTCGCCTCCACCCTCGGCCTCGGCGCTCGCGTCGGCCCCGCTGCCGTCGTCGATGACCTCTTCACCCGGACCGGCCGGCTGGGTGTCGGTGGGCATCGGTTGACCGTCGGCCGTCAGCAGCTGGCCATCGTCGGCGGCCGCGTCACCGCCTGCGTCGCTCGCGGGGTCGGCGACTTCGCCGGGGGCTTCCTCGCCACCTTCGGGGAGCGAAGGCGGTCCCGCGAACGCGAGGCCGGGGAGCAGCAGCAAGGTGCTCGCAGCAAGGCCCGACGCGAGCAGATGGATCGACAGGCGGCGCATGTAAATAGCGTCGTACGTCCACGTGCAGGTGTCAAACGCGGCCTCGCCTCCTGGAGTTGATCGGCGGCGAGACGATCGTTGGGTCCGGCGAGTCCGGCGAGTTCGGTGGGGCGGGCGAGTCCGGTCGAGCCAACGCTTCGGCTCGCGGTGTCCGACTGGCCAGGTGCGCAGGCGGAGCTCAGCCCGGCTCGGCGTCGGCCCGAGGCGGAGGGCGGTCACGACCGCGCCCTCCAAACTCGCTCGCTTTCACCCACCTCGCGGACGGCCCCCCAGCTCCGCTAGTTTTGCTTCTGGAGGCTGAATTCGGCCGATTCGCTGGAAGTCGAACTTTGCCTGAAGGGATCGGTGGCCTCGGTCATGGACCGCTTGACGGGACACCCACGGGCTCGCGCGCACGGCGGACGCGACGCGGACGAGCGCTCGCGTTAAGCTCCGGCGACGCATCGACGTGTCAGCCAAGCGACGCACTTCGAGCCCGAGCCCGTCAGCGCGGGCGGGACGTGAACACTGGTCTGATCCGCTCGACTGGATCCGGTGCTCGGGTCAGCGATCGATCGGCGTCGGTGTCGGTGTCGGTGTCCGTGTCGGTGTCGTCGGACTCGGGCTCGCGCTGGTGGTCTCGCTCGGAGCCTTCGCGCCGCGGACCGTCGCGGCCGCCGAGCCCGAGCCCGAGCCCGAGCCCGAGCCCGTCGCGAGCGCGAGGCCGAAGCCCGCGAGCGAGGCCGAGGTCGCGCGGGTCCGGGTCGAGCTGAGCGTGTGGCGCGGGGGAGATCGCACGGACGAGGGCGAGCGTATCCCTCGCCGCCGGGCCCAGGTCGACGGCCGGGCGACCTACGAGCTCGTGCGCCCCGCCGTCGCGGGCCAGCGCCTGATCTTGCTCGACTACGCCGAGCTCCTGCGCGACGAGCCCCACGAGCTCGACGAGATCGCGCTGTCGACCTACGTCGCCGGCGTCTCGGAGCGGGCCCGGATGACCGTCGAGGCCGCGCAGGCCGATGGCCGCGCGCTCGCGTCGACCCGGGCCGGGGGCCGGCGCGACATCGTGATCGAGCTCCCGGCCGGGGCGACCGAGGTCCAGGTCGACTATCGCGTCGAGGTCCCGCACCGCTACTGGCCGCTCGGCTGCGTGTGGCGGCGATGCAGCCTGTCGGGGGCCGTGGCGCCGCTGCCGAGCGAGCGCGCGCGCGGGGGGATCTGGCTGCCCGCGGACGGCCGGGTCGTGACGCCGGTCGAGTGGGTCGTCGAGCGGGCGCGCTTTGCTGCGGTCCCGGACTGGACGCCCGGGACCGCGCCGACGCCCGAGCAGGACCGGGCCCTCGCTGGCCAGGAGCTGGTCGTCACGCGCGAGTCGATCAACACGCGCGCGCCGATCGCCTACCCCTCGGTGTTCTGGGGCCCGCGCTGGCAACACAGCGAGCGCTGGCATCGGGGCGTCCACCTTCGGATCCTGCACATCAACCGGCGGCCCGGGGCCCAGTACCCCAACGAGAACATCCTCAACCCGATCCGCGACGTCGCCGGGCACGTGACCTCGATCGCGACCGACGCCATCGATCTGGCCGGCGTGATCGGGATCGAGCCGCCGCCGGACGCCGAGCTGACCGTCGTGCAGGGCCCCCTGCGCAGCGACGTCTCGATGTTCCACCCGAGCGCCGTGATGGTCAGCGACCAGTACCTCGAGCTGCTCGGGACCAAGCGCCTGGCCAAGTTCCACGACATCCAGGTCGCGCGCTCGATCTGTGACCTGCTGAGCTACGGCCAGTTCGCGGGCCGCCACGATCCCTCGACGGATCTGTGGCTCTCGGGCTCGTTCGGGGTCGCGCTCGCCACCTTGTGGCAGCGCGCGAGGGAGCTGCGCGACGAGTACGCCGTCGACCTGCTCGCCTCGCTGACCTTCATCCCCTCGATCGACAGCTTCTTGTACACCGGCCAGGCCGCGTTCTCGTCGGCCTACTTCCGCGGCAGCGAGGACCAGTGGCCGGTCCGCAACCACCCCTTGTTCTTTGCCCACGAGCTCCCGAGCGGGCGCCGGATCCACGAGAAGCTCTCGGACCTCCTGACCGAGCGCGAGATGGCCGAGTTCTACGCGACGATGGCCGACAGCCCCGACAGCGATCCGCAGATCGTCGCCGAGCAGGTCTGGGGGCGCGAGCTCGGGTGGTTCTTCGACCAGTGGCTGGGGCCGTATCCCAAGGTCGACTACGCGATCACCGACCTGCGCTCGACCCGGCGCGAGGACGGCCGCTGGCATCACGAGATCACCGTGACCCGCGACAGCGATCGCCCGCTCGTCGAGCCGATCCAGATCTACGTCGACGAGCGCGGGGGCCAGGATCACTACCTGGTCTGGAACGGCGAGGCCGAGCCCGGCGCCGCGCTGCTCGACCAGCCGAGCAAGGCCCAGCACGTGTTCGTGCTCGACACCGAGCGCAAGCTCAGGGCCGTGCGCCTCGATCCGCGCTCGCGCCTGGTCGAGACCTCGCGGATCCCCGTCGATCGCCTCAACCGCGGCGACAACAACGATCCGCTGTTCAACAACCGCAAGCCGGCCAAGGCCCGCTTCATCTACACCGGGATCGGGCTCAACGTCGCGGCCTCGGAGCTGGCCACGGCCAAGACCGCGCAGGCCCGGATCAACGCGATCACGGCCTTCTTCGCGTTCGAGAGCAGCCTCCGCCGGGACCTGCGGCGGACCGGCAGCTTCCTGGTCTTCACCGACCCCGAGACCAACGTCGGCGGGAGCGCGGGGATCAACTTCTACTTCGGCGAGAAGCGAAACCGCCAGCGACGGCGGCTGCGGCTGCGGATGAGCACCTCGGTCGCGTGGCTCAACACCGGCGGCCTCGACGCGGCGGGCGGCCTCCGGATCATCCAGAGCACGCGCCTGAGCCACGACACGCGCAAGTTCGGCCTCTGGCCCGAGCGCGGCCACCTCATCTCTGCGGGGATCTCGAGCGCTCAGACCCTGCGCCTCGACGGCGAGACCGATCACCGCTACGCGCTCGACCTCGACCTCGGCTGGGCGCAGCTGTGGCGGGTCGCCCATCACCACGTGATCGCGAGCCTCATCGAGGCCAGCGTCGTGGTCCCGCTCGCGTCCGAGCTCGAGTTTCGCAGCCTCAACCGCGGCGGCGGGATCGGGAGGCTGTCGGGGTTCACGAGCAACGAGCTGTTCGGCCGCGGCGTGGCCCGGGCGGCGCTCGAGTACCGCCACGTGATCCTCGACGACCTGCGCCTCCCGCTGTTCAACTTGATCTTCGTTCGCACGCTCTCGGGCGCCTTGTTCGGGGGCGTGGCCTCGGTCTCGGGCTGCGACAGCTACGCCGGGTGGTTTGGGGCCCAGAGCTGGTACGGACAGGTTGGCTACGGGCTCGCGGCTCGGCTGCAGTGGTTCGGGGTCGTCCCGCAGTTCATCCGGGTCGACGCCGCGGTCCCGCTCGGGCGTCGGCGCGGGGTCGCGTGCCTCGGGGAGACCTTGCCCGAGTATCTCGGGGAGGTGCAGGGGATCGAGGACGTCGGACGCCTGCTGCCGCCCTTCAACATCAACGTGACCTTCAACCAGCCCTTTTGAGCGAGGCGGCCCGCAGGTCGATGGGCTGAGGGTCCGCTGAGGTCTAAACGAGCTCCGAAAGCGGCTCGGGGGGTCCAAATGAATTTGGTGACCTGTCCGGGACGGGTGGGGGGAGGGCCGAGCACCCGGCGGGTGTTCGCGCGGCGCGTCGGGCAGGGGTCAAAAGAAACCTCGGACCTGTTGGGGACCACCCGGAGGGGCGCTCGGGACCCGGCAGCCCTTGTTTGTTCAGGGCCAGGGTCGACAAGAGTCGAGTCGATCCATGTCGGGCGCGGGTGGGGGGAGGATTGGGGATGCGTCGAGCCATGTCGGGGGGGATCCGAACTCGACGGCGTTGGCCTACGCGGGCCTGGCCGACACGGCTCGCAGCGCTGGAGATCCCCGGCGCGCGTTGGAGCTGTACCAACAGGCGCTCGACGTGGGCCGCGGATCGCTCGGGCCCTCCGAGCTGTCCGCCGTCCGTCGCAAGATGGGGGACGCCGCCGAGCAGATCAGCGATCATCGCGGCGCCGAAGAACACTATCGGGGGGCGCTCGCCGAGACTCGCGTCGTCGACGACGTCGACGAGATGGCGCGGTCCTACCTCGGGCTGGCGACGGTCGCGTTATCCGGCGCTCGATTCGACGAGGCCGTCGCTCTTGCCCACGAGGCCGTCGAGCTGAGTGAGGCGAGGGACCTGCGCGGAGTCGCTGCCGGCTGCCGAACGCTGGGCTTGATCGAGCAGACACGCGGGGACGCCGAGGCGGCGGCTCGCCATGAGCAGGCGCTCGCGCTCGCGCGAGAGCTTGACGCGGGGTCGCGCTGACCCCCCGCAGCGGCCGACAGGCTACAGCCGGGCGGCGTCCTCGAGGTTGCCCTCGAGGAACTGCAAGAGCAGCTCGAGGCGGGCCCACGAGCGGTTGTCCATGTCGCGGTCGAAGGTCGCGCCGATCTGAACCTGGCCCTCGACGGGGGTCGACCACACGACGCGGCCCGGCATCACGATCTCGCGGGTCTCGCGTTCGGGCAGCACGGCCCAAACCTCGAACTGGACCGTGGTCGGGGGCGTGACGGCCTCGTTGGTGTGGAGGCAGATGCCCGAGAACGAGATGTCGACGGCCTGACCGTGGAGCTCGCGACCATCGGGCAAGGCCACGCGAACGCGTAGATCGCACGAAAACCGCTGATGAGCGCGACGCTCGTCCACGGGGTCACGCTAACACCGGGACCGCTCACAGCTCAAATGCCGGCTCAGATCTCGAGCCCGGTGAGCCCCCGGAGCACGCCCTCGATCTCGCGCAGGCGGATCGCAGCCGCGATCGCGGCGTCGAGATCGGTGGGCGGCGCGAGCTCGCGCTCGAGCAGCAGGCGCAGGCGCTCGTAGTAGAGCTGGGTGACCTCGACGAGCACGCGCTCGCGGAAGTCGGCGAGGTCGAGCAGCGCGCGGGCGGCCTTGAGCTCGTCGGGAGAGAAGATCACGCGGTCGAGCTCCCAGGTCGCCTTGGCCTTGACCACGCCCTGGGAGCCTGCGTCGCGGCGCAGGGCGTCGGCTTCACCGACCTCGCGATCGAGGGTCCAGCCCTCGTCGAGGCGATGATCGTACTGGACCGAGACCGTCGGCAGGGCCGCGGCGACCCGGGATCGACGGAGCCACCTGGCGCCCGTGTTGGGGCCCGTGCCCGCCTGGCGCAGGGCGGCGTCTTGGAGCTCGGGCAGGCTCGGGGAGGCGGGGAGGCGCGCGAGCGCTTCATCGATCCGCGCGAGGTCGATCTGCGGGGCCGTCGCGC